>JARGOS010000004.1 GCA_029212505.1 Legionellaceae bacterium | reverse complement strand
TATGCAGGAGTTAAATAATATGACTTGTTAGGGCGTCCCGTGCGTAAGGTGAGTTTCAAGCAATTGATGAATCGAACTCGTTTGTAAAGCCGAATTAAACGGTGCTGTAACTAATAATTCTAATCGTGCGACCGTGTCTAACCACTCTTGTTGTGTAATCGATGGATGATGAATAGCACTGGCAATTTCTGCAGCGTCTATGACCGCATGCTGAAATATCAATTTATAGAGCGTTTGCATTTCAATTGTTTCATTGGTATTTCTAGCCAAGTGGTACAATTGACTGATTATTTTTTTGAGTGCATCGCTGCTTTTATTAGCTTTGAGTTGTTCGAATGATTCATACAAAGACACAGGCTCATCTAAACGCTTGGTCAGATCTTGAAATAAACGCTGCATCAGCGCATTAAATGCTTGTTCACTCGTATTGGGGTCGTCCGAATTCGCTCTTTCAATTAAGTCGCCAATACTACTTGATAATTCATCAGCAACAGATTTTATATTAATGGGGTGTGCTTTAAAAACTGGCAACAATGATTCATAAATGGATAATGATGATTGAAACAGTCCTTCTTCAATGATGCCTGCGGCATAAATCTCTTCCGATGCTTTTGTATGATTTTTTATATTTTTAGTCCAATCAATAATTAATTTACGTTGAGGATCAATAATCAAAACCGAAGCTTGATTTCTTATCGACGCTTCTAAATTTTTTAATTGAACCGCAGATACTTGTAAAACTGGAATACCCATCGAATTAAATTGTGCCGCTTCATGTGAGGTTTGAGGCGCTTTTTCTAAGATCACAACCACTTTCAGACTATTATCTTGAGTATGTAAGTATGTTTCTAGAGCATCTGCAATACGGTCAGTAATCAAGATTTCTTCTGGTTCAGCAATCACTTGTACTGCATTTCCTGCTGGTGTTATGACTTGTGCTTTGATGATATCGCCATGCTCTTTAACAAACATGACTTGGTTAGGCGCTATCGATGACGGTGGAATAAGTTTAAAACTGCTTGGCGGAATGGGGCGTGCTTGCACAAGGCAAAATGAATGCAGTGCAGGATCATAAACAAACTCTACATCCATGGGTGTTTCATAATAATCCTGAATGCAACGTCCAATAGTTGCTATTTCAGCAGCAACTCGGCGATCAATTGACAAATTATTTGCCAGATCAGTTGAATTGGTTTGCCAGGCCAATCCAGATTCAGCCGGCACCAAACGTTGTTTTTTCTCATTTATTTCCACATGAACAACGTGTTCGCGCGATACATATACCGTATCACATGGGCCTTTACTATTAACAATATACTCACCATGACCCGGCGCCATTTGAACTTGAATTCCTGCAGGGCTTGTGTACATTACGCCAGAAACAACGGGAGTCTCGACATCAGACACAACCTCGCCGATCATTTTTTGAATCAAGACAGGCATAAATGCATCTTCTAAAATATCTTGTTTTCCTGATAATCGTTGCAGTAATGATTTATCACTAAAATAAGAAGCAACCACCGTACCAATCGCATGAGATATCGATCTTGGATCTTGATGCACAGAGGCAACACTCTCATTTCCTCCCGGATTTGCAATATCAACAGCATCTTCTTTACCGGTACTTCTTATCATAAGCAGTGAATCAGGAGCAATTGATTGTCTAAAATCATCCCATTCACCAAATGTATAAGGATGCTGACTAAACGTTTCTTTAATAAGAAGGCGCAGCTGGTTCAATATTTCTACCGCATCCGTTGTTAGGCTGCTAGATTCACTCCCTTGAACAGTTTTAAATTGATGCCATAAGTCAATCCAGCCCGGAGCATACGTTGTTAGGTGCCTTGAGATATCATTATGTGTCAACGGACAAATTTGAGGGACAGTAACGGTCAGTGTTTTTAATTGACCTAACCTTTCAGCATAATCCTTTAGCATGGATTCAAGCAGCAATAAGTTAGCGGCTTTATTACCTATTGTTTCTGCTAATTCTTGCTTTGCTTGCATGACAGCCCCAATTTAGAACATTTAATTCACTCGCATACCTGAAGTATAGATGAAAATTATAAATTGGTTAGCTATGATAATAAGGCTTTGATTTTACACATCAGGCTTGCATGTCACGTTCTCTTTCTTGTGCATAACCTCTTTCTGGTCTTTCTGTAACATCAGCTCGGCCAAAAAAAACACGTACATTTTGATAAGCATTGTTCATGGTTGAAGTATACTCTTGGCTATTACGCGCAGTAACAGCAGTTGTTGCAGCTAACCCTGCATGCATCCCTGTTGCGACTGCTAATGGCGCGATAAGACAAAACACTTGTGCCATAAGATGATTCATTTCTTGGCTATCGCAGTTATCCAAATAACTCGGTGCCTGTTCATCAATATAATCCACAAAAGTCAGTCCAACCCAAACCGTTAGATATAAGCTACTAAGACCACCTATAACCAAACCTGCTTTTTGAGTGCCATTTAAATGCATAATAATATTTCACATCCTAAAATTGGATTATTTTAGCACAAAACAATTCTAAAACAATATTTTAACCCGTAACTGTCGTAGAAATTGATTTACATGAAACGAGACCGAACTCCAGGGCGAGTTCACGTGTGAATTCAATTATTCCTAAATGTATAATTGATAGATTTTAACGCACACGTGCGATTGCCCTGAAGCGTTATGATGCTTCAAAAATATCTATTTCATTTTAGGTGAATCGTTATCAGGTTTTTTTTCATCATTACCATGCTCCCTAAGGGCTTTAACTCCCTTGCGAATAGCTTCGCTTCGATGAAAAAATTCTGACATATGTTGTACCACCCCCTCAGGGAGATGGCGTCTTGTATGTTGACCGCTTTCGTTAGGAACACCTTTCTCCAGTTGTGACAAAACAAAAGATGTTTGTACGACCTTTTGCCGAGCTTGTTCTATTCGCTCTTCAACTTTATATTGTAAATATCGGATTTTTTCAGATGTAACTATATTCCCAGAATAATCTTTTACTATAATTTCTTGCACATTAGGTACTATTTTTGTCAACGCATCCAATTGCTCTGTTAACATTTGGTTTATCTCTGGACCACATACACAAAATGTAGTTATTGCTGGTAGTGCTCCTTCTAGTTGATTTAAATAATCAGTCGAGAGTCTATGAATTTGAGTGAAACCTAAATCTAGCGTAGTTATGTTACTAGGAATTGACATGAGTACCGTTTTAAATTCAAGCGCCGGATAATTCTGTTTGAAAGCATCACTACCGGTGTACATATCAAACGTAAGTGTATGAAAATTAGGAGGGATTAATTTCATGATCTCTGCTGTTGTTCTCGCAGGAACAAACTGAAAGCCATTACTACCCAAATTTAATGTAGTAGCTTGAGGCGGCTTAACTGCAAATAACAAACCAAATTCTTCTGGCGTTTGTCTATGCAAATCTTGATAACTGAGATCGTATATTTTCAATGTTTGTGGCCAAAGGGCAATGAGAGACGCTTTTTCTGCCATTGAATTAGACCGACCATTACCGCAAATGAAGCCAGTGTGTTGCATAATTAGATTATCTAGATTTTTATGACTAAGGGCAGAAAAAATTTCACCTAATTCATCGTTAGACTTTCTATATAGTCGGTTGCTGCCATAGCTTCCTAAATCAAGTATTCTTACTTGTTCAGGAATGGCGTTAATCATGTTAATTATTTGCTGTGTATTAAACTCATGGAGTTCAAGACGGCCCATATCTAATGAATCCGTGTTGGAGTCCAAAGCCATTAGTTGGTCAATGATTTGACTATATGTTCCTCTATTTATTATAGCTTTCATTATATCCCCTAATTACAAATGAAATCGTTGTAAATATAATCACAGTGTAGACCAAAAAGGCACGCAGTCAATATTGACTTTTTTTATGTTGTAGAAAATTTGATTCGCTATAATTATTTTAGTTTATTAAATTTCGTCTTAATAAAAACTAAAGTGATTACATATAACTCAATATTGGTATATAATGCCTTTTTTATTTATAAAATGAGTTAATATGCCCCTCACTATCGCACAAAAAAAACACGTCCTCACAAAAGTACGTGAAATTTCACCTGAATCCATCTGCGCCCCTTTGGAGCAACTTATTAAAAATGGTGTCAAAATCCCCGTGATTAGCAAGACCAGCCCTCTTAAGGAATTTATTACCGCCTATGAAGCGGCTAAACTCGATGACGCATCTCAAGGGCGAGAATTTTATGCTCCACTTCAACTCAACATGATTAAGCACAATTTACAAGAAACTGGATGCCAAAAATTAATGGAAGCCTTGGGGTCAGATTCAATGAATGCAGAAAGCTTAAGTGATGCATTTCTTGAGCATTTATCAACACACTTTAACTGGCCTTTAACCGTTGAGCCAAGCGTTAAATTAACGATTGTTAAAGGAAAAGTTTATTGGCGCATCATCCAGAACGATGCTGTTTTATACGATAATGAAACAGCCAAAGGCAATGAATCCAGTGGTTTTTTAGATGACGGAGCAACGGTCACCGTCACCATGAGCTGGGCTAATTTTAGGCGATTTAAAGATGCTGGAAAACGAACCAGCAGTGTCGAAATAACACCAGAAAGGTTTCGTGCTGAATGCACTAAGCTTATTCCAGGTATAAATAAAATAATACCCCAAACCCACTTAAAACAACCAAGTGTAATCGACGCTATTTGGAGTGAGCTTAAAGAAAAAGGCTTGTTAAGTGAGAATAATCGACTCACCCATGCTTGGTACTCACTCTCAGGTAAGTTATGTTTAGATTCTGTCAGCAATATCGCCAACGATTATAGGCGACAAGCAGATAAAAAAGAAGTTGGCTTTCTCTATACTTACACTTCAACGGCTCTAAAAAATGCATCTGTCAATCGTGATTATAAAAAAGCATTGTTTCATAATCATGAATTATTTAGGCCCGCCCGAACCTTTATCAATTGGAGCTCTACGGGAACACGAGAATATACAGACAAACATAATCCTGTGCAGCCATGGGATGTTAGCAGTTACCTAGAATTACAAAAACATGAAGTATCAGGTGATGAGCTAGACCATGATCACATTCCTTCGAAATTTTGGATAAAAAAAGATATTGATCAACAATTAGAAACATATCGCGACATTGATGCCGAACAATGCAATGAAGAAAAAGAGCGTCATACGCACTGGGGATGCATTGAAGCACCCACTCAGATGCACCATAGCGGTGAAACTCACTCGAGACCGGCGAGAAGTCAACATGAGATAGAGAAACCATTTTACGAAGAGATTAATGATTATCTAAATCAAGTCATTGCCGTCAATCCGGATCCACAGGATCTTATTCAAGTGATAGGCGCTTTTAGATATTTATTTAGCTGCCACATCAAACAAAAATTTTCGAAGAGCAGTTATGGATTTTTTAAAAATAGGCCAGATTTAGTCGATCAGATTGATGCACTGCTTCTGGAAAAATTAAGTCAATTTTCAGCTGAGTTATGAAATACCTTTGAGACGTCATGCCTGTGGTGATGGTTCACAAATGTTTTTAAAGTGTACCCAATTAGGGCCTAATCAAACTTATAATATTGATCTGGTCTAAAGGATAATAACGTAAATTATCAATTTTTGCTTATAAAAAAACAAAAAGGTTTCATAAAGAACACATAAAGCATATAATGCTTTTTTAAATTATAAACTGAGTAAATATGCCTCTCTCTCTCAAGCAAAAAAAATCTGTACTCGAAGAAATTCGTAAAACTTCAACAGACTCTATTTATAAGCCTTTAAAACAACTCATCAAAAAAGGCGTAAAACTTCCCGTGATTGGCAACACAAGCCCTCTGAAAGAATTTATTGCGGCTTATGAAGCAGCCAAACACTTTGATGCGTCTCAAGATCAAGAAAGTTATGCAAAACTTCAACTCAACATGATTAAACGCTACTTAAAAGATATGGGATGCCGGCAATTGATGGAAGCCTTGAGGTCTGATTCGATGGATCCAGAAAGCTTGAGTGATGAATTTCTTGAACATTTTTCAACCCATTTTAACTGGCCTTTAACAGAAGAACCCAGCGTTAAATTAACCATTGTTCAAGGGAAAGTCTATTGGCGCATCGTCCAGAGTGATGATGTTTTATATGATAATACAGATGCCAAGGGCTATGATGCCAATCAATTATTTGTTGACGGAGAAACCGTCACCATCACCATGAGCTGGGCTAACTTTAGGCGATTTAAAGATGCCGGTAAACGAACCAGCAGCGTCGAAATAACCAAAGAAAGATTTCGTGATGAATGCAATAAACTTATTCTAGACTATGACCTTGTTTTATTTTCAGCGTTACCCAACAATGATAAAAATCAAGCAGAAGAAGGTAAAATATACTTGTCTTCTGAAGACGGTGGCAAATATATTGTTCGTGATATGCACGGTAATATACAGCAAGGAACCTTAGAGGGCGTTGACTTAACTCAATTGCGGCGAATGATAAGTAAGCCCAAGTTCAAAAAAAACATTTTACAAATAACATCAAACGCGGGTCACACCCCACCTATAAACAAAATAATACCCAAAGAACAGCTAAAAAAACGAAGTGTTGTCGATGCTATTTGGGATGAACTGAAAGAAAAAGGCTTATTAAATCATAATAATAGGTTGTCTCATGCTTGGTACTCACCTTCAGGTAGCTTAAATTTAGATAGCGTATATGATGTAGCAGAGCAATACAAAACAAACACAGATAGAGAACAGGTCAAATTTATTCATACATACATCGGATTAGCTCTACGAAATGCATCCACCAACCCTGACTACGGAAAAGTCTTGCCTGGAAATTTTAAAATATTTAGGGCAGCGCGCACGTTTATCAATTGGAGCGCAAGCGAAGGGAAGATGAATTTTACAGACAAATCGAATCACGTTCAGCAATGGGATGTAGGTAGTAACCGACAGTTAAAAGCATATGAAAAATCATACGATCAATTAGAACATGATCACATTCCTTCTCAAGTGTGGATGAAAGAAGATATCAGGCAACAGTATTCAAACCATGACATCGATGCGGAACAAAAAATTGAAGAAGAAAAACGTAGCGATGACTGGGGATGCATTGAAGCCAAGACAGAATGGCACAACGAGGGGCTGACACACAAAAAGTCTCGAGCAGTGCAACTGAGAATGGAAAGACCATTCTATGAAGAATTCAATTATTATCTGAATCAAGTCATTGAAGAAAATCCAAATCCACAGTACCTCATTGAAGTCATAGGCGCATTTAGATATTTATTTAGCTGTCACATCAAAGAAAAATTTACGACACACGGCCATGGATTTTTTAAGTATAGATCAGACTTAGTCGATGATATTGATACGCTGCTTCTTGAGAAATTAAGTCAAGTTTCAGCTGAGTTATAAAATACTGTTGTGACGTAAGCTTGCTTAGCGAAGAAACAAGCTTACGTCACTTAGATGCTTTAAATTTCAAGCAAATCTTTTTCTTTCACAACCAATAAAGCATCAATTTCAGCAACGTGCTTATCGGTTAATTTTTGAATCGCATCACCCGCACGGCGCTCTTCATCTTCTGAAATCAGCTTTTCTTTGACATACTCTTTGAGTTGCTGATTACTGTCACGACGAATATTACGAATGGAAACACGACCTTGCTCGGCTTCTGCACGCACCACACGAATCAAATCTTTACGACGCTCTTCGCTCAATGGGGGCATAGGCACACGAATGATATTACCTGAAGGTGATGGGTTGAGACCCAAATCAGACGTCATAATAGCTTTTTCAATCGCTGGCATCATCGTTTTTTCAAACGGAGCAACCGACAGCATACGTGCATCAGCAACAGAAATATTGGCCACTTGGTTCAGTGGTGTCATGTTTCCGTAATAATCCACACGTACATGATCAAGAATTGCCGGCGTTGCTCGGCCTGTTCTTATCTTTGACATTTCATGACGAAGCGAATCAACCGCTTTGTGCATGCGCGCTTCAGCGTCTTGCTTAATATCATTGCTCATGCTTCTCTCCTACAACGGTACCAATTTGTTCACCTTGAATAATGCGTTTTAACACACCTGGTGCTGTCATATTAAACACTTGCAAAGGCATGTTATGATCCTGGCACAAGCAAATGGCCGTTAAATCCATCACTTCTAGTCCTTGCGTCAAAACATCATGATAGGTCAAGAAATCATAGCGTTTAGCATCAGGGTTTTTAACCGGATCTTCTGAGTAAATGCCATCAACTTTTGTTGCTTTTAAAACAACATCCGCTTCCATCTCAATACCACGCAAACACGCAGCTGAATCTGTTGTAAAAAACGGATTGCCCGTGCCAGCAGCAAAAATAACAATTTGCTTATCACTCAAATGCTGTTTCGCTTTACGGTTATGATATGGATCAACCACACCCAACATCGGTATGGCTGACATCACACGTGCTCGTAAATCGGCGCGCTCAAGTGCATCACGCAAAGCAAGTGCGTTCATCACGGTAGCAAGCATGCCCATGTGATCACCGGTCACACGGCCAAGACCTGCCTCAGAAAGCACTTTACCGCGAAAAAGATTCCCGCCACCAATCACAACCCCAACTTCGACGCCCATATCAATGAGCTCACGCAGCTCACTGGCAAGACGATCGAGGACCTTAGGATCAATCCCAAACGAAGCGCTGCCCATCAGGGCTTCGCCACTGTATTTAAGCAAGACCCGCTTGTATTTTAAGTTTGACTTTGGGAACCAACTCATGATTCGCGAGCCTGTGCCATCACTTCTTCGACAAAATTATCGACTTTTTTCTCAATCCCTTCGCCTACTTCAAAGCATGCAAATGAAATAACTTCAGCATTTTTTTCTTTCAATAGCTGGGTGATGGTTTGGCTTGGATTTTTTACAAAATCTTGGCCTAATAAGCTTTTTTCAGCTAAGAATTTTTGAATTCGGCCTTCGACCATTTTCTCAATAATCGCTTCAGGTTTGCCACTTTCGCGTGCTTGAGCCATAAAAATTTCACGCTCACGCTCTATCGCTTCTGCTGGCACTTGGTCAGGACGTACAACCAATGGACGACCGGCTGCAACCTGCATCGCTAAGTCTTTTGCTAATGCCTGAGACCCTTGCTTCATGTTAACTAAAACACCAATACGGGTACCGTGCAAATAACCACCAATCGCTTCATCAGACTCAACATATTCTACACGTCGTAATTGAATGTTTTCGCCCAATTTAGCAACCAACGTTTGTCGCGCTTCTTCAATCGTTAAGTCACTACCCAGCATTTTTTCCTGGCTAAGTGCTGCGATATCTGTCAAAGCAGACGCGAGCGCTGTTTCTGCCACACTGTTCGCAAATTCTGTAAAGTTAGAATCACGTGCAACAAAATCAGTTTCACTGTTCACTTCAACCAGCACAGCACGTTTGCCATCATCAGATATGGCGGTAACAACAACACCTTCAGCAGCCACGCGATCCGCTTTTTTATCAGCTTTTGCTTGACCAGACTTTCTCATTTCTACAATAGCGAGTTCAATATCACCGTTGGTCGCAACCAAAAACTTTTTACATTCCATCATAGGCGCATCAGTTCTTTGACGCAGTTCCTTTACCATCGCAGCAGTAATATTCATGATTATTCTCCAAACAGATCGTCCCTGTTATGCATAGTAACAATCCAGGGATAATAAAAAGGGCGGTAAGATCCGCCCCTTATGTAGTTTCAATAACTTACTCAGAAGCAGCTTTTTTAGGAGCGGCTTTTTTGGCTTCTTCTTTTTTAGGAGCCGCTGATTCATCAGAAACTTCAACAAACTCAGATTCAGCAACAACACCACCTGTGGTATTACTCGCTTTTGCATCTAAAATAGCGTCAGCAATCGCACGAACATAAAGTTCGACGGCACGCATAGAATCGTCATTTGCTGGAATCACGTAATCAATGTTATCTGGATCATGGTTGGTATCAACCACAGCAATCACAGGAATTTTCAAACGACGTGCTTCTTCAACAGCAATATGCTCAAAACCAACATCAACCACAAACAATGCATCAGGCAAGCCACCCATGTCTTCGATACCACCAAGACTACGGTCTAATTTTTCAAGCTCACGTGTTAACATTAAGGCTTCTTTTTTGATCATGCCTTCAAACTTGCCTTCAGCCTGCATTTTTTTCAATTCTTTCAAACGAAAAATAGACTGACGAACCGTTTTATAGTTGGTTAACATACCGCCTAACCAACGATGATCAACGTAGGGCATGCCACAACGCTGGGCTTGCTCTTTAATGGCATCTTGAGCTGCACGCTTGGTACCCACAAACAAAATTTTAGCTTTGTTTGATGCTAAATAACCGACATGATTCACGGCGTCTTGTAGCATAGGGACGGTTTTTTCTAAATCAATAATATGAATTTTATTTCGTGAACCGAAAATATATTCAGCCATTTTTGGATTCCAGAAACGTGTTCTGTGTCCAAAATGGGCACCTGCTTGAAGCAGTTCTCGCATGTTTACAGCCATTAGATTATCTCCAGGGTTAGGCTTCCACGGCTCCCATAAAGCACCCTTTATTAGAGGGACCCCGCTTTACGTGACGAGACGTGTGTATCGTTAAAATCGGCGTATTTATACCATGTTTCAAGCCGTGTTTCAATTATATCGCATCAAATAATATTTTTAAACTCGCTCAGATAATAGACAAGCAGTTATCAAGCTGATAGCATTGTGCCCCCTTGTATCGCTTATGAATAAATTTAAAATTATGGCTAAAAAAATATTTATCAAGACCAACGGCTGCCAGATGAATGAATACGATTCATCTAAAATGATCGATGTGCTTCATGCCTCCCATGGTCTTGAACTCACTCAGAGCGTGACCGAAGCGGATGTTATTTTACTGAATACATGCTCCATTCGTGAAAAAGCGCAAGAAAAAGTATTTTCACAATTAGGTCAATGGCGTGATTACAAGAAAAAAAATCCGCACGTCATTATTGGCGTAGGTGGTTGTGTCGCCAGTCAAGAAGGGGGGGATATTATCAAACGTGAACCACTCGTTGACTTAGTTTTTGGCCCACAAACCCTCCATCGCTTGCCTCAAATGCTTGAAGAGCATTGGAAAACAAAAAAACCTGTCGTAGACATTGCGTTCCCTGAAATTGAAAAATTTGATCACCTTCCAGCACCCCGTGCCGAAGGCCCGGTTGCATTTGTTTCTATTATGGAAGGATGCAGTAAATACTGTAGCTATTGCGTTGTGCCTTACACACGGGGTGAAGAAATTAGCCGACCGTTTGATGACGTGCTGGCCGAGTGCTACCAACTCGCCGAACAAGGTGTGCGTGAAATTAATTTACTTGGTCAAAACGTCAACGATTACCAAGGCATGATGCATGACGGTGAAACCGCTGATTTAGCTTTGCTCATTCACTACATAGCCGCCATCGAAGGCATTGGCCGAATTCGCTTTACTACGTCTCATCCGATTGCTTTCTCAGATAACTTAATCAATGCCTACGCCGAAGTGCCTGAGCTTGCGAATCACTTGCACCTCCCGGTTCAGTCTGGTTCAGATCGCATTTTATCGATGATGAAGCGCGGGTATACCGCACTTGAATTTAAATCTAAAATCCGCAAACTTCGCAAAGTTCGCCCCGATATTCGTCTATCAACCGATATTATTGTCGGCTTCCCGGGTGAGACCGACCAAGAGTTTGAAGATACATTAAATCTTGTTCATGAAATGGGCTTCGATATATCGTTCAGCTTTATTTACAGTGCTCGACCAGGCACACCGGCAGCCAATCTTCCAGATGAAACGCCGATGGAAGTCAAAAAACAACGGCTCAAGCTCCTGCAAAATCGCTTACTGCTTCAATCGTCTCGCTACAGTGCAGCGATGGTTGGCAGCACGCAACGTGTCCTGGTTACAGGCCCGTCGAAGAAAAACCCTGAGCAATGGGCAGGACGTACCGAGTGCAACCGTGTGGTTAATTTTGATGGTCCGCATGGCCTTCAAGGTACCTTTGTTGATGTGCACGTCACCGAATCCCTGCCTAACTCGTTACGAGGACGCCTAGTAGACGTAGAAGAACCTGCTCATGCATGATGAAAAAATAGCTGAAATAGCTGAGCAATGGATTGTTCCAGTCGAGCTTGCCGGAGAGCGTCTGGACCGTGTTTTGGCGCAGCTGTGCCCGATGTTTTCACGTTCACAACTTACAGCTTGGCTCAAAGCTGGGTTTGTGACGGTCGACAATCAGCAGCTCAAACCCAAAATCAAGCTTGAAGGCGGTGAATGCATTATTCTCACACGGCCGGTTGACGTTGCTGTACCGGCCACGAGTCAGTTCCTGCCCGAAGCGATCCCACTTGATATTGCCTACGAAGATGACGATCTTCTCGTGATTAATAAACCCGCGGGCCTTGTTGTACACCCAGGTGCTGGCAACCGATCTCATACCCTGGTGAATGCCCTCGTGCATCATGACGCATCGCTGAATCAACTTCCCCGCGCAGGCATTATTCATCGACTCGACAAAGAAACCACGGGTTTATTGCTTGTAGGTAAAACACTGGAATCTTACACCGCTTTGGTGCGGCAAATGCAAGCACGTGAAATCGACCGACATTATGTTACCCTCGTTCAAGGTCATATTATTGCTGGCCAAACATTAAAAACGTTGTATGGACGTCATCCACGTCAACGCTTAAAAATGGCCGTCTGTGAAACAGGCAAAGAAGCCATTACAACATATACTGTAAAAAAGCATTATCCCAAAGCTTGCGCTACGTTTTTAGATGTCAAACTCATGACGGGTCGAACGCATCAAATTCGGGTTCATATGGCGCATATTCGTCACCCAATCGTTGGCGATCCACTCTATGGCGGACGTCCACGGCATCCTGTGGGTTTAAGTGATGAAGCACGTGATGTTTTTTTGAGCTTCAAACGTCAAGCCTTGCATGCAAAAACACTAAGCTTTGTGCACCCCATGCGTGATGAACGCCTCACCTTTGAAGCCCCTTTACCGCATGACTTTCAGCATTTACTGGATGCTTTAGATACTTAACACATATCTAATTGAAGCTCTCGATGCGCTTCGGTGCGATCAACATGTTCAAGATACTCCTTAATATCTGATTCAAGTTCCTCAAGATCAAACAGGCTTTGTTTTAATCCATTAAATCTTTCACGAAGTATTGGCTTGTCAAAAAAATATTGTTTTTTTTCAAACAATATGCACCAATCATCACTGTACTCTTTTAATTTATGTTGTAAACGTTTTTTATCGCTGCTTAAGCGTTCAAGCACAATAGCTGGAATGCGATCTGTGCCTAAATCCTGACGATCATGCAAAGCAAACCATTCGCAAAATAAAGAATATTTAAATTTTTTATTCGCTTCACGATCCGAAATTTCAGATTCTCTCAGTGTGGATTCACGCTTAGCATAATTCTGCTCAATTAAATCACATGCTTCAAGACTGTTTGCATAATATCGAGCAACTCGTGTGCTCAATTCTCCATGATGAAGAAATGCAGTTTCAATACGCTGGTTCGCATGAAATTGTGGTGCCATATACAAACTACCGTACCACCACTCAAGCATGGCCGTGTAGGTACTGTTTTTATATCGAATGTACGCACCAGCCGTTGCAATAGAAAGATATAACGTTGGGATAAACAACATATATTCGAGAAAGACATGCGCGGCTAAGGGCAAGAGTATGGTATATGCACAAGATAAAATTACACCCATAACACAAAATGGAAGAAATGCTCTCAAACAAATGATGAGTGGATTTTTTTCAAACCGCGCAATGTCAGCATATTCATGAAAAAAAAATCTAAAAGGAATGCTTAGTGTGTATAAAACACCCAAAAAATCGTGTATTGATTGTCGATCGCGATGTAAAATATGGTAGTTAAGCAGGTCAACACTAGGTATTGGCACAGCTTCAAGCCCAAAACCTAACACCATATGTTCCGAAGTGAATCCCAAAAAACGATAAAGCATGTAGGCATTTGCAACTTTATCAATATATTTTTTTGCTGTTTTCAGCGGATTTTTGTATACAAAACCTAAATGCTCTTCAAGACTCGTCAAGATCCTTTCTTGATATGAAGCGGGATTTTTCCACTCCTCATGTATCATGTCCTGTAGACCTTGCATGAGATTGGCCGGAGGTTTTAACGCGAGCGCATGTGTCATATCAAGTAATTCACGTAAATCACGCTTCTTCTTAAATAAAAAACCAAACAAGTAATCGTAAAGCGTCTCTACTTCATCTTGAATGGTTTTTGCTTGGGGCGTGTCATCTGCACAAAAAGACGCAACCCACGTCTCTGGGCCAGACACTAATAACGCGGCTGAATAATCTTGGGAAAGCAAATACCTCATCTCAGCATCAGAAAACTCAAGTCCAGGAAAAAATTTTGTAATCATACGCACTTGTAATCGCTTAAACGCCGGACTCGTTTGTGCTTTTATTATGATGTAATTTTGTATTAAATCTATAACTTCGGGTTTCTTAAGGTTTCTGCTCGTAAAAGTACCGTAGGGATTAAACGGTTGATGTTTATTTTTGCATTGCTTTATACACTTTAAAAGATTTTTATAATCCTCTGTACGTTCAAATTCCGTTTGTTCTTCTTGTGTAAGCAGATCATATAATGGGATGTATTGTTCAATCATGGCGCTCACCTAAAATTATTTCAGCACTTAAATCCTTTTAAAAATAGCATTTGATGAACATGCTATAATTTTAGACTCCAAGTGTCAAGTAAAATTAGTTTGAGTTTATTTTATCCAAAAATTTTATACTATCCTGTTTAATTGCTTTCTTTTTATCTTCTGTCATTTTATCATACGTTTTGTATATCATACCAAGGCGATGATTGGATTGAAGACTATCTCGATGACGTACTAGAAAATCCCAATATAAATAATTAAACGGGCATGCATCTTCCCCCTGCTTTTTAGAGACTTTGTAAGCACAGTTTTTGCAATAATCTGACATTTTATGAATATAATTTCCGCCTGCAGCATAAGGCTTACTCGCCAACAAGCCACCATCAGCAAAGAGCGCCATACCCGTCACATTAGGTAACTCTACCCATTCATAAGCATCAGCGTACACCACGAGAAACCATGTGTTTACTTCATCGGGATGAATGCCGGCTAATAACGCAAAATTTCCTAACACCATCAGTCGCTGAATATGGTGCGCATAGGCATGTTGCTTGGTTTCGGTGACGCACTGCTTGATGCAATTCATATTGGTTTGACCGGTCCAATAAAAATCAGGCAGTTTTCGCTCGGCATGAAAATAATTAGATTGTTTATACTTAGGCATGTTCAGCCAATAAATTCCTCTCACATATTCGCGCCACCCAAGAATTTGTCGAATAAACCCTTCGACTGCATTGAGTGGCGATGCGCCTTGATGATAAGCCTTTTCGGCAGCGCGCACGCACTCTTCAGGCATTAGCAAACCACAATTCAAATAAAAGCTGAGATGCGCATGATACATCCACGCCTCGCCTTCGAGCATGGCATCTTGAAAATCACCAAACGTGGGTAGCCGCTCCTTAATAAATAACGTTAAAGCTTCCAGCGCTTGTTCTCGCGTTACAGCAAAATAAAACGGTTCCAGATCGCCAAAATGTGAAGCAAACCGACGCCCAACCAGCTCCATGACGTCTTGGGTTATCTTATCTTTTGGCTGACTATACGGTTTGGGTGCGCTTAAGCCTGACTTAGGCGGTTTACGGTTTTGTGCGTCATAATTCCAGGCACCTCCTACAGGTTCTTCTCCGTCCATCAGAATTTGATGTTTTTTTCGCATCTCCCGATAAAAATATTCCATACGCAGTTGCTTACGTTGCTTGGCCCACGCTGAAAAATCTTCCATCGTCGATAAAAAGCGGTTATCTTCTTCGATTTGAACAGGTACACCAAATAACGCTTGCCATTGTTGAATTTCAGACAAGACCCGATACTCACCCGGATGCGCCACAACAATGCGCGTATACTGCTTGCGCGCGAGTGCACGACGTACTTCGCCGGTAAACGAACCGGTATTTTGATCATCATCAAGTTTAATATATTCAACCGTAAATTTTTGGGCCCGAAGCAATAAAGCAAAATGACGCATCGCCGAAAAAATAAACGCTATTTTTTTCTTATGATGTTTGACGTACGTGGCTTCGTCCCACACTTCGCACATCAAAATCGTATCGTTAGCTGCATCACATGTTTTGAGACTCGACATATCCAGCGAAAGCTGATCGCCCAAAATAACCCTTAATATGCTCACACGAATCCTTTTTTATTTATTTTATTTTATTTCATCAGAAGATAGCTCAATCGGCGTACACCACGTTTCTTGAATAAAAAACAATAACACAAACGCAACCAGCAACGAGAGTGGCAGTAATAATAAAGAAGCATGATAGTTAGCAACCGAAAACTGGTGAATGCCATTCACGACACTGCCATCCCATGTTAAGTCTAGAACAGCGCCCACCGCAGGTTCAAACAACGCTTCACACACCGCATCAAACGTATTCATAATACCCAACACTGTACCGGCTAATCCTAACGGAAAAAGCTCGCGTATCATTGCAAAACTGGTAAAAAATCCGCTGGTACCAAAACCAAAGAAAAACAAAAACAAACTCAGCATACTTACTCGGCTTGTTGGACTGTAGGTAACCATTAAAATACATATCAAAGCAAGGCTTGTGCCCGCAAACAAAATAGGTTTTCGCTGACCAAGATAATCTGATAGCCAGCCAAAAAAAGGCGCACCAACAGCAAAGCCAATAAAAATCCAAGACACTGAAAAAGCGGCATGGTTTCGAGACAAGTGATATGAGGTTTCTAAAAACGGCACCCCCCATAAACCACCAAACACTGAAACAGGCGCAAAAGCGAGTCCACTGTAAAACGATAATAACCAGGCTTGCTTATTGCGTAACACCACAAAAGCATTACCCCAAAAAGAGGCAGAATATTCATGTTTTTGTTGGGACAAAGGCTTGGGTGTACTCTTAGGTGTAGGCTTGTCTCGTATAATTAAAGCATAAACAGCGCCCAAAATTAGACCGAGCACCCCCACCAACTGCAAGGCCATCCGCCAACCAACCGCTTCGGTTAAAAACGATAAAGGGATCTGCCCACCTACCCCGCCCAGCATAGCGGCTGTCATGCATAACCCCGAAACCAAGGCAAAGCGGTTAGGCTTAAACCACAACGTAACCAACTTAAAGCATGACACGGCAGCAAAAGCGGCCCCGGTACCGATTAAAGCACGCGCGATGCAAGCAAGCCAAAGCGCGTGGGTATGCGCGAAGATAAATGTGCTCAAACCACACATCAAAATAGCGCCCGTCGTTAATAATCTCGGGCTATATTTATCCAGTAAAATACCGACCGGGACTTGCATGAATAAATAAGCATAAAAATAAAACGCGGATAAATGACCAAGCCCTGCAGCATTGATTTGAAACGTTTTCATCAAATCCTGCGTCATCACACTTGGAGAAACTTGCACCAAGTATTTATAAAAAAAGAAGCTCGCGCCTAAAAGCCATACGATCCATGGATAGAGTTGATTCATCCATCCATGCTGTTTTTTTATTGCTGCAGACATATCGCACAACCTGTGTCACTTGATTCAAATCAAAAGAATGAATTATACACACGGTGAGCTAAAAAAAATAATAAATTGACGTAAAGCATATGTCATGAATAATATTTAACGCTTGTTTAATCTATTTTTATACTGGATTATTTTTAGGATATGTAACACAACATTGGATGCAAATTGATGATAAACCTACATGCCAACTGGCCTGCCCCACAACATATTCGTGCACTCACCACCACACGACATGCTGGGGCAAGCCTTGGGCCTTATGCCAGCAATAATCTCGCCTTACACGTGGATGATTTAGAACAACATGTGCAAGCAAATCGCGCGGCATTACGCACACATCTAAACCTTCCGGCCGAACCCCAATGGCTTAACCAAACGCATACCAACATCTGTGTGCGTGTTGAGGATGAACAAAGCCGAGATGCCGATGCTGCCGTGACAAGCAGCGCGTCCCACCCACTGGCCATCATGACGGCCGACTGCTTGCCTATCGTGTTATGCAATCAAAACGGCACCGAAATTGCGGCTATTCATGCTGGATGGCGTGGATTATTAAACGGTATTATTGAAAATACATTAGATAAAATGCATTCACCTCCAAGCACACTCATGGCGTGGACGGGCCCGGCTATTTGCGAAGATTGCTTTGAAGTCGGTCAAGAAGTGCCTGATAGCTTTATCAAGCGCTATGCATTTTTAGCACCTGCTTTTCGCCCCCATAACCAAAAAAGCCTCGGTAATCTTCCACACATTGCCGAACTGATTTTAAATCAACACGGGGTTCATGCCGTGTATCATGCGAACGCCTGCACATTCGAACAAGAAAATCGCTTTTATTCCTATCGAAGAGCGCCACAAACCGGTAGAATGACTACTCTCATTTGGTTCAATCAGATAATGGATGATATAAGATGATTCACATGAAACGTACACTTGCTTTTTATTGCTTGGCCCTCATGGCCTTTTTAGTTTCACCACCGACTCTGGCCGAGAACACACCTACGGCCCCTGCAACCCTGGCTCCTGTGCTTAAAAAAGTCATGCCAGCGATTGTGAACGTTGCCGTTCAAGGTTTTATTCCCAACGACATACCGCCTCAACCCGGTGAGAATAGACCGAGCTCCCCCGAACAACAACGCGAAGAACAAGACGGCGGACCGCGTAAATTTCAAAGCATTGGCTCTGGCGTGATTGTTGATCCCGAGCACGGTGTGATTTTAACGAACGATCATGTGATTCGAAATGCCACCATGGTCACGGTCACGCTGAACGACGGTCGACGCCTTAAAGCTAAAATTATTGGCAGCGATAGCGCAACCGACGTCGCCGTGATTAAAATCGACGCTAAAAACTTAAAAAGCTTACCCATCGGTGATTCAGATAAAACCGAAGTCGGTGATTTTGTGATGGCCATCGGTAATCCATTTGGCTTAAATAGTTTTGGTAATAGTCAATCTGCAACGTTTGGCATTGTGAGTGCTAAACAGCGTAGTGATTTAAATATCGAAGGAATTGAGAACTTTATTCAAACCGATGCGGCCATCAACCCAGGCAGCTCAGGCGGCGCTTTGGTCAACACTCGCGGAGAGCTCATCGGTATTAATACCGCTATTATTTCGCTTCATGGTGGCAACGTGGGTATTGGTTTTGCCATTCCAATTAATATGGCACGTGATGTTGCACAACAAATCACGAGATACGGCTCGATTCAACGTGGGCTGATGGGGATTTTTGTTCAGCACTTAACCCCTGAGTTAGCGCAAGCTATGGGTTATTCTGAAGGGCTACAAGGTGCCTTGATTGCACAAGTGAACACGGGTTCACCTGCCGAAAAAGCCGGTTTAAAACCCGGTGATATTATTTTAAGCATTAACGAGACGGACATCACGCAAGCAACTCAAGTAAAAACCACAATAAGCCTACTGCGTGCCGGCAGCAACGCCAAAATAAAAATTAAGCGGCAAGGCGAGTCGATGACATTAACCGCAACAGTCACCGACATGAAAAAACAAGAACAACAAATGCAAACAGCCAATCCGTTCTTGTATGGCTTATCGCTGCGTGACTTTGAACAGGACTCCCCGCTTCACGGCCACATTGTTGGCGTGCAAATCGTAGGTGCATCGGAAAACAGTGCGGGATGGCGTGCAGGCCTTCGCCCAGGTGATGTCATCATCAGCGCTAACCGCAAGCCAACCAAAGAAAGCAAAGCGCTACAAACCATTGCTGCTGAAAAGCAAAAGCAGTTGCTGGTTCAGGTCTTACGTGGTTCTGGTGCGCTCTATATTTTGATTATTTAGTTTATCTTCAATCATACTTACCTTGGCCGTATGAGTTACGGCCGGGGCTGTTTTTCCCTGGAAAAATGAATGGATTGCTTAATAAATGCTGCAGGAACCTTTTCATGTCAATCGTCTCCGGTGGCTTTTGAACATGATCTCTTCTTACATGCAGATTATATTATCATTGGTTCCGGAACATCAGGAATCACCGCTGCAATTAAATTAGCCCAAAGCAGAAAATATTAAGAATACTCGCTTGGAATATCCAACTCACGAACAAATAGAAAAAAAAGTCTGTCATCAAATCAACTGGAAAGCTTTTAATAAAAAAAAGCACACCATGCATCCCGCACCTATATGGGAAACGGTTGGTGGGCGAACGCTTTTTTGGGGTGGGTTAGCGACTCGATTTATTCCAAATGATTTTTCTGATTGGGATTTATCCTACGAGGATATCCTGCCATATTATTTAGAAGCTGAGCAATTAATTCATGTAAAATCACTCATCCAATCTGGAACTCAAACACAGTTAATCGCCGCATTGCAATCACAAGGTTTTGCTGCAACTGAAGCGCCTATAGCTTTAGATTCTGGCGATGGAAAGACGGACTCTATGTTCCGGTTTGATAGCTCGATTGCTCGATTAACAAAAAGTGGCTTATTAGAACCTGTACATGCAACCCAAGGAATCTCTCTCATATACAATGCAAAAGTTGTTTCTTTAACGCAAAGCTCCGGTAAAGTAACGTCAATTCATATCAGGAGCAAGAACACAGAGCCAGCATTCATGGCAAATGTAGGAAATAGCCATGTTATATTGGCCTGTGGGGCGCTGCAAAGTAACATTCTTATGCAAAATTCAAACATTCATATTCATAACAAAATATTTTCTCGTTACATGAGCGATCACTTGTTTTTCCAGGCGATTATTCGTTTAAAACAACCGATAGATGGTGCTTGTTATTTGTTTATCCCCTCAGATAGTACAAATAAATTTCAGTTTCAAATTAAGGGCCCCTATCAAAAAATGAGTTTTAATCCTTTATTTCACAGCTCTGTTTCAAGCTGGACTGATTGGAAATCAACAGGAAAGTACTTATTACTGTATTGTTTTGGAAAGCGCGACGCAATCTTTGAAAACAAAATGAACAAAAGAAATGGGCATTCAAATATTGATACGATAACATGCCACTACACCCAACAAGATTATCAACGTTGCACAAAAATTTCAGACAAAATTAATGACATAGCCCACGCCCTACATGGACGTGTTGAAGAACTCAAAACCTACGGTCCTGGCCAATCTTTGCATGATATGGGTGGTTTGAGAATGGCTAGCTCGCTTGCCTCTGGAGCAACAGATAGTTACGGCAATGTTTATGGCATAGAAAATGTATCGATTGTGGATGCTAGTATTTGGCCCACACAAGGCGCTGCCAGTCCTTACCTTACGATTACAGCCCTTGCGTTAAGGCTGGCAGATTACTTATTGAAGCGAAGTCGTTGCTCGTTACGAGCACTAGCTTGACACATATTAGCCTTATTATTTGGTCAAAATGATTAAAATGCATAGTGTACATGGCTATTTCGCTGTTTTTCCCATAAATGCAAATATAAGCCTTGTTTATCAAGTAATGCTTGATGAGTTCCCATTTCTTGAATTGCTCCGTTATTCATAACAACGATCAAATCTGCATTCATAATTGATTGTAACCGATGCGTAATAACAATGAGCGTATGCTGTCCCCTCATATTCTCCAACGTTTCTTCAATCATCGCAGCGCTCAATGAGTCAAGTGCTGATGTAGCTTCATCCAAACACACGATGGCAGGGTTACTAATCAAGGCACGTGCGATACAAACTCGCTGACACTGCCCACCAGAAAGTCCTGATTTATGCCCAAATATCGTTTTATATTGCTGTGGAAATAACATAATATCATCATGAATACCTACTTTTTTTGCTACCGCAATGACTTCTTCATCCGTTGCATCCAGTTTCCCCATCCTTATATTGTCTTGAATACTGCATTCAAACAATTTAGGTTCCTGCATGACAACACCAATATTCGATAGCAATGACTGTTCTGAAACATGCTTATAATTAATCCCATCAAATAAAATCTGACCAGAATGAGGCGTTATTTCTTTCAACAACAGTTTTAAAAAGGTGCTTTTTCCAGAACCATTTGGACCCACGATTCCAACCATTTTTCCCGCATGGATGGTCAAATTAATTTCATTAAATTGACGTCTATGACCATAGCCAAAGATAACCTGATCAAAACAAATTTTATTTTTTAGTCCAGACAGTGCTTGTGTTGATCTTGATTTTGTTTGCTTTCTTTTAAGTAGATCTTCAATACTCGAAAGACTTCTAGCACTTTGCATAAGCAAAGGAATACGTGTGCTCAACCCATTAACAGCCGTAACAAAATTTTGGAGCAACACCACAAACCCAACAAATCCCCCTGAATTTAAATTACCATAAAAAATCAGCACGCTACCGACAATCATCACCGTCATCAATATAAATTGAGCCCCTATCACAAAGGAACCACCGGTAAATCCTGAACTCATATTGTGCCGATAGGTCGCTTGTCTAGCTTGTATTAAGCTTATTTTAAATAAATTCCGTTTGTATTTTTTTAGTAAATTCAAACGAATTTCATCATGCATCATGACACTTTCGTGAATATCATGACGTAATTTTTTTTCAATGCCTTCTTTTGAGATAGCTAGACTCGTTGTTTTTTTTGCTAGAAAATGAGGTAAAAACATGAGGCCAATCATAGAAAATAAACTAATTAAGGCCATGACCCAATTAAAATAAAACATCAAAACGGCGCTCAGAAATACCGTCAAAATATTCCCCAGAACATACCATATAATAAACAGTGATGTGCTTTCGACACTGACAAGATGTTCACCAAAGTGAGTCATGACATCACTAGGATCGATACCGTCGGAATGGTTTAGATTTTGTACTAAAGAAAAGAGTTTATACTTTATTTTCGAAAATACTTTTACATTCAATTTTGAACCTATGACAATCGTCATGGTCTGAGAAACAAAAATAAGAAAAAAATTAAGCGCGATAACGCCTATTGCCAGGATCAATAACGATGTATTTTTTTTGTATATAACATCATTAAATAACCATTCAAAAATGATGGGCTGTGTCCCCTGATATACGACCCATAATACAATCGATACAATGACCCCCATCAAAAGCATAGGATAGTGTTTTTGATAATGAAAGAGTGTGCTGATATAGGTAAAAACACCTGACGTATTTGAAATATTTAATGATCCATCTGTAGAGTCATTCAAAGAAATCCCCTATTTTATAAGGTCTTATCTATCTTATGAAGATCACACAGATTTTTCAATCAAATGGTACCTCTAGAGTTGCCTACAAACTGCAAACAACTTTTTAATTGACGCTTTCAAAAAAAAAATCTATATGATAATGTTTTACTGATCTTCTATCTGTTAAAAAAAATAAATTAAGGATAATCTAAATGAATATAGTAAGAAGTACGAGCTTAGGTATTTCAACTGCAGCATTGCTTTCTTTATCTCTTGCCCATGCAGGCACGATGGGCCCTGTCTCAACACATAGTTTTATTCCATTCGTTGGTGGAGAAGCAGCGTATACTTGGAATCAAATACAGCAACTATCATTTAATCAATTTGTTACGGATAATTCAACGAAGGGCTGGGGTGGTCGTTTGTCTTTAGGTATGCGTCATGCGTACTCTGAGCGACTGAGCTTTACCAGTGAGATTGGTGGTGGGTATTATGGTAACGTGTCGGGCAATTTAGATGCCTCACCTACCGTTCAACCTGAGGGCGTAGATGCGGGTGTTCTTGGCCACACCAACTTCAATATTGATGGGTATGATGTATTGATGGGCGCCATGTACCAATACAACAAAATTGATTTATTTGGGAAGTTTGGATTTATGGCGCAAAACCTACGTGCACATACAACAGCCACACTCAGTGCTGTTATTCCTGGTGGAACATTAAGTAAACTGACGGATGAAAAACAAAGTGTCACGCAAATTTTACCTGAAATTAAAGTAGGTGGAATTTACAACGTCAATGAAAATTGGGGGGTTTCTCTTGCTTACATGCATGTATTTGGTTCGTCGATGAAAGCAAATAAAACCATGATAGGTACAAATACGACGTTTACCATGTCAAGCACAGAGAACAATCAAAACCCAACACTTGATTCTATTATGTTTGGTCTAATGTATAGCATTGCGTAAATTTACGGTAACTTAGATGGAGGCCGTGGTTTTTAACCTGCTCTGAGTTACCAATTTTTTTACCTCGATAACATCATGTGTTCTGATATAATCGACACCCTGTGAAATAATTTGACTTGTTAATTCGGTGTTTAAAACACCGGTGGTACGTGGCGCCACGATGAACACGGGGGCCAGTGTTTGAAACAAAGGAATATGCGCAATAATTTCTTCTTGGATACGCGGCTTCTCCTGTTCTGGTGTATTCGGATGCCACATACCTAAATTTGGATCAATGGCTAAAACTTCAACATTTCGTTTATTCAGAAGCGACAACGTTTCTTCGAAAAAAGTCAAAGCGTTATGGATATTGAATTTTGAGTATGGTTTATTTCTTAAATCATAAGGATTTTTTGCTGGTAAGTAGTTCACGACCACTTTTCTGCGCGCATTTGCAAGCTCACTTAAAAAGGAATCAGGGAAGTATGTTGAAGTATAATTAATAACCTGAACATGTTCCAAATACATTAATGCTGTCTCGATCGACCACGTATCAAGAGATAGAGGTGAAATATTTTGCTGCTGCGATAATAATAGAGGTAATTTTAGTCTATTCTGTTCATCTTTATCAGAAAGGATACTTGTTTTAGAACCAGACGAACGCCCGCCGATGTCAATATAATCTGCCCCATCGTTTAGTAATTGCTTTATTTTTAATAAAGCCAATTGCGGCGAACGAACAACAGCGTCCACTTGCGGTGATTCTTTTGACAAGTTAACAACAGAGAATAATTTAATCATACGCGCTGACTTAATGGATTTATGTAATGATACGTGGAAAAATCAGCTGTTTTTTTGAGCTGTGTTCGTGGCCAATGTGTAATAAGATCTAAGGGGAAAACAGTATCTCCGCTATAATTTTTAGTCATCATAGATAATAAGAAATCATCGATTAAGTGGTAAGCAAGAAATAATTTCGCTATTTCAGCACCACCAATCATGTAACACGACTTATTTTCCGGTAAATTTTTCAGGTTTAAAAACTCATTGAGGCTTGAAACAAACATAACGGTGCGAGGATGGTCTTGGCTTGACGTGTGCGAAGATTTTGAAAAAACAACACAATAGCGATCATGAAAAAAAGACTTCGGCATTTCTTCATACGTGGTAGCGCCGGTGATCATAATTTGCTGCGCTGTTGTTTGACGAAAAAAGGCGACTTCCTCAGGGAAGCTCCAAGGCAGACGACGCTTTTCTCCAATGATGCCGGTTGGATCACACGCGATAAGACCCGTTATTTTTCTATTCCACATCACGTATCCCTAAAAAGCTGTGAAACATTGCATATTCTAGTAACTATCCATTAAACTGTATTATATTTTTTTTTTCAAGTCTAAATTTTTTAAACAACAGGATGTTGATGAAAGACGATGATTCGAGCTATGATTTTTCAGTAAGTGCATTTATTATCCATAAACAACGATTGCTTTTACTTTCTCACAAAAAACTGAACACATGGATTAACGTAGGTGGTCATATAGAGCCTAACGAAGACCCAGAGATGGCGCTTTGGCGTGAAGTTTTAGAAGAAACAGGTCTAAAACAAAGTGAATTGCAATTAATCGAACCCACGCAAAAACATGAAAGACCTCAGCAAGAAAATACATATGCAAAAATATTACCTATGCCATTTGATATAACGGTTTATTTTGTAGGTAACAATCCCCACCATCGACACATTGATTTTGCTTACTTAATGAAATCATGCACCGACAAAGTCACTTACAATAAAAATGAGTCTCATGAGTTCGGATGGTTTAACCTTCAAGAATTAGAAAGCATGCAAGATGAACTTTTTCCAAATGTCTATGCTCAATCTGTTTTTGCCCTCAATCAATTATCTCATGCCAAGCTTGATACTCCGGAAAAAATTTATACGACTCAAGAGGACGTTATCTAATGGCTGATTTTTATCAAACACCCACCTTATTGACATTAAGTAATATTTGCTTTGATGAAAATAAACTATATTCACACCTTTTTACGCAACCTGTTGTTATCGTTATACCTTGTCATTTTAGACATCTTGAAAATAAAGCTGTTTTTAATTTATTAAACGAATTAAAACCTATTCATTATATAACAGAAATCATTGTTGTCGTGAATGGCCAGGTACATCCGAGCGACGACGTCACGTACACCTTGAAATCACTTGATAAAAAATGCACTATTTTATATGAATCTTCTGGCAATAAACCCGGAAAAGGATTAGCTCTTTGCTTTGGCTTTTCTTATCTTTATGAAAAATATAAAAATAAAGCTATTGTGGCCACCCTAGATGCTGATTTAAAAAATTTTACGCCAACACTTTTACTGAAATTAATTTACCCAATGCAAACACTCAAAGCGGATTTCAATAAAGGTTACTATACGCGCTACTCCGACAACAAATTAGACGGAAGATTGACTCGACTGCTGATTTTCCCCTTACTGCAAGCGCTTTTATTGCAGAAAAAAAATGATGAATTATTGTTATTTTTAACAGAATTTAGATACCCTCTATCTGGCGATGTGGCTTTTAAAAGCCATCTTATACCACACCTCGACTTGGCTAATCATTGGTCGTACGATCTATCTTTATTGGTTTCAGTCCATAAAAATAAATCCTGTCTTAATTTATTTCAAACAGAGATCACACAAAACTATCAGCATCCTCACCGCGATTTAAATCACGCTTCGGACTTTGGTTTAATGGAAGTCGCACATGATATTATTGCCTACTTGCTGAATACATTCCCGGTAGATGCCGAGCTCTTAGCAAAAGATTACGTGCTTTCTGGTCAATGTTTTGTGAATAAATATGAAAAACTGGCTCTATTTAATAACTTGGTTTTTTCAAAACAAAATGAAGAGCAATTGATAGCGCTGATAAAATCTGAAATTTTAAGCCATTCGATAGCATAATATGATGCAGAAAATACTTTTTTCCGACGTTGATGGCTGCATTATAAATGAGCTGAATCCTGATTTTTCGCGCATTCAATCCGTTATTAGTCAATTAAATGATGCCGGCATTGTGCTTATTTTAGCAACCGCTAAAACGGCACATGAAATCATCTCGCTCAACCATCACTTAAATTTACCCGGACCATTTATCATCGAAAATGGCGGAGGCATACTTTTTCGACACCCTTTGGCGACGCTTTACCCATCTCACGACGTGATATGCATCGATGATTATTATTTACTAAAGTCAGGCAACATCAAGCCTGATCTTGCCTTATTAAAAACGTTTAGCCCTATTAGTTCGCTATTAACCCAAATGAATCGACTGCCTCCTGATATTAATTTATCTGCTGAAAATGAAAAATTATCTAAAATTAGATTTTTTACTGAACCTATTTATATCAAAAATTTATCAACATCCGAGCTCATGCGCTTAAAGAATCAACTCCGCAAACATAATATTTTTTATGACGCCAGTGATTCTTTTCTTCAAACCTATACCTCTCGAAACAACAACAAAGGCGCCGCCCTAAAGTTTGTACTCTCCACGATGTATGCAGATATAAAATTCACGACGTTTGCAATTGGCGACTCTTTTAATGATTTTTCCATGTTAAATCATTGCGATCATGCTTATTATATTTTAAACAAGACTTTAAAATCTCCCCCTCCAGAATGGCATTTAATGAGCGAAAAAGGCTTTTCAGGTTGGAAAAAATCGATTGAGGCCATTTGTGGCACCACCCAAGAAACAACATAAACAACACTTTGGTTTAAATAAAATCTAAATTCAAGGTTTAAAGGTCTCATCACCTCTTGGCCCTACATCAGGCTTCCCTTCCTGACGGGTTTCCAGTACACGTTTTTTGTAATCTTGAGACGTCTGGATGCTCGCTTGCGCGGTTTCTGCTTGTTGATACGTTGCGTGAATAGCGCTTATGCTTTCTTGAAATGCACCAACTGATAATCGATCTTCTGGGTGAATTTTCATGGTACGTTCAATTAAGGCTTGATACGCTTGCCCCGTGCTTGTTTTGAAGATAGGTAATGAAAAATCAAACTCCGAAGCATCAAGTTTTAAATGCTCGCCATCATATAAATAATTTTCATCTCCCCGTACTAAATAATGATATAAATTTTTTGCTAATAAATAAGCATGCATTTTATCTGCGGAAATACCAAACCAATCATGCCCTAATTGTTCTGGAGCGCTCATGAACTGCGTACACATACCACCTTCGTTGATGTTTCCTGATGCGTCGGTGAACATAAAGGATTTTCCATCGGCAACCCTTAACTTCCCGCTTGAGTCTACCAGCCAATTGGTTGCTTTCATATCGGGAAAAGCACATCCTGCAGCCTCTATGTGAATAATAATATCTGACATTTGTGTAAAAATATCCGCGGCACCCTTCAGCCTAGCTTCATCATCGTCTTTAAAGTCTTGTCCATGTACTTCTACATTGTTTCCGGTACAAAACTCGGTGACCACCAAGTTTCCTGACACTTTTTTTTGTAATTTAGGATGATAATATACCGCTTTTTTTTGAACAGAATGCAATGTAAAAACCCCAGCTAACGCATCACAATCCCGTAGTTTCACTTCAGCGGCGTTACCACGTCGACTAAGGTATTCAACTTTTAGAACCTTGGTTTCTGTTGTGCCTAGCTTATGAACGGTAAAATTTTTAGAATTTCCGGTGTGCAGCATTTCAATATGATGCGTATCCAGATACGCATCAAACGCTTTTTTGCTTGCGTGGTGTGCTGGATAAAAGCTTTTAAGTTTATTTTTCAGCTGAACCGTATTATTCGTACGCATAAGAATCTCTGTAAATATGTGCACTTCAGGTTGCGACATGTTACGTATAAAAGCAGCCAGTGTTGTCGGAGATTTTGCCTCTAAAATTTCTTGCTTTGCTTGCGTTTCTGAAAAAATATTTTTTAAGTGCTTTCTAAACGCTCTCACCTTACCTTTGAGTACTGGATTGGACGAGTTAGACGTAGTATGAATCAACGTATTCATCTTGCGATTAATCACTGCGAGTGTTTTAGATTTGTCTGATACACCTTCATGCTGATAAAGATCAATATAATAATTAATCGCTCGAACCGCGTTATTTACGTTGGTTTGAAGCGTCTGCGCTCCTTTTTTATTAAGAACAAAGCGATCTAACTCAAGACTTAACTCGGGCAGAGGCTCTACATGCCATTCACTCGGTGTCGTTCGCACTCCTCCCGTAAGATCATTTCCCGAGATCAAAACTTGAAAATCGCTTTCGATTTCTTGAGATAAGAACCGATGAACAGCTTGAACATGCTGTAAAATATATGCTTGAGAAGGTCCAAGTTGTAAAGCTTGTATACGCTCTAATAATGCGTGTATTTCTTCTTCGAGAGAAAAAAGCCTGGTACTTTGGTCATACGCATCGTTGACATGATCATACTGCGCAATCGCTTGATTAATATCGAAAAGCTTTGCATTGATTTCTGCGATTAGGGCAGCATCAGCCTGCTTTCTTTCTCGATTCACGGGTACATCTAAAACACGTGTCAAAGTCATGATTTAGATCCTCTTGATTACCTCATCTTAAAACTCCACACGAGAAGTACGTCGTGAATTTATTTGCTCTTGTTGTGCACCTTGAGCAAGCAAACACACCTCATAATCTTTTTGCTCCTGCTCCGTTAAGTCCATACGACCTCTTAACAAGCCAAGCGGGGTTCTCCCATCTCGATCAGGCTTATCAATCTCATCGATATGCTTAGCACAACAAAACTCGAGCATTTCTTTATTGCTGGATTGAGCGGCAAGATGAAGCGGTAACTGTTCGGTACTGTTCATGTACGTAGGCGTCGCGGGATCTAAATCAAACAATGTTTTTGCCGCCGCTAGATCACCGTTGATAATCGCTGTATGAATAGGATATTCACGCGCATTGTATAACTTATGTTTTGCAGCAAGCCCTGGCTCCTTTTCTAATACTTCACACATTAAACCATCAAAACCATTGGCGGCCATCAAATGCAATACCGTCGCACCTTGTTTATCTTGGCCGGTGCGTATTTCTGGGGCCGTGACATCCCATAACACATTAAAAATTGCCTCACGCTCCGGAATAACTTCTGGCCCGGCCATCATCGAAAGCCTTAACACAGCAAACAAAGGCGGCTCACCTGCATTGTTCAGCAGATTAGGATTAGCACCTTTGGCCAACAATGCCTGAACTCTTTCTTTATCTCCACGCATAGCTGCAAAGTGCAATAATGTCATACCGGTATCATTCGCGTTGAGTGCGTGTGAATTATTCATTTTATTCTCTCATCTCCATTCATAATACAAAGTTTAGTTTATGACGCGCCGGAATCAAGTCACATAGCCTATTATTTTTATCACTGCCGCATTAAACCCACATTCAAATCTAAAGCGTTCTCAATCAAAGGCCCCGACGTACGGTACGGATTAATATCCAGCCCACCACGCCGCGTATAGCGCCCGTACACGGTTAAATGCTCAGGTTTGCACTGCGCCATGATATCCACAAAAATTTGCTCAATGCATTGCTCATGAAAGCCCTGGTGATTTCTGAACGATACAATATATTTTAAAAAGCTTTCAGGCGAAATACGTGGCCCGCGATAAGATACTTTCACGCTCCCCCAATCCGGCTGATTGGTCACCGGGCAATTAGAACGCAGTAAATCAGAGCATAAGACCTCTTCTACCACGTCATCTTCTGCTTCAAGTAAATTTGGATCCACATCATACACCGAGCACGCAATATCTAAATCATCCACACATATACCATCAAAACGCGGTTGAACCTCAAACACACGCCAGCCCTGAGATGGCAAAATTTTCACAACCACTTGACTTTGTAAGCACACGGCTAAATCTTCAGTAATGCGTGCCTCTACAGCAGCCACCGATGCAAATACGGTTTGATTTAGCGAGTTAAAATACAGCTTAAGCGATTTAGATTCGATTAAATTGGGAGAACGACAATCATACGTTATGCTCGCTGTGGCAACGCACGGTTTACCTCTTGAATTAAGCCACGACACTTCATAATGATTCCAGGTATCAAACCCAACAAAAGGTAACGCATCAGGATTTAAGCCAAGCTCCTGCCATTTAGGGCCACGCGCTATCGGAAACAAGCGTCCGGGATTATAATCAACATCATAAGATGTTGATTGCCCTAATTCACCATAACCCTCATTTTGATTATTCATGGTATTCATGGATGGATCCTTTTGAAAAAATAAGGCATTCTAACATATGAAGCAAACGTAATTTAATAAGCTATACTAGAACTATCGTACTCAGTAATTCAAGAGCACTATCACTAACTGGAGCACATGATGAGCGACTTAAAATCAAAGATTCCTGATCTAAGCGAAATTGGCAACATGGCAGGCAAACTTTTTAAAGATGTTAAAAAAAGTGTTTGCGAAATTGCTGATGAATATAAAGCTAAGCACAAAAAAGCCGCCGCGCCTAAGGCTAAAGCAAAAGCCCCTAAAGCTGCGGCTAAAAAGAAAGAAGATAAATAAGCGCTTTATCGGAAACATGTGATGTGGCTAAACCCATCGCATGTTTTTCCGAAGCATAGCTCCTGATCACCTATGGTCTGAGTTGCTGGTAAGTTGGCTTGCTTATCATAAGCTGTCGCACGTCGATAACCTTGCTGGCGACAAAATGCATTGGCAGCGCGCTTTCCACAACCGCTTTGGTTCTTATAGCACCAATCCACACGGTAATTTTTGAAACGAGGCAGTACAAAATCGTTCGAACGATACACATATACAGGTGTCTTCGCTTTTTTTACACTTTCTTCACACGAAATAAACATAAACCCATCACAACGCCAGCCTTTGCACTGATTCGGTGAAGCGGGATAGCGTGTTAACCCCACATTATGATCAATTCTCGCTTTCGAGGCTTTCTCATACCCCATTAAACGACAATATTTGGATGCCAATTCTAAGCCGCAAACGTTGTGATCTTCAGAACAATAGCTGAGACGCATACCATGATCGAGGGGATACCAAAAATCTCGATAAGCATCATTCTGAGATGACGCTGCATAAGAAGACAGACTTGAACACAGCAATGGTAATAACACAACCGTAAATAAAGTATAACGTCGCAACATGATTTACAATCCGTAATTTATCTTAATCATCTATCTTAGCTTATGCTTCTTGGCAAAAGAAGTGGTTTTACGCTGATTTAAACAATCAAGTCAAATCTTAGTGTGCTTTAGGCTTAAATATACGCCACGCCCTTGATTTTAATCCTTTACCTTGGTACATCGCGGCATCGGCGTGCTTGATGAGTTCATTCACGTGGGTCGCATGCGTAGGATAAAGCGAAACCCCAATGCTCACCGATAAGTCAAATGAAACATCTTTAATATGATATTGATAATGTAAGTACTTAGCGTAGCGTGCTTCACATGCGGCAAGATCTTCTAAACTTTTTATGTTTTCGATGACTATCACAAATTCATCACCGCCTAAACGCCCAATAAAATCGCTCGCTCGTGCAGCAGACTTCATTTTTCTACTGAATTTAACCAGCAATTCATCACCGTAATCATGACCGTAGGTATCATTCACCTGTTTAAAATTATTTAAATCAACAAAACACACCGCAAGCAGCGTTTTATTTCTTTTGGCCCGTTGGAGTGCTTTTTTCAAATAATCCATGAGATTTTTACGATTAGGTAACCCCGTTAAGTTATCATAGAGTGCGAGCTTATTCAGTAATTTTGTTTTTTTCAAAAATGCGCGTGCAAGCACCCCGACCTCATCATGTAATTGCGTCGGAAATTCATCGTGCTTATGATTCACTTTGCTGCTTTGAATCAAAACGGTCATATTTCTTAAATTTCTCATCAACCATCTTGAGAAAAAGAAAGTTAATCCTATTGCAATCACAGAAATAATAAAAATCAGCATGATAATATTATTAATAATCACTTTATCATATTTAAATAACTCACTTTTATTGATGGCAATCATAAGTGTCAGCACCTTTTGATTTGTGCCTTTCATGAGATAAATCGAACGAGATACGGAGACTTTATCACGATCTTTTTTTAAGCCAGCAATCATAGTATCGATTGAGCGTGTTTTTCCGGCTTGATTGACATCGTCAGACTTTGTAAATTTTAACGTTTTATATTCGCTGTTGTATTCAAAAAAATCCCCTTGTGAATTATAAAGAATAAGATTATGTTCACTGAGAGAATTCAATAAAATACGCCTTAAAAACTGCTCGTAATTTAAATTAATCACCAACAACCCGAAGACACGGCCGGTTGAATCATCATAAATTGATTTTAATACTCGCAGTGTTGGTACTAGAGGGTATTGCAGTTTTCCATTCTCTCGATTGTAGGTTACATCAGAAAATATAATACTACCTTGTGCTACCTGAATACCTTTTTTAAAATAAGGTCGACTCGCTTTTTTTTGCAAACTACGATCGTTTATTTTATAAATATTGTATCTACTTCGATCGAGCCGAACGATCTCCTTGCCCTCATCAGCTATACCTATATAACGCAGTTGGGTATAATTTGGATTGACTTCTAACATCGAACGAAAAATTACCGATAATCGTTTTTTCCAACCTTCAAGATTGGACGCATCTTCAACATCAACCCCGTTATTTTTATAACTTCGAACAATGCCTTGTATCGGTGGCGTATTCGCTAGAAAAAATAAATCTTTTGTAACACGTTCGAACGAGTTTTGGATTTCTACACTCAATAAAGTAGCTTCACTGCTTAAGCTATCGATCGAACTTTCAAGAAAAAAAGCTTTGCTTGAATAAAAAACAATGATTGCTATCATAGATGTCGCAACAAACACCATGATCGATGAGAATAACGCTGTCTTTGAGCTAAGCGAAACAAAAAATTTCATAGATATACGTTGCTTCTTAAAATTTATTATTATCTATAGCATAGTACAAAACATATAAAATTTACGCGAATTGGTTTATTAATAGTTTATTAATATTATTGTTGTTTCCACCATCCAACGGCTCCAGCCATGCCAAGTTGAATACAAATAAGACCCGCTAAAACCCATAAACTACTATGATAGGTTAAATTTATATGATATTGGATAGCTGACGTCAAATGATAGCCCACAAAAATGGTCAACATATACACCCATAACGTACCGCCCCCACGGCCTATATGTACCCAAAACAATTTTTCTAATTTTTTCTGGAGCGAAACGCGGTGCTCTAGATACATATCTAATAGTGGAATTAAGACCGAACTAAAGCCAAGAATGCCCACAATAAAAAGTGGATGAGGTTTAAATAAAGCAGCTCCCCAAATATTTTTAATATCCACCGGAGGAAAAAAATGACCTGATAAAATTGACACGACCATCATAACAACTCCTGCGCAAGCTAAACCTAGGCGGTATTTATCATGCTGCAATGTCAATATTTTTCCAATACAAATTCCCCAAACAAAAAGTGAAAACCAAGGGCATAACGGCCAATAATTCTCACCCTGAGCATCACCTATCATCACATAATATAGATAATCATCTTGCCATTGAGGAAAAATATAAGCATCAGACAAAACCAGCGTAACCACGCCAATACCAAACAGTAGACCTAAGGCACGTTTATCATCACAGTACTTAAGTACAGGGTAGGTGAGCAGCATGCACAAACCAATAAAACCCAGAACGTCCCAATCAAAAATATCCTCAATTTCAAAACTCTTGGAAAAGCCCCAGGTTGAATAATTGAGTAAAAATCCAAGCGCTATAAATAAACATGCGCGTGTGCTTACATATTTCCAAGCTCGATGCCTTGAACGACAATCAAGAAAAAACGTGACCCCTGCCAACAAAGGCACTTGCAACCCCAGCATACCCAAAGCACTATGGCAGAAAGCATGAACAAATGAATAAGCTTGCTCGAAAATAAGCTTGCCACTGTCATCATAAATAAACATCCAGACAATTTGATGAAGAAAGACAAGGTACAAGACCCCTATCCCTTTTAAAATATCTAGGCTTAAATACCTTCGTTTCGGATTGATGACCATACTCACGTCCTTTTGGGTTATTTGCCCCTACGCCACCTGACGTCGTGCCTCAAGAACATTTGGAATCTGCTCCAACTTCCCTAATAGGCTAGATAAATCAGTCAAACTCGCCACTTCAACAGTAAGGGTTAGATGGGTCATATTTTCTTTTTTATGCAATTGCGTTTGCAATGCAAAAAGATACGCTTTTTCATTCGCTAACAGCGCCGTAATATCGCGATGAAGCCCTTGTCTATCAAACGCGCGAATCAACACATCAACCGCGTAACGTTCTGATGTTGCACTACCCCACGTCACATCTAAAAAACGCTGTTTTTGTTTTTCACCTGCATTTAATACATTCACGCAATCTTGTCGATGCACCGAGACACCTCGTCCAATGGTTACGTAACCCAGGACCGGATCGCCCGGCACGGGCTGGCAACAACGCGCCATATGCGTCAGTAAATTACCCACCCCCTCAACATGTAGGTCATCGGAAGCCAAGTCGCTACGCTTCGGTGGCAACTTAATCATACGCTCCATGGATGGTTCAGGCAGTGTCTCGGGCGATGGTTTTAAGCGAGCGATGATTTGAGAAAGTTTTAAATCACCCCGACCCAATGCTGCACGTAAATCATCAAGATGCTTTAAATTAAACGCTGGCAAAACTTCATTTAAACGCTCAGAGCGTATACCCAAAGCTTTTATCTCTTTAGCAAGCATGTCTTGGCCTGCAAGCCGATGCTCTTCATAATCCTGCATTTTAAACCAATGCAGCACTTTGGCTTTGGCTCGCGGTGTTTTTAAATAGCCCAAATGTGGATTAATCCAGTCACGCGATGGCCGCAACGCTTTCCCGGTTAAGATTTCAACTTTATCCCCGGTTTTTAATAAGTACGTGAGCGGCACAATATGCCCGTTGACTTTGGCCCCTCGGCATCGGTGACCAATATCACTATGAACTTGATAAGCAAAATCAAGCGGTGTGACCCCTTGAGGTAAATCTAAGATATCCCCGTCGGGTGTAAATACGTACACGCGATCATCTAAAAACTCAGCATTAATCGATTCAGATATACCCTGGCTTACCGCCATTTCACGGTGCCATGCCAAAACTTCGCGTAGCCATTCTATTTTACGTTCATGTGATTCTTGCACCAATTGACCGGGCGCTTCTTTATATTTCCAATGCGCCGCAACACCCATTTCAGCTTGTTCGTGCATTTGGAACGTACGAATTTGAACTTCAAAAATTTGCCCTTCGGGCCCTTCAACTGCTGTATGCAGCGATTGATAACCGTTTGGTTTTGTATTGGCGATATAATCATCAAATTCACTGGGGATTTGCTTCCATAGCACATGAACGCAGGCTAAAACTTCATAACATTGCTCGGTCGTTTCGACCAATACACGAACCGCTGTTGCATCATAAATTTCTTGAAGCGCGACGTTTTTTCGCATCATTTTACGATAAATACTATGAATATGCTTCGACCGACCATACACCGCCGAATGCTCTATGTTCAAGCTAGCGAGCTGAATATTAAGCTCTTTAACCAACCAATCGACATAACGATCACGTTCAAGTCGTTTAGTTTTTAAACCTGCTGCTATCGCCTTATACTCTTTCGGATGTAAGTAACGAAAGGCTAAATCTTCCATTTCCCATTTAATCGCACCAATACCTAAACGATTAGCTAAAGGCGCATAAATCTCCATGATTTCCATGGCCAAATGCGTGCGTTGCTTTTCGGGCATATGGTTCGCTGCACGTATCACACATAAACGTTCAGCAAGCTTAATGAGCACCACACGCACATCATCCACCATGGCGAGCAGCATTTTTCTGATATTATCTAACTGGTGTTTATTTTGGGCCGATTTTTCTGTCATCGACTGAAAGCTCGAAAGTGCATTCATCCGATCCACACCACGCACAAGCCGCGCGACCTCTTTTCCTAGCTGCTCTTCGATATCATCTACGGACAATTCGGCGTAATGCACACTTTCAAACAAAATGGCCGCTGCGAGGGTATCTTGACCGACTTCTAAATCAGCCAAAACATCGGCCATGGCCAAGCCTTGTTGCAAGCAGGAAATACCGGCTTCAGTCACATGATCTTGCCCCGCAAGCTGCGTTAAACCACACGCGCTACGAACTTTTTCCATATTCTGAAAATAGCCACGATTACCCAGGTGCTGAAGCCATTTTTGAACATCGATGCTGCCATCGGATAATAATGCAATACCTTCCCTGACTTTAACCATGCGGGTTCCCTACATCCGTTTAAATAACCCCATCACTTCGACGTGCGTTGTATGAGGAAACATATCCATCACGCCTAATTTTTCTAGGCGATAACCTTGTTCATGAAGCACTGCAGCGTCGCGTGCAAACGTTGCTGGATTACATGAAACATAAAGTATACTTTCTGGGTTAATATGCTGAATTTTTTTAACAATAGCAAATGCACCGGTACGTGGCGGATCAATTAAAAGCTTGTTACAGCCATGTTGTTTTAACGGTAACAACGCTTCTTCATCGTCCAAATTAGCACATGAAAACTGTGTATTAGTAAGGTTATTTTTTAAAGCATTCGCGCTTGCACGCTCCACCATGGTATCACTACCTTCCACCCCCATAACACGGGCACAACGTGTTGCGAGCGGCAAAGAGAAATTACCTAAGCCACAAAATAAATCTAATATCACATCATCAGGCGATATTTCCAACCAATCAAGCGCTTGCGTGACCATTTTTCGATTAAGATCAGGGTTCACTTGCGTAAAATCGGTAGGATAAAACGAAAATTTAATTTTTTGCTCGGGCAGCGCATAATTCAGCATATCATCCCCTTCAGGATAAAATAAGCTGACGCTATCGACACCCCCAGGTTGAAAATAAATGCGAAAACCCGTCGTATCAGAAAACGTTCGAAACTTCGCTTTGTCGGCCTCGCTTAAATCAGCCAGGTGCCTAAACACGAGCGCAACACGATCATCACCAGCCGCCACGTCGATTTGTGGAAAGCTATCAGGATTGTCCATCGACCCCAAAAGTTCGCTTAAAGCATCCAACGATGTTCCAACTTTTTCATGTAGAATAGAGCACTGGTGAATATCAGCCACATAGCGCCCCTGATGTTTTTCACGAAAACCAATCAGAACACGGCCTTTTTTTGCAACATAACTCACGCTGAGCCGCGCGCGGCTACGGTAATGCCAAATACTGGCTCCCGATAATGCCGGTGCAACATATTGAGGCTCAAGATGGCCAATACGCATGAGCAGATCTAAAACTAAGGTTTCTTTTTCATGAAGTTGAATGGCTGGATTTAGATGCTGTAACGAACATCCACCACATACACCATGATGAGGACATTGAGGCTCGACGCGATCAGGCGAAGGCTCTTCAACCGACAGCACGCGCCCTTCATCAAAATCACGTTTTTTACGTAACGGCTCAAACGTCACCAGCTCACCAGCCAGTGCACCATCAATAAACGTGGCTTTACCATCGATGCGTGCTAGTCCACGCCCATCATGGCTTAATTTTTCTACGCGTGCTGTCACGGGGACTTTTGAAACACGAGGCTTACGTCGAGAACTCATAAATATTTACACCTATCCTAACCCTTTATTTTTTATCTTGCTTATCAAACACCACCGCATTTGGATCGGTCGACAAAGAACGTACAAACGTGCGAACCTCATCCGAAGATAACTCCATATGCTTACCTCGGCCTAAAAAGCGTGGCATCGTAAGTGAACCGTAGCGAATACGCGTCAAGCGACTCACTTCAAGCCCTTGTGACTCCCACAACCGTCGAACTTCGCGATTGCGTCCTTCAGTCAACACCACGTTATACCAAGTATTGGCGGCTTCACCGCCCTGAAAAACCAGGCTTTTAAACGACGCCATACCATCGTCTAACTGAACCCCGTTTTTAAGTGCTACTTCCATTTCAGGTTTAACTCGGCCATGCACACGTACCGCATATTCTCGTTCAATCGCATAACGTGGGTGCATCAACTCATTCGCCAACGTGCCATCATTGGTAAAAATCAATAACCCCGACGTATTAATATCCAAACGTCCTACTTGAATCCAGCGTCCACGTTTAAGCATCGGTAAATTATCAAACACCGTTTTTTTGTGCTTTGGATCATCTCGACTGCTAATTTCACCCACAGGCTTATGATAAATTAAGATCCGCGTTCTTAACGGCAGATTCAAAGGGTTTTTAATTAACTTGCCTTTGACTTTAATTTTATCGTGAGGCGCCACAACATCGCCAAGCTGCGCTTGTTTTCCGTTGAGTTGTATCACACCGTTTTTAATCCATACTTCCATTTCCCGTCGCGACCCAAGTCCTGCCTGACTGAGTACTTTTTGTAACCGTTCACCACTCATTAATAATCCAACCCCATAGCTTCGCGTACATCGCAAAGTGTTTTTTGTGCATCAGCACGTGCACGTTCACTGCCTTCTGCGGCAATGCGCTTCACCGAGCCCATGTCCGCTTCATAATCGCGTATATTATCTTGTATCGGCTTAAGCTCTTGATTAATTGCATCAATCACAGGACGTTTGCATTCAATACAACCAATACCTGCCGAACGACACCCCGTTTGCACCCAATCTTTAACCGTATCATCAGAATAAATTTGATGGAATTTCCACACAGGGCACAGTTCAGGATTACCTGGATCGGTACGTCTCACGCGAGCCGGATCGGTCGGCATGGTCAAAACCTTTTTCTCAACCACCGCAGGCTCTTCACGCAAACTGATCGTATTGCCGTAGGATTTTGACATTTTTTGACCATCAAGTCCCGGAATTTTAGCATGTTGTGTTAATAAAGCCTGTGGCTCAGATAATATTAACTTACCAATCCCCTCTAAATAGCCTAGCAAACGTTCTTTATCACCTAAAGCTAAATTGCCTTGATCTTCGATTAAGGCACGCGCGGTGTTTAATGCATCATGACATCCGTCTTGTTGAAACGAGGTTAAAAGCTTTTTATAAAGCTTGGCGTTTTTCTTACCCATTTTCTGAATCGACTGTGACGCCAAAGCCTCAAAATTAGATCCTCGTCCATACAAATAATTAAACCGTCGTGCAAGTTCACGCGTTAATTCAATATGTGCAACCTGATCTTCACCTACAGGCACTAAATCACCTTTGTAAATCAGCACATCCGCGCTTTGTAATACCGGGTAACCTAAGAACCCGTGAGTCGACAACTCTTTTTCGTGCAGTTTTTCTTGTTGATCTTTATACGTAGGCACACGCTCTAACCAGCCCAGCGGCGAAATCATCGATAGTAATAAATATAACTCGGCATGCTCAGGCACCCATGACTGAATAAACACACGTGAAAGACTAGGATTCACACCACAGGCTAACCAATCAATCAGTAAGTTCCACACATGCTGTTTAATCGCGCCCGGTTCTTCATAGTGCGTGGTTAAACCATGCCAATCGGCCACAAAAAAATAACAATCATACTGGTGCTGCAACTGCACCCAATTATTGAGAACACCGTGATAATGACCCAAGTGCAAATGCCCTGTGGCACGCATACCCGATACCACACGCTTATTATTACCCAGTAATACAGACATCTATTTCCTCATTGCTTGCTCTTATTGAAAAGGCGTTGGATCGCCTTGTCCTTCTCGTATAATCACAGGATAATCTCCTGTTAAATCAACCACCGTCGTGGGTTCAGCACCACAATAGCCACCATCAATAATTAAATCTGTTTGATGACCCAGTACATCACGAATCGCTTCGGGCTCACTCAGCGGTGTATCAGAACCCGGCAAAATCAACGAACTACTCACCAGCGGCGCATCTAAACACTCCAATAAAGCCAAAGCAATCACATGCTCTGGCACACGCAAACCTAAGGTTTTACGTTTAGGATGCAGCATTAAACGCGGCACTTCACGCGTTGAATTCAAAATAAACGTGTAAGGCCCAGGCGTAAACGCTTTCAGCAACCTAAAGATAGGACGACTGACCTGCGCATACGTGCCAAGCTCAGATAAATCTCGACACACCAACGTCATGTTGTGATCTTTGTTCAGCTCACGAAGCTTTCGTATACGCTCTAATCCCGATTTATTGCCTAAAATACACCCCAGGGCATAACCCGAATCCGTCGGATACACAATCAAACCGCCTTTCGAAAGAACATTTGCAGCCTCTCGGAGTAAGCGTGACTGGGGATTATCAGGATGAATCGCAAAAAATTGACTCATGTTTAGCAGATCCTCTTGCTTTATTAAGCAGGTAGTATACCTGACTCTAGGTACAGTTTGTATTTTAAGTTAATTTGGGTAACTCATCATCACGAGCATCTGTTTGAGTATCATGTTGAGTAACATGCGCCTGTCGAGAAAACATCGAAATTAAACCCGAGCTCACATTCAAGCACGAGTGAGGCTCAAACGGTGTATAGGCCAGCATGTTTTCAAAATAACATAATTGAGCCGGTTTTAATTGCCGTGATTCTTGGGCTGCATGAACCACATCATCTCGAATACGTGGTGCTAGGCTCGCGTTAAGTTCTGTGAAACACCTAGGCTTTAATGCCTTATACTGATATCCCAGCGTCACATGAAAGTGGCTTGGAATCTGGTGCTCGTAATGATATTGCTTGGCTAACGCTTCGATTTGATTACGGCTGCGTAAATCAAGCCTAACATCGATTTGAAGCGCACCTTTTGTGTATAAATCAGCATAAATCAGTGTGGGTGAAATAGGGTTTTGTTGGAGTAGGTGACTCAACTCACTAAAAAAACGTTGCTTGGCTGCAACATAGTCATTCCATGGCAGGTGACGCTCCTCCACCTCATCTTTGGTAAATAAATTAATGGCCGTAACATGCCAGCTGGATAACGGTAAAATCGCGTAATAATCCGTCACGTTTTTATCTTGAACGAGCGTATTATAAATATTACTCCAAACATCGAAGCCTTCGTCTAAATTCAGCTTGCAAATCACGGTGTAGCCAGGAAAAAATAAATAATGACCTTCGGAATCTAGCTTATATTTTGGCATGCATGCGCTCCTACGCTCGGCACCTGTCCTGTGCGTACTGATAATACGCGTAGATTATAGCGTCAAATCTGCTAATATAAAAATAAACCAAAAAATAAATCAGGAGATTGTATATGAAAAGAACATTTTTGACCGTAGCAACGCTCGTAGCAAGCTTGTCGTTTGCATTGGTTGTACCCACAAGTTACGCCGAATCAAAACCTGAGACCAAAGCCTCGTGCCCGCATCATAATCATGGTTGCAAACACTGCGATTGTGCAAAAAAACACAATAAAACGTGTAAAGCCCATCAAGAAAAACACGCGAACAAAAAATAACGTAACTACTCGTATCCTACGTGCCGCGGCTTGTCCGCGGCATCCAGCAAGTTCATGGACCCTGCGGTCAAGCCGCAGGGCGTAGGCAAAGTACGAGCAGTTACAAAATAACTTAAATTTAATTTGATTTGATTTTTATTGAATTTTTTGCGTTGTTTTATACACTTGCTTGATTTGCTCTTGCAGTTGCTTTTGCATGAGCTCCATGCGCTTGTTCAGGCCTTTGTTCATTTCTTGCATTTGAGCCTGAAAGCCACTTTGCATGTCTTTCATCTGCTGTTGATGTTGTTTATTGAGCATTTGCATTTGTTTCTGCTGGGTTTCTTGCATGGTTTTCATTTGTGACTGAAGTTGCTTATTCAACTGTTGAATTTGTTCCGACGCACCCATCGCGGCTTTAGCATAAACCGGTGAAAGACTCGCACATAGCATCACGCTTCCCGCGATGCAGCTTGTGATAATTCGCATGAAAAACCTCCTGTAAGTTATCAGACTAATGTTCTTATTATTTATCACGTTCCATTTAACTATAGCTTAAAACAAGACGAGATAGTAAAACAACGGGAAAATTGCAAGCCTCCATGCTTGCACTAAATTAATCAATAGTCTCCCGAGCTTCCTCAATTGCCAGGCCCTCGGGGATTTTTCTCATCATGAGAGAATTTTTCTTCTTCATCGCTATGTTCGCTCACATTATCAAATAATCCATGCCCTCGGCCTCGGCTTACGCGTGAATCAATAACGATCGGACTCTTAGGCGTTGATTGCTTAAACCATGTATCTTCAGCATCATCATCACTATCACTATCGCTATCAAGCTCGAGCCCTCGGCTTTGGCTTACGCGTGGATCAATAACCCCCGAGTTCGCTCGGCTTAGGCTTACAGGTAGATCCAATTTAAACGATGTCTCCGGCCCTAAACGACGAGGATCGATACGGGGTAGACCTAGGTGCTCCCCCAGGGTCGTCTTATCGTCTAGATTAATCTCATGCCTTGTGGGCGGAAATGCTTTATTTTTTACATATTTCACAGGCTGAATCACAAGATTATTCACAACCACGGGTAAAATATCACTAAAAGGCTGAAGGATCGTAAGAGGAATTCTTATAATAGTAGCCGCTGCTCCAACCACGCCTTTCAAAAAAGCTTGGGGAATGAGGGTTTTAGATCTTGGGGTTAAACCCACTTCTAATACCCGATTCGCTAAATGCTCGACAAAGGTTAACAATGAATTAAGCATTTTTACGGGATTTATTAACGTTAAAATAAAGTTAGAAACAATATTTTGCTTAAGCTTTGCACGCCCATCCCGATCTACATGATAAATATCATTAAGTATTGGCAAAATAGCCAAAAGTTTTAAAAACGACTGCTTTCTTGTGTTCAAAGATGTATCTTTTACAAAATAAGTCTGTGTGAAAAAACTAGCTGCGGCGTTCCAAAAAGGAGTAAAAATACTGCCTGTGATTTGAGCACGAAGAGCGCCCTGCAGGAATGGGATTTTAGATTGTGAAAGCTTTATGTTAAATAATAAAGCATCAGCTATCGAATCCAACTCTTGTGACGCCTCAGAGCCATAAAGATTATCCTCCACAAACTTAAAGTTTGCCGCGAGTTCATCTATATTACCCTTAAAACCCCTGTCCAAAAGCTCTAAATCACGACTTGTAAGTAATGCATGATAAGCTTTTTTTAGAGCCTCCAACCGTGCAGCACGATATAAATGTGGCATACGTCTCTCCCAACACAAATGTTATAGATACCATCTATTGTACATATATAATACACCAAAAGTAATATAGAATCAAATTTAAACACCTAAGCTTTCATAACGAAAAAACGGTGAAACTTTTTTCATTTTGATGTAGTATCCTGATTTTTGACCAAGATTGGTTAACAAACCTACCCGAGTCTTATGAGCCAAACTTACCTACCAGAAAACCCCCAAGCACTTGAAGATACCGCTTCTTCACACCCATCAAGCACCTGGAAAATCACGCTACGTGCTTTTTGTTCTGGCCTTTTGCTTCCGCTCGGTTTTGCTCCGTTTCACTTGCCAGGCCTCGCTATTTTAGGTCTGGCCTTATTATTTATACAATTACATACGCGCACAACAACAGCTAAACATGCGGGCATCCTCGGCTTTGCATTCGCCATAGGATTTTTTGGTTTGGGTGTTTCTTGGATCTACGCAAGCATCTATAACTACGGTCATCTTAATTTTGCACTATCTGCACTACTTACTTTATTATTTGTTGCTTATTTGGCGCTCTACACGGGGCTTATGGCCGTACTGTATCAGCTACTGGCGAAAAACATGCCTGATTACGCCCGTGTTGTATTGTTTAGCTCATTATGGTTGCTTTCTGAATATTTACGCTCAACATGCTTAGGTGGATTCCCTTGGCTTTCGCTCGGTTTTGGGCAAATGGACTCCCCCCTACAGCACCTACTCCCCTTGGTGGGCGTTTTAGGTGTGGGTTGGTTTACGGCACTGGCTGGCGGTGTTTTAGGCTTCGTTTTTCTTAAATCTGGACCTAACAAGCGCTTAGGCTTAGTCTGCTTTGTTTTACTTATCATAAGTCCCGAAGCATTAAAAAACGTACACTGGACCAACATCAATAAACAGCCCATATCCGTGGGTGTGATTCAAGCGGACTTATCGATGCGCGACAAGTGGGATGAAGCGCTGTTTTGGAACATCTTAGATTATTATCAAGAGGCCACCTCTAAATTAATGCAAACAAAGCAATTAATTATTATGCCTGAGTCTGCGATCCCGCTGCCCAGCAACTATGTCAGTGACTTTTTAGACACGGTTAATCAAGAAGCCCAAGCAACAAACAGCGCGGTTTTACTGGGTATTCCCCACGCAGAATCGAATGCAGGCAACGAACCCCGTTACCACAATGCCTTGCTTGGTTTGGGCCATGCAGAGGGTGTGTATTTCAAACAACACCTGGTGCCGTTTGGTGAGTTTATTCCGCATGCGCTTGCCAAGATCAACCAATGGCTCGGCCTACCGGCACCGAATATGGTTGCAGGACCAGCCCATCAACAACGCATCAACATTCATCAACACCCTATCGCAACGTTGATTTGTTATGAGCTGGCCTACCCTGAACTTTTACGTACCCAGCTTCCCGAAGCCGAATGGGTTGTATCAATCAGTGATGACGGCTGGTTTGGGCATTCTTTTGCAATTTATCAACACCTGCAAATGGCCCAAGTGCTATCCAAGCAAACGGGACGTTTTCAAATTGTCTCAAATAATAGCGGACTTTCTTCGCTGATTAATACCCAAGGCGCTATTTTAAACAAGCTTGCTGCCTTTGAGAGCAATCTATTGGAAGGTATCATTTATGGCGCCACAGGTGCGACACCCTGGGTGCGTTTTGGAGACACCCCGGCTATTTTATTCAGTAGCTTTATATTATTAATTGCACTTGGATTTCGACTTAAGCTTGCCGCGAGCAAGAAGAGGCGTTATCCTAACCAACTCCGTTAATTTTTGTCAGTCAATCATGGATAATCGCTACAGCCCGCAAGACGTTGAACAAGCAGCCCAAGCATATTGGGAGAAAAAAAAATGCTTTCAGGTTTCTGAAGATCTGAATAAAGAAAAATTTTATTGTCTTGCCATGTTTCCCTACCCGAGTGGCTCGCTGCATATGGGGCACGTACGCAACTATACTCTTGCCGATGTGATTGCAAGGTATCAGCGTGCACAGGGTAAAAATGTTTTACAACCGTTAGGATGGGATGCTTTTGGGCTTCCTGCTGAAAATGCGGCGATAAAACACGGCGTTCATCCAGCCGATTGGACCAAGAAAAACATTGCGGCCATGAAAGAGCAATTTTTATCGCTGGGTAACGCATATGACTGGCGACGTGAAATCACCACCTGCGATCCGGTCTATTATCAGTGGGAACAATGGTTTTTTATTAAATTATTCGAAAAAGGCCTCGCGTATAAAAAAAATGCGATGGTGAATTGGGATCCGGTCGATCAAACCGTACTCGCGAACGAACAAGTGGTGAACGGGCGCGGTTGGCGCTCAGGCGCATTGGTTGAGCGCAAAGCCATATCTCAGTGGTTTATTAAAATTACAGCCTACGCGGACGAACTCTTGCTTGGCCTCGATACGTTAGATGAGTGGCCATCCAAAGTTAAACAAATGCAACGCAATTGGATTGGGCGTTCTGAAGGTCTGGATGTATATTTTCCTATCGAAGGCCGCGCAAAACCTTTAAAAATTTACACCACACGCCCCGATACGTTGATGGGTGTGACGTATTTTGCCGTATCGCCTGAGCATCCGCTCGCCAAAGAAGCGGCTGAAAATAATCCTGAAATTCAAGCTTTTCTAGATAGCTGCGACGGCATGGGAACGGCCGAGGCCGATATCGCAACCCTCGAAAAGCGTGGAATCGCAACAGGATTATTCGCAACCCATCCCCTAACCCAAGAAAAACTACCGATTTGGATTGCGAATTTTGTGCTTATGCAATACGGTACCGGCGCGGTGATGTCGGTTCCGGCACACGATCAACGTGATTTTGAATTCGCCAAAAAATATCATTTACCGATACGCGATGTGATTGTACCCAAAGACGGCTCAACACATGACTTTACGCAAGCGGCATTCACACAAGATGACGGTGTATTAGTAAACTCAAATGCATTTGATAACCTAAGCTCAGAAGAAGCTAAAAAAGCCATCAGCGAGCATGTCGAGTCATTAGATTTGGGACGTACTTCGGTGCATTATCGTTTACGTGACTGGGGTGTTTCACGCCAACGTTACTGGGGTACACCGATCCCTATGATTTTGTGTGAGCAATGCGGTACCGTCCCCGTTCCTGAAGATGAATTACCGGTTAAACTTCCTGAAGATGTCAAATTTACAGGACAAGGTTCCCCCCTTGCTGACTGTGATGCGTTTACGCATGTTGCCTGCCCTAAATGTGGTGAAGATGCACGTCGTGAAACCGATACGTTTGATACCTTTTTTGAATCTTCTTGGTACTACGCGCGCTTTGCCTGCAAAGGCCAAGAAGATGTTATGCTCGATGACCGCGCAAAATACTGGACACCGGTTGATCAATACATCGGTGGTGTTGAGCACGCGGTGATGCATCTGCTTTATGCGCGTTTTTTCCATAAACTCATGCGTGATGAAGGGCTGCTGAACTCAGACGAACCGTTTAAAGCATTACTGACCCAAGGCATGGTGCTCAAAGACGGACAGAAAATGTCTAAATCGGTTGGTAATACGGTCGATCCAACCCCTTTGATTAAAACCTACGGCGTGGATACTGCTCGGCTTTTTATCATGTTTGCAGCCCCTCCTGAACAAGATTTAGAATGGTCTGACACAGGGGTTGAAGGTGCCCATCGTTTTCTTAAACGTTTATGGGCTTTTGTACACCAACATCAAGCCCTGTTTTATGAGCTTCATATTCTTTATGTGGAAAATAGACCACGTATTGATTGGGCAAACGCCGAAACACGTTTGAAAAAAGCACGTTCAATCGTTCATCAATGCATTGCGCAAGCCACAGCAGATTATGAGCGTCAGCAATATAACACGGTCGTTTCTGCGTGCATGAAAGTACTCAATACCCTATCAGCCTATACGCCTGAGAACGATCAGGATCACTACTTTTTATATAAAAGTACCACGGCTTTGTTGCGGTTACTTGCACCGATTACCCCGCATATCACCCATGCGCTTTGGAAAAGCATCGGTTTTTCTAAACCGATTATTGACGCCTCTTGGCCGAAGTATGATAAAAACGCACTCAAGATGGATGAAGTGGATTTTGTGGTTCAAATCAACGGAAAACTACGTGGCCAATTTACATTAGCCAGTGATACCCCAGAAGATGTTTTGCTTGAACATGCAACCACCGCTGTCGCACCGTTTCTTGAAGGTAAATCCATCAAAAAATCGATTATTGTCGCCCATCGTCAACTCATCAACCTGGTCGTAGCTTAACGTGAAAAGAGCCCAACGTTGTCTTATGATGTTGGGCATGCTTGCCCTGCTCAGCGCATGCGGCTTTCACCTTCGCGGTTTAGGTGATTTTCCGACCTGGCTTAGGCCAAGCGTCGCACTCATCCAAGAAAATGACGTACGCGATTGGCCAGCGTACCTCAAACCGCTGTTATCTGCCGGTGATATCCACGTCACGTCCGATACAAAACAAGCACGTTTTTGGCTTATTATTGAAGATGAAAATCTAGTTCAAAATATATCAAGTGTTAGCTCAAGCAGCACACCCAGGCAATATCAATTACGTTATACCGTTAGATTTCGAGTGGAAAATAATCAAGGAAAAACGCTTATTCCATCGCGTTCAGTTGTTGTCAATCGCCCACTCACGATCAATAATGAACGTATCTTAGGCTCGCGTAATGAGAGTGAAAAATTAAAACTCGCCATGAAGCATGATGCCGCAATTCAAATCATTTATTGCCTTAATCGCTACACGCCATCTGGGTATAAATAATTAAGTTATAATTAAATTATATAATAATAAAACAGGGAAAAACACGATGAAACCTCTTTTTTTAAGATTACTGCCTTTGCTGTTGTGCTTTCCCATGGCTGCTTGGGCCATTGCCATCGATATCCCACCAGGCCAATGGCAATGCATGGCGATGGATAATTTAGATAGCAATTTTGGCGGCTACGGTAAAACCATGAAAAAAGCGCGCCACGCGGCTCTGATTGAATGCCGTAAACGATCAAAAAATCGTCGAAGCTGTAAAACTGCTCAATCACTGTGTGAACAAGGTCCTATTTCTATTATTGAACAACGCTGCCTAGTAAGCGACGAATTTGGTCGTACATGGAACACCACAGGCCAAGATGCATGCCGCACAGCCATGTACTTATGCCAACAATGGCAATACCTCCATGGCAGCACACGAAGCCAGTGTAGCGTAAAGCATCGCATGCGCAACTACGATGATAATTAAGTATCCCGAAGCGCTGGAATCGCACCTTCAAAGCAATCTGTTGCCCGTGTATCTGATTACGGGCACCGATCCGTTTTTATTAAACAGCTGTGTCGACACCCTCAAACAAGCCTGGCATCGAACGCATCAACAAGCAGGTGACAGCGAAGAGAAGCGCATGCATTTGAGCCATGCCAACGATTGGCCTGATCTGATTGCAGAAGCGAACACCTATTCGCTTTTTGCGGAGCAACGCTTAATCAATGCCTCATGGGATAAAAAAACACTGGATGCCAAAGCCAAAGCCGCACTTAAATCCTATGCCGAAAATATTAACTCAAACTGCATGCTCATCTTGCAAGCACCGCTGGTGCCTATGCGACAATGGCCCGATTTTAGTAAGCATCAAGATATTGCGCTTGTGACGATCACCTCACCCAATGCAGGTGCCCTGCTCCGCTGGATTGAAAAGCAACTCAAACAAGAAAAATTCACCTACGCTCATGGCGTTCCGAATTTAATCCAAGAATACACACAAGGCAACATGCGTGCCGCCGCTCAAACTATCGAGCGCTTAACCCTGGTTCATGAACCGGGCACCTGCCTTAAACTTGATGATGTACGTGAACAACTGGTAGATGAACGCGATTATAAGCTCTATGAACTATCAGGCGCCTGCCTTGAAGGCAATGCAAACAAAGCACTCGATCTTGTGCATCGCGCACGACAAGACCAGACCGAGCCCACGCTAATTTTATGGTTTATTACGCAAGAGCTGAGGCTGCTTGAGCAAATCGCTTCAGGCGTATCACACCAGGCTCTGAACATTCGTTCGTTTCGAACACGGCAATACCAACAAGCAAGCAAGCGCTTATCACGCGCCGATATTTACCAGCTTTTACGCCAGAGCCAAGAACTGGATGTACATATTAAATCAGGATCTCATGCTCAACTCTGGCGACTCCTCGAACAACTTATTATGACCATGAGCATGGGTGTAGCTTAGGTAAATTTTGCTTCAGATTTTTCTTCAGATGCGTTGCTTGGCGACTCAGAAGAGGCTGTTCGCGTTCTAGGCCTTGCAAATAGCGTACCATCCACTTGGCTTGGCGGCGTGTACGGCCGACCTACGTTCTTCTCATAATCAGCTTTTGCATTTTTTAATTCGTTACTTATTTTCGTATATTCATCCGATATCGATCGCTCTCCTGCACGCACAATACGCTTACCTTCTCTGTCCAATTCTTTCTCAAGTTTTTGTATTATTTCTTTTCTTTGTTCAATATCCATCAAATAGCCTCTCTTTAAACTAGATAAATAAGTTGTATCATAATACATGGCGCTAGGGAATATGCTTTATTCGTTGACACCTCGCCCCATGGTGTGCTATAAATACGCAATAAGATCACTATAAATATTGAAATATCATGATGGAAACAATCAGAATTACTCAAGGTCAAAGTTCCAATGCTTGCACACTGATTAGTATAGGGGTTATCAACACCATTCTTCAGTTTGATGAAACCAATCGCACGAACCAACTTCAAACACTTATTGCTCAAACCCAACAGAATCTTATTCGTGATTATGATCGTGATCTCGAGAATGACCCTGAGCTTGGACAAGGGTACCTTGAAACGGACGCCCGTAACCGATATTTTGCGAATTCATTAAATATCAGTACTAGACAAGAAATTAATCTGAAAATACACAGCGCAACTAACGAAACTATTGTTCGTGAATTTATCGATAATAGAAACAGCTTCACACAAGAAGATGAATTTTATACATACAATAATGACTCAATATTAGCCATATTTCTTAAATTACGTGAGAACGAGGGTCCTCCAAACTGGTGGATGGTAACAGAAGATGAGCTACTAAAAAAACTCAGACCCGAAGAGCAAACCCAAGAAGATGCTATTCAGCCCATACAGCAATTAATAACGCTATTTGATGATTTGAAGAATCAGGGAATGACGCTCAATAGCGACGGTCATACCCTTTCATTAACTAAAAAAAATGGTACATTCTATCTGTATGATTCCGAATCAGGTAATTTATCAAGAACCAACTCCAGTCAAGAATTGGCTGATTATCTCGTAAACAATAAATATGCTCAAGCAAACTCAATTTCGATCTATACTTTGACGCCAACACCCGCATTGCCTCATCAACACACTGCTGTACCAGCTTCAACACATGATGCCCAAGCAGTTAACCTAGGTTCGCTGAAAGAAGTGATTGAAAAATATAAAACGCAACTCCACAATAAGCGTAAATATTTGAACCAACATGGTCATAGAGATGCAGCTAATGCATTAGATAATTATTTAACGCCCATTGAAACTGCCTATCTTGGTGCTGATGAAGATCCTCAAGTTGCATATAATAGTTTAATAGAAACCTTAAAAAATGCTCAAGAAGATGGGGTGTTATCAACACATCGTGGATATAAAAATATCATCACAAACTTTTTGATTGCGCTCACAGGTGTAGGGCTCATCGCCTTGCATTGCACGTCACAATCACGCGGTTCGTTTTGGTATAAAACCAACACAGATACAATCAATCAAGTTGAAAGCTTTCAAGATGAGCTCAATAAGTTAGATAAGCCCTAATCGCCTTGCCAAAGCTTACTTGAATTACACATCATACATCAAGTAAGCTTGATTGCATCCGTGTGATCAGCCGATGCCAGAACCTGTGTCTCGCTTATCATGAATGGAACGCGTCAGTGAAACAAGGAATCGTGGTGAATTTTAAATTAAAGCATCAAACCCATTTAGAAACAGGATTAAAATTTGTTTTATTAAGTGCTCTTCTTGCGCTCTATTTTGTTTATTTAATCCATCAGCACGGCATCTCGAAAGGAAGCGTAACACTTGCCCTCACTTGGAGCTTTTTTGTCTTATGCACACCGGTAGCTGATGCAGGATTTTTATTAGATTTTCCAATCCGGCTTTTATTTGGCTTTCGTATGTTTGTTGTCGAAATTTTTGTGTGGGTATTGGCGATAACCATCACATGTTTAAGCCTGCTGTTTGCGCCCCAACATTTTGAGGCGACCTTGATTACCCGTGTCTTTCATCAAATTCTCTGTCACCCGCTCCCTTATTGGTCTATTATAGGCTTATCGTTTCTCGGCACGTTTGCCTCGATTTATTTTGGAGACGAAATGATTGATGTTCTTACCCATAACAAGCGCGTAGAGCACCATAAGCATGGCTTTAAATATAAAACCCTGGTGTTGCTTAGCGTGCCAATTTTAGTCATCGCGATTTATTATCAACTGATGCGCGACTTAGGGCTATCGGCTGCCATAGAAACAATTTTATGAATATATTTAAATTAGACGAACGATTAGCCTCCAGCTGCTTCCACATCATGGATTGGCCATTATCTACGATTTTATTAAAAAATCATGCGCATTATCCATGGCTTATTTTAGTGCCCAGGCAGGATGATCTAACCGAAATAACACAACTATCTCAAAAAAACAGCCATCAACTCATGAATGAAATGCAGCGAGCAAGCGCTGTTATGCAAAATATATTTCAGCCTGATAAAATTAACATTGGGGCTTTAGGTAATCAAGTGCCACAATTTCATATGCATGTGATTGCACGCTTTAAAACCGATCCTCTTTGGCCACAAAGTGTTTGGCAAGCCTCGCTCGATGAACAGCCGTATGCCGCCACCCCCGATGCTTTAATTTCGCGTTTGAAAACATGTTTATCCAAGGATAATATCCATGGGAATCTTTGAGCGATATTTATCATTATGGGTTGGATTAAGTATCTTACTCGGCGTGTTGCTGGGTAATTTCTTTCCCACGCAGTTTAAATTTATTGCATCACTTGAATTAGCCCATGTAAATTTAGTCGTTGCGGTACTCATTTGGGTTATGATTTATCCGATGATGGTGCAAGTTGATTTTAGTGCCATCCAAGATGTGGGTAAAAAACCGAAAGGTTTAGCCCTCACACTCGTCATCAATTGGTTCATTAAACCCTTCACGATGGCTGCATTAGGCTGGTTATTCTTTAAAGTTTTTTTTGTTCATCTTGTCGATGTAAAAAGTGCTCATGAATATATCGCAGGTATGATCTTATTGGGTGTTGCTCCATGTACGGCGATGGTTTTTGTCTGGAGTCAATTAACGAAAGGCGATGCTAATTACACATTAGTTCAAGTGGCTGTAAACGACATCGTCATGATTTTTGCTTTTGCCCCGATCACCGTTTTTTTGCTTGGCGTAAGCAACATCAGTGTACCCTGGGAAACGCTGCTTTATTCCGTTCTTCTTTATGTTGTTTTACCTTTAATGGCCGGTGTTATTACGAGACACCATCTTGGAAAAAATAATAACCAAAATCGGGTAAATGCGTTCTTAACGCGAGCAAAACCATGGTCCATTATCGGACTACTTGGAACCGTGATTCTTTTATTTGGCTTTCAAGCACCCACCATTTTATCGCAACCTCAATCGATTCTATTGATAGCCATTCCATTAAGTATTCAGACATACGGTATCTTTCTAATTGCGTTTTTTACTGCCAAATTTATCAAACTTCCTTATAATATCGCAGCACCCGCTTGTATGATAAGCACCTCTAATTTTTTTGAGCTAGCCGTCGCTGTTGCCATCTCACTGTTTGGTTTAAACTCAGGCGCCGCGTTAGCAACGGTCGTTGGCGTATTAGTTGAAGTACCTATTATGTTAAGTTTGGTTTATTTTTTAAACACACATCGCGATGATTTTGCTTGAGTTGATTGATATGATGCAAAAAAAAATTATTTTATTTAATAAGCCGTTCCACGTACTCAGCCAATTTGAAGATGAAAATAATCGCCAGACGTTAAAAAAATATATTCCCATCAAAAATATTTATCCTGCTGGTCGATTAGATTACGACAGTGAAGGCCTTATGATCTTAACCAATTGCGGTAAAACCCAGCATAAGATCAGCAATCCTAAAAATAAGATGCGTAAAACGTATTGGGTGCAAGTTGAACATGTTCCAACAGAGCTTGATTTAAAAAAAATACGCGACGGCATTCACATCAAAGAGCATCGCTGCCTGCCGGCCCAAGTCAATATTATCGATGAGCCGAACATATGGCAACGCATGCCGCCCATTCGAGAACGCAAAAGCATTCCCACGTGTTGGTTAGAACTGACGATTTGTGAAGGTAAAAATCGTCAAGTCAGGCGCATGACGGCCGCGATGGGCTTTCCGACGTTAAGGCTCATACGTGTTCAAATTGGTCCTTGGAAACTTGGTCAACTTCAGCCGGGTGAATATTTAGTGGAGACATCACATGGAACATCAATTATCTAAAAAAGTTGATCAACTCTGCGAAAGAATACGGGAGTTAGAACAACAGGCTTCTACTCATCAAATCAATATAGACTTAGCTCGACTAAATATACCCCAACTTGTTAAGTATTTATTGGTCTCATCACCATCTGAAACATTACTTCACCGTTGGTTGATTCACAATGAAGTGAATGAACTTCCGTTTTTTCATGGTATTTTTAAGCAATATTATCGCGTTCGTGATCACGAGGAAAAAGCGCAATTAAGCGAAGCCATCAATCAATTATTTAGGATACTTCAAAAAAGGACACCCGATGAAATAAATTTTTATATCAATTATAAAAATCGCATGAACTATAGTCTTTCGCACTATGTGGATAAAAAAGAACGTTTTCAAGTCGCCTTTGTTGAAACTCTGGTCGATACAACGGATATCGTGGATTACATTTTTGAGCATCCTTATTTACTTAAGGCAACGAAAAATATTTTATTACAAAAACTTTCTAAGTCGGAGTTATTGATGCTTTGTCAGAAAAAAGATGATCATGGAAAAACCCTTGGTCATTGTTCTCTATCAAGAGAAAATATTGCTGCTTATCATCAATTGTTGGATAGCTTCAGCCAAGAACAACAGCTTGAAGTATTAAGTCAAACAAACGACGAAGGATTCAACGTTTGTGAAGTATTTACGAGTACTTGGCCAACATACCAAGAAAACTACATCGCTCATTTTGAGCCTTCATATCAACAAAGTTTTTTTCAAATGGCTCCACCTATTCCGATCCGTCATGTATATCAGGAGGGAGAAATTTTAAAAGTGCGCGATAATAAGATTGTGGGTTCATGCTTGTAAATATACAAAACTAGGGTGTGTTAACAATTCACCCTAGTCAAATAATTTTAAAAAGCTTGCATACCCTTCTTGCTCTAAATCTTCTTTAGGAATAAAACGTAGCGCAGCTGAATTCATGCAATAACGTAAGCCTGTAGGTTCAGGCCCATCACTGAACACATGACCCAAGTGCGAGTCTGCTTGTTTTGAGCGGACCTCGGTGCGCACAATCACAAAATAACTGCGATCTTTTTTGAGAACAATCGCTTGCTCATCAATCGGCTTTGTAAAACTGGGCCAACCCGTGCCTGAATCATACTTATCTGTTGAACTAAACAACGGTTCACCAGAAACCACATCCACATAAATACCTTCACGCTTGTTGTCCCAATATTCGTTATCAAACGGACGTTCCGTCCCATCTTCTTGCGTTACTTTATATTGTAAAGGCGTGAGTTTATCTAATTTTTTTTGTTTATCAGATTTTCCCATCATATCATTTACCTCGTTTAATCGCTGATCACGTCCGCAAGTATAGCGATAGTATTGATACCGCCAAGGATTTTTTTTAGCATAATCTTGATGATAAGCCTCTGCTTGATAAAACTGCGTTGACGGGACGATTTCGGTATACACATGGGGCAGTTTTTTTTCTAATGCTTGCTTACTCGCCAATGCTATATTTTTTTGCTGATGATTAAGATAGAAAATAGCCGTTCTGTATTGAGGGCCTACATCACAGAATTGCTTATTTTTTACCGTAGGATCGATATGCTTCCAAAAATATTCTACTAAATTATGATAATTAATTTTTTTAGAATCAAAAACGACTCGTACCGACTCGGCATAGTTTGTTTGGCCTGAAGAAACAGAGGTATAGGTTGGATTTTTAGTTGTCCCGCCATCATAGCCCGACTCGGCAGAAATCACGCCAGGGAGCTTTTCAAAATCAGCTTCAAGACACCAAAAACATCCTCCAGCAAAAACAGCCTCTTCGCGTTGACTAAAAGCAGGGTTCATTTGTACCAGTAACACCATCACAACAATCCATACTCGCATGATGTAGCCTCACATGATCACGTGGTCATACTTATGATTATAGCACCGGTTGACAACAAGATGTTTCTTCACTCAATTCAATTAAATCTAAATCAAGAGCTGTCATTACCCCTGCTTGAAAGACAACGGTCATCATCAACTCTTGGCATAGGATCATTTTATGAGCTTCTGTTAACCTGTCATAGAATAATTTTAGCTCATGCAAATGCATGGCATCTTTTTCAGGCACACGAGGATCAATTAATGCATAAATTGTTTTTGGGCAAGTAACCCCCAAACTAGGAAGGTATTTCTCAGCCATTGCGGTCAACCAACCTTCGAGACTACGGCTAAAATTCGCTTCACGGTCTATTTGTCCAAAAAACAAACCACCCATGATATGAGCCAAATTATGTTCAGCAAACACCTCGTCAAATACTTCTTTAAATAATGCTGGATCTAACAGCGCTTTGGAGCGACATGATTGAATAAATGCACGCAAAGTTGTTCTTCCAGCATCTGTCGTTGCTTGCAATTCTGTGCGCATAGCAACATGGGGCACAATCATAAGCAAAAAGGCTTGCTGGTTCACCACTTCAAAAAAACGGCGTTCACTATACTCACCAGAAAAATTTCCCGCGATATAATGCTCTCGAAGCCTATCCATATCATAGTAGGCCTTGAACTGAGTTGATGAAAAAAACGTATCCAGCATAGGCGTCGCATGAACCGAACGTTTTTGCCTTAAGTGCATGAGCACATTAAGCAACGAAGCACCTGGGCATTTGTCGTTGACCCCTGTTAAAATCATTGCAAGATTAATCTGTTGAATCAGGTTTTGGTTAGATTCACATGCCATAAAATTGCTGGCTTGTTCTGTTGTTCCCTCTAAAGTAAACAGTAATTCACTCAAATCCAAAATGCGAGTCGGGCTATAAATCATCGTCGTTCCACACACAATGATACGAGAAGCCATCAATTGAAGCATGTGCTGCAAAGCTTGTTTTTTGACTGATACGCAAGCCCTTGCATCATCTGAATCTAAACTTGAAAGGTTGAGAGCGCTATGTAACCATTTCATCACACGCTCAGCAGTAACTTCTTCGTTACTCGTACCTAAGTTTTGATTTTTTTGCTCGTAATCATGCAGTCGAAGCATGCAAGCAATACTTGCTCGAAAAAAAGCATCGATCGGGCTATTTGTTTGCCAAATATTCAAGTATTTCAGCATGTTCATCGTACGTAATTCAATCTCAAGCGCATGCGGTAAATCATGATGTATCAGCTGATGCTCCTCAGCTAACATCGATAAATCTTGAGCATATCGATGAGAAACAGCTTCAATTCGAGCCACAAGATCAAAATCATAAGGCAAATCTTCAAGATAGCTGTTGAGTGAACTCAAACAATCGCGAGGTAATGCATATTGATGCCTGAGCGATTGATCAACAGCATCAATATGCCTATCACCTATCGTAATATTAAACAAAGACGAAACATCATCAATCCATTGCTCGAATGCACGGAGAGGTTGCTCAACCCTTAACACAGACCGTTGCCTAAACAACGTTCCGTCAGCTACATACTTACTATGAACACAACCACCCATACGCTTTACCTAGAAAATACTTAAATATAAATTAATTCATGAGTGCTGCTAAACGCAGACCTTCGAGGACTAAATCAGGAAGGACATGATCAAAGACTTTTTCTTGCTCAAATAACCCCGCAAAACCACCGGTTGCGAGCACTAAAAGTGTTTGATTTGAAAAGTGTTGAATTTTCACTTGGCGTACCAATTCACGAACTGTACCGAGCGCCCCAAAATAAACACCCGACTGAATGCTTTCAACGGTGGAGCGCCCGACCACCTCATGCACACGTACAATATCAACCGAGGGAAGCTTGGCTGTATTGCTTGATAAGGCATCCATCGACAAACGAAGACCAGGAAGAATCGCGCCACCTAAATAGCGTTTGTTCGCATCGACCACACATAACGTTGTCGCAGTTCCAAAATCAAAAATAACAAGCGGTTGGCTCGGGTACCGATGCGTTGCAGCAATTGCATCGGCAATGCGATCGGCCCCTACATCGATAGGATTTCGATATTGAATATTCAGCCCTGTTTTTACACCTGCTTGCAGAAAAAAAGGCTCAATCGAAAAATATTTGATACACGCCGAACGTAGCGAATAATCAAGCTGAGGTACCACAGAACCAATAGAAATATGTGTGATGGCTGCAGGATCAAACGCATTTTCACGCAAAACTTGCTTTAAAAAAAGACCTATCTCATCCGACGTACTTTCTTTTGAAGCGTGCCGAAAACGAAGTTTAATCTCTTCATTATGAAACACGCCCCCGTAGATATGTGAATTTCCTACATCTAAACAAAGCATCATATTAAATAAGCCTTTAAAAATAATTAACCTGCGGCACGTATACGAATACGCTCTAAACCATCGGCCAACCGTTTTAAAACACGGCGTTGCCCTATCATGGTTAATGTTGCATCAATCGCTGGCGAATTACTGCCACCGGTAATTGCCACACGAAGCGGTTGTGCAATTTTTCCCATGTTCAAATCAAACTCGGCTGCTACGTCGTTGATACACGTTTGCAACGCATCTGCTTCCCACGTCGTCATCGCTTCAAAACGATTGAACAACGCCTCGAGCGGTTGCAACACCACCGGACGAAGATGTTTTTTTACCGCAGCCTCGTCATACACAAGCTCTTCTTGAAAGAAGTATGCGCTTTTTTCACACATTTCTGCAAGCGTTTTACAGCGCTCAGCTTGTACTTGGACAACATCTGATAGTGCTGGGCCTTGGCTAATATCTAGGCCTTGCTCATCAAAATGAAATTTAAGCGCTTTGGCAACATCAACAGGATCATCACATTTTTGATAATGCTGATTGAGCCAGAATAATTTTTCGTAACTAAAGCTCGAAGCGCCACGACCCACATGCTCCAAATCAAACAACTGCTGCATATCAGCTAAACTAAAAATTTCTTGGTCGCCGTGTGACCAACCCAAACGCACTAAATAATTTAATAATGCATGCGGTAAAATGCCCATGTTTTTAAATTCAAGCACGCTCACCGCACCATGACGTTTTGATAAGCGTTTACCATCTTCACCTAAAATCATCGGTAAATGGGCAAAAACGGGAACAGCAACACCTAAAGCTTGGTACATATTAATTTGACGAGGCGTATTATTAATATGGTCATCACCACGGATCACGTGCGTAATTTTCATATCTGAATCATCGACAACCACCGCAAAATTGTACGTTGGATTACCGTCTGAACGCACGATAATAACATCATCTAATTCTTGGTTCGCCACATGAATCGGGCCATACACACGATCTTCAAACGTCACCACGCCTTCCTGCGGATTTTTAAAACGTACGACATACGACTCACCAGCAGCAGGTGACACACCGCGCTCACGGCAATGCCCGTCGTAACGCGGTTTTTCTTTGTTTTCCATCTGGGTTGTGCGGAGCGTTTCAAGACGCTCTTTGCTACACGTACAGCAATACGCCTGCCCGGATGCAAGCCATGCATCACTGATTTCTTGATAGCGCGCATAACGAGCGGTTTGATACACGGGCTCTTCGTCTGATGCTAAACCAAGCCAAGCCATACCGTCTAGAATAGCCTGCACCGATTCAGGCGTTGAGCGTGCTTCATCCGTATCTTCGATACGTAAAACAAATTGCCCTTGATTTGCTTTAGCATAAAGCCAAGCAAACAAAGCTGTACGTACTCCACCCACATGTAAAAATCCCGTTGGGCTAGGGGCGAAACGTGTTTTAACCACCATGAACAATTACTCCATTTTGCGCTACTTAAAGTTACAGGTATAATAGCCGAAATTCATCGGAACGAATAGCCGTAGAGATTTAATGAAAGCATTTGGAATCAAGCAACACCTTCGTTTGGCAACGTTAACGCCCGTATTATTCATCATGCTTTTATTTATTGGCTTGTATAATACAAAACTTCATCTTGTGCTTGAAGCGTATATTTTTCATGTCTGTGAAACCTACCTGTATCAATTTGTACCGACGGCACCTTCGTTGATGCTGCATGAGCATTACCAAACACTGCAAAGCTTGGTCGATGCTTCGATGCTGGTCATCAGTTTACTGATTGCACTTGCAGGCGTGTTTTTAAGCTCGCTCTTTCATCTTTTTCTCATCAATAAAATCTACCTTCCGATTTCACGTTTACGGCACACCATGACACAAATCTCTCATGGTGCTTTTGAAACCCCCATCAAACATAACACACCCGGCGCACTGGGCATGATTGAACAAGGCTGCTTTGATTTGCAACAGCATTATCTCGAAGCGCTCAACGATTTTAATCAACATGTAGATACCGCAACCCATGATTTACAACAAGGCTTAGAGCACCTTGAAGAAAAAAACGTTCAGTTATTACTTGATAAACGTAAAGCAGAAGAAAAACTCAAACATAAATCAGAACTCATCACGAGTTTGAGTCACGAAATTCGCACACCGATGAACGGTATTATTGGTTTTGCTAATTTATTATTAGAAACGCCGCTTAATCCGCTTGCACGTGATCACGTAAAAACCATCAAAAGCTCGGCGAGAGATTTACTGTCGATTCTTAATAATATTCTGGATTATTCTAAAATTGATGCTGGAAAATTACACCTTGACGCCATTCCACTGGACATTCGAAATTGTATCGACGATGTTTTAGCCCTGGCAGCACCCAACGCCCATAAAAAAGGCTTAGATTTGATTCCATCGACCGCGCTCGATGTCCCTAAAATTATGGTAGGCGACCCTCTTCGCGTCAAACAAATCATGAGTAATTTGATTAATAACGCGATTAAATTTACTGAACAAGGCCACGTGCTTATACGAACGCAGGTAAAGCATGTTACAGAAAAAAATTACACGATTTGTCTTTCTGTAACCGATACGGGCATTGGCATATCACCGGATGATCAGTCCAAACTGTTTCATGCATTTCATCAAGCAGGCGATAGCCTATCACGCCGCTCGGGAGGCTCAGGTCTTGGTCTTGTGATTTGTAAACAGCTCGCAGAACACATGCAAGGTCACATTACGTTAGAAAGCGACACCAACCAAGGCACAACATTCTCAGTCTATTTAACCTTTGCAAAATTACCCGCTTACGAAGTAGAAAAATCGAAACCCGAACGCTTTGCTCACATCAAAGCGTTGTGTTTTGATGATAACCTTTTACATCTTGAAGCGCTTTGTCATGGCCTCGGACATTTTGGCATCACCTGCATTCGCGTAGAAAGCTTTGACCAACTTGAGGCAGCTTTTCATACCCATGCTGATTGTCAGCTCGCGTTTGTTAATTTAAATCCAAATCATGAAGATAAAATCAGTGCCTTACTCAATCAACAAAGCATTCCTACTGTGCTCACATCAACCTGGTTTATTCAAGATTACCAAGCACTGGGAGCAAAAAGCTTTCTCGTTAAACCCCCTAATATCCAAAAACTACAAGATACGGTTGAATCGCTGCTTCTTCAAACCGCCTCACCTGCAACAAACCAACCTGAACTGGATCATTTAAGAGCGAATTTACGTGAGCTACGTCCAAGTATTCTCATCGCTGAAGATAATGCCGTGAACCGCATGCTGTTAAATGCTTGGCTTGGCACCAGCGGATCCATCGATATCGTGGATGACGGTGAGCAAGCCCTGGCCATCTGTCATCAAAAACCGTTTGATGCGATTCTGATTGATTTGCATATGCCAAACTTAAACGGTCTCGACGCAACGCGGCTGATACGAAAACATACGGCATTAAATAAACAAACGCCGGTTATTCTTATCAGTGCCGATAGCCATGATTTAGACCGAGCATATTTAGACGCTCAAGGGATCGACCGCAAGCTTCCAAAACCTATTGATGAAAAATTACTGCTGCATCATTTACTTGCGGTGCTACAAGACGCTAAAATCAAACCCATCAACTGGTCGGTTTGCGTTCAAAAAATGTCGGGTAATAGTGCACTTGCTCAAGAATTTCTCGAACAATTTGTTCATGAGCTACCCAAGCACCGTGAAGTCATGCTCCATGCGATGAAATCAAGTTGTTATGAATCGCTCGAGCAAACCGCGCATAGCTTACGAGGCGCTTGCGGATTTTGTGGTGTACCTAAATTAGAACGGTCACTTGCCAAACTTGAGTATCTGGCTCAACATATCGATGCAGATGATGCGTATCAAAACCTAAATCAGGCGCTAAATGATAGTATTCGACATATTGATGCTGTGATTCAGGCACACACACAACTGGAACAAGAATTAGAGCTTATAACCGATTAATTACACGATTTAATTACACGATAAAGGAACATCGATGTCTATAAAAAATGCAATTTATGCACAATCCGGCGGTGTTACCGCCGTTATCAATGCCTCAGCATGTGGGGTCATTCAAACAGCACGTGCCCACCCTGATAAGATCGGCAAAGTTTTTGCAGCCGAGTCGGGCATTGTGGGTGCTCTCAACGAAAGACTGATTGATACATCGCTCGAAAGCGATGAAGATATTGCAAAACTCATGCACACCCCTTCCGGTGCTTTTGGTTCATGTCGCCATAAACTTAAAAACCAAGGTGAAGAATTTGATCGTCTGATTGAGGTGTTTAAAGCGCATAATATTGGCTACTTTTTTTATAACGGTGGCGGTGATTCACAAGATACAGCCCACAAAGTGGCGACCATGAGCAAAGCGGCGGGCTACCCAGTCACGTGTATCGGCATTCCTAAAACGGTGGATAACGATCTGCCTTTCACCGACACATGCCCAGGTTTTGGCTCGGTTGCGAAATACGTCGCTGTATCTACACTCGAAGCTGGTTTTGACGTAGCCTCTATGTCCGAAACCTCCACCAAAGTATTTATTTTAGAAGTCATGGGACGACATGCCGGCTGGATTGCTGCCGCAAGTGGCTTGGCCAGCGAATCGGCTGAGCAACCACCCCATCTTATTTTATTTCCAGAAAGAGCGTTTGATCCCGAGGTATTTATAGAGCGCGTGGACGCTTGCGTCAAACAGCACGGCTATTGTGTCGTCGTTGCATCTGAAGGTATTCAAAATAAAGAAGGCAAATTTTTAAGTGACGCCGGCCTTCGTGATTCATTTGGCCATGCACAACTCGGTGGTGTCGCTCCAGTTCTCGCAAACTTAGTTAAGCAAAAGCTGGGGTTAAAATATCATTGGGCATTGGCTGATTATTTACAACGTGCCGCACGACATATTGCCTCAAGCGTCGATGTCGAGCAAGCCTACGCCCTGGGTAAAGCGGCCGTTGAACTCGCTCTCGATGGGCATAATGCCATCATGCCCATCATCGTTCGTGAAAACGACGCGCCTTATCAATGGTCAATTAGCCATGTACCGCTTGCGGATGTTGCCAACCAAGAACGTGCCATGCCAGAAGACTTTATTCGAGAGGACGGTATGGGCATTACCGATGCTTGCCGACGGTATTTAGCACCGTTAATTCAAGGCGAGGCTTACCCGCCGTATCATGCCTCAGGTCTACCGGACTATGTTCGTCTCAAAAACGAATTGGTGGCGCCTAATCTAACCAGGAAATAATATGAACTATGATGTAAGCACACTGGCCTTTGCACTTGGCCAACCTACGGCTACCGGCCAATTTAAAGCCTCTGCAGAAGATTTTAAAGTCAACGAAGTGCTCGGCTTTGAATTGACGGGCACGGGTGAGCATCTGTGCTTACATATTGAAAAACAAGGACTAACCACAGAAGAGCTTGTCAAAGCGCTTTCAGCCGCATTGTCTAAGCCTGTTCGCGCTATCTCATACGCGGGGTTAAAAGATAAACAGGCCGTGACCACTCAATGGATATCGATACACTGCCCGGGCGAAACGATCGAAGGGGCAAGCACACTCAAAGGCCATGGCTGGCGCGTGATAGAAGCCTCGCGTCACGCAAAAAAAATAAGACACGGAGCCGTTAAGAGTAATCGCTTTAAATTAGTCATCAAAGAAGTCAGCGATGTCCATGCCGTTGAAGAGCGACTACAGCAGATCAAAACCACCGGTGTCCCGAACTATTTTGGTCCACAGCGATTTGGTATTCAGGGACAAAATATTATCAAAGCCGAGCAGATGCTTATGGGGGATCGTCGTGTCAAAGATCGCTTTTTGAAAGGCATGTATTTTTCTGCAGCGCGCTCTTTTCTGTTCAATCAAATCTTATCAGCCCGAGTTGCACTGAATAATTGGCAACAAGCTATCCCAGGAGATGTGATGCAGCTCTCTGGTTCACAAAGCTTTTTTCACGTAGACCTCCCAGATGAAACCATTCATCAACGTATTCAAGATAAAGATATCGTGCCCGCGTCTATTTTATGGGGTAACTCCCCTTCTTTAGTGTCTGCCGATGCACTAGACGTGCAACAAAAAGCACTGGCAGACGTGGTGCATTTATGTCATGCGCTCGAAAAACATGATTTAAAACGTGCTTACCGAGCCCATAGGCTTGATGTAGAGCAGCTAACATGGGCATGGAATCATCATCAACTCACCTTGGAATTTACCCTAACCACTGGAAGCTATGCCACGAGTGTCTTGCGTGAATTAATCCAATAATTATTTGACCGTAAAACTGAGTTTTTTTAAAATATCATCACGCTTTAATACTTGTGAAATTTTTCTTAAGACGAGGCTTCTTGATGAAAAAAAATATTTTTTTGCTTGCAGTATTTTTCGCATTCAACGCAGCAGCAGGTTCAACACCTACCCACTTATCCAAAGACGAACAAGATACGGTTTCTGTGTTTAAACAAGCTTCCTCTAAAGTTGTTTATGTGCACCGTATCAACCGCTTTCAAACACCGTTTGCCGAACAATTTGAAGCCTCATCCGGAGCCGGCTCGGGTGTTATTTGGGATAAACAAGGTCATGTGGTGACCAATTATCACGTGATTCATGGCGCCGATAATCTCATGGTCAGCTTTGGCAACCAAACAACACCCGCCAAAGTCATCGGCGTTGAACCTAGAAAAGATTTAGCTGTGCTTGCACTGATAAAACCCAAAGACTTTTCTGCGATGCAACATATCACCCCTTTTGAAATAGCCGACACACAATCGTTAGTAGTTGGGCAAAAAACCATTGCCATTGGTAATCCGTTTGGTCTCGACCATAGCTTAACAACGGGCGTGATATCAGCGCTAGGTCGTGAAGTGCCAGGTGTATCGGGCGTGAATATTCGAGATATGATTCAAACCGATGCCTCGATCAATCCAGGCAATTCAGGTGGGCCGTTACTCGACAGCCAAGGTCGTTTAATTGGCTTAAATACCATGATTTATTCAAACTCAGGTGCCTCATCAGGCGTTGGCTTTGCTGTGCCTGCCGAAGCCTTGGCACGAATCGTGCCTCAGCTAATCAAGTACGGTCGTGTAAAAATGGCCGGCATAGGCATTATTCCCCTGCAAGACAGGATTGCCAATCGCTTTGGTGATGGACAAGGTGTTTTTATCTCTGAAGTCTTACCCAACACCCCTGCTGCTGAACTCGGCTTAACCGGCGTTCGGCTTGATGGATTTGGCCGCTTGATTCTTGGGGATGCCATCGTTGCCATCAATCATCATCCCATTAAAAATTATAACGATTTATACAATACGCTTTCTGATATTCCTATTGGTGAAAAAATTACGTTAAAAATCAACCGTTTTGGTAAAACACAGGATGTATCGATTAAAACCATGGATATCTCGGAGGAGCGTTAAGGTGATTACAGTTGAAAATCGATCTGCTTTGTCTCACCATCAAGCATGCTTTTTAAGTCGGATAACAATAAGGTCATTTTATGAGTTAAAAAATCTTTAAATCCAGATTAAGTTGCCATTCATTCTAAAAAAACATGGCATTAAAGTACACTTAATAAACTTTCAAGAACACCTAGACTTACGCACAAATAATTTAAATATATTAAAAAAAGGCTTTTTCATAATTAAAAATTCAGGATGAAACTGCACACCCATCGCAAACGTAAGTTGGGTGTGTTCAATGCATTGGATGATCTTGTTTTCTTCTGATGCCGTCACGTTAAACCCATCTCCAACAAGGTTAATGCATTGCTTATGAATGCTATTAACTTTGGTTTGTTGATGTCCAATGCATTGATATAATCGGGAATCCTGAACAATTTTGATGCGCTTACGAAAAAAGATATATCCCAATAAATGATTAGGGTATTGTGCTGCACTATCCAGTTTTTTTAGATCTTCATACAATGTACCCTGTTGAAAAATATTCAACATTTGGCATCCGCGACAAATGCCTAAAACAGGCTTATCCGATGCAAAAACATGCTCTAAAAGACGTAACTCGAGGGCATCTCGTGCTTCATCGTAACGATAGTTTGGCTTTATTTTGCCATCATAAAGCTTGGGATGAATGTCGGCACCACCCCCTAATAATAAACCATCAAAATCAGGCAATATTTGCGTATCATCTTGCGTAGCATCTGATGAAATATAAAGCGGCTTACCCCCGGCTAAATAAATAGCAAGCCTCAACGCAAGTTTCACAAAGATGGATTGAAACTGCGAGCAGGTAAAGGCAATCACAGGCTTTTTCATCACGCGATATACTCGCCTACTTTGCTTTTCCATGCTGACGAAGAAAGACGAAGGTAATCACTTGCCATCATAGCTCTGAGCTCCGTATTTTTAGCCAATGCTTCGATATACAACCACCTTTCCCATTCAAGCGCTAAGTTCCAACCTGGTTTTGAAAATTGACTGTTGGCTAATCGGTAATGAAACGTCGGTCTTGGATTAATTTTGATATTGGGGTATTGCTGCACGATATCTTTTTTTAAAAAAGCAAATAAAGGAAGCATATCCAACGCTCGATTTCGCGATTCGTTTTCAGCTAAATAATCATCAATCAGCTCATCTAAATTCGGTTGATACGCTGGACTGAGAATTTTCTTGCAATAAGATCTAGGGTAATCATTAATAAAACCCGAAAATTTCCTGGATAAATCCAGGGGCATAATTTCTTTTAGCCAATCGTTCAATAAAATAAACGATGTCATGAACGCCAAAATTTTCATGGGTTCAAGCGTGGGTACATCAGGATTAATGTGCAGTCCAAATGCGGTCAAAATTGACTTTTTCGTATCATACGCCTGGTTTTGTTTGAGTACGTCAATCATTTTATCAAGTTGCGTAATCTCATCAACAGCAACTGGTGGTGTCACAATCTCTATCGGAATTAACCCTAAAAGATTTGAAGGAATAAGATTCTCAACCACACCCTCCCAGTCAATCACATCAATCAGATTATCCCCATGATTCGCATGATTTTCTTGTTTTTGCTTCGATTTTTCTGATAATTTTTTCAACACATTTGCATCAAGCTCTATTTTAAACGATCCAAGCTCTGTATTAGATAGTATCGATAAATTTTTATGTTTCTTCTCAATATCACCACCAAATATACATTGAAGATGTGTGGCTAGCGTATTGATCGAAAGTCCAGACGTTTCGATTTCAAACCCTACTCGTCGTTTTTTATCATCAAAATTATGTTCGGAATATATTTTGGGAGACAATTTTTCTTGCATATTTACACCTCTGCAAAGCTTCAACGAAACATCACTGTAACAGCTCAGTAATCATGACTTCAATGCTTGCCTTGTGTAAACTGCGCGCTCGATGAACGATTAAGTAAAACATATGAAGAAAGGATTTTCACTGATTGAGCTTATGCTTGTTTTAGGTGTTATTGGCCTCTTAGCGACCATGGCTTACCCCAATTACATGCATCTTTTAGTTCGGACGCGACGCCTCGAGGCCCAAACAGCGCTACTCGACTTAGCGAATCGTCTTGAACAAGAGGACGCATACACCCTGGGTTCAACACCATCCCTCACACCCTGGTACAAATTAAGCATGCAAAAACTAAAAAATAAACGCTACACACTCACAGCCATGCCCATCGGCTCACAAGGTGCACAAGATACGCTATGCCAAGCACTCACCCTTACAAGCGAAGGTGTTGAAGGCATTGCAAAAGGCCCCAAAGGACAGCCTACAGGCTTGGTTGAGCAATGCTGGTCTTAAAGCCTTAAGTGGGTGCAACTCCCACATAAGCAATTTAAGCTTGCTTTTTAAACAACTAAACACATCACATTGTGCAGATGTGCATGAGGAACGCAGCAGCATGAAGCGATGGTCGATGGCAGCTACACACCACGCCATCATGAATGCCCCAAGCCATGATTCCGTGTCGCCTCGCTCAGGATTTCACGCGACTGCGTGAGATCATTGGTTCTTACTTCATCAAGGCGGGTAACCGCGCGCAAATCGACCGCGATCGGCGCGGGCCACGCCCACCGCACCGTAGCCCGCTCGGCCCGCGCGCCCACGCGCGCCGCGCCGCGCCGAATTAAACCACAATCAACGCCAAGACCGGAAGAACCCGCCGAAAGAGGAAACCAAGAATTACAGGATGTAACGTAATTATCAAATGTAAACACGCGCGGTAGCGTGCGTTCATTGAATTCAGGACAAGGGTGAAATGAGCGGTCCGGTCTGCAATATTCATTGGCGATATGTACGGGAACATCACGCTGGGCTTGACCGACTTTAAGCCAGGCGGCATCGCGGTCGTGCCAGTTCCATCTGTCATAATTCGTTACGTAGGTATCCAGTGCGGTAATTAACGAATTAAAGTCAAAGGTTAATTTGTTCGCGATGGTATTGGCTGGTGGTGTTATAAAAAATGACGCGAGAAAAAACGCAGGGTAAGTTAAGTAGGCTAGACTTTGGAATGAGCCTAAACATGACAGCATCCACGTCCACACGTTTGTATGCGGTGCTAAGTCTTTTTGAAGTTGTTCGTACTCCGTCGCTGTAAACGGTAGATTTTGATAATTATTGGCGGTGGCCTCCTGTATTTTTGGATTATTTTGACCCACCATGGTTTGTAGGTGGCGAAACTCAGCTGGATTTAAATCTTTCAACACAAAACTCATGTCATAATGTGGGTTTTTGTAATCAACGCCATGTTGTTGATAAGCGAGGCCTGAGTGCTCCATCTCATCAATCTTATTCAATAAATAAGTTTTGGTTGTATCATCCATGTGACTTTCGAGCATCCGGCGCATGTGGGTGTCTTTAGCCCAATAGGCGTATTCGTAGGCGGTGCAGTTAAACGTGCGACCGGAGTAATCCGTGAATTTAGCTGGGGTTGTGAGCAAGGCTTGTTGATTATCAGCAGCAGAGGCATTTAAGATGGCTTCCGCTTCTTCTTGTTTACCTTTCGCCACATCGTCCGCTAATTCACGCATTTGGAAGGCAGGCAAAGCGCGACAGGCGTCACTGACCTCGACGGGCAGTTTATCCCATTGGATATCATCGAGTTTATCCATCAGTGCTTCGGGTTCGATATCCACCTCAACAATCGCTTCATCTTGAGGCCTCATGACATTAGGGTGCGTCGCCGCTTCTTGCTTAATTTCAGCAAAGTAGGCTTGGTTCGGTCCTGTGGTCGGCGCGATATTCGCGAAGTCTGTGCAAATTAAACCTTTTTGCGTGAAGAATAGTGCGTTTGGGCCACGGGCTTCGTTGTCCAATATCATGAAATCATCCATATGTTCATTTTCGTCGGTGGCTGTTACGGTACGATAGGTGGTTTCGAATTTTGTTTGAATTGCATTTTTATCATCTGGGTTTAAGTCACGTGATAAACTAAATGCTCTTGTATGCTCGTTCACAAACATGATGATACTAGCTTCTACGTCATCGCCGTTGGTTAAAGCCATTGATATGCACTCGACGAGCGCCTCGCTTAACGCTGCATTATTATCTAAAATCTCTCCAAAATTTATGTTGCTTATGCCTTGTGCGCGGCAGTGTATATTTAAAATAGCTAAATAAAATTGCGTCATGATGGACAAGCGTTCAGCTTGCTCAGCGGGTGTTGTATACGAGCCATGATAAAACGGTGAGCCGATATATAAGCTTGATAAATTGGGCGCACATGTTCCTAAAAGAGCATGGATATATTCTTCTGGTGTTGCATCGTCACCCAACCCCATCAAAGTATCGATATGCGCTTTTGTGACCGCTTGATTTTCGCTTGGTCTGCCTGGTGTGCGTTTAATATAGCTTTGAAAATCTATGGGTGCCCCAAATAAGCGTTGGCATTGCTCGGTCAAGACACGTTGAATGTCTTCAAAGCTTGCATCTTGAGGTAAAGCGCTTAAGGTCGCGTTGATGAGCTCCGTGCGTGGGTCGGGTTTCCCCAGCGTTTGGTTCGGAAATACCTCATGCATCTTGTTATACAAAGGCGATAAGGGCGTGCCTGACCCATCGTTGCCTCGCTCTATGGTAAACACCGGGTTCACCACGTCGCCGTAATTGTCTTGCGCGCTTGGTCGCAAGTGAATGCTGTATAAGTTCGAGGGTTTAGCGAGCAAAGCGTTGACTGTAGTTTGATAATTATTCCCTATACTACGGACGGCATCAAGGTAGATGTTGATTTGAGCCAAGCGCTCTTCTTTAATCACCCGCCTCGCATCATTTGCGTCAAGCAGAGAGATATGAAATTCCAGTACGCTTTTATACGCTTCTAATTCGTTAAAACCGCCACCACCAAAAAATGCGTTGAGTTCTGCTGTTGAGCGACAAGTGTTATCGGTACTAATATCCTGCCCACCAACAAACGGCACAAGCAGGTGCACGCGGTTAGTCGCCGGGTTAACGTGGATATAACGCGTTGAGGTCGGTTCAATCAATGGAATAATCATAAGGCTTGACTCATCAATAAAGTAAGTTTGCTTCAGGTGGTTAATATAATAACATAATTGGATTGAAAAATTAACCTGAATGCGCCAATTTAAACCAACTAAGTAGTGTGTATTTTTATTGCGCTCAGAGCACCTAGCTATCCACTTTCTGAACCGTTAATTCCTGCCCCTCCGTGACAAAAATTCATACTTTTGTTTTCGACCGTCGATTTATACCTAACTTTCGTTCGTTATTTAAACATAAATACCATGTTTTGGTTTGCTTTCGATCGATTTGTCTGCCTAGGCTGGATTAGTACCCGCTTTAAGTTAAAACTTGCTTTTTTGTGATGAATTAAGGTACAATTTGTTGCTCATCTTTTAGAAATGGATTGAAATTTTGATATTTAAGCTTCAATCACGCCTGGCGTGTTGTTATCTCCTGCTGGTATCTTTTGTTGCTGTCCCCCTGCATGCGGCCACGCGCGCAACCACGCCTACTGTATGGCATGTACTCCGTAAGCAATTTATGCTAGATCATGAAGTTCATCGACCAGAAGTGCAGGCGCAATTACGTTGGTTGCTAAGACACCCCGACTACCTCAAGCGCTTTACCGAAGCGGAACCGTATTTGTTTCATATTGTGACTGAAATTAAAAAAAATAACCTACCCGGAGAAATTGCGTTAGTACCTATTATCGAAAGTGCGTTTGACCCCTTTGCTTATTCCGGCGTGGGCGCCGCAGGTTTATGGCAATTTATGCCTGGCACAGCCAAGGATTTAGGCCTAAAACGTGATTGGTGGATGGACTCACGACGAAATATTCGAGCATCAACCGAAGCCGCGCTAAAATATTATCGCTACTTAGGTAAGTTTTTTCAGGGGAATTGGCAACTTGCTTTTGCGGCCTATGATTTTGGTGAAGGCAATGTTGCACGTGCGGTTCGACGCGCCGGAAAATCAAAAGACAAAGCAAAATTTTGGAACCTAAAGCTTCCACAAGAAACACGCACGTACATTCCGCGCTTGCTCGCATTAGCCGAAATAATCGAACACCCTGACCGTTATCACATTCAGCTGCCCTCTATTAAAAATAAACCTTATTTTCAAGAAGTAAACGTTGGGCAACAAATTGATTTAAGCCAAGCGGCGAAACTCGCAGGTATTTCTTACCAAGAGTTAATTCATCTTAATCCAGATTACAACCGTTGGGCGACCGCACCCTATCAACCTTATACTTTATTATTGCCCATCACGCATGTGCAAGAATTTTCAAAGCAACTTGCAGAACTACCCCAAGACCAACACATCAGCTGGTCGCGTCATCAAGTTAAATCAGGGGAAAACTTAGGTGTGATTGCACAAAAATACGGCATAAACTCCACGCTGATTAAAAGCACCAATCACCTATCTTCAGACAAAGTAAAGCCCGGTCAGTATGTTTTGGTTCCAAATTATACTAAAATAATCCCCAGGCCAAAAACAACAAAAAACATCACGGATCACATACTTAATCAACCCACCTATAAAGTGATTCATATTGTACAAAAATACGATACGTTTAAAACCATCAATCGCAAATACGGCGCATCAGAACAAGCGGTGCGCGCTTGGAATCATTTAGGGGACGAACATCCGATTCAACCAGGACAAGAACTACTCATTTGGAAACAACGTGCCCCGAGTGATTATGTCGTCAAGGCTGGCGATAACTTAACGCGTATTGCCAATCAAAATAATCTTTCACTCAAAAAACTGTTAAGTTTAAACCCGCATGTTATGCCGCAACGGCTTAAACCCGGTCAAACGCTTCAATTAAGAGCCTAAGGTAACTACTCGTACCCTACGTGCCGCGGCTTGTCCGCAGGGCGTAGGCGGTGTGCGAGCAGTTACCATATACGTTAGTTTAAATCAAAACGAATACCTTGAGCGAGCGGTAGCGCATCGCCCCAGTTTAAGGTGTTGGTTTGACGACGCATGTAGGCCTTCCAAGCATCGGATCCCGACTCACGCCCACCCCCCGTTTCTTTTTCACCACCAAATGCACCACCGATCTCAGCACCTGATGTACCGATATTAATATTGGCGAGCCCACAATCACTGCCACATGCACTTAAATAACGCTCGGCCTGCTTAAAGTTCTGCGTAAATAAAGCCGATGAAAGCCCTTGGGGTACATCGTTTTGTCGTGCAATCGCCTCGTCAAAATTTTGATATTTCATGATATATAAAATAGGCGCAAACGTTTCTTGTTGAACTAAAGCATGATGGTTATCAAGATCCGTAATCAGCGTCGGCTCTACAAAACAACCCGGCCCATCTAAGACGTTTCCCCCAAACACAACTTTACCCCCTGAGGCTATGATTTCGCGCATCACAACTTCATAGTGCTTAACCGCATCACGATTAATTAAGGGCCCCATCAGATGTTTTGAATCCAATGGATCGCCGAGCGTAATTTGAGCATAAGCATGCTTCAAACGCTCCACCACATCAGTATATAAACGCTCATGCACAAACAAACGACGCGTGGTGGTGCATCGCTGACCGGCTGTACCTAAGGCTCCAAACACAATCGCTGGAATGGCTTGCTCTAAATGAGCACTTTCATCCAAAATGATTGCGTTATTTCCACCCAATTCTAAAATAGATTGCCCAAGTCGCGCCGCCACACGTGCAGCCACATGCTTACCGACGGCCGTTGATCCCGTAAACGACACCAAAGGCAGACGTGTGTCATCTAATATTTTTTCTGATACCTTACGCGACGCCGGTATAATCAATGAAAAAATAGCCGGTGCTTGATTGGCTTTTAATACAGCTGCACATAATTGATGAATCACAATTGCGCAGAGTGGCACCTGACTTGAGGGCTTCCACACAATCACATTACCGCAGATGGCTGCAAGAAAGGCATTCCATGCCCATACAGCCGCTGGAAAATTAAACGCTGAGATCACAGCAATCACACCCCGTGGATGCCATTGCTCATATAACCGATGTTCCGGGCGTTCTGAGTGCATGGTTTTCCCATACAGCATGCGTGACTGACCCAAAGCAAAATCTGCCATATCAATCATTTCTTGCACTTCACCCAGCCCTTCTTGCTTTGATTTACCCATTTCAAGTGAAATCAACGTACCTAAATGAGATTTATGCTGCCGAAGCGCATCACCGATTTGACGAATAATTTCGCCACGCTGTGGGGCCGGTGTTGTACGCCACGCAATAAAAGCCTGCTCTGCGCGTCGCATCACCTCATCATAGTCTGATACCGTGCATCCAGAGACCTTAGCAATGCACTCCTCGGTCGCTGGGTTACATGATGCTATATCACCTTCGGCAACAGCACTCGTCCAATCATAGCCACTGTAGGCTCCTGGATTAATCTCATGAAGATCCCACGATGTTTTAAGCATAGCAACGTCCAAAACGATTCTTAAGTATGTTATTCATATCAAAATGCTCCTGAAGTACTAAGCCTTTGAGCGGCTTTTTAGCTTGCAATACAAGTTCGAGTACAGCACAAACTGATGAGGCGGTGCATACTTGTATCGCCGACCACGTGATGCCCGCGATGGTTTTAGGATAGATATTCTTAACATAACTTTCTTCAATCAACTCACCCTGTTTGATACCTTCAACCGATACATATATAAGCACCCTATCTTGATACGTTTTAGGAATAGCGCGCTCTAAAATTTGTTTTAATAATTTACGATCTTGATTCAGCTGTAATGTATGCATAAGAAAACGCATTTTTTCGCAGTGCCCTGGGTGCCGAATGGTTTTATAATCTAAATGCTGAATTTTACCTTCATATAAGCTTCCCAACCCTCCAAGCCCACCGGAGGTATGAAACGCTTCGTACGCATCACCATCAATTTGAAGTGATTCTAAGCCCTCGAGCGGTGCGAGCATCACCTGTTTGCCATGCTGAATTGCAGTGCACAATTCACCGTATTCATTGATTAAGCCCTCGGTTGACCAGGTCAACGAATAATGCAAAGCATTGCTGGTATTCTGTGGCAAGGCGCCCACACGCAATTTAGCCGTATGACACACGTCAAACTTTTGTAATAAACCATGCGCCACCATGCTTACAAAACCTGGTGCAAGCCCACATTGGGGGACAAAGACCGTGGATGCATGGTGCGCGAGCGCTTTAATTTTTGCAGCGACAGCAATAGCTTCGGTTAAATCAAAATAATGACTGCCGGCAGCTTTGGCCGCTTCAGCCATATCTACATTAAGAAAATAAGGTAAGCTCGAAATCACGGCAATCACACCGTGTTTTTTTAAATAAGCTTGCACAGCAGCTTGATTTTTTACATCCAAGCAAACGGTTTTAATATCAGGTCTCGCTTTTAATAATCGCACAGTATCAGACATCTTAAAATCAAGATCGGCCAAATGCACCTCATAGTCCTGTGTTTCTACTAAAAGACAAGCAATTAAACTACCAATTTTTCCTGCACCTGCAACCAAGATAGGTATCATCATCATCCTTATATTTTTATATTTTAATTGATTTTATTAAATCGATACGTTATAACATCTTAAAAAATAAAGAATTTAGGTTATTAATGAATATTATAACGGTCGATTTCGAAGAACCTTTAATGCTTTCTGTCGACGGCAAAACCGCTCGCGTGGTCGCTTTTAAAACACAAGAGCACGGGCATATTAAATTTGGTGTCGATGCACCCCGCTCACTCAAGGTACATCGCGAAGAAGTTTACCTTGCCATCAAAAAGCAAGAAGAAGAAGAGGCTAACTCTGTGTGCAATTAACGCAATTAGAACGCTTTAAAAATAACGTATTTCAGGCATTCACCCAACATAAATTCTTGTGTTGGGTTGTTTTACTTTTCTTTGGTTTTTCATCGCTTGCTCTAGCAATTAATGCAACCCACACCCACTATCCCGGAAATAACTATTTTCCTACCAACATGATAAGCGTAAGTACATCTATCATGTTAATTTATCTTGGTTTTTGCCTTCAATACCACTCAACACATCACGTAACACAACGCATCAAAGAAATATTTTTTTTCTTTGGTAGTATGATGTTAATGATCATCGGCAGCAATGCCGTTCAATACACCCCTTTTTCTCCAATTGACCATCACATTGTACGCTTAAGCGCATGGATGAAGATTGATTTTTCCAGCATGATGGCCTGGAGTCACGCGCACCCCACACTGTATGCAGGCATGACTTCGGTTTATGAATCGCTAACCTATCAACTAACCTACCTGCCTTTAATTATGATTATTTTCGGACGTTTTGAACGACTTCGTGAATATTATTTTTTACTTTTATTTACTGGACTGATTGGTTTTAGTTTTTATTATTTTTTTCCAACCACAGCGCCGGCAAGCGTGATTGACAGCCCTTATTTTACCGAAGCACAACATGCCACAGAGCTTAAGTTCAAACAAATTCATGCACATATTAAGCCCAGTACACAAGCAGGAGGCTTAGTCGCGCTTCCCTCGTTTCATGTAATTTGGGCTTGGCTTTGTGTGTGGCTTGTACGCGATTGGAAATGGGCTTTTAGAGCTTTACTTCTGTTCAATATAAGCATGGTGGCATCATGCGTATTACTCGGTTGGCATTATATTTTGGATGTGATGGCAAGCGCTGCCATACTTGTTTTTGCACATCGTATTCAGCATTATAGTCGTCAAAACTAAACTTATGAGGCAACAGGTGATTACTATGAAAAAAAGTGCTCCAAAATCTGCGAGTCCCCGCTTCTTTTCTGCTGCAGAATCTTCAGAAGATTTTGATCAGCAATGCCAATTACTCGCAGAAGCCATGACGAAAAAATTAACCTGTCGTCTTGAAAATCATGAGATAACCCAGGCGATGCATGACCATGCTGAAGCTGCGATTCAATATGAACTGGAATTTTTAAATGCAACAACCCTTCAACAGTTTGAGCTGCAAGCGACAACAGCGATAGACCAAGCGTTTCATTTTTCATCAAGCCAGGCTTCACGCTGCTAGATGCGCATCGATTTGATTGAGCACGGCAGCAAGCCGGCAGCCTGCAACCGCAAGGCGTTTAGCTGCCACACGTGACACCGTGGATTGATACGCACCACTTGAAAAGTTTTTAGCGGTCATAGAATACGCCTCTGATACCGCTAAATCATGTGACTCAGTAACCCAGTGCTCAGGGTCTTTATCCATCCGATTCAGCTGACACGGCCAGTTATCTTCAAGTGCACGCGAGCGCAGCCTGACCCTTTGTTTTGTAGGGCGGTCATCGGCTTGATAAAGTAAAGCACCGCCAGCCCTGTCCCAATAGGCATGAAGATTTTTTGCAATTTTATTTCGAGGTAGATGGACGCGATTACCTCCTGCATCACCATCAGGATAAGCACGACTTACCCGTGTGGCGGTATGCAAGGGCTGATGCAGATCACCTGCAACATGAATCAAAACACGTAAAGCAACAACGCGCTCAAGCGATGATGCGTGCAAATCAAGAAGTAAGTTGCGTGATTGATGATAAGCAATCAAACCGTTCATTGGATTAGGCTTGGGGGCATGCATGCCTTGCGTTAAAATCGGAAGATCGATGTAATGCATCGCACTGAGTGCTTTTGAATCTTGCTTGCGTATCGTATCAAGCCATGCAGCCGCTTCAATAAACGACGGTGACTTTTGCTGCTTATCAAGCGCAGGATGCGCCACCTGAAACCGTGCTTTCGCCGTAGGCGTCATGTAATCATAAGCAATCTGCGCTATCACACGGTGCCCTTCAGCGTTCCACGCCAAAGCAGAAAGGGGTGAAAACACCCCCCATAAAACAGCCAGCATAGAAAAATATTTCATCCGAAAAACGGTGACCATGCAGGCTCTTGAATATCGCCATCTCGCGCTGGAAAAGCGCGTTGCACACGACCATCCACCGACACCATCGCCAACACGCCTTGATCGCGAACATGCGTTGCATAAATCACAAAACGCCCATTCGGTGCGAGCGAGGGCGATTCATCCGCTTCAGAATCCGTCAACACAGTAACACGTCCCGTATCCAGCGCTTGCACACCAATATTAAACTTTTTATCTTCTCGATGAAGCATGATCATGTGTCGTAAATTAGGTGTGTACGATGCTCGTGCATTGTAATTACCATCAAACGTCATCCGCTTGACATCACCACTGGCTAAGTCTAATCGATAAACCTGAGGCGCCCCACCTCGGCCTGAGGTAAACAACAGTGACTGACCGTCTGAAGCATAACGAGGCTCGGTATCAATCGCGTTACCAAACGTTAATTGCTTCATGTGTCCCGAAACAAGATTAACGCTGTATATTTTGGGTGTTCCGCCTTTAGATAACACCACGGCCAAATGCTTACCGTCCGGTGACCATGCCGGTGCACCGTTGATTCCAGGAAAATCCGTGACTAAGCGACGCTCACCCGTTTCTACCGAAACAATAAACACTTGGGCACGTTTCTTCTCAAACGACACATAAGCTATTTCTCGACCATTCGGAGACCACGCTGGCGACATCAGCGGATCGGTCGAGATTAACAAGCTCTGTGGATGACGACCATCCATGTCTGAGATCTCAAGCGAGTATTGCGTATTATTTCGCTTGCGCTTTACGAGAACATAAGCAATGCGTGTTGAAAAAACACCGCGTATCCCTGTTAATTTTTGATAGACTTCATCGCTAATATGATGCGCTAACGCATGCAGCTCACTCGCCTCAACCTGATAACTTTGTGTAAGCAACGGCACACCCCGCGCAGCAACATCCACAAGCTCAATATCTACTTGATAGCGCTTATCTTCTGTAGGTGTGATTTTTCCTGAAAGTACACTATCAACACCCAGATCTTTCCAGATAGCTAATGAGGTTTCATCACGCCACGCCCGTGGCGCAGCAACGAGCTTAAACTGCCCTGAAAGATTAAGATCGCCATCAATCACCCCCACAAGTGCGCGTGCCTCAGCACTTTGGCCAAAACCATCAATACCAATGGGTAAAGCTTTGTTGACACCTTGTGTCAACTCCAAATTAACCGCCAGCACACTGCCTGAGAACAAGCAGAAGCTGATGAGTAATAAACGAATCATCAGGTATTACCCCCTCACATTTTCAGGTCGAACCGTAAGCGTTATCTCACGGAATAAATTAAATGCAGCAGGATCGTCAGGCACCGGCAGCGGTGATGCTTTATAAATAGCCGCCTGTGCCGAGCGATCCAGAATAGGATCGCCACTGCTACGAATTAAATTAACATCAAGCACACCCCCATTAGGCGCAAGCCTAATTTTAAAACGACTGGCGAGCTGACTGTTGACTTGATCCGGTAAAATCCACTGGCGGCTAATCGCGCCTAAAATCAACGCTTTATATTTATCAACAATCCCAGCCACACGGGCGCGGTTCGCGACTTCTTCACGCTCTGCTTCAAGTCGCGCTTGTTCTTTTTCGCGTGCTTCACGTTCTTTTTCTGCTTGTTTAAGCTTGGCAAGTTTAGCCGCTTCAGCTTCCTGCTGCTTACGCATGGCTGCCTGCTCTTGTTTCATGGCGAGAATACGTTTTTCTTCTGCTTCTTTTTGCTTATTCATATCTTGAAGCATTTTTTTATTTTCAGCTAAAGCTTGACGTCGTTTTTCAGCCAAGCGTGCTTGCTCAGCTTTCAGTTGCTGGAGTCGCTGCTGTTCTTGCACACGAAGACGTCGTGCTGCATCCGCCTGGTTTTTAAGTTTACGTTGTCGATTAGCTTCAACACGACGTTCTTCAGCACGTGCGGTTTTAAGACGCGTCACCGCTTCTTGCACTTCCTGTGAATTCACACTCACCGCATGAATAATTTTAGGCTCTTTCATGCGCTCGTCTAATTTTTTAGATTCAGACGGTGTATTATCACGCTTCGCTTCATGATGTAACACCGGACGTCTTGACGACTCAGGATGTATGATTAATGCCAGTAATAAAAGCCCGTGTAGTGCAATCGCTGAAGCCAGTGCTACGCGGTAAGATTTATCGTATCTCATGCCGTTTTCTCTCCTGAAGGCATCATGCCGGTCGAATCCGTCACAAGCCCGACGTTTTCAGCCCCCGCTTGCTTAAGCAACGCCATAGCCTCCACCACTTTACCATAGGCCACACCCTGGTCGCCCTTAACTAAAACATGAGCGGGTTCACCTGTTTCACGAGCAAGTGCTATTTCTGCTGCAACACGCACCATTAAATCATGAGGCGGTAACGAGGCATTCGGTTGCGCATGAATATTCAAAAAATAACTGCCAGATTTATCAACCGACACAATAATCGGCTCGCGTGAACTAGTTTTTAACGTCTTACTGATAGCTTTGGGTAAATCAACGGTAACACCTTGCGTGAGCATGGGCGCTGTGATCATAAAAATCACCATGAGCACCAACATGACATCGACATAAGGCACCACATTAATATCCACAATATGACGTTTAGAACCACGCTTAGCACCGCGTTTTTGTTTCAAGCTCATACCGCTTCAACCTCAGCTGATTCAACTTCTACAGGTGCCGACGCGGTTTGTTGAACAATCAGTGCCAGCAGCTCTTCTTGAAAAATATCGTAACGATTCAAGAACGTTTCAACACGGGTACGATAACGGTTATAAGCAACCACCGCAGGAATCGCCGTAAAAAGCCCGAGCGCTGTGGCTACCAACGCTTCTGATATACCGGGAGCAACCATCGCAATCGTCGCTTGCTGTGCATTTCCTAAGTCTTGTAATGACATCATGATGCCCCACACGGTGCCAAATAAACCAATGTATACGGCAATCGATCCCACCGAAGCGAACCAAGGCAAATGCTGCTCCAACGCTTCTTCTTCTTTGGCATGCTTAATTTGCATCACGCGCTCAATCGGTTCCAGCAAGACCTTGCCGTGTTTATTCATGCGCAGAAATTCTTTGAAACCCGCATGAAAAATACCGGCTAAACCTTGTTGACGCTCCGGATTATTATTCAGTTCTTTATAAAATAGGCTTAAATCCGGTGTATTCCAAAATTGTGTCGTAAAGGCATCGTAACTTTCCTGCTTTTTCTTAAAGTACCAAGCACGCTGAATAATTAAGGCCCACGATACAATCGACGCCATCAACAAGATAAACATCACCGATTTCACCACAAAACCGGCTCCTAAAAAGTAACTCAGTACGCTGGTATGTTGCATAATTGATTTATCTCCTATTATAAATGTGTAGGCTCAGATGCTGGCAAACCAAAGTGCTGATACGCCAACGCTGTTGCTATCCGCCCTCGTGGCGTGCGCATTAAAAACCCTTGCTGAATCAGGTAAGGCTCGATGACGTCTTCAATGGTCGCTCGCTCTTCACCAATTGCAGCAGCAATACTTTCGACCCCAACGGGCCCGCCATCAAAACGTTCAATCACCGCAAGCAATAATTTTTTATCCATGAGGTCAAATCCGTGTTCGTCCACACGCAATTTTTCGAGTGCAAAACGGGCAATCTCTTGGGTTATGACCCCTTCTCCAGTGACTTCGGCATAATCTCGCACACGTCGTAGCAAGCGATTCGCAATACGTGGTGTGCCCCGTGCACGTCGCGCAATCTCAAACACCCCTTCAGGGTCTGTTTTTAAATGCTGCAAATCAGCGGAGCGTTTTACAATCGATGTTAAAGCATCCACGCTGTAAAACTCAAGCCGCTGAACAATACCAAACCTATCACGCAGCGGTGACGTCAACGCACCGGCGCGTGTGGTTGCACCGACCAACGTAAAGGGCGGTAAATCTAATTTAATCGAGCGAGCGGAGGGCCCTTCGCCGATCATAATATCCAGTTTATAATCTTCCATCGCCGGGTATAAAAGCTCTTCAATTACAGAGCTTAATCGGTGAATTTCATCAATAAACAACACATCATTTTCTTGGAGATTGGTTAAGATAGCCGCGACATCCCCTGCGCGCTCTAATACAGGCCCTGAGGTTTGTCGTAAATTCACCCCAAGCTCATGCGAAATAATATTAGCGAGTGTGGTTTTACCCAGCCCAGGTGGACCAAAAATAAGCGTATGATCAAGCGCCTCGTTGCGCTTCTTTGCCGCATCAATAAACACGCGCATTTGAGAACGCACATCGTCTTGACCGATGTATTCATCTAAACTTAAGGGTCGTATGGCGCGATCAACCGTTTCTTCCGAAGGTTGTGCCTCCATACTGATTAAGCGATCACTTTCTAACATACCCATCTCAATAGAATACCTGAACAATAAAATGAGTCTATCATAGAGTTTGTTTAGGCCATACCACGAAAATAAGGATCGACCGATTTTTCATGAGTACATGATGTGCTATTCATTTGAATCTGTTCTTCACTCGATGATGAGTCCCCAAAAAAACGGCTAGAAAACATCGTATGATAACAATATTCACGATAACCTTCCGAGTTCGCTAAATGTGCTTGAATTTCAGAACTTCGGTGTAATTTTAGACGTCGGCCCAAATCAACCCGTGCACTAAACTCAGGATCAAGACGATTGATAAAAAAGAAACGAAATTTAGCCCACAGAAGTACCGACACACGTTCTTTGACCTTCGACCAAACCTCTTTTGTAATATGTGTACGCTCCATATGCTTCATCATGTGATTAAAAAACAGAAAGCTTTGTGATGTTTGAGGATTCTTGGTGTTTTTTAAGAACTGAACAGCCTCTTCTTGTGTCATCTTTCCTAAGGCTTGATTAACATACCGATCAACCCTAATCCTCGATAGGCTCTTCTGTCTTAAAGCACTTAACTTCTTTTGTGGCATTTTGATGATCTGACGAATAGTAAGAATATCAGCCATCATCAAACTGTAGATCGTATGAGAATCTAGGGCAATGTTTTGCTGAAGGTTCAGTTGTTGCGCTTGTTTAAGTGAAATTTTGCCATTAATAAACAACACACAAAAAGAAGGTGAACATTGCGAAAGTTCGGGAAAATTTAAGCGTTCTTCTTTTAATAAAATATTTTTATGAAGCATCTCCTGAAGACGTCGAGCAACCCTATCTTTGCAAGCGTCTATCCTAAGTGAAAATGGTCGCTCAGCATTTAATCCTTGACGTACAACATCGAGCAATACTTTAAGCCTGCCTGTTTGTTCTGGCGTTAAATCAAGGATTTCATCCAAGGTTAAGACGTTGTGCGTGTGTAAAGGCTTAAAAGCAATAAATGACAAGATGCTGTCAAAGCAAATGTTTTGTAAGCGCTCTTGTAAGCTTGCATTCTGTTCTAACACGTTACGCAACGCTTCCAAATGCATCCGAAAATTGAACACTTGATGGGGTTGACTCAAACGATGTTGACATAGCTCAATCAGCCCCGATGCTTCATGAAATATCACATCGTCTGAGGAAAGCAGCGCTTGAAATAATGGGTTCTCAAAAATCAAGCAGGTATCATGTTTAAGGTAATCAGGGGTAAACTGTGTAGACAACGGCATCATGACACGTCTCGTAATAAACAATAAAACTTTAAGCCTGCTTTTTATACATTATTTTGTGTAGCTAAACAACGTTTTATCATGTAATCCACACTTTCATTCGCATGGATATAGTTAATAACCAAATTTGGCGATTCTCGCTGATACACACGAAACAACTGATCCACAAAGCCCTGCCCGACAGCCTCAATTTTCTTAAAATCCAGGGTAATATGTGTAAAATTTTCTAATCTCCGACACACGCGTTTAGCCTGTGAACGCGAAATAAGACGCTCGCCATAATGTTGCGACAAATCCACTAAAATATCTGTTTTATTAAATGAAAAATCTTCTGTGTAGCCTTTAAATAACGCATCTAACTGTCTTTCTGTATTTTTATTAATTTCAAACATGACACGTGTGCCGTTAGCATATGCTGCCTGACAAAACGTCCAATCATATTCTAAATTATCTCGCATAAACTGGTAATCATTCGCAACAATCGAGAACCTATCCACTGCACGTGAACTGAAGAAAAGCCCTTCGCCTGTATGGTTGATTGGATCTCGCGTTAATTTACCTTTACTTAACTCAAAGATAATATCGCGAACATCGCTGAATGAAGAACTCGCTTCAATGCTTTTAAACAAACCTTCTCCGTTATCATCAATCACACAATGAAACACATCGCCCTCAAGATGTGTACTAATAGTCGCTTTACTTCCCTTTGAATGATCTTTGCAATTATTTAATAATTCTGTAATCACATATTCACAAATAGCATAAGCATGTTGATTTAAGTTTTGTAATAAAAGCTGACTAAAATGCTCACTGAAAAATTCAAACTCATCAAAATTTTTATCTAAATGAATACTCAATTGCTTGTTAAGCGCGGCGGTAAGCGTATAGGTAATTTGCTTGGTCCGTCCTGTTTTTGTTATCTTTTTTTGTTTGATCAAGTATTGTATGTGCCGTAAAACCGTTGTTCTAGAAACAGCAAATTCCGCCATGCTATAACTAACGATATCATGCGCATGCTGAGCCACATGATTTAAAATAAAGCTTTTTATTTTATCTGCTTGAGTCTGCATAAATAATACACAATAATAACAAAGGCATATTTATATTATAGCATAGCTAAATTAAAACCAGTTCCAATCATAATTAAACCTAGTTTCAATCTAAACAATAATCCGCATAAGGATTCACCGTAGGTAATGGGATCGCTTGCTTAAACTCAGAAAGCTTAAGCTCTGTAGGCGTCATTGAAACCGAGGTTTCATCCATCACTGATTCACCAAACTTATAAATAATACGTTCTTGACCAGCAACACCCTGGGCATCCAGCTCATCAATGCGTTGTTGCACGTGTGTATGTTTTTTCTTGTAACTATCTAAAGCGGCTTGACCATGTTTTTTATGCAACATAGCCATGGTTTGGTCGGGTGATAAGATTAAGCTACTCGCATTATTGCCACCAAAACCTTTGGAGTTAAGCACCACGGCTTTGATGTCCTCACCTTGGGCACCTACAGGTAAGTGATCCATCAAAATATCAAGATTAGAATCGTGAACGTCGTCTGCAATATGATCAATCGTTTTGATGCCTGGAATCCAGCCGTGCTGCCATACACCTAACGAAGCGATCAGTTGATCTCCTGCAGCCGCACTCACGGTATGACCGATGTAAGATTTAATCGCGGCAACAGGCCATGATTTAATGGAGAACGTTTTTGCAACTTCATTGAGAATATGACTTTCCGTGACACGATTTTGAGGTGTGCCTGTACCATGTGCCTGAACATAGGTTTGCTCTAAGCCCGCCTGACCTAAAATACTTTTTGCCAATGCGGCAGCTTTCGCAACCGTAATGTAATTACCGACACCAGGACCAGAAATCGATTTTTTATTAGCATCAGCATGAATAAACACATCGGCCACGCTACCATACACGCGCGCGCCCAACTCCAGCGCTAACTTATCATCCATCAGCACCACAAATTGAGACGCTTCAGCCAATGTAAAGCCTGCATTGGTTGAAAATGGTCGACATGCGCGTCGATTATCAACCTGGTCCAAACCATCTAACTCCATCAATTCTTTATCGGTTGCAAGTGCGCTCATGACCCGAAAACCTTCAATAATTTCGGGAACAATCGGCGCTTCTACACCACCGACAATGGCTACACGTGCTTGACCGGATTGAATGCTTTCTAAACCTTGTTTTAAGTTATACAAAAACGTCGCGCATGCGCCGACATTATGGCCCGTCATGCCCACGCTATTAATCACATAGCTATTCACAAAGTCAGCCGGCATCTCAGAAAGCGACAACGCCATCATTTTGGAATTAATACGGTTTCCTAATAACGGTTGTGCAATCACACCTGCAAGTGAATGCTCATCCACTTGTGATATCGCGCTTCCAGCATACACCGCCACTTGATCGGGTTTAATATGTTTGAGCACCTCATCCCATTCAACCCCCATCGAATTAAGCGCATCAGATATACCATATATCGACAATTGCAGTCCTCGAGGATGATGACGCGACTTATATAACGCACTTAAATCAAAGCCTGTCGGTAAACCGCCCGCGCTCGAGACAGGCAGACGTACATGGTCGGGTAGTAAGATGTTTTGCTCACCTTGAACGGTGACACGCACGTATTTTTGATCAATCTCTTCGATGCGATAAGAGTCAGGTAATGGCTCAGGAAGTCTGGATTTTTTAATCACAAACGCTCCGGTCGCATCTGGACCGGCCGTATCCAGCCTAGCTTTTTGATGACATAACACGTTATCTGGATCAAAACGTTCGGTACGTCGCACCAACGTCCCGTTTTTAATCGCTTCAATTTGTTCTTCCGTAGGTTTGCCTTCTATCAACATACCCATCCGCCGACCTAAATCAAGCCATGTGCTTTGCATCACGTCTTCAGATAACACATCAGAAATAAGACGCTTGTAACTATGAAAACCAGAGCTTCGTCCAGCAGCATTTATGCCGCCCATACCAACAATAACAGGTAATTTACGCATGTTTATTCGACCGAAAATAAGTAAAAAAAGAGGAACTCAAAATAGCTATCAGTGTACTGTAAATACCACGCTTGAACAAGGTATGCTAGAGTGATAGAAGCGCCCTCAACAACAAGGAACGTCAACATGCCCTGCGATTTTAATACGCTGCCCCACTCAGGAATTCGTGGGCTCCACCCTTATGTTCCGGGCAAATCCGCAAGCACAGCCATGCATGAACAAAAAACAACGGATATCATTAAACTCGCCAGCAACGAAAATCCTCTTGGATGCAGTGCTTCCGTACTTGAGGCTCTAGCATCTCTTACCCCACACATGCTGGCAACCTATACGGTGACAAAAAACCACCCCCTACGTGGGTATTTAGCTAAGCATGTTCAGCTCGATCCCGAAGCACTGTTTTTAAGCAACGGTTCTGATTTTATTTTTCATATGCTGCTTGAGTGCTTTGCGCTGCATACGAACAAACATATTTTAACGCATGACTATGCCTTTATTAGCTACGAAGTGCAGGCCAATACCTTAGGCATACCCATAAAAAAAATAGCTTTAGATCCCACATGGCGTGTCAATATTGATGCCATGATTCAAGCATGCTCTCAAAATACGGCGCTTATTTTTATTGCAAACCCTAATAATCCAACGGGTTTGTATATTAAGCCCTCTGAAATTAAGCGCTTGCTCGATCATATCCCCGAATCAACGCTCCTGGTGCTCGATGAAGCCTATCATGAATACATTCCCGAACCTGAGCGCCTGGACGCTTCAAAAACACTTAAAAAATATCCCAATTTAATTATTACACGCACGTTTTCAAAAGCTTACGGTTTGGCAGCGCTTCGTCTTGGGTATGCACTGGCTCATCCTGATATTATTGCGTTGCTCTACCGCATACAATTACCGTTTTGCGTCAGCCAAACCGCTTTAATCGCAGGTATAGCCGCCCTACAAGACCAAAGTTTTATACAACAAACCGTACAGCTCAATATCAATGGCCTTAAACAAGTTCAAACAGGTCTTGATCACTTAGGCTTAACGTATTTGCCGAGCGCATGTAATTTTGTCACGTTTAATTGCGGCCAAAATGCGGCAGCACTGGATAATAACCTACAAAAACGCGGTGTTTTAATTCGGCCGCTTAATCCGTATGGTTTAGAGCAACATCTCCGTGTTACGATAGGCACATTCGAGCAAAATACACGTTTTTTAAATACACTGGCGCTATGCCTTAAGGAAACCCCATCATGAGCAACGTAAGTCACTTAACCCAAAAACACTGCGAACCTTGCGAAGGTATAGGCGAGCCCCTCAATCAAACACAAATTGATGCTTTGCTTCCACAACTGGATACTGCCTGGCAAGTTTCTGATGACTTAACCACGATTCATCGTAAATTTACGTTTGAAAATTTTCATGAAACCATGGCTTTTATGAACGCGATAGCCTGGATCGCACATCAAGAAAATCATCATCCCGATGTGAATTTAGGCTATAACACCTGTGATGTACATTTTATGACGCATGCACTCAACGGTTTGTCACATAATGATTTTATTTGCGCTGCAAAAATAGATCAGCTGCTTTCAGCCTAGTCTGATATTATACATTGCGTCCAAGTCGTATTCTTGGTATGCTTTGTCACTTTTTAAAGATAAGTCAACGGTTTATATTTATATGGCTAGAAATATACCACTCGAAACACTCCTTAAATCACTTGAAGACAATCAAGCCATTGATGTTACTGTGATAAATGTTCGCGAACAAACCAGCGTCACTGATTTTATGGTGGTGTGTTCTGGTCGTGCTGCTCGGCATTTACGAGCAATAGCAGAACATCTCATGACTGACATGAAAGCCATTGGCTTGCCTGCGTTAAGCAAACACGGCCTGACCGAAGGTGACTGGGCGTTAATTGATTTTGGTGAGTTTGTTGTTCACATCATGCAACCCGAAAGCCGTGCTTTCTATAATTTAGAAGGTCTCTGGCAAGATACGCAAGATACCAACTAGACCCATGCTAGAAATCACGCTTATAGCCATGGGCAATAAAATGCCGGGCTGGGTTACCGAGGCCTCAGAAGAGTTTATTAAACGTCTTGGCGAGGCCTTTAAGCTTCATCTCGTCGAAATACCCCTATTACGCCGTGGTCATGCACACGATCTTGCGCGCGTTCTCGAAAAAGAAGCCACACGCTTACACGCCGCGATTCCCCGTGATGCGCATCTTATTGCGCTCGATCTCACAGGAAAAACCTTTTCAAGCGAGCAACTCTCGGTGCATTTAAATCATCTTCAACAAATCACCGGCCATGTGTGCTTTGTGATTGGCGGCCCTGAAGGTTTACCTAAGAGCTGTCTTTCACAAAGTCGTGAACGTTGGTCGCTCTCCACACTCACACTACCGCATCCCCTTGCTCGCGTGGTACTTTTAGAAGCACTTTATCGCGCTTGGTCTATTTTAACGAATCACCCTTACCACAAGTAGTAATTTAAGCTAAAATCACCCCTGGACTTTTTATCTGTTGAACCATGCTGACTCATGCGATCCAATAATCCGATCATTTCACACCAAACCGAATCTATGTTGCATCAATTGCGTCTGAATATTTTAGTTACGCTGATTATTATCTGTTCGCTTTTTTTGGTTTTACGTCTTGCTTACTTACAGTTTTCACAATACAAACGTTTTGCAACACTATCACTGCAAAATCAAATGAGCATTACGCCGATTGCACCCACGCGCGGCATTATTGTTGACAGAAACGACGTTGTTCTTGCTGAAAATACCCCTGTCTATGCACTCGAAATTGTGCCTGAGCATGTTGAAAATATGCAATCGACCTTAGAACAACTTAAAATCTTATTACCATCCATATCCGACGACGATATTGAACATTTTCATCGCACACGAAAACAAACACGTCGCTACCTGCCTGTACCGTTTAAACTCAAGCTCAACGAAGAAGAAGTCGCTATTTTTGCGACCCACCAATATGCTTTTCCAGGTGTGAGCATTCATGCGCATCTGATGCGCTCCTATCCACTGGGTGCTATCACATCACATGTACTCGGCTACGTCGGCCGCATTAACGCCGATGAGCTCAAACAAATCGACAGCACCAATTATCGTGCCACGCACTTTATTGGAAAAACAGGTATTGAACGCTTTTATGAAGATAAGCTGCATGGCCGTGTGGGTTATCAACACGTTGAAACCGATGTGAGTGGCCGAACGGTTCGTATCCTAAGCAAACAAACGCCTGTACCTGGTGCCAAACTGAAACTCACGCTGGATGCTCGGTTACAGACACGTGCACATCAAGCACTGCAAGGCAAAGAAGGTGCCGCAGCCGTGATTGACGTACGTGACGGCTCCATTTTAGCCTTAGTAAGCTTACCGAGCTATAATCCCAATCAATTTGTTCATGGTATTACACAAAAAGACTACACCAAGCTTGTGAATGCTCCTGAAAAACCTCTGTTTAATCGTGCAATTCGTGGGCTATACCCTCCTGCATCCACCATTAAGCCGTTTATTGCCTTGGCAGGTCTTGAAAAAGACGTGATCACCGAAGACAGTAAGATTTTTGATCCAGGTTGGTATCGCCTGCCTGGTGTGTCGCACACGTACCGCGATTGGAAACGTGGTGGCCACGGCACCATGCGTTTAAAACGTGCGATTACAGCTTCGTGTGATACTTATTTTTATCACTTAGGCCATAAACTTGGAATCAGTGCCATCGAAGACATGCTTATCCATTTTGGTTTTGGACAATTAACCCAAGTGGATTTAAAAGAAGAAATACCGGGACTTGTTCCAAACCCGCAGTGGAAAAAACAAACACGCGGTGTTTCTTGGTATACAGGCGACACCTTGATCACGGCAATTGGCCAAGGTTCGATGCTTGCGACGCCCTTGCAATTAGCGAATGCTACGGCCTCCTTGAGTCAACATGGTCAGCGGTTTCGTCCTCACCTTTTGCAACAATCGATCAACGATCAAGAAAAACCTGAGTACTTCAAGCCACTTGAAGAATATCCTGTCAACCTCAGTAATAAAAAATTTTGGACCCTCATCACCGATGCGATGCAAGCCGTTGTGAACAGCCGAGAGGGTACCGGGCATCGTTTTGGACGTAATACCAACTATTCCGTTGCAGCAAAAACCGGTACAGCTCAAGTGGTTGCCATGAGCCAAGATGAGAAAAAACGTTTTCAAACCGTCTCCGAGGCATTTCGTGACCATTCACTCTTTATTGCCTTTGCTCCGGTCGACAAGCCCGAAATAGCGGTTGCCGTACTGGTTGAACACGATCCATCCGCCCCCAATATTGCACGCCAAATTATGGATGCTTATTTTGAATCTAAAAAGCATGAGGTAACATCATGAACCATGCCAATACGCAACCTATCTATCGCCTTACGCGACGTGCACTTCACCTCGATTGGCCTTTATTGGGTCTTTTATTGCTGCTTGTAACCCTTGGGCTGTGTATTTTGTACAGTGCATCCAACGCCAATCTTGGCATGATTTTTCGTCAAACCATGAGGCTGTCGCTTGCCTTTTCTGTGATGATTGCCTTATCGTTTATTCCTCCGCATAAATATAAATACGCTTCCCCAGGGCTCTATATTTTAGGTCTTTTACTCCTTTTAGCGGTTATGGTCATGGGAAAAATAGGCAAAGGCGCGCAGCGATGGCTGGATTTAGGATTTTTTCGTTTTCAGCCATCAGAAATCATGAAACTTGCTGTTCCCATGATGACCGCATGGTATCTCGATAAAAAAGCGTTACCCATTGATATGAAATCCCTGATCATAGCTACATTGATTATTTTTATACCCACCTTGATTATTGCAAAACAACCCGATCTAGGCACCGCAATTATGGTCGCCTCAGGCGGTGTTTTTGTTATTTTCTTAGCTGGAATTGCCATGCGTACGGTGTGGTGGTTAGCCGCGGGGCTTGCTGTACTCGCACCGCTTTTATGGCATCTTATGCATGATTATCAAAAACAACGTATCTTAACATTACTCGATCCTGAGCGTGACCCGCTCGGCACAGGCTACCATATTATTCAGTCTAAAATTGCAATTGGTTCGGGGGGCATGCTTGGCAAAGGCTGGCTATCAGGTAGTCAGGCACATCTTAATTTTTTACCTGAGCATGCCACCGATTTTATTTATTCTGTTGCTGGTGAAGAGTTTGGCTTTATTGGTGCTGCAAGCCTTATTTTTTTATTTTTATGCATTTCGTTACGTTGTTTATACATCGCAAAAAATACCCAAACCAGTTATACCCGATTGCTTGCGGCAGGGCTTAGCATGAGCTTTTTTCTCTCAGCCTTTGTCAACATGGGTATGGTGATGGGTATCTTACCCGTCGTCGGCGTACCGCTTCCACTGATTAGCTACGGTGGCACAGCCATGGTCACGTTTTTAGCAGGCTTTGGTATTTTAATGTCGATTAGTTCGCACCGGATTTTGTTTAATGCCTTGTAGTGCCAGCCACAAGGCCCTATGACAGAATCTTTTGACTAAATAATTTTGCTTTTTGCTTGAGTTCTTGCTCATCAAGGGTCAACAATTGACGATTTTTCATCAATTGCTTACCGTTAACCCAAACATCACTGACTTGTTGCCGGTTACTCGAATATACAACTTGAGCCTCGGGTTTAAAAACAGGTAACATTTCAATATCTTGCATATTAATTGCAATAAAATCAGCGGCCTTGTTCACTTCTAAGCTTCCTATCGTATTTTCTAAGCCCATGGCTTTAGCACCATTGATTGTCGCTAACTCCAAGGCTTCATGAGCTTTTAGGCTTTCGGGATTTAACGTAGAGATTTTTGAAAGTAAGCTTGCGCTACGCATTTCTGATAGCATATCCAGATCATTATTACTTGCAACACTGTCGGTGCCTAACGCTACATTCACTCCGGCATCTCTTAATTGACCTACAGGGCATATACCGCTTGCAAGTTTCATATTTGACTCTGGGCAATGCACGACGCTCGGTTGCATTTCAGCGAGCAAGTCCCGATCTTCTTTATTCAGATTTGCGCAATGAATGGCTATCAATTGAGGAGATAATAAACCTAAATCATAAAGCCTACGCATAGGACGCTTGCCAAATTGCTGCATAGATTGGTCAATTTCATCGAGCGTTTCATGTAAATGTACATTAATCTTAAGTTGGTGCTTTTCTGATAATGCTCGTATACGTCTAAATGATTCATCAGAAACCGTATAAGGCGCATGGGGAGCTAGCGTTGGGGTTATGTAGGGGTTATCTTTATATTGCTCATAAAAATCTAAGCCTTTTGCAAAGTATTCGTCGGTTGTTTGAGCCCATTTTGTAGGAAACTCAATCACGGTTAAGCCAATACCGGCTCTCATGCCCGATTTTATCGTTGCTTCGGCGGTTGCAGATGGAAAATAAAACATATCATTATAGCAAGTTACGCCACTACGAATCATTTCTGCCATAGCAAATAAAGACACATCATAAACAAAGTCATGACTTAACCATTTCTTTTCCGTGGGTAACATATGATTATGCAACCAATCCATAAGCGATAAATCGCTCCCTAATCCACGAAAATAATTCATTCCGACATGAGTATGGGCATTAATCAGCCCGGGCATGATGAGATGATCTGAGTAACTATCGACCCGACTTGAAGTATAATTTTCTTGCACTTCTGCCGTTGGCAACACGGCTTGAATTTTACCGTCGGCTATACATAAAGAATAATTTTCTAAAGCAGGCTGATTAGGAATACCTGATAAAAGCCATTTGGCATGAACAATATGCTCTATAGTTTGCATTCCAATCCCTTATTTTCTCACATCAAAATAAAATACATCAATCAAATAACAAGTATAAATTAAACGAATCCGCAGGAGCAAGTGCCGATAAACTCACGAATTTTGTTGAATGCCTGGCAATACTAACCGAACCGGCGCAAAACTTTTTCTATGAATCGCACACGGTCCAAAACACTTGAGTGCTTCACGATGAAAAGCTGTTGGATAGCCTTTGTGTTTTGCAAAGCCGTATTCAGGGTATTGCTTATCTAATAGTAACATTTCACCATCACGCGCAACTTTAGCTAAAATCGACGCCGCACCAATCACATCCACCAAGGCGTCACCTTTGATAATCGCCTCACACGGTATATCTATTGCTGGGCAATGCTTACCATCCACCAACACACGATCCGGGCGTATCGATAAGTTTTGGATTGCGCGTTTCATGGCTAACAAGCTTGCTTGATGAATATTAATGCGATCAATTTCTTCTGCTTCCACTCGACCAAAAGCATAGCACAGTGCATCTAACTTAATGCGCTCAGCCAAAACAACCCGACGCTTGGCAGTCAAAACTTTTGAATCGGCCATGCCTTCAAGCGGATCATCAAAAATAACAGCCGCAGCAACCACCGCCCCCGCCAAAGGCCCTCGACCGACCTCATCCACACCTGCCGTGTACATACTCAGCTCCAATCTGCAAATTTTTTAAAATATATAGACAATTTATTATCTATTAGCTAAAGTAAGATTATCCCTGGTCATGTTTTGCAGGGCTAATCAAAAACATCACAAGGAGCGCATCATGACAAAGTGTAGAATAAGTCCATTAGCCTTCGGGTTATCACTCGGTGTTGTTTGGGGCTGTTCCGTACTGTTAATGGGATTAATGGCCCATTTTTTTGAATACGGGAAAGCATTTGTCACGGCGGTAGGTGTGGTCTACATTGGTTACGAACCATCACTGATTGGCAGTGCTATTGGCGCCTTGTTCGGCTTTGTTGACGCCTTGGTCGGTGGTGCACTGATTGCCTGGCTCTACAACTGCTTTGCTGGATGTTGCAAAAAGAACTCACCAGACCAATAAATTATGATCCAGGGCGGTTTTTTTCTTTTTGAGAAAAGATATAAATACCGCCCATCATCGCCATGTAAACCACGCCAACGCCCGCACAATACGCACCAAAAATAAGATTATTGTGTGATGAATACAAATGATTCACCAATTCAATACCTACAGCCTGTAAACTCATCAACACAAGCCCCATCAGAGCAGATGCGGTACCTTTCGTAATCTTCGTTGAAAATAATGTAAAACGGGCCAACGGTGAGCCGGTTAGACCCAGTCCAAAAAAGTAAATAATTAAGCCTGGCATAAACCAAATAAACGTATGGTTCATGCATAAAGGCAAGATAAGCATCAGGAATAGCCCTGCACCGACCACAGAGGAGCCCAGCATAATCATTTGCTTTAATTCAAAATGATGGGTCAAACGATGCAACGTAATGTTCCCTAGAATAACCGCACCAAACACCGGCATCTGCCATAAACCATAATTTACCAATGAATCACCGGATGCAGCGACAATAATCACGGGTGCAAGACCAATCCATGCAACACAAGGCAGGCCAAGTAAGCCCGAAGCAAACGACGCGAGCATGAATTTCTTGTTTTTGAGCAAGGCCATATAACGACCACCCACGTCACGTAACACGAGATCAGCGCGCGGAATCATTTCACCATCACGCTTGGTTTGCCCCACCGACTCCGGCATAAATTTCCACAGACCCCATAAGGTGATTGCGGCAAGTACGGCAATCACGACAAAAATCCAACGCCAATTCCAATAGCTTACAAATAAAGCGCCCGCAAGAGGTCCTATCAACGGCGCCGAAATCGACACATTCGCCATGATGGCCATCAGCCGAACAACTTCCATTTCCTCAAAAATCTCTTGAATCGTTGCGTAACCCACCACAACAATAAAACATAAACTCATGCCCTGAAAAAATCGACCGGCTAAAAATTGATGTATATTCCCCGTACAGGCGAGCAAGATCGTAAAAATAAGAAATACCCAAGCACCGGTAATCATCACTGGGCGACGACCGTAATGATCCGACAGTGGCCCAAGAAAAATTTGTAACGTTGAGCCACCCAGTAAATACAGCATCAACGAACGCGCCACGACCGAGTCGGGTGCATGAAATGATTTAGCCACTTGAAGCATGCCAGGCATGATCATATCGTTTGATATATACGTTAGAAATTCATACGTCACGAGAAAAATTGCAAAAATAATGGCGTGTCGACGTGTGATAGCAATCAGCGGTTGTGCTTTAGACATAAAATACTCAAAAAATTACATAAAAAATAGAAATTATAAACTTGCAGGGCAAGCAACGTGCTCAGTATACTCCGCACATGTTCAACAACACAATGTTTGTTTGCCGTGAATATTTTGGCCGATGCCTCACTTCCCCACCTCGACACACTCTTTAAGGCGCCGTGTCACCTCACGACCTATAAAAATAACGATGAATTATTAAATGCTTTGCCTCATCATGATGTTTTACTCTGTCGCTCAACACTTCGAGTGACGGCAGATCTATTAATCAACAGCAAACTTAAATGCGTTGCAACGGCAAGCAGCGGTGTTGATCATATTGATGTTGAATATTTAAAAACTCAAAATATTAAATTATTCGATGCCAAAGGCTGTAATGCCGAGGCGGTGTCTGATTATGTGCTATCAACCCTCGCTTATTTAGATACGCAGCACAAACTACCGGGTATGCGCATTGGCATCATGGGTGCGGGTGAAGTAGGTTCACGTGTGAGCACGCGCTTGCAAGCTTTAGGTTTTAAAGTTTTTCTGTACGATCCGCCGAAAGCACATAGAAACCCTGCTTTTATTTCATGCAGCTTAGAAGCGTTTACATCGTGTGATGTGCTGTGCATTCATGCCAATTTACACAACACACAGCCTCACCCAACACGAGACTTTTTAAACGCTGAATTTTTACAATCACTTAGACCGCATACCGTGATTATTAATGCCGCACGCGGTGGTATGCTTGACGAACAAGCCCTACTTAATAGCAAACATCCCATCACATACTGCACGGATGTATATCAAGCCGAGCCTCAGATTAATCCTGAAATTATTCACCGTGCTCTTATTTGCACGCCACATATCGCAGGACATAGCATTGAGGCAAAAAGCGATGCTGTTTTGCATATCAGCAAGGCGTTACATCAATACTTTAAACTCAAGCCTCCTGCCACGCTTACGTATCCAAAAATTACATTAAACAGCCTGGATAACAGCTGGCAAGCACGAGCACTCGCGCATTACAACCCTATTCACGAAACCCTAAAGCTGAAACAAGCCCAAGATAAACACGCTGAATTTATAAACCTACGACGTGCGCATCATAATCGTCATAATTTCAGTCAATATATTTAAATAAATCATCACCAAAACCAGGTTTTTGTCATCGGCTTTATCGCAAGCGGGACTATAATCATGACATACAACCACCACGCGCCACTCACCAGCACAGGAAACCAAACGCCAAACATGCACGCTGAAAAAAATACAGATAAAAACAAAAGCACTTGATGAGAGGGGTTATTGGTTTTTAAGTAAGCATGTATTTTTTTAACCAAACCGCCGGGTTGTGAGAACAAATGAACTTCAAGTGGCATGGCGCACATGATGAGCAAAACCAAATAAAACCACCAGTCCAAGGCTGATAAATTCGGGTACAGCATAAAAATAAGTAATCCAAAAACAAAATAAACCGATTTAACCAGCGCTAAATCTAAAACAGAAAACTTTTGTAATTTTTTAGATAGATAACTTTCTGCGGTCATAATAACAATCCTTTGATTGATAAACACTCGTCTTGAGTATGCAGCGAGGATTATATTTCGTCAAGATATACTAATTGACCATATACTTAACATATCAAATGTTTTAAACCCGAGCATCCGGTTTGACGGAACCTCAGGTTTTTTATATAGTGCGCAGAGCAATTTGTATTTAAAAACATTTAAAAATTTTGAAAATCTCGATGCATTAGGAGCGTCCATGACACAAAAAAAAGCACAACTTATTGTCGAAGGCCATCCACCTGTTGAACTTCCGATTCAAACACCGACACTAGGCAATCCAGTGATTGATGTTCATCCGCTCAGTGCCCTAGATATGTTTACGTTTGACCCAGGATTTGTATCCACGGCCTCCTGTGAATCTAAAATTACATATATTGATGGCAACAACGGTATTTTACTTTACCGTGGCTACCCAATAGAGCAACTCGCTGAGAAAAAAGATTTTCTCGATATTTGTTACTTGTTGTTGAGCGGTGAATTACCGACGTCAGAAGAAAGTACCGATTTTACAAAATTAATTAATAATCACACCATGGTACATCAACAAATGTATCAGTTTTTAAACGGCTTTCGGCGTGATGCTCACCCTATGGCGATTATGGTGGGTATTGTGGGCGCACTGTCTGCTTTTTATCATGATTCAACCGATCTTGCGAATCAGTCTGATCGCTACACCTCGGCCATTCGCCTGATTGCTAAAATGCCAACACTTGCTGCGATGAGTTATAAATATTCCATTGGGCAGCCGTACATGTACCCTCAAAATCACATGTCCTATGCTGAAAACTTTTTGCACATGATGTTTGGTGTGCCGTCTGAAAATACCACACCCGATCCTATCCTGGTTGAAGCCATGGATACCATCTTTACGTTGCATGCCGATCACGAACAAAATGCATCCACATCAACCGTACGTCTTGCAGGCTCAACCGGTGCCAACCCTTATGCATGTATATCTGCAGGTATTGGTGCACTTTGGGGACCAGCACACGGTGGTGCAAACGAAGCTTGCTTAAACATGCTGCGTGAGATTGGTGATATTAGCCGCATCAAAGAATTTATTGCTCGTGCGAAAGACAAAAACGATCCGTTTCGTTTGATGGGCTTTGGTCATCGCGTTTATAAAAGCTACGATCCCCGCGCTAAAGTCATGCGCGAAACCTGTCACAAGGTTTTGAATGCCGTCGGCGCTCATGATGAGCCTTTATTTAAAATTGCGATGGAATTGGAGCGTATAGCCCTAGAAGATGAATATTTCATCGAGAAAAAACTGTATCCAAATGTCGATTTTTATTCTGGTTTGACGTTAAGTGCGATTGGTATTCCAACCAACATGTTTACCGTGATATTTGCGCTTGCTCGAACCGTCGGTTGGATGTCACATTGGTTAGAAATGACAGCATCCAAATCAAGAATTGGCCGACCACGTCAGTTATATACCGGTGAAAAACGACGTGATCTCAGCTAAATACGTACCTTGCCTACGCCCTGCGGCTTGACCGCAGGGTCCATGAACTTGCTGGATGCCGCGGACAAGCCGCGGCACGTAGGGTAAGAGTAATTACTAAAGTCCAACCAAAGTCTACACGGAAGCTCACATGGATTGTTACCCGCGATACCGTTGGGTCGGTGTGAATAGCTCAGGACAACCTGTTCGAGGTTGTCTTGAAGCAAAAACGCCAACCCTCGCTAAAATACATTTACATCAGCAAGGCGTTATTGCTCACAAAATTTCGAAAGAGCGACCGTTTGCTTATTTTAGGCCATCTTCACGTATTAAGCCCTCGAATATTACGCAATTTATTCGACAGCTTGCAAATCTTTTGACAGCTCAAGTCCCCCTGATTCAGGCCCTGGGGCTATTAAGATCGGGTGAAGATAACCCGCGGATGAGACACTTATTACACGCCATCGAGCTTGATGTTCAACAGGGTATTTCGCTAGCCGATGCCGTTCATAAACATAAATCCTATTTTAATACGCTCACCTACCGCCTTATTCAAGCAGGAGAGCAATCAGGCACATTGATTGCGCTCTTAACAAAACTCGCAACCTATCAAGAAGAATTGCATCATATTCATAAAAAAATGCGTGCAGCACTCACCTATCCTCTAGCTATTTTATTCATAGCCGCGTGTGTGACTGTGGGGCTTCTTCTATTTGTTGTACCCCAGTTTCAAGACTTATTTGAGAGTTTTAACGCCCCTCTTCCGAGCTTTACACAACATATTATTGGATTAGCCGCCTACATAAAACACGATGGCCTCATCACACTGATGCTAAGTTTTGGGAGCATGTATACCCTCACTTCATCTTACAAAAAATCAACACGCATGCGCTTAATATTAGACAGATGCATCCTCAAGCTACCGTGTTTAAAATCGATGATGAAACAAGCATTGATTACGCGTTTTGCTCATACACTTTCAATTCTTTTATCTGCAGGAACTCCTTTAGTTGATGCACTCGCGGCCTCGTCTAATATTGCCGACAATAGCGTCTACACGCATGCAATTCTTACCGTACGTGAACATGTTATAGAGGGGCATTCACTCAAAAAGTCACTCGAAGAGAGCAGGATATTTCCTAACATGATGCTCCAATTGGTGAGCATCGGTGAGTCATCAGGTCGATTGGAATCGATGCTTGGTCAGATTGCAAAGCAGCACGACGAAGCGCTTAGTCATACCATGCAAACACTGAGTGGTTTATTTGAACCGGTGCTCATGGCACTATTAGGAATCTGGGTAGGATCGCTAATTTTTGCCATGTACCTACCTATATTTCAGCTAGGAGCCATTGTTTCATGATGTATTATCTAGGAGAGTTCATCGCTTGCTACCCTACTGCAAGCTATCTATGCCTTGGGTTGTTTTCATTGCTTGTTGGTAGTTTTTTAAACGTTGTTATTTACCGGCTTCCGCGGATGCTTGAACATACCTGGAAAAATGAGTGTCGTGCTTTATTAGACCCCGCATACGCTATTCCCAGCACGCCCCCCCAAGTTAATCTTTGCTTTCCTCGATCAACATGCCCCTCATGCAATCACATCATTCCTGCTTGGCATAATATTCCCATCTTAAGTTTTATTATATTAAGAGGCCGTTGTTGTTTTTGCAAACAAGCCATTTCATGGCAGTACCCTTTGGTCGAACTCACATCGCTGGCACTCTGTATGTTTGCTGCATATCACATGGGGTTTTCACTGATTTTAATCTATTCTCTTTTGTTTGTTTGGGTGCTGATATGCATGACAGTGATTGATTTAAAGCATCAAATCTTACCTGATTCACTGACACTAGGTTTATTATGGCTGGGTTTGCTTGTAAACCTTCATGGACTCATAACACCGCTTCCTGATGCTGTCTTAGGTGCTGCATGTGGCTACATCACGCTATGGCTTGTGATGAAGATTTTTTATTACATCACAGGAAAAATTGGCATGGGGCACGGTGATTTTAAATTACTCGCCGCATTCGGTGCATGGTTTGGTTGGATCAAGCTGCCTCTTATTTTATTACTAGCCTCACTTTTAGGTGCTGTTATCGGCATAATTTATCTGAAAACAACCCAACAATCCAAAGAAACCCCGATACCTTTTGGGCCATTTTTATGCTTTTCGGGTATCATCACTTTATTTTGGGGGAATTCAATTTTAGAAACATACTTACGTATATTATTTTGATTCATCAACCCGGCGGTGGCGATGCTATCAATAACTGCATGGCATTCATCAAAATAAAAATAAACGCAGCAATACTGATGATTTTTAGCAATAAAATCAGTGAACTTTTGATATCATCATTCATTTTTTCTGATGCTTGATGGGGTACAGTATCATCTGATTCTTGCTTCTCAACACCCAGCTCTCGCTCAAGCTTGATTTTATTAAAACGTCGGGAAATTAAATACGTGACCACACCAAAAAAAAATCCTGGCAAAACAAATAATCGCGCTACTGACACAAAAGCCCATCCATACGTTGTATGAAATGTCACTTGCATCCAAAGAATCAAATTGAGGATAAAATCAGGGACGCTGTATTGTAGGCCTAACCAGGCCGCTGGCATGAGATACAAACCAAATGGAAGTAAAAACAGACTCAACGTGAGAGAAAATAATCCCCCAAAAAATAACCTATCTTCTTTCTTCATGATTTACACATCCTGTATAACCACAAGTCCTTAGCTTATCACTAACATAACAAACACAAACCAGCTTGCCAAGGATAAACTTTAGATACGCAGAGCGTCCGCGTGTGTCTTGCTCTCAAGTTCGAAGTCTATAGAAAAATAATCAACCCCTGTTTTTTCTTTGATTACTTGAAAGACATGAAGTAATTCATCTCCTTGACAAATATTTGTCATATCAGAAAATTTCTTGCGGTAAAAACTATCAATATTTTGCTTGACGCAGCGTAAGAGAGCATCGATATCATGAACATACAAAGAACGTTCTAAAAATGTCTCAATGGGTGATGCTGTTAAATACTGCACGTTTTTTCGGTCGGACACAGCAAACCAATCGAGAGGTGAGAGTGAACCAGCAACACCCGTATACGAATCGAGCACATATTGCCGGAGTAGATCATAGGCTTTATCTACATCACTTCCAGAAGCATTGCTCCAGACTTGCATCCAATCATCAAGCAACTTGACAGCCATAGCTTTCCCTCACAAAGACTCGAGTTCCTTCATGTTAATCAAATTAATCAAAAAAAATCAAGTTGCGTGACGGCTTCATCAATTTCTTCGTTTGTTGTAAATCGTCCAAATGAAAAACGAAGTGAACTTTGTGCATCGGCCTGGCTTAAACCCAAAGCAAGCAACACATGTGATGACGCTTGACGTGACGAAGCGCATGCGGATGTCGTGGATACAGCGAACTCATGTAATTTCATTAACAACTCGCTGTTCTCTAGGCCATGAAAACAAAGATTAAGATTACCCGCAATGCGTTGCTTTAAATTTCCATTGACGCTTATATTGGAACAAGCTTGAATGCCCTCTAAAAATCGTGTGCGTAAGCTTAAAATGCGTGCTTGTTCTTCAAGACGTAAAGACTCCGCCAAAGTAAATGCCTCACCCATGCCAACGATTTGATGTGTGGGTAAAGTCCCTGAGCGCAACCCGCCTTCATGCCCGCCACCAAAGCTTTGTGCTTGCAAACGAATACGGGGTTTTTGGCGTACGTAGAGTGCCCCAATACCTTTAGGTCCATACGCCTTATGTGCAGAGAACGACATCAAATCAACGGGTAGCTCTAATAAATTCATGGCTAATCTTCCAATCGATTGTGCCGCATCCACATGAAAGATAATGCCTTTGTTTTTCAGCAACTCGCCTATGGCCTGAATATCTTGAATCACGCCAATTTCATTGTTCACCTGCATAATAGAAACCAAGATTGTATCTGCTCTTAATGCTTGAGCAAGCTCGTCTAAATCTAACAATCCATCAGATTTAGGCTGGAGATACGTGACATCATAGCCCTGCTTTTCTAATTGCTTAAAACTATCTAAAACAGCTTTATGTTCGGTGGTCATCGTAATCACATGCTGGCCTTTGCGCTTATAAAAACCAACAGAACCCAGAATCGCTAAATTATTGGCTTCCGTCGCACCCGATGTAAATACAATACTTTCGGCGGGTACACCGCCAATCACCTTAGCAATTTGACCCCGGGCATGCTCAACCGCGCGCGCAGCGGTTTGACCATACGTATGCGTTGTAGACGCAGGGTTTCCAAAATCACCGTTTACCCCCAAATAAGGCAACATGCGCTCAATCACCCGCGCATCCACCGGTGTGGTCGCCATGTAATCAAAATAAATTGGGCGTTTTTTCATAATTTCTTATCCTTCTGTGTACCGTGCAATATGCTTTAAAATACCACGCAGAATATTTACTTCGGTTGATTCAAGCTTCGCGCGATTAAACAAACGTCTGAGGCGATGCATCACATGTTTGGGATTAGACGGCTTCAAAAAATCAATCATCCGCAAGACCTGCTCTAAATGCTCATACAGCTGCTCCACTTGCTCGGAGGTCGCAAGCGCCTCGTGCTTCTGGGAGGTTAGCTCAGAAAGAGGCACAAGCACCTGTTTGGCCACTTCATAAGCCATAATTTGAACCGCCTGACCCAAATTTAATGAGCTATAAGCAGGATTTGTTGGAATTTCTACGTGATAATGCCCATGCAAAAGCTCTTCGTTTGTAAGACCCGTTCGTTCTCGCCCAAAAACTAAAGCAAGTTCCGCGTTATCCGGCATCTCCCCCATGCGTATGGCCGCTGTATGCGGGGTTAACCCCGGCAAATTAAGTTCACGTGGGCGTGCACTGGTCATAAAAATCAGCTGGCAGCCATGCAGTGCCTCTTTGAGCGTTGGCACCACCACGGCGTTTTCTAATACATCATCGGCACCTGCTGCCATCTCAATGGCTTTATTATCAGGAAACGTGCGAGGTGACACCAAATAAAGATGTTCAAGCCCCATCGTTTTCATGGCACGTGCCGAAGCACCTATGTTTCCTGGGTGAGATGTTTCGACCAACACCACACGAATCGAATTTAATTTCATTTAGACAGCACCTTAATCAACTCATCGCTTCAAAATGTGTTAGAATACTCCGTTTGAGTCATAACGGGTACACACGCATGGAACCTTCATTAAATATTGCAATCACCGCCGCACGTAAAGCGGGGGATATCATCCTTCGACATGCTGAGCAGCTTGATCGTATTCAAATCACGAAAAAAGGCGAAAATGATTACTTCTCAGAAGTCGATGTTAAAGCCGAACAAAGTATTATCCATGCCATTCATAAAGCTTATCCCACCCACGGAATTATCGCTGAGGAAAGCGGCGCTTACAATAGCGATGCTGAATGTGTTTGGATTATCGACCCCCTGGATGGTACCAATAATTACCTTCATGGATTCCCCTGTTACGCCGTTTCGATTGCGATGCAATTTGAAGGTCGGCTTGAACACGCGGTGGTCTACGATCCTCTTCGGCATGAATGCTTTGCAGCCAGTCGAGGCCGGGGAGCGCGTTTAAACGATCGCCGTATTCGTGTCTCAAATAAGCCTGATTTACAAGGCGCGATTCTTGGCAGTGGACCTTCGATTTTAAATCCATCTCGAGGCGAAGCGTATAACGCCAACGTTCCTGCACTCCTCAAAGAATGCACCAGCATTCGCCGTATTGGATCTGCAGCACTTGAACTTGCCTACGTTGCTGCCGGTCGATTAGATGGATTTTTTGAATTTAAATTACGCCCTTGGGATGTTGCTGGTGGCTGTTTACTTATTCAAGAAGCCGGTGGTCTGGTCAGCGATCCACATGGCGGAAAAGACTTCGTCAAATCCGGCAGTGTGATTGCAGGCGGGCCCAAAGTGTTTGATGCCATGCATAAGGCACTCAAGTCACCACGTGACTAACCTATTTTCTGCTGGGCACCTTCTCCCGACTCACACGGGAGAAGGCTAACCCATCGGTACACATTTATTATTGAAACCCCGGCTTGATACCCAAAGCAGTCGGTAATTGAATCGCCACTTCTGCTCCAAGTTTTTTTGCAACTTGCTCCATCATGTTACCTTGCACGGTGTAATCCACGGTTTCTTCAAGCTTAATCACATCGCGACCCACATCTTCGCTACTACCAAAACCGTCGATAAGCCCCATGGTTTTAGCTTGCTCCCCCGTCCAAAACAACCCTGAAAATGTCTCGTGATTGATTTTCAAACGCGTACCACGACCCTTTTTGACTTTATCAATAAATTGCTGATGAACTAAATCAAGCATGCGCTGCAAATACGCGGCATCTTCCGGTTTTTCAGGTGAGAACGGATCTAATAATCCTTTGTGTGCACCGGCAGTCTGAAGCCGACGCGTCACACCCACTTTCTGCATGCCGTCAACAAATCCAAAACCGTTGTGAATCACGCCAATTGAGCCGACCATACTCGACGGTGCTGCATAAATTTCATCGGTGGCAGCGGCCATGTAATACGCAGCAGAGGTACACATATCCATGCATACCGCGTAGGTTTTAATTTCAGGATAGGCTTGTTTATAATGCTGAATCGCATTAAACATATAATCAGCCTGGACGGGGCTTCCGCCGGGGCTATCAATACGAAATACCAAAGCCTTCATGGCTTTATTTTCATACGCATGTTCCAAGCTTTTAATCACATTTTCAGCACTCGCGGCCTGGCCATCTGCAATCATACCTTTCACATCAACCAAGCCCACATGTGGGTTAACACGCGCAGATAAGAGGGTATGACGTGATGATATCGCTTGATACAAAAAAGCAGCTATAATCATAAAAACACATACTCGCTTAACCCAGCGCCAACGATGCTTACGTTTTTGATCACGCAAGTAATCTTGGACTAATTGATTTAACACGAGTTGGGCGTCAGCAGCTGGAGGTGAAGTCATTTTTGTCATAAACACGGCTTGATTTCTAAAAAAGTACCTCCATTTTAAAGTAGAGGCGCTAAAATTAAAACAAAATAAACTTAATAAAAAACTTAAATCAATCATGAGGTGTTCAATATGCGGATGGATAAGCTGACTTCAAAATTTCAAATGGCGATCGGTGACGCTCAGTCAATAGCGCTCGGACGAGAGAATAATTTTATTGAACCCGAACATCTCATGAAAGCACTACTCGACCAACAAGGCGGCAGCTGCAGACCCCTACTCACCAAAGCCGGTGTGAATTTATCTCAACTTCGAACATCAGTTGATCAAGCGCTTGATAAGCTTCCCAAAGTTTCAGGCACGCCAGGCGAAGTGCATGTATCGAATACACTCGGTCAATTACTTAATATTACCGACCAAATTGCGCAAAAACGCAAAGATAGCTATATATCCAGCGAGCTTTTTTTGCTTGCGGCCATGGAAAAAAAAGGCGGACTAGGTGAAATTTTAGAACATGCCGGCGCCAATAAAAAAGCCATCGAACAAGCCATTGACGAAATTCGAGGTGGTGAAGCGGTGGATGATCCCAACGCCGAAGAACAACGCCAATCACTTGAAAAATACACGCTTGATCTCACGGAACGCGCAGAGCAAGGTAAACTCGACCCTGTGATTGGGCGTGATGATGAGATTCGCCGTACCGTTCAAGTGTTGCAGCGACGAACCAAAAATAATCCTGTTTTAATTGGTGAGCCTGGCGTCGGAAAAACAGCCATTGTCGAAGGACTTGCCCAACGTATTATTGACGGTGAAGTACCCGAAGGCCTTAAAAATAAACGCCTGTTATCACTCGATATGGGTGCGCTGATTGCCGGAGCTAAATTTCGTGGAGAATTTGAAGAGCGACTCAAAGGCGTACTCAAAGATTTAGAAAAACAAGAAGGCCAGGTGATTTTATTTATCGATGAAATTCACACCATGGTAGGTGCTGGTAAAGCCGAAGGCTCGATGGATGCCGGTAATATGCTAAAACCCGCACTTGCACGCGGTGAACTGCATTGCATTGGTGCCACAACCTTGGATGAATACCGGCAAAATATCGAAAAAGATGCAGCCCTTGAGCGCCGTTTTCAAAAAGTTTTGGTCAACGAGCCCAGTGTAGAAGATACCATTGCGATTTTACGTGGCCTTAAAGAGCGTTATGAAGTGCATCACGGGGTTGAAATTACCGATCCGGCGATTGTTGCTGCAGCAACGCTTTCTCATCGCTATATTACCGATAGGCAATTACCGGATAAAGCGATTGATCTGATCGATGAAGCAGGCAGTCAAATTCGCATGGAGATTGACTCCAAACCAGAAAGCATGGATAAATTAGATAGGCGATTGATTCAATTTAAAATTGAACGTGAGGCACTTAAAAAAGAATCGGACGAAGCATCTAAAAAACGCCTCAGTATTTTAGAAGAAAATATCGAAGCGCTTGAAAAAGAATATGCCGATCTTGAAGAGATTTGGAAAGCTGAAAAAGCCAGCTTGCAAGGCACCACGCAGCTCAAAGAAAGTTTAGAACAGACCAAGCTTGAAATGGATGCCGCCAAACGTGCTGGCGATCTGACCCGCATGTCTGAATTGCAATATGGACGTATTCCAGAATTAGAAAAAGCACTCGCTGAAGCTGCGACGATGGAACAGCAAGAAACCAAATTGGTTCGCAACAAAGTAACGGATGAAGAAATTGCCGATGTCGTCTCAAAATGGACAGGCATTCCTGTGTCTAAAATGCTCGAAGGTGAAAAAGAAAAATTATTACAGATGGAAAGCGTTTTACACAAACACGTCATCGGACAAAACGAAGCCGTCGATGCCGTATCGAATGCTATTCGACGCTCGCGCTCGGGCCTGTCAGATCCTAACCGCCCCATTGGTTCGTTTTTGTTTCTTGGGCCAACTGGAGTTGGTAAAACCGAGCTATGCAAAGCCTTGGCTACCTTTATGTTTGACACGCCCGAGGCCATGGTACGTATTGATATGTCAGAATTCATGGAAAAACATTCCGTTGCTCGTCTGATTGGTGCACCTCCTGGTTACGTTGGCTACGAAGAAGGCGGATACATTACGGAGGCCATACGTCGCAGACCCTATTCGGTCATTTTATTGGATGAAATTGAAAAAGCACACAAAGATGTGTTCAATATTTTACTTCAAGTACTCGATGATGGCCGCCTAACCGATGGCCAAGGCCGCACCGTTGATTTTAGAAATGCGGTGATTGTCATGACGTCTAACTTAGGCTCACATCTGATTCAAGAAATGAGTGCAGAAGCAAATTATGACAAAACCAAAGCTGCGGTGATGGAGCTTGTCAGCCAAGAATTTCGCCCTGAATTTATCAACCGTATTGATGAGGCTGTTGTCTTTCATGCACTCACAGAAGAGCAAATCGGTAACATTGCATCCATTCAAATCAAACACCTTGCTGCACGCCTTCAAGCTCAAGATATGGTACTGGATGTCGCACCTGATGCGCTCCTGCATCTTGCAAAAGCCGGTTTTGATCCCGTATATGGTGCACGGCCGCTCAAACGGACCATTCAGCAATATTTAGAAAATCCATTAGCTGAAGCACTGTTAAAAGGTGAGTTTAAAGCAGGAGAAACCATTACGGTAAGCTTAAAAGGTGATAAATTAATATTTGATACAAAAAAAACATAACAAAAATGAGTAGCTAGCATTCCATAAGGAGCGATGAACATGCAAAAAATAATTTATCAGATGTTAAATGGCTGTGCATTGATCTTCATGATCAATGCATCCGCTTATGCCTGCCTCAATGATGCGGATTGCTCCCAATGGGCTGACACACATTGTGCCTGTGGCGTACGTGCAACATGTATTGGTATAACAACAGAAAGTCAAACAGGCTATTGCCAATGCTATGGCGCACAAGGAAATTGTAAAGCAAATACAATCGAGGACGTAACAACGCCCTATGCTGTACCTGGACGACGCGTTGTGCCTCGTGCAGCACCGGCAAGAAGAGCGGTTAGAAGGTGGTAAATTCCAGGCGTGTCAAATCAACACCTCACTCGACAAGCCCCACCATGAGCGTTACTATCTAAACAATCATGCTTGCAAAATTAGTGCAAATAGCACAGGGAATTTTGATGAAAAAGAAACCTATGACCGTGATGATCATCGGCCTAAGTGTTGTGTTTGGTGGCTTAATTATTTTTAATACCGGTAAAAGCATGTTTCTCAAAAACTTTTTTGCCCATTATACCCCACCTGCCGTCACGGTATCTTCAGTCACCGTCAAAGAACAAACCTGGAAGCCAAGCTTTCATGCTGTCGGTGAATTTGTCGCTGTCCAAGGAGTCGATATTAATTCTGAGGCCTCAGGCAATGTTGCCGCGATTCATTTTAAATCTGGCGAGACGGTTGAAGCCAACACGCCACTCATCGATATTGAAGATGGTATTGATCAAGCTCAACTTAAATTTAACCAAGCCGATCTCACGCTCCAAGAAATTAATTATCAACGCCAAGCTACCCTGATTAAACGTGGCGCCACCTCCAAAGCTGATGTCGATGTGGCTAAAGCAAAATATTTAGAAGCTCAAGCAAAAGTTGAACAAACACAAGCGACCATCAAACAAAAACATATTAAAACACCTTTTGCTGGAAAGCTCGGCATTGGCTTGGTCAATCTTGGTGAGTTTATCACCCCCGGACAAACCAGTATTGTCACGTTGCAATCGATGGATCCCTTGTTTCTTCAGTTTTATGTACCAGAACATCAACGTCCCAAAATACATCTAAACCAAAACATTCTTTTTTCTATAGAGCCACAAAATCATTGGGTGTTTTCTGGAAAAATTACGGCCATCAACGCCAAAATTGATCCCAAAACACATAATATTAAAGTACAAGCAACGGTTCCTAACTGCCCGATGAGCGTACTTGATAAGCAAGGCAAGAACGATGCATCGCTGTTCCAAAATCAAAAAATTCCTAACAGTCAACGTGTGCAAATCATCTGTAATACCCAAAAAAATACGGCACATAAACTTGAGCATTATGCCTTTATTCCAGGTATGTTTGCCTCCATTGAGGTTGAGCAACCCGAAATAAAAAATGCTTTGGTGCTGCCCACAACAGCGATTTCGTATAGCTTATACGGTCATTCGGTATTTTTAATTCAAGAAAATAAAAATAAGCCACATGATTTATTTGTAACCCGTACGTTTGTGACGACCGGTGACGAACACGACAACCACGTAGTGATTACAGAAGGCCTTAAGCCCGGCCAACAGGTCGTGAGTGCAGGTGAAATAAAATTGCAAGACAACACACGTGTTGTGATTAATAACGAAGTTCAACTCAAGCTGGATCATCAACCATGAACTTCACAGATTTATTTATTAAACGACCGGTACTTTCACTGGTGGTTAGTTTATTGATCTTACTGTTTGGCTTAAATTCTTTGCTTAACATCTCGATTCGTCAGTTCCCTCAGATGGATAACACCGTGATTACGGTTACCACAAGCTATCCAGGCGCCGACTCAAATTTAGTGGCCGGTTTTATTACGACACCGCTCGAAAGCGCTATTGCGAGTGCCGAGGGCGTGGATTATATGACCTCAAGCAGTACGCTTGGAAAAAGTACGATAACACTCAACATCAAACTTGGGTTTAATGCACAAATTGCATTCACCGATGTGATGAGCAAAGTTCAACAAACATTAAATCAATTGCCACCCGAATCACAAGAACCTGTGATTGTTAAAAGCTCAGATACCTCCACCGATTTGCTTTATTTGAGCTTAAACAGCCAAAACATGACACCTCAGCAAATTACAGATTACGCAATGCGTGTTGTAAAGCCTCAACTTGAAACCATTTCCGGTGTTTCTAAAGCCGAGATACTAGGCGGACAAACCTACGCCATGCGTATCTTTATGGATCCTGTCAAAATGGCTGCACTTCATGTAACCCCTGCCGATGTAAGCCGTGTTTTACGTGATAATAATTTTCTTACCGCCGCGGGTCGAACCAAAAGTACTTACGTTGCTATCAGCATACGTGCCAATACAGACTTAAAAAATGTTGAGCAATTTAAACAGTTGATTGTTCGAAGTAACGCAGGTTCCAACATCAGGCTTCGTGACATTGCTCGTGTTGAATTAGGCTCCGAAAGTTATGATTCATCGGTAAATTTTGATGGAAAAAAAGCAGTATTTATTGGGATTACCCCAACCCCTAGCGCCAACCCCCTGAGTGTCATAGCCGATGTTAGGCAAGCTTTTCAAAATCTTTTAACCCAATTTCCACCGTCGCTCACAGGAACCATTGTTTATGATGCGACCGACTTTATTCGTGCATCGATCGATGAAGTCATTACGACGATTCTTGAAGCAGCAGCCATTGTACTTCTGGTGATTTTTTTCTTTTTAGGCTCGTTTCGAGCTGTCCTGATTCCCATCGTCACCATACCTCTTTCTTTGATTGGTGTGTGTACGTTGATGCTGTTTTTAGGTTACTCTATTAATTTACTCACCTTACTTGCCTTTGTGCTTGCGATAGGTCTTGTGGTCGATGACGCCATTGTTGTCGTCGAAAACATACATCGACACATCGAAGAGGGAAAAACACCGTTTGATGCAGCCCTTGTGGGTGCGCGCGAAATCGCAACCCCCGTGATTGCCATGACCATCACGCTCGCAGCTGTGTATGCACCGATTGGTTTTATGTCGGGCCTTACCGGCGCGTTATTCAAAGAATTTGCCTTTACACTCGCCTCAGCGGTTATTATTTCTGGTGTGATTGCGCTCACCCTGTCGCCGATGATGTGTTCACACATGCTTTTACCTAATATGAAAAGCGCCCCATTCACGCAACGCATCGATGCGCTTTTTCAAATCCTTCGCCTAAAATACAAGCAAGCACTGCACCTGCTGCTCAATACACGTCACATCATGTTGGTCTTTGCGGCCGTTGTTTTACTGATGCTCCCATATTTATACATCTCAACCCCCAAAGAAACCGCGCCAGAAGAAGATCAAGGTTTCTTTTTTGTCATAGGTACAGCCCCTCAATCAGCCACACTTTCATACGTTGAGGCTTTTACCAAGCCGTTTGAAAAAATATTCAATAACATCCCTGCAAAAGAGCATTATTTTATGATTAATTCAGCAGCTCCCGTTGCAGGCCTGGTGCTCAAGCCATGGGGTGACCGTGATAAAACCCAGTTTGAACTCAAAAAACCTCTGCAAGAAGCCTTAAATACCGTTGCTGGACTTAAATCGTTTGCCGTCATTCCGCCCTCACTTCCCGGTGGTGGCGGTGGCCCACCGGTTCAATTTGCCATCAAAACAAGCAATGATCTCAACAGCTTATTTGATGTTTCAACCACCTTGCTCAATCAAGCCAAAGATAGTGGTTTATTTATTTATTTAGATAACACCTTAAAATTTAATCAACCAGAAGTTGAATTACAAATAAACCGTGCAAAAGCTGCTGATTTAGGTTTAAACATGAAGCAAATAGGTAATAGCCTAAGTAGCGCCCTCTCAGGTGGGTATACAAATTATTTCAATTTAGAAGGACGTAGTTATCAAGTGATTCCTAAACTTGAACGAAAGTTTAGATTAACACCTCAACAATTAGGTTCAATTTATGTTCAAACCATGAATGGCACAATGGTGCCACTCTCAACGGTTGTAACCCCTATCGAAAAAACACAACCTAATGCCATCACACATTTTCAACAATTGAATTCAGCGACCATTCAAGGGATGATGCGCCCAGGAACCACCTTGGGCCAAGCGCTTGATTTTTTACAAACGGCTGCGAAAAATAACTTGCCCAAAGGGTTTGAGTTTGATTATGGCGGTCAGTCTCGCCAATTTATACAAGAAGGCAGTTCACTTGTTTTTATTTTTTTCTTATCCATCATCGTTATTTTTCTTATTTTATCCGCGCAATACGAAAGCTTCCGTGATCCCTTAATTATTTTGATCAGTGTTCCTATGTCGTTATGTGGTGCGCTTATCCCACTAAATTTAGGTGCTGCCAGTATTAATATTTACACACAAGTCGGCTTAATCACGTTGATTGGATTAATCAGTAAACACGGTATTTTAATCGTTGATTTTGCCAATCATCTGCAACGCACCAAAAAATTATCGCGTCGCGAAGCCGTTGAAGAAGCCGCCAGCATTCGTTTGCGGCCTATTCTGATGACAACCGCTGCCATGGTGTTTGGAGTATTACCACTACTCATTGCCAGCGGCGCTGGCGCTGTGAGTCGTTTTGATATTGGCTTGGTGATTGCTTCGGGATTATTGATAGGTACAGTGTTTACGTTATTTGTTGTGCCTGCTATATATACGTATGTAGCGGCCGATCATACACAGGATAATCTATAAAAATTTACCATCAATCAATTGATGCATCATCGGAGCTGGCAACACAAGCCTAAAAACAAGGTCTGTTAATTAGGCATGCGGTGAGCCAGCTTATGATGAAACATCAAATACATCTCACATTACATAATAATAGCGGAGAAACCACTCGTAGAAGAGCTATCATCTTCTAAATCAACGTCTAATTGTTCCACGCCATCTGGGCTACTCGTCACAAAAGCTCCGTTTTTAATCATAAGTACTGTTTCAGGTGCAAAGAGGAGTGGCGTATGATTACGATCGTATGCGGCCACAGAAGACAATTGCGTCGATCCACTCATAGACTCGACTTCTTCTAAATTATCACTAGCGGCTTCATCACCAACCGAGAGAAAATCATGATCTCTATCACTTATATCGGACATTGCTTCCCATGTATTTGACTTATCAGGCGAAGCACAAGGCTCTTGCCCTTTGGTATAAGTTAACAAACCTTTCAATAAATTTGTTGATGACATAGGGTTAACGGCTTCTTCTATTTTTGTCGTTGGTGTGGGTGTGCTCAAAGAGCGTGTACTCAAAAAACTTCTTACGCGTTTCATCATCACTAAGCTCCCATAACATAAGTTCATATATTAATATTTGTGAACATATATTATACCCGTCAAAGCTTAAGATTTTCTTAAGATAAAACATTGATCAATACATCCTATGATTGGCTAAGAAGTGGCTCTCCTGCAACTGTTGCTGATAATTTATCTCATGACTCACATAGTGAAAAGGAAGACACCGACCATGATAATAGGCTTTCTTAAGCTTTATCTTTTTACAAACCAATCCGAATCAGCCTCACGATTTTTCTTTAAAGGTCGCTCATCTGGCTCATCATCTGGCTCATCACTTCGCTCATCATCGATCATACCCGACGGCAAACATGACTCTGAGAAAAGTTGATACATATTTCTCTTTTTTCCTACACATACATCAAGCCCCAAAGCATGACTTAAAGGAAATTGTTGTTTGAATATAGGCGCGAGAATATTAAATGTATCATAATTATCGGTTTGAAGCTCTGCACGCCTTTCGATGCTAGGTTTTAAAAAATCAGGTGTGAGATTAACGCGTTGCTCCGGATATATTGCCTCATATTTTTCCTGAAAAACCTGACGTGCTGCCGCATGAGATAAAGATTTTAATCTTTCAAATGTTAACACTTCACCTTTAATATTAAATTTATTAAGGTACCGTTGCACGGTATGATCACGCACCCCCAACAATGAAGCAAGATTTCGAATAGTATTTGTTTTACGCGCTAAATCATGAATATGTGAGGCGCTGTACCGATTAATATCAATATTAGGTGATGCTAGCTTTTGTGTATACGCCTCACCCCAAAATTTACGAGCATCATCGACGGAAAGTGCTTTAAAAGAGTCAACCGTTAATGGTTCGCCATGCAAAAGAAATCTGCCAAGATGGCTTGTTAAAATTGTATTATCTGTAAGCTTTAAGTTTCTTGTAGCGATACTAAGCGTACCAGCCTTGCAAATGACTTGATGAATATGCGCAACAGTATAATTTGAAAGTTTTGACATCAAGATTCGATCCGGCTCATTTAAAATGTACACTTTGACAAAACTAACTCAAAGTTCAATTCAAGGTTAAAATGAATATTATATAGACATAAAAATACAACGTCAAATCTGATTTCTTCTGAACTTACGCAGCATAAACGGTTGATAATACTGGCGCTGAATCAGTAGATGAGCTACCTTCGAAAAGACCTAGGCTTGGTTAATCATTGCTTAAGTCAAGCATTTAAAACAATCTTGGGTATGGTCGTCCACCATGCCCACGGCTTGCATATAAGCATACATGATGGTCGGGCCCACAAAACTCATGCCTCTTTTTTTGAGATCTTTTGATAAAGCCATAGATTCTTGTGTCTGTGTTGGCACGTCTTGATGTGACGCAGGTCGATTGATTTTAGGCTTATTTTGAACAAAAGACCAAACATAAGCATCAAACGAACCGTACGCTTGTTGAATATTCAAAAAAATACGTGCGTTTTTTCGCACTGAAAATATTTTTAAACGATGACGAATAATTTTAGGATTAATTAAAACTTCTTCGAGATAAGCATCCTCTAAAATTGCACAAGCAGCTGGATCAAATTGCTTAAAAACCTCACGATAGCCTTCGCGGCGTTTTAAAATCGTTTCCCAATTAAGCCCTGCTTGCGCGCCTTCCAAAACAAGCATTTCAAAAAGCTTGCGATCATCATGAACCGGAACGCCCCATTCGGTATCATGGTAGCGTTCATAGTGAGGTTTGTTTTGTCCTACCCAAGCACAACGGTTCATCTTTTACATCTTTTAATAAATAAACGAAAACAAATTACAAAATAAAGCGCGCTAAATCTTCATCTTGTACAAGTTCGCCTAAGTATTTATCAACATAGGTTTGATTAATTTTAACTTTTTCGCCAGATTTATCTGTCGCTTCAAACGAAATCGTTTCAAGTAAACGCTCCATGACCGTATACAAGCGACGTGCGCCAATATTCTCGGTCCGCTCATTCACTTGCCATGCAACTTCTGCAATACGTCGCACACCGCTCGCATCAAAACTCAGTTTGACACCTTCGGTCCCCATAAGCGCTGCGTACTGCTCCGTGAGCGAAGCCGTAGGCTCGGTTAAGATACGTACAAAATCATCGACACTTAGGGCTTTTAGCTCAACACGAATCGGCAAACGTCCTTGAAGCTCCGCAATTAAATCCGAAGGCTTAGCCACATGAAACGCACCTGAAGTAATAAACAAAATATGGTCCGTTTTAATAATACCGTATTTTGTTGAAACCGCCGAACCTTCGACCAAAGGCAATAAATCACGCTGCACACCCTCACGAGATACATCACCACCTTGCTGATCGGAACGTCGTGCGACTTTATCAATCTCGTCAATAAACACAAAACCGTTTTGCTCAACCGATTCAATGGCAGCTAATTTAATCTCATCTTCGTTAATCAGCTTGGCCGCTTCTTCTTCTTTCAAGATTTTTAACGCTTTTGCAATCGGCAATTGACGTTGTTTGGTTTTTTCAGAACCTATTTGTTGGAACATGGACTGAAGTTGATTGGTCATCTCTTCCATACCTGGAGGTGCCATGATCTCAACCCCAACACTTGGCGCAACCACGTCAATTTCAATATTTTGCTCATCGAGCGTACCTTCTCGCAGCTGCTTACGGAACACTTGGCGAGCCGACGAATCAGGATCGCGCTTCGCATCCCCTTCTCCTGGAGGAAGCAAGGCATCTAAAACACGCTCTTCTGCTGCGTCTTCGGCCAATTGTTCCACTTTTTTCATGGCATGTTCACGTGCAAGCTTAAATCCAATATCAGCCAGATCACGTATAATCGATTCAACATCACGACCGACATAACCTACTTCGGTGAATTTAGTGGCTTCAACTTTAATAAACGGTGCATCAGCCAAGCGCGCCAAACGTCGGGCAATTTCGGTTTTACCCACACCGGTTGGCCCAATCATGAGAATATTTTTGGGCATAATCTCAGCACGCAAGCTATCATCGGTGATTTGCATACGGCGCCAGCGATTACGCAGAGCGATGGCAACCGCTCGCTTCGCATCATCTTGTCCAATAATATGTTTGTCTAATTCCTCAACAATTTCACGAGGGGTCATGGTGTTATTCACGCTATTATTTACAGTATTATTCACGATGAGTATCCAAAGCTTCAATGGTTAAATTATGATTCGTGTACACACACATATCAGCCGCAATTGTTAAGCCTTTCTCAACAATTTTTTGCGCTGATAGTTTTGTGTTTTCCATCAGGGCGCGCGCTGCAGCCTGTGCAAACGGACCGCCCGAACCAATCGCCATGAGCCCTTCTTCTGGCTCAATCACATCGCCATTACCGGTTATAATCAGCGAAGCTTTTTCATCAGCAACGACCAGCAAGGCTTCCAAGCGTCGCAACATTTTGTCGGTTCGCCAATCTTTAGCAAGCTCAACTGCTGCGCGAACCAGGTGCCCTTGATGCATTTCTAATTTAGCCTCAAAACGCTCAAACAACGTAAAGGCATCGGCCGTACCACCGGCAAAGCCAGCAATAACTTTATTGTTATACAATCGTCGGACTTTACGTGCGTTACCTTTCATCACCGTATTGCCCTGACTCACCTGACCGTCGCCACCAATGACAACTTGTTTTCCATCTCGTACAGACAAGATGGTTGTTCCACGATATTGGTCCAAAATTTCTCCCGATAAAATAATAAATACATGGGGGTATCAAGTAAGTGGGGGCTTATATCTAAAAATCAATGTTTTGCTTTACAATTAGCGCACAAACCTCGAAGCTCAATGGGATCATCACTCACATAAAAATCATGAGCAAGCGCCAATTGCTGCATCACTCCGCGCACAGCAACATCGTGGATTTCGTGCACATTGTGACATGCAGAACACACCATAAAAAGCTCGGAACACGCATGTGCTTCTTCTTTGCCGCAGAGTGCATACGATTGAATCGAATCAATTTTGTGGACCACGCCTGCCGTCACAAAAAAACCTAAGGCGCGATATAAAGCTGTCGCGGTTGCATTGGGTTGATCATCCGCTAAACGCTCTAAAATATCATAAGCTTTGAGTGGTTTATCCGTATTCCATAAAACAAAAAGCACGGCTTTACGAAGCGATGTGATAGTAATGGTCTTTGTCATTGACAGACGCTTAGCAAAATTCACAAAAGCTGACGGGTACCCCATAGATTAGCCTTTTAAAGCATTGTGATGTGACGAAGTCAAAAACGAAACGCCATCTAACATCGAGGCATCCATCTCTAAATGCTCGGCCAAGCTTTGTCCTATGTCAGCAAAACTCTTACGCTCACCGATCGCATGCGACTGAATACCTGGACCAAACAGCAGTGCAGGCACGTGCTCACGCGTATGATCAGAGCCAGGAAACGTTGGGTCGCAACCATGATCGGCCGAAATAACCACCGCATCACCTGGCTTTAAGCTTGCTTCAAATGCTGGCAAGCGTGCATCAAACGCCTCTAACGCTGCGGCATAGCCTGGTAAATCACGCCGATGGCCAAACGATGAATCAAAATCAACAAAATTCGTAAACACAAGGCTTCCTGCCGGCGCTGTTTTCATCGCCTCACAGGTCGCATCAAACAAAGCCATGTTACCGTGGGCTTTAATCACCTGCGTGGGTCCTTGGTGCGCATAAATATCCGATATTTTTCCAATCGCAATCACCTCACGCCCTGCTTGCTTTAAATAATCAAGCAACGTTTTTTGAGGTGGTGGAATAGAATAATCACGGCGATTCCCTGTCCGCTTAAAAGCCCCCACTTCGCCTTTAAACGGCCGTGCAATCACGCGTCCAATTTGATATTCATCGACGAGTTCTCGTGCAATTTCACACAGTTCATACAGCTTATCGAGCCCAAAGATTTCTTCATGAACAGCAATTTGGAACACGCTATCAGCCGAGGTATACACGATCGGTTTGCCTGTTTTTATATGCTCGTCTCCAAGCTCTGCCAAAATATCTGTACCGGAAGCATGCTTTTCACCTAATACCCCAGGTAAATTCGCACGTTGAATTAAAGCTTGAATCAGTTTGTTTGGAAAGCATGGCTGTGTATTAGGAAAGTAGCCCCATTCAAATCGAACAGGTACCCCAGCGAGTTCCCAGTGACCACTGGGCGTGTCTTTACCTAGGCTTTGCTCCACAGCATAGCCATAATAGCCTTCTGGCTTACCTAAATTATCAAGCTCAGGCAATGCATCTTTTGAACTTAAGCCTGCGGCGTGATACAAACCTAAACGGGCCAAATTAGGAATATGCAACGGTCCTGAACGCAATCCGGGCACATCCGCTTGCCCCAAGCGACAGGCTTTCACAATATGCCCGAACGTATTGGCTCCTGTATCACCATACTTAGCGGCATCATGACTTGCACCAATGCCGAGTGAATCCATAAGTAATACACAGGCACGTGTTGATGGCATGGATGGCATACAGTCAGGTCTCCGTTGATTTAATGCTGTGGCTTAGCAAACGTTTCTTTTAAACCACAAGCAAGTAATAAAGATATCAAAAAAGCAGCCGGTAAAATGAGTGCCGCGGTCTGATACGATGCCAGTGGGTAAACCGGTGTTCCACCGATTAACTCAACCCCACCGCATTTAACCAAAATTTTACTGAAAATATTTTGATAAACTAAATAGCCGCCTTGTGTAAATAAAGAAACAATACTCAAGGCTGTGGCAACAATCACGGGCATCGAGCTTTCAGCCACCAGCACGTAGCTTATCACTTGAGCTGCTGTAACCAGGCCCAAGATAAAGAAAAGCACAGCCATCACACCCGCAGAAACCGGAGCGTATAAAATACATAGCACGGTGATTAGCGATAACAGTGCACCAAGCTTCATGGGAAATATTCGACGGGCGAGTTTATCGGAGATAAAACCAAACAACGGCCCACCCAGCATGGCACCAAAAAATAACATACCATTCACCCAAGAGGCTTCTGCCTGTGTCGTGTCTAATCGTTGCATTAAATACAATTTACCCATGGCTGCACCCAGCACGGCAATCGGCAAGTTCATAAGACTGGTATAAAGCCCCGAAAAAATAGGTTGACGCGATAAACATGCCTTCCATGTGGTTAACATCGGTAAAGATTTGTGCACGGGATCTTGATGACCTTCTGGACGCTCTTGAATCCACCAAAGCATCAACACAAAAATCAACACACCGAGCCACGCCACATTTAAAACAGCGCCACGCCAGCCCACGTGCAGCGCAATGGCGGTGATAGGGTATTGAGCAACCAGGCCTCCGGTCATGGCCATGGTGACAATCGCCCCGGTTATTAAAGCCATGCGTTTAGGTGGAAACCAGCGTGTGGCCAATCGAATAGGGCCTAAAAAGCAAAAGGCACTGGTGACACCGGCAATAAACCGGCAGGCTAAGGCGCTATAAAAACTTTGCGCATACGCCAAATAAAACGTACTTAGCACACACACCAGCATCGATAAAACCAAGGTTTTTTTAATCGAAAAGCGATCGAGCACAAGACCGGCTGCAAGCAAAAACGTGACGTTTGCAAAATAATAAATACTTGAAAGATAAACCATTTTATCCGCTTGGATACCAAAATCACGCATAACATGATCACCCAGCGAGGCAAACATGTTGCCTTGTATAAACTGATAAAAGAAAAATAAAGAGGCCGAAAAACACACTAACCACGGCTGAACTGCTTCCCAACGACATCCATTTCCAGTTGGTACCGAGCACTTCATATCCACACGAACTCCTAGCTAAACGAGGCATTTACAGGGAGGGAAATTCTATCAGAATCAAAACACAATTGGTATTCAATTGATGTTAAAAATCAAATTATCCTTTGCCAGCAGTTATGCCAGTACTTAATTTAATATTAAGCTTTGTGTGTTACAATAATGCACAATTTACTATTTCTTAAATATTTATTGCCGGAGATTTAACCTATGCCAAAAGCTAACCAAGGTAATAACCAACCGGAAAACACCCGCACACAGCCTTCTTCGTGGTCATTTCGTGCCGTAGGTCATTACATCACAGGTTTTTTTTCATCACCAAATCCAGCGCCTACACACTCAAACTTAACCACACTCAGTCGTAAAGAAAAATCACTGGCTAAGCAATTAATCCCCGAATACCCCCAATATATGAAACATCGTGCTGATGCATTCAACATCATTTATGATCGCTTTCTTAGCACAGATCTCATCACACCCGCCGATCGCAGGAAACTTAAAAAAGATTACATGAACAGTCTGGTAAAACAGTACCTCCAGATACCACGCACACAACAACACGATGTTTTAGAACTTCACGAACGCGCACTCGAAGCCGTGCTGATAAAAAATTTACGGTTAAAATCACCGGTGCGATCACTACAAACCACACCTAATATTAAACGTTCGTCTCGACACACCGACATCGATACATCACTCGCTCATCAATGGAAAGCATGCGACAAAGAAACAGGCTCAGCCAGTGTTAATACACTGCTTGATAAAGTAGCCGACGCACACGGTTTTATTCAAGCCATCGGGTGGTCAACACAAAACGAAAATTCTCTTTTAGCCATTCTGGATGGATGGAATTATTATCGCTATGCCGACAATATCGCAGAAACACACTTTATTTTACGCAGCCTGGTCGCGCCGTTTTATCCTTTATTTAAAGAGTACCAAGACATCGCACACCGTGAAAAAAGTACCTTGCTTAAAATCATGCGAACTGCGACGCCAATGCTCATCATCGCAGGATTTGTTGTTGGCATGACAGCACTCATTCCTGTTGCTCTTCCTGAGCTTGCTTTTTTTATTCTCGCGATCCCATTACTCTATCTAAGCGTTGCAATCGCTTCATTTTATGTCAAAACCAAAGATTTTATCTATCAAACCTATCGTCAACTTAGGTACCATGGTGATTTAGAGCTCTTTCCAGAATTTCAGTTAAACTCGAACCTCACCCAAACGTTTGGCCCAGAACAAGCTCAACACGTACGTACGTATTACATTCAAGAACTCAAAGCCTGTTATGCCCATGAAAATACATATCACGAAAGCAAGAGACTTTCAGAGCAAGAAATGGCTGATAGAGCAGCGAATATAGAAAGAAGCCATGTGCTTTTACTTGAATGGTTTGATTTGCATGATAATCAAGCTATCCCACGAGATAAGGCCCCTTATATTGCACTGCAACGTTTTGAAGCGGATGAATGCGCATTAAATAAGAAATTTAAAACGCTCGAAACACAAGATGAGGCGAAGCTTAAAAAGCTTGCACGTACCATCACTCAGCATCTAAAAAATGAACAACCACAAGCAACGTGTGAGCAACAAGCGCCACGACAGCGCTTTTTTCCTAGCTGTTTGCAGCATCGCGATCAAATCATCGATTTGCAAGAATCAGAAACCTCGATTAAAACACATATCAACAAAATGACGATGTTACAGCAACTCGAAACGCAACATGAAATGCAATATGGTATAAATTTATAAAATATTAAAATATGAATGCCTAACAATTGACAATTTTTGTAGGTTTAGGCATGATACCCCCCTTTACTTTCTGAAGTACCTGGAGAAATAAACGTGGCAAATATTAAATCTGCTATCAAACGCGCAAAACAAAACGTTAAACGACGTCAACACAATGCAAGTGCACGTTCAATGTACCGCACCTATGTTAAAAACGTATTAAAAGCCGTTGATACAGGCAATCAAGAAGATGCACGTGCAGCCTTTGCTAAAGCGCAACCTGTGATCGACAAAGCAGCCGCTAAAGGTTTAATTCACAAAAATAAAGCAGCACGTGTTAAAAGCCGTTTAAGCGCTAAAATTAAAGCCTTAGCTGCCTAATTTGTGGATTTGGATGTAACCATGCAGGAATAAAATATCAGGGATAAAGTCTTATGAAGTTCATTAGGAATGCTTTACTGACTGTTATTTTTATCCTTATTCTTACCGTTACATCACTTTGGGCGATAACGTATTGGATTAAGCCCCATGCGTTCAAAGTTATCGCCCAAAAGCAACTTTCAAGCCTAACACATCAGGACAGTCGTTTTGATGGTAAGATTAGTTGGCGTGTTTTTCCAAGACCTGGTTTGCATATAACCAACGTCCGCATTGGCGATCCTAAAAAAACTGATGCAAGTTATGCTTTTTTAGTCGACAACCTTCTTTTTAATATCCAAATTATGCCTCTTTTTCGAGGACAGTTGGTTTTTGACCAATTAGCCCTCGACGGCTTTAAGCTTTATGTTAATCTTGATGCACCTCCGGCAGATGCTACGCAAAAAAAACAGCCCTCATCCAAAACAAAACGCCGTTTACATGCTTCACGGGTAGCATTAAAGTCACTGTTATTAACCAACGGACAGATGTTGATTACGCACCATCGCACAGAGCATGCAACATTTGAGAACGTTCGTCTTGAAGCTTGGTTTCCTCGTCAAAAACATGAGCAAGTGCCTATTCAGTTAAAAGCCATGTTGCATACCGATAATCCTATTTCACCGCTCCAAACTGAGATCAGTTATAAAGGCCTGATTCGGCTGGCTCCAAACAACGAGAAAACAGCCAACACCATGATCAATAATCTTGAACTTGACGGACAAGTGGTTCTTCAAAACATTGTACTTAAACATTATGAGTTCACACGCGCCAACACACATCTTGTGTTCAATCATAACCAACTCAACCTAAACCCCCTCACCATTTCACTTTATAACGGTGAATCCATCGGGCAACTTCGTTATCAGCTGGATACAAAACAACTGGAGTTTAACCAAACAGGCACGTCGTTAAATGCCGAGCCTATTTTTCAGCATTTACTCGGGGATAAACCACCTCATTTCAAAGGCACACTCGATTTTTCAGTTCATGCTTTAGCTCAACTGACGGAGCCATCTTGGCTCAAAAAGTCTAAACTCAACGGCAGTGTCACCCTAAAAGATGGCACATTATCTTATGTTGATCTTAAAGCCATCACGCATGAAGCCACACAAACCATTCGAAATTTGATTACACAAAATTTAAACGTGATTCAAGACACGCTAGCCCATTTAAAACCGTGGAACATGAACGATTACTTGGGCAATACAGCTTTTGAGCTCATCAACCTCCAATTCAAAACCAATAACGAGCACCTGCTTTTATATAATCTCTTGCTTGAAACAAAAAAAATGCATCTAAAAGGCCAAGGTGACTATAATTTTGATACCAACAATATTAACGCTCATCTTACAGCAAAAATATCTACTTATGATCCGGCAATGCTCGCCATACAGCAAGTGCTGGTTCAAGGCTTTCCTCTTACAGTATCCGGCACATTTGATGATCTTGCGATCCACGTAGACCGTACTGCCATGGGGGAAGTCTTAACAAAAGGTTTGTTATCCGATCCTCTGACGACCCCGATCAAACTCCTTCATCACCACATAAAAAAACTCCAGCCTGAATTAAAACCCCTACCAACTTCAGAGCCAACATCAACTGCAGAGGATGTGACTTCTGAATAGTTCGTACTTTACACCTGCATTATTAGACTGGTTTGATCTTCATGGACGAAAAAATCTGCCGTGGCAACACCCCAAAACGCCTTATCATGTGTGGATTTCGGAGGTTATGCTACAACAAACGCAAGTCAAAACCGTTATTCCTTATTTTTTACGTTTTATTGAGCGCTTTCCATCGATCCATCATTTAGCCGAAGCCTCTGAAGATGAGGTACTCGCCTATTGGTCAGGCCTTGGTTACTATCGCCGTGGCCGTAATTTACCGCGCGCTGCACGCCTGATTCAAACCGAATTCAACGGTGTTTTTCCAAGCGATATACAGCAGCTCATCACGCTTCCTGGTATTGGTGACTCAACTGCGGCCGCTATCGCATCACTTGCATTTAACAAACCAACAGCCATTCTCGACGGCAATGTAAAACGCATTTTAAGTCGCTATTTTTTAATTTCTGGAGCGCCCGAAAAAGCAGCTACTAAAAAAACGTTACAAAAACATGCTGACACATGTATGGCCGAAACAACACGCGCCGCGGATTACACACAAGCCATCATGGATTTGGGTGCCACCGTGTGCACCCCAAAAAAAACGGCTTGTATGCGCTGCCCACTTCAGACCAGCTGCAAAGCCTATGCACAAGATCAAGTTGAGCATTATCCAGAAAAAGCACAAAAAAAAGTTATTCCTACACGAGAACAGCAATTTATCTTACTCTATAACACCGACAAAACAGCCATCTACCTTGAAAAACGACCATCAGAAGGCCTATGGGGCGGGTTATGGAGTTTACCATCACTTGAACTAGCCGAATGCGCTGCAACCTATACCAACATAACACACGGGCTAGACAGCCAAGAAAGCATCATGCTACCCATGCTCAAACATACGTTCAGTCATTTTAAACTTAATTTACACCCTCGCGCACGCCAAGTTCATAGCAATACTTTAAAACAACGCCTGCCAGCCAATGGCCGCTGGGTTAATATTTCAGATGTAAAAAAAATGGGCCTTGCCAAGCCCATTCGTAGTATTATCGAGGATTTTTTAACGAAAACTCTTCACCCGGTTGGCCATAAGGATCGCGCGCGCGTTCTTGCTCAAGTAATCTAACTGCAGCGATGGCATCCGGTTGATTCGCCTTGGCTGCGGCATGAATCCAATTCCAAGCCTTTTCTTTATTTTCTACAACACCTTGGCCATAGTAATACATATAACCTACCGCGTACTGCGCATCAGGACACCCTTTTTCAGCTTCGGGAACCAAGCGAATAAACGCTTCACGGTAATTTTGAATTTTAAAATTATAAATGCCTTGACGTAAATTCAACGACGTTGCCATGCATGCCGTTAAACTTAATAAGCCTAAACTCACCAAAATTATTTTTAAATACTTAAAATATCGCATATTACGCATACTCTTACCTTTCGCCCATGGGTTGTGGTGGAGGAGCAAAGTCGAGCGTCTTTTTAGGTAAACTCAAACTTTCCATCGCCCCGTTTCGCATTAATAGAATACCTTCTGGTGTAATGCGTTTAATTTTGGCTCCTCCTGGAATGGTATCTCCAACATTAAATACTTTATTCTCATGCCCTGGAACTTCAAGCAGCACTTGAGAAGATTGCTCATTCGAAGAATACAAAATTCCAAGAATCGATGCGTTTAATTTAGATTGCTCAATGCCCAGGCCTTCGATACCATCCGGCGTATACATGCCAAACAATTCCACATGCGCTGCTTTATGCTGCTTTGGCTGCTTGACGGGCTCCGCAATGTTTACGATAGGCTTCGTATGAGGCTCGGTGACACGATCAAGTTGGCGTGCGTCACGCACACCGAGTCCCCACGCTAAAACAAGCAATAACCCGAGGATTAAAGCCAATATTTTCGGCGTGTTTGTATTTGATAGTACCTCTTTAATCATTACATGCACGCATCACACCTCATGATTATGAATGACTTTATTTTACAATTTATGAACACATTATACAAATACAGCAAGTTTATTTTATTTAGACAAAAATCAGATCCCAAGCGTTAGTATAAGCTGGTTCATGCTTTACATCCATGCCATAATAAAATCAATTTATACCTCATCAAGAAAATATCATAACTTATGGAAAAAACACATTTTGATACGCGAGCGATTCACGCCGGGCAATCAGCCGACCCAACCACCGGCGCCGTCATGACCCCGATTTATGCCACATCCACTTATCAACAAAAAGCGCCTGGCGAACACCAAGGCTATGAGTATTCTCGCACACGTAATCCAACACGAGAAGCCTACGAAGCTTGCATTGCCGATCTTGAGTCGGGAACACGTGGCTTTGCCTTTGCCTCGGGCATGGCGGCCGTTAACACGGTGATCGACCTACTTGATGCAGGCGACCATGTGCTGGCGATGGATGATCTATATGGCGGAACTTACCGGCTGTTTAACCAAGTCAAAACACGCACCAATCATCTCAGTTTTTCTTTTATGAATATGGAAAATTTAGATGCTCTGGAAGCCGCTATTCAATCCAATACTCGCATGATTTGGTTAGAAACGCCGTCTAATCCCTTGTTAAAGCTTGTTGATTTGCAAAAAATTATGGCTATCGCAAAAAAACATAACCTCATCACCGTAACGGATAATACGTTTGCAACCCCATGGATTCAACGCCCACTTGAGTATGGCTTTGATCTGGTCGTGCACTCCGCCACAAAATATCTCAACGGTCATTCAGACGTGGTGAATGGCGTCGTCGTCGTGGGAGATAACCCGGAGTTAGCGGAAAAAATAGCCTATTTACAAAATTCATGTGGCGCCATTGCCGCCCCTTTTGATAGTTTTTTAGTTTTACGGAGCTTAAAAACGTTATCGCTCCGGATGCAACGGCATTGCAGCAATGCCGAAGCTTTGGCTACCTGGCTCGAAGCGCACCCTCGCGTGCGTCGCGTGATCTATCCAGGCCTTGAAAGCCACCCGCAACATCAACTGGCCAAGCACCAGATGAACGCTTTTGGTGGCATGATTTCCGTGATCTTAGATTGCACCCGTGAAGAAACCATCGCCATGCTTTCACGTTGTAAACTCTTTACACTTGCCGAGAGTCTTGGCGGCGTCGAAAGCTTGATTGAACACCCGGCCATCATGACCCATGCATCCATTCCCCTCGAAAAACGACAAGCACTAGGAATCGAAGACAGCCTGATTCGACTTTCTGTCGGTTTAGAGCATATTGATGATCTCAAAGCTGACTTAACACAAGCATTACAAGCCTTAGGATAAAAATTATGACTTCTTTAGAGCAACGCATTGAACATTATTTTGAAGAACGTGAGAAATTCTCACCCACCGATGTTCCGGCCGATCTTCTGGATGCATTGGAAGACGTGTACAACGGCTTAGACCAAGGTAAACTCCGTGTCGCTGAACATAAAAACGGTGACTGGGTGGTGAACACCTGGCTTAAAAAAGCGATCTTACTATCGTTTAGAGCTTATCCCAATCAAGTCATCGACGCAGGTTTTTCTCGTTTTTATGACAAGCTACCTCTTAAATACGCGAATACATCAGCCGAGCAATTTGCCGAACAAGGTACACGTGTGGTCCCTCATGCGATTGCACGCCGTGGCAGCTATATTGGTAAAAACGTGATTCTGATGCCATCGTACGTCAACATCGGCGCTTACATTGACGAAGGCACGCTCGTGGACACCTGGGCAACGGTGGGCTCGTGCGCTCAAATCGGTAAACACGTGCATTTATCTGGCGGAGCAGGTATTGGAGGCATTCTAGAACCGCTTCAAGCCCAGCCGACCATTATCGAAGACCATTGCTTTATTGGCGCCCGTTCTGAAGTGGTTGAGGGCGTGATTGTTGAGCATCATGCCGTGCTTTCGATGGGTGTATTTATCGGACAAAGCACCAAAATTTATAACCGTATGACCGGTGAAATCACCTACGGTCGTGTGCCTGCAGGTTCTGTGGTTGTTCCGGGTAATTTACCGAGCAAAGACGGCAGCCATAGCCTCTATTGCGCGGTGATTGTGAAGCAAGTGGATGAAAAAACACGTGCCAAAGTCAGCATCAACGAACTCCTGCGAGACGCGTAATATGCAAAACATCAAAACCTTACTCGCTGATCTCATTGCTTTTAAGTCCATCACGCCAGATGATGCAGGCTGCCAAGATTATTTAGCTAAGCAACTTGAAGCTGTAGGGTTTGCATGCCAACGTTTTGATAAAGCACCGGTTTCCAATTTATTTGCGCGTATCGGCAATACAAGCCCCTTGTTTGTGTTTGCCGGTCATACCGATGTTGTTCCCGTGGGTGATTGCAGCAAATGGTATAGCGATCCGTTTGTGTTACACGCCGATGATGACGGTGATAAGTTATTCGGTCGTGGAGCGGCCGACATGAAAGGCAGCATTGCAGCCATGCTGGTCGCGGCTGAGCGTTTTATTACAGAGCATCCAAACTTTACTGGCAGCCTCGGCTTGTTGATTACAAGCGGTGAAGAAGGTGATGATTATGACCACGGCACGCCGCATGTGATGGCAGAACTCAAAGCCCAAGGCGTTGTTCCAGATTATTGCATTGTTGGTGAACCATCCAGTCATACAAAACTTGGCGATACACTTAAAATTGGTCGCCGCGGCTCACTCACAGGGCGTGCTTGCTTTCACGGAATCCAAGGGCATGTGGCCTACCCTCATTTAGCCGAAAATCCTATTCACACCCTCGCCCCCGCCCTAAACGAGTTGGTGCACCATACCTGGGATAGCGGCAATGCATACTTTCCACCCACAACGCTTCAAATCACCCATATCGAGGCCGGCGGCGAGGCCAATAATATTATTCCGGGTGAACTCACCCTGCAGTTTAATCTTCGCTATTCGACCGAGCAAACCGCCGATAAAATTACTCACCATATCGAAGCACTTTTTAAAAAACATCGTTTACATGCCGATATTACCTGGCGCTTAAGTGGCAAGCCGTTTATTACAGAATCCGGTGCATTGCTTATGGCTTGCATGGATGTGATAACAGAGCAGACCGGCACCGCCCCTGATTGTTCCACCAGTGGCGGTACGTCGGATGCACGATTTATTGCACCTTACGGCGTTGAAGTTGTCGAACTTGGCCCGATTAATGCAAGCATTCATCAAGTCAATGAACACGTCACACTCAGTGAACTCAACGCGCTTGCTGAGATGTATTATCAGATTATCAAGCGCTTACTGTTACTCAACCCATAATCAATGCTATGAAACTTTACCGTTTATTTTTAATAATTTCTGCATCAAGCATGCTTTTATTTAACTCACCAGCTTTTGCTCAAAATAATAAAAATATGATTTATATTTATCATGATGCAGGGGTGAGCCCGCAGGCTTTTTTACAAACCATGCGTACTTTCAAAGCCATGCTACCCCCGTCTTACTCGGTCAAAAGCATCGATGCCGAAGGTGTGATTCGAAACCAATGGTCTCATGATGCGGCTTTATTTGTGATGCCCGGTGGAGCTGATATTCCCTATACTCAAAAACTTAATGGCGTAGGTAATCAGAACATCAAACATTATGTACAGCATGGTGGAGCCTATTTAGGCCTTTGTGCGGGCGCCTATTATGCCTCATCAAGCATTGAATTTGATAAGAACGGACCACTTGAAGTGCTCGGCAAACGCGAGCTCGCGTTTTTTGATGGCAAAGCCGTAGGTCCTGTTCTCTCAACGTATGATTACAAGACTGAAAGCGGTGCGCGTGCCGCTAAAATATACCTGACTTTAAGCAATCTCAACCAAGCAACGGTGTATTACAATGGCGGAGGGTATTTTGAGCATGCTGATACAATAAAAAATACACGCGTTTTAGGTTACTACGCCAACCAAAAACCGGCCATTATTTCTATCAACTACGCCCAAGGTCACGTTGTACTCTCAGGCGTGCATATTGAATATGATTCTGCATTATTAGACGCTCATAATCCATATTTGGCTAAACTTATTCCCGAACTACAAGCATCCAATCAACAACGCTTGATTTTACTCAACGAAGTTTTCAAACAATTACATCTAAGTACATCAACCTAGGCAATCGGGCTTAAGATAGACATCAAAGAGATAGTAATCGTTGCTTATATTCACTAGGTACAAATTCTTGGGCGATTGCTTCCTCTTCACCAGCCTGATATTTTTTCCATGAAGTATCTTCTAATGTTTTATAAGCAAAAAACTTGTGTGATTGTGAATTGTAATAAGTTAAGCAAGCACTCGAATTCGACGTATGGTATGACATTTGATATCCCCCTACAGCCAAACCAACAAATGGAATTGCCTGAACCGCACCTAATAGCACGTTCCCTGCCCCATGAACGATATGCCTAAATGCGTGAAACCATAACTCTTGAACTGGTTCAAAAGGCAAGAATAGCGTTGATAGAAGTAAAGTTACTGCCGAACATATCATTTGCAATAAACCAAAAGCAACCTTTAATAACGCTGGAACAGTACCTATAAAGGGCACCATCGCCGCTATCGTTAAGATCTCTTCAACACCACTGGCAAACTCATCACCAATAAAAGGTTTTTTGTACGCGCCTCGTTGAGCATTGTAATTGTATAGGTTATTTAATTCAAAGAAAGCCATATAATTCTCCAGTAAAAATATTATCAATATAAATATATCTTTTTGAACAATTAATGATGCCATGTGGTTAATTTTCAAACAAGCGTAATAACTACCTGTTTTGCAATGTATTTGATCATGAGCTAACGCTCTATATTTTTCACCTAGATCCTCAGCTGAATATTATTTAGGTAGACGACTCACGCTTTCAGCGACAGACTGAATGCTCGGGCGATCTTGAGCCCGAGATTCCCAGCATGCAGCGATTAAATCGGCATACGGCTTTGATGTTTTTTCTTCGACCGCCTGCAACGTACCTGGCGTTTCACCCGCTTGAATACGTTGCTTAATTTCACATGTATGACTGCATTCACGATAAGGCAACGTACCTGTCGCCATATGCCATAAAACCATACTAAAAGACCATATATCAGACGAAAAACTTGCTTGGTGATATTGCACCACCTCAGGAGCGGCATAATTCCACGTGCACACTTGGGTCACCTGTCCCGTCGTCAGCTCACGCTTACTGGCTAAACGTATAGAAAGACCAAAATCAGCAAGCTTAGCTCTTCCTCCTTCGATCAAGATATTTTGCGGCTTCAAATCACCATGCACAACCAGTTCGGTATTTAAATAGGCCAAACCACGGCTAATATCCATCGCATAGGCTTGCCTTTTTGTTGATGTTAATTTCTTGATAATTTTAGATAAGTTACCAGACATTAACTCCAAGACTAAACCATACTGCTCCGGTGTTTGATAAGCGCCATATAAAGCAACAATATTGGGGTGCTTTAAACTACTGTGTAAGATCCCTTCATTTTTGAGCTTTTGAAGCTCCGCCTTGCTTGCTCTGGCATTAACCAATGTTTTTATCGCCACGGGCGTATGCTGTAACCATTCACCCCGCACAACTTGACCAAAACCTCCTCGACCTAATTTTTTTTCTGTGAAATGAAGTGATTCATACGGAATTGTTTTGAACATTGAGACCTGTTGATGCGTTTGTTGCGATGCTGGATGGCAGGTTTGCAACGCCTGAAGCAAAATTGTTGCATCCTGTTGAGTTTGAGTATCGCTATCCGTAAGCAACGGTATTAAATGAGTCATGCCATTTTCTTTGAATAAGATCTGAAGACTTTGCTTATCTTTCACCAACTCAATCAGTAGCTTAACGGCTTGCCCTCGTCGTTCGAAGTTTAATAAAAATTTTACCAGTGCGTTAATACCACCGTTTTTCCTGACGGTTTGCAAATCCGTTATTTCTAATTTTATTTCGCGAAATAGGATAAAAGCACCCTCAGCAAAGTTTTGATCTTTTAAACGAAGACAATGAGTCAATTCACTTAAGATTTGGATCGGAAGCTTAGCGGAAATATCCTGCGTATATTCTTTATTTTTTGCCAAAAGACAGATAATACTTAACGGTCTATAATTTTTTTGACTTATCGTCAGTTGAACTAACGCTTCAACACATTGATTCGCATGAATAATCGCATGGTTGTCTGTGTTTTTAGCCAAAAAACACATGGCCATGAGTGCATCACTATGATCTTGCAAACAAGAAATCAACACAGGAATCACTCCCGATTCACGCATCATCCTATGATTAGTCATAGATGTCGATAATCTAGCCAATACACTTATGGCTGTTTTTCTTCGACGTGGTTGGTCAAGTGACTCAACTAAAAACCTCATCCCTCCAGCTTCTTGGATACCAGAAAAATTTGCTTGATTCTTCGACAGCTGAAGCATCATCTCCAGAAGATTTTCTTCCATCACAGGATCTGCTGGCTCTCTAAGGCTAAAAAGAGAAGCTATCGTAGCCGGGGAAAGTGCCAAATCCTGACACGCATCATTCTGCAAAAGGTTCTGCAGCGTTTCCATGGCCAGTGTTCGTACAACATCATCTGCAGCAACCATAAGCTGCTCTAAACGTTGAATATTTTCAGGCTTATAAAAATCACTTTCGGGCGTTACATTCAGTGCAATCGCGGCCAACAGGCGAACAGCTTGTTGGTTAACAACCAATGAATCATCTTGTTCGGCCATCGACAAGAGTTGTGCGAGCTGGGACTTCCCTAATTCAATTATACTCGCTTGATGATGCGCTCGAGTTATGGTTAATAACACTTCAAGCATAGAGGCCTGCTTTTTTTTATCGGTCGTAAGCGATAACAGACTGCACAGCTTCAAAAAGCCACCATGTTGAAGAAAATAATCCTGATGTGCTGACTCGACCAAATAGCGACGAAGATTTAAAAATACGTCATTCGGCGTATCGATACCTTGAAAATCAAGTATACTTACTTCTAAATCAAACCGATCAGACCTTGAGCGCTTAACAGCAACACGACTTGAACTATCTAAATCACTTAAACTTCGCTTCATCATATGAACACCTAGAGTAAATATCAACTCAAAAAGGCAAGATTATATCACTTCAGCTAATTAAGTTCAATTTAAGAGCATAGATTACACTTTACAATCACCCACAACTTCATCTTCAACCACATCAATCATATGTTCATCCACCACTTTGGTCACACAAGAGTCAGACCAAACGTTAAGCGATGTTTCAACCATATCGATTAAGCTATAAAACGGTAAAATAATCCCCATCAGCGTAATAGGCACATTCATGCTTGCAAGCAAACTTGCACTCAAGAAAAAGCATCCCATCGGAATTCCGGCATTACCAATCGCCGCAACCGTTGACACCACAATCCATAACCCCATCGCAGGCAACGACAGCGTAATGCCATGATTTTGCATTAAATACACCACCGTTGCGAAAATAAATGCGGCACAGCCGTTCATATTAATGCTGGTGCAAAGTGGCAATACAAAACGACTCAACTCAGGACGAACGCCCAGTTTTTGCTCCATGGTATCCATCGTCACAGGCAATGCTCCAACCGACGATTTGCTAAAAAATGCAAGGGACAACGCGGGTAACATACGTCGCATGGTCTCAAACGGTTTGATACCTTGGAATTTGAGCCACAGTGGTAACACAACAAAGCCTTGAATCAAATTCGCTAACACAATCACGAGTAAATATTCACCAATACCTTTTAAGTCACCCCCACTTCGCATTTGAACCACGGTTGATGTAATAAATCCGTACAAACCGACAGGAATAATTAAAATCACCCAACGCGTGATCACCATCATCATGCCGTGAGCCCCACGAAAAAAGTGCGTGATGGTTTGACGTGCGTCTTCATCAGGAATCGAGCGAATCGCAACACCGATCACAATGCTTAAAAATAAAACCGTTAATACTTGATTTTCAAGAAACGGAGCAAAAATATTCTCTGGAATCAGATGTGCAACATGATCTAAATATTTCATACCGGCAGTTGGCAACGCACCAGCAACATCGCTCCCCGTAGAGACAAGCGTTGGATGAATCAATAAATATAATAAGCAGCTAATACTCGCAGCCACGATCGTTGTACCTAAGGTGTAGCACATGGTGCGACGCCACACCCGCTTCATGATACCTTCTGAGCGATAATGCGCTAACGTCACAATAATCGACAACGCAATAATCGGTAAACTAATGCATTTAAAAATACGAATAAACACATCCGCAACAAAAAGCCCCATCGCTTTTAATACAGGAATATCTGAAAAACCACTGAGCACACCCAGCATAATCATAGCTGCATAAAGCACAGGCGTAGTTAACCACCAGGGTCTTTTTTTCTCTTGATTTTTAGCCGACATCCAAACATTCCTAAACGCATTGAAAACATGTTCTAACATGATACAGATAATAAACTAACTTGTCACTGGGGTGAGCCATATCGATTTGATTATTCAGATAGATAACGCCAGCTTAAAACACCGGTATCTATTTTGGTCGCATTTTTGCAATTTTTTGTTTTTATATTAATTGCCTTTGCTACACGTGTGCTTAAAATCTCATGACCCAATTCAGACGCTGTTATAGCTATCAGCCAATGATGGCTGCACGACACGACCCCCAAATCAGCCAGTGCATAACGATAAACTTGATTTTTATAACGCCATTCACAGCCTTGTTCTATACGCAACATCTGTAAAGGCTGATTCACATCACGTGTTTTTTTTATGCATTTTTTTTTAGTTAAATGCTTAAAATCTAAAGCAATTAGATGCTGTGCTGCGCCTTCTAGCGCATAAAACGCTGCGTGAGTCTCACGCGTTTGTCGAGCCAGTTTTTGAGCAATCCATGTCGCGCGCATCATCGAAAATAAAAGCGAGGCAATTAAGGCTAATATAATCAACGTGGTTAGCAAGATCATCCCTTCTGAACGCTCCCTCATGGCATACGAACCTTTGCATCAAAGCTATCTGACGTGCCATCGCGTAATACAAATTGCATGCTCAATATTGGATAAGCTGCATGATGATTTATTATAAATTTAATATGCTTTATTTGAGACGTTAGTTTATCTGCGCGATGCTGCTTATAAAACAAAGCCGCCTGCTTAAAATAGAACGATTCCGACATCCATTCACCCAAATACACCTCAGGATCATATTCAAAAACAAGCGGTTTTTTTAACGTCACGAGCGTCCCTCCACGCACAGCCGAAATGCTCGCGATATCATGCACTTCGGCATGCGTACAATCCGCAATTAAAACGGGGCGGTCTGATTTTAAGCTTGCTGATTTATCCATAAAAATCACCGTATTGGTTTTAATGCTGATTTTCGTAAGTGCTGTTTCGTTCATGTTTCGAAGATAAAGCTTGGTTGGATCGTTTGGACTAATCTCGACAGGAAGCAGCGATTCCGGTCGTTCACGTGTATCTATGCTGATAAGATGATCTAATCGACGGCAAGGCGTAAATCCGGCATGATGAATCCTGTCGCGCATCACATCCAATACCCATTGCAGCTCCATGACTTGATCTAATGCGGCATGCACATGATGATGCTGGCGACTCACGGATAATAAATGCTGGATTAAAATCAAAATCAATAGCGTCGAGATAAAAAAACTTACCAGCAATTCCGTCAAGCTAAATCCAGCACTTTTACGATACATACATCACTGCTCTTGTGCATTATCTAAAGCGATTCGTGCACTCATATCGGATTTTATTTTACGCACCGAATGACTAAGCTGCATTTGCTGCTTAAACAAAACAAGTGAAGTCCCAGAAATAATCATCAAGCACACCAAAACTTCAATCAACGAAAAACCTTGCCGAGTTATTATGTTATACGTTTTCATATTGCTCAGAAGAAAACTCAGGCACCAAGCTTTGAATCAAAACCATCAATTCATCCGTTTGATAGGTTTGACAGGCGTGTTGCATCATACGCAACGCTTGGGTTAACTCATGCCAATTGATTTCACGAAACCGTGCTTTAAATAATTTTTCATGCGTGGTTTGAACCCAAGGCTCAGACGCATGAAACAGCTCTTCAAATAACTTTTCACCAGGACGTAATCCCGTGTATTTTATAGCAATATCTTGACCTGGTTTTTTTCCGGCCAAACGAATCATTTGTTCGGCCAAATACGTGATGGTAATAGGCTCACCCATATCCAACATAAAAATTTCACCGCCTTCGCCATTCACCATCGCTTGCAAAATCAACTGACTGGCCTCTGGAATGGTCATAAAATAACGCTTTACGTCGGGGTGCGTGACCGTAAGCGGTCCGCCTGCTTCCAATTGCTTTTGAAATAGTGGTACCACACTGCCAACCGAACCTAAAACATTACCAAACCGTACCGTAATAAACTGCGTACTCACGCGCTGATTTAAGTTTTGGCAATAAATTTCTGCGATACGCTTGGTTGTACCCATAATATTCGTCGGATTGACCGCTTTGTCCGTCGAGATTAATACAAACTTTTCGGTATTCACCGCAAGGCTCGCTTCCACCACCACCTGTGTTCCGATCACATTATTATAGACCGCCACACGCACTTGCTCTTCAAGCATGGGTACATGTTTGTAAGCCGCTGCATGAAACACAACTTGAGGCTTAAAGCGTTCAAAAACTTCGTTCACGGCAACCACATCGACCACACTGGCTAAAATCATATGAAGCGAGAGTTGAGGGTAGTGCGCACGAAGCTCGAGTTCAATATGATATAAATTAGATTCGCTGCTATCAAATAATACAAGACTTTCAGGCTGAAGTGCCGCAATCTGCCGACATAACTCCGAACCAATAGAGCCACCCGCGCCCGTCACCAACACACAACGCCCGTGAAGACCGGCTTCAATTTTACTCCACTCAAGCTGAACTTGGTCACGCCCCAGTAAATCATCAATATTAACCGTACGGAGCGCATTCACTTCGACCCGTCCTGATACCAAAGCTTGAAGACTCGGCAAGGTTCTAAACGGCACTCGCGAGGCTTCACAATAATTAACAATACGTCGCATCGCAGCAGAACCGGCTGAAGGCAGCGCAATAAAAATTAAATCAGCTTCACATTGAGTCACTAATTCGGACAATTCGGGAATATTTCCTAGCACACGCACACCATGCACTTCGAGACCACATTTTTTTTTGTCGTCATCGACCAGTCCAATCGGCATGTATTCATGGGTTCGTTGCAAGTCCCGAACCAAGCTTTCGCCGGCATTACCAGCCCCCACAATCATCACGCGTTTAACCGCTTCATCTGCATCAAATTGCTTACCTTGCTTATCCCAGCGGTAACGTAAGCTAAGCCGTGCGCCACATAAACAAGCCATCAGTAACAAACCATACAACGGCAACACGGTCCGTGACATGGTTTGAAGCCATGATAGAGAATAAAAAACAGGGTACGCGAGTAACGTGCCAACACACACGGCTTTTACAATACGGGCCACATCACCCAACGACGAAAAACGCCATAAACCACGGTAAACTTTAAAGCCGTAATAGCAAGCCGTTTGTATGAGCAACAAAACAACCAAAGGCTGCCCTGCGCCATGCAGCAACCATGCTTGAAATAAAGCACGAGAATTAAATTCAAAAGCATTGGCGCAACACCACGCCAACGGTATAGCTAAAATATCAAAAAGAATGACAGGTAATTTTGTATAAAATTTTTGTAAGCTATTTTGTAAAAAAAAGACTCGTCTATCCATGCTCATGCCTTGCTTAAAATTTTTCTGTATCTTACAACATCTTAAACGCCTTCGGTATGGTTCATCACATCAAAACTTGACTATACTCAACAAATAACACGTTATCTAAAATTAAAGGTGCCTCATGTCAAACGATAAAAAAGAATTTAAAAATCTTAAACGAAAATTCACAGATATGCGCAATGAAGGCACACAGTCACCTGAAGAAATAGCACGCACGGTTAACCTATTAAAAAACACATCTGAACAATTTAAAACGATGAAGTTTGATCAATTATTACAGCAGCGAGCCGCACACGGTTTTAATCACTTTATTTTTGATTTAAAAGACCCGAGCCATAATACACAAGGTGATGGATGGTCTTTAAACAACGGTATGCTTCACGTTGATCATGCGCATTTTCAAAATCAATCCACCCGCAGCGAAGTGCATGCACTGTTAAATCAAAAGCTTGGCGACAAGCCTTGGTACGAAATACCCCAGGATGCAACTTCGACGAGTACAAATGCTTATGGTCTTGCAATCAAAACGCTGGGTAAAAATGGTATGAATGCCGCTGTTGATCCTATTTTTTTAGTGCAAAATACCGAAGGTAACGTCCGTGTATTATCAGGCCAACGTCCCGTATGTCATGAGTATTGCTTGCCTGGCGGCATGAATGAAAGCACCGTGATTAATACCTGCGTTTCGGAACTACTTGAAGAGTGCTTTAGTGGCGCATTATTTGAACCAGGAGAACAAAGCAGCCGCCTGTTAGATGAAAGTACTGACTCTATTTTAGAACTCAACACTTACATGGCAACTTTTTGTCCAGAAGAATTAAAAGCAGCGATCGCAGCACTCCCGACTGATGTCACCGCATCACATGCGGTTCAACATGCGATGCGTTTTATTCAAGAAAGTACGTTAGATGAGGGTAGAAAAGCACCTTTGGTTGCTAAAATTAAATGCAAGCTTTACCAAGAAAAACTACCCATTCAATTTGAGCAATTTTACGATTTTGTACGCCAACATATCGATCAAACACAAACAAATGTTGTCAATGGCTCTGATCCGCGTAATACCGATGCTGCCTACATGACGACCAAGCCATTACCTGGATTTTTAAAGCAACACGATATGGATGCTATCACACACCGGTGTGCTTTAACGTTTGGTGCTGGCGACGACATAGGCAATGTTCAGTTGCGAGATATTGATGTTTTTTGTGGCAACATTACATCAACAGATACAAATCCAGGTAGTCCTGAACAAGGCGCTTACAGTGATCATGCAAGCTTTGTCTTAAATTCACTGGCTTTAGGTTTAGAAAAGGGTAGCTTAGTCTTAACTGATGCACTATCGCATCAAATTCAAACCATCCTTGCGAATCATCCAGATTTAGATATTCGCTTTGATGAAGACGCAGCGCCTAGGAAAGGCCTTTAATTATTGCACTCTCTTGATCACATACTCTGTAGAGCTTACGCACGAAAACATATGTAGAAGTCAAGGATTATTTCCATGCGTAGGCCCTGTACCCTGAGGTTTGTTAGAAGAAGGCTTGTCTGCGGATGTGTCACTCTCTCGAGCATTTGCTAATAAAAATTTAAGGCGCTTAAATCTTAGTGCTTCTTGAGTTTCAGGCTTATCTTCAGGTTCCTCAGAGGCAGGTTTCGCCTCAGCATGGCGCGTGATTAAATCACTCATGGCTTGATCGAGCTCTTCATTAGGCATCAATAATTTACTTTCGATCATTTGCTCAAGATGTTCATCTTGTCTGTTTTTAAGAGCATTCTGAAAAGTTTCATAATCGCCCGAGGCTTGAAACAAATCAAACGTGTCATAAGCTTTTGTTGATGCTTCAAAGGCATGGCCGAACTCAAAGAAAAGTTGTTCCCGTACGCGAGGAAGAATCGCTTGTTTAAGCTGTTCGACCGTCATATCTTGATGATGTGCTTGAACATGATGGGCCGCAGCGTCACGAATCAAAGGCAACAACTTAAACATGGCTCCTTGACGCGTGATGTATTTTATCTCAGCGTCTGGATGAACACCCGCAAGTTTTTCAATAAGCTTATTGAATGTTCCTGATGCACAGGCTGCTTTATCCGCGCCGCCCCTGTCTTCAAACCGGTCCGATAAATTATAGGCACGCTGTATCTCTAAAAGCCCCTGAAGGAATAATTGCTCCGCATCGTTCACAAGCTCATTTTCTCTTGCCTTTCTTACAGCTTCTGGCATCTTTTCATAACCAGGTACTTGAGCTATCAATATAGCCTTATCATGTATAGCTTCCCAAGCGAGTGCCAAAAGTTCCTTTGTTGTAACGCCTGATGTAAGGTCTTTAAAATCATAGGATGAATTTACCAGTTGTTGAATCGCCCGCTTTTCTGTTTCGTGCTCTTCTTGTTCATTAACCCAAGCTTCGATTGTCTTTAATTTTTCGCTTAAGTTTCTGACAGAATCTCCATAGCGTGCCTTCAGCTTTCGTGCCGTTTCCGACACCGTTTGATGTACACTTGCAGTGTGCGTGCTTTGCCCCGTATTGAAGGCTTGCTGTTGATGAACCTCCATCTCTAACAGCTCTCGATGAACATAGTTGGTAAAACGCTGGCGACCGATAGCTGTGTTAACCATATTCGCCCTGCAGATTTGCATAATACGATTCCAGCGCGCTTCTGTTAAAGCGTGACTGGGTATTCTGCCCCATAAGGCACGTGTGGTTCCGTCAAACAATATAGCTTGATAGGTCGTCAAGCGATTAAATCGCTCTTGTGATTGCTCAATGCCAGCACCTATTAACCGTGCATCCATCAGTATTTTAAGAGCCTCAGCAACTGCGCGAACGTCTTGATGCCCTATCACAGCATTAAAATTAGCTTCTGTGAGGAAGGCTACTGCGTCCAGAGTTACAATGGAGCTAGCAACGCCATGAGGGTATTGATGCCCTACCACAGCAGTAAAGTTAGCTTGCGCACCATCTCCAGCCAGAAGACCTGCGGTGCGGAGGGCATTAAAGGCCAAATTAATATACCCAATGTTATTGAGTGGCATTAAAGCATCACGATTAGCTTGCGCACCATCTCCAGCCAAAAGGCCTGCCTCGCTCAAAATTTTAAGGGCACGAGCAACCTCACAAGGGTTTGGATTACCTGCCACAGCATCACGATTAGCTTGCGCACCATCTCCAGCCAGAAGGTCTGCCTCGCTCAAAATTTTAAGGGCACGAGCAACACCCCCAGGGTTTTGATGCCCTGCCACAGCATCGCGATTAGCTTGCGCACCATCTCCAGCCAGAAGGCCTGCCTCGCTCAGAGTTTTAAGAGCCAAGGCTGCTTTTCGAGGGTTTTGATTCCCTGTCACAGCATCACGATTAGCTTGCGCACCATCTCCGGCCAAAAGACCTGCCTCGCTCAGGGTTGTAAGGGCTCGAGAAACGCCATTAGGGTTTTGATGACCGACCACAGCATCAAAATTAGCTTGCGCACCATCTCCAGCCAGAAGGCCTGCCTTGCTCAGGGTTGTAAGGGCTTGAGTGAGAGGCTCATTGAAGAAGTCTTTAAGTGATGAGGAAGTCCATGTATGACTTATATAAGCCTGATAAACCTCAAATGCGCTTTCAGTCGAGAGATTGACAGTATCCATCTCGTTGAGTTGGGTGACCAGGGCGTGTGGCAAAAGTGACTTGCTGCTCAAAGGAAGATCCTCGTAATCGTTTTTTAATCGAATAAAGGCGGCTTTATTCGTTTCAGATAAAACAGGCACGTTCGTTTCTCCAGCAAAAAACTCTTTTAATATACTTAGTGTAGATATAAAGAGCTAAAAGTAAAGGTTGAAAGTAAATATTTCTTGTTAATAAACGTAGGTGCGACGAAACCATAATTTCAAGATTATGAAGATGAAACATAGAATTAGAATACCGCTACAGGCTAATTGAGAGCCTAAAGTATCCCGCACTTCATTTCGTGAAAAAATCGTCTCATTTGGGCTTTTTTAAAATCAACGTGCATGGAGCGGTTTTTTGCAACTTCAACTTGCTTTCTTATGCAAGCCGCTCTGCAAGCTTGGTCAAGCGATGCGCTTCTTTATCGTTGTGCACAGCCATACCAATTGCTTTTTTTTGACCGATTAATACAACACGTGATTTTCCTCGTGTGATGCCTGTGTACACTAAATTACGGGCTAGCAACGCAAAATGCTGGGTTGCTAGCGGCATCACCACCACAGGAAACTCAGAGCCTTGGGCTTTATGAATACTAATAGCATACGCTAAATTAATTTCATCAAGCTCATTAATACCGTAAGTTTTTATTTGATAATCAAATTTTATTTTGACTTCGTCTTCGTCGAGATCAATGCTTTCAATCACACCAATATCACCGTTAAACACATCTTTATCATAATTATTGGTCATCTGAATCACTTTATCGCCTGGCGCATAAATCGATCCAAAACGCTCAATTTTAGGTTCCGCGCGACCGTTCAGGCGTGCTTGCAATGCGGCGTTTAGACTTCGGCTACCTAAACCTCCGCGGTTCATCGGTGTTAAAATTTGAATATCTCGAATCGGATCATACCCGTAGCGTTTAGGCAGGCGATTAATCACGACTTCAAGCAGCTTGTCATGAATCTCTTCCGGTGTATCCGCGTATAACGTAAAAAAATCGCTTTTCGGTGAGTCATGAGGGATGGGCATTTTACCTTGGTTGACGCGGTGAGCATTCACAATAATATGCGAATGCGCGGCTTGGCGAAAAATTTCCGTTAAACGTACGGTCGTGATTGTTTTTGATGCAATCATATCAGCTAAAACAGCACCTGAGCCCACCGAGGGAAGCTGATCAATATCCCCCACAAAAATAACGGCGGCATCCAACGGCAGGGCTTTCAGTAAATGATTGAGTAAAACAATATCAATCATCGAAGCTTCATCAATAATTAATACATCTAAATCCAGTAAATTATTTTGGTTATGCTTAAACCCATAGGTTTTCATATCAAATTCAAGCAATCGATGGATGGTTTTGGCCTCAAGCTGCGTGGTTTCGGTTAAACGCTTGGCGGCACGTCCGGTGGGTGCACACAAGTTAATGCGCAAGGCTTTATCTTCGATAATACCTAACAGGCTTTTGACAATCGTCGTTTTACCCACACCTGGGCCACCGGTCATAATTGAAATTTTTGATTTTAAAATCTGCTCAACTGCCTCATGCTGCGAGTCAGATAATGCTAAGCCTGTTTTTTTCTCAATCGTGGGAATAGCCTTTGCTGCATCAATCTCACCCCACGGAACATGCGTCGTATTTAACCGCTTAAGTTGGGCAGCAGCCCGTGTTTCTGCGGTGTAAAGCGATATCGGGTAAATGCAGGGCACATCGTTTATATTATCTTTAACAAGCTGGTTTTCAAGAATTTCTTGCTCAATACCTGTTTGAATCACCTCTTCAGGTATTTCAAGTAATTTATGCGCAGCTTCAAGTAATTTTGATAATTCTGCTGCGCAATTTCCTTTATCGCACAACTCTTGCAAAACATGCGATGCGCCGGCTTGTGCACGCATGAGTGAGTCTTTTGCTATTCCTAATTTTTCGGCAAGTTGATCGGCGGTTTTAAAACCTATCCCTCGAATATCACGTGCTAAGCGATATGGATTAGCCTTAACAATCTCAACGGATTCATCACCGTAAGTTTTATAAATACGTACCGCACGTGCCGTACCCACACCATGGCTATGTAAAAACACCATGATGCTACGAATGGCTTTTTGTTCGGCCCATGCAGACGCAACGCGCGATTGACGTTTGGGACCAATGCCTTCCAAGTCCAGCAAACGCTCAGGGCTTTGTTCAATCACATCAAACACAGCCTCACCAAAGGCTGCGACAAGTTTTTTTGCAAAGTGTGGGCCAATACCTTTGACCATCCCCGAGCCGAGGTATTTTTGAATACCTTCAAGCGTGGTCGGCTGAATAGCTTTAAGGTGCTCCGCTTTAAATTGCATGCCATGCGTACGATCATTCACCCATAGCCCTTGGCATTCAATGTACTCGCCCGCTGTGATTGATGCTGCGTTTCCTATCACCGTTACCACATCGCGGTGCCCACGTACTTGCGTGCGCAGCACACAAAACCCTGTGGCTTCGCTATGAAACGTGACACGCTCCACGGAGCCTTGAACATATTCCAGACGCTGTGCTGTTTTCATGCGGGTCAAACCGGATTATCACTGTCTATAAAGCGATGTTCTAATGCAAATTGCTCGGCCAAGTGCTTACCTAAGGCATGGATGCCATCACGCTCCGTCGCATGATGACCGCAAGCAAAATAATGTATGTCTAACTCTTTTGCTTGATAATACGTACGTTCTGATATTTCACCGCTGATATAAGCATCTGCACCAAGTGCCGCCGCATCTGCAAGGTAATCTTGCGCTCCGCCCGAACAAAAAGCTATTTTTCTAATCGCTTTATTTGAGTGAGCTGCAGCTATAACCTGGGGCACGCGATCAAACACGCGCGTTAACTGCTGCGTAAAAGCCTGTACATCTAATATAGGCTTGGTTAACTCACCGCTCCATAATAAATCAGGTGTTTTGCCGGCAGCATGGCTTTGAACATGCTTAAGTTCTAATTTTTTAGCGATGCAAGCATTATTGCCAAGCGTTTTATGACAATCAATCGGCAAATGATAAGCCAATAAATTAATATCATGCTTAAGCAACTTCGCTATACGCGCACGCTTCATACCACGTAGTGTTGGATCTTCGCCTTTCCAGAAATAACCATGATGCACAAGTAAAGCATCCGCTTGATAGGCACACGCGGCGTCAATCACATCCTGTGAAGCCGTCACCGCCGTACAAATACGCCCAATACTTGCTTTGCCTTCGATTTGAAGGCCGTTTGGAGCGTAATCTTGAAACGCATCCACCTCAAGGTAATTCTGTAAATACGTTTCAAGCTCGACACACTGAATCATCGTTTAGCGCCCAGCACATCGTTTAATATCAGCACCTAGAATGGAGAATTTTTCCTCAATCCGCTCATAACCTCTATCCACATGATAAATGCGCTCAACCCACGTCTCACCTTTGGCTGCAAGACCTGCAAGAATCAAGCTCGCAGACGCGCGAAGATCGGTTGCCATCACCGGTGCACCGGTGAGGTATTCAACGCCTTTGATCATGGCGACATTGCCGTTGAGGCGAATTTTGGCGCCCATCCGTTGTAATTCTTGAACGTGCATAAAACGATTTTCAAAAATATTTTCAATCACAGATGAGGAGCCATCAGCCACGGTGTTTAAAGCCATAAATTGCGCTTGCATATCGGTTGGAAAACCAGGATAAGGCGCGGTCGAGATATCCACGGCTTCTGGACGTTCACCGTACATATCCAACGTTACCCAATCATTACCTAACGTAATGGCCGCGCCAGCCTCTTCAAACTTGCAAAGCATCGACAATAAATTATCAGGTCGCACACGTTTAACCGTGACTTTACCACGCGTCATCGCCGCTGCCGCTAAATAAGTCCCCGCCTCGATTCTATCCGGCAACACGGTATAGCTTCCGCCGGTTAAATTAGGCACGCCTTCAATTTCAATGGTATGGGTTCCTGCGCCATGAATTTTGGCACCCATGCTAATCAGGAAATTAGCTAAATCGACCACTTCAGGTTCACGCGCTGCATTTTTAAGCACCGTGGTTCCTTCAGCCAATGTTGCGGCCATTAAGATATTTTCTGTACCGGTCACGGTCACCGTATCAAACACAATGGTTTTGCCTTGTAAACGCCCTTTTTTACAACGTGCTCTTACATAACCATTCAACACTTCGATATCGGCACCCATCGATTTTAACGCTTTTAAATGCAAATCAATCGGACGCGTTCCAATCGCACAACCACCGGGCAACGATACGTCGACTTTTCCAAAACGTGCAAGTAAAGGTCCTAAAACTAAAATAGAGGCGCGCATGGTTTTAACTAATTCATACGGTGCCACCAGCTCATCACCGATGGTACTGGCATCAACAGACACCTGCATTTTTTCGTCAACCACTAAATTTACACCGAGCTGACCGAGTAACTCCATCATGGTTGTTACATCGTTAAGATGGGGTACATTGGCAACCGTTACCGGCTCGGTTGCAAGTAGCGTCGCGGCAATAATGGGCAAAGCTGCATTTTTTGCCCCCGATATCACCACCTCACCGAACAGTGGTTTTCCGCCATGAATCACTAATTTATCCACGATTTTTCTCCCATTCGGCTTCAGTCCATGTTTTCATCGTTAACGCATGCAGCTCCCCAGAGGTAATATATGCTTGAAGCTTTGCATACACCCATTGCTGACGTGCCAAGCGTGTCATACCGTCAAAATCATTTGAAACAACCATCAGTTGATAATGATAGCCATCACCTGATACCTCGACGTGCTTTACGCCAGCAATATTAATCAAACATTGTTCAATTTCGTGGTTACTTACGGTCACTCAATTTTCTCCAATAAATAAGTTGTCTACCCCACAAAAGGTAGCTAAATCTAAAATTTCTTGAGACATGCCTTGAATACACAAACGCATGCTTTGCTCTTGGCACAATCGATAGGCCTGAATAAGCAACGCAAGTCCGGCACTATCACAGTGCGTCACATGCTCCATGTTTAACACAAGGGTTGACGCCCCATGTTGATGGACATGCGCCAAAAATCTCGTCAAATCTGACGAAACCGTATCAAACGTTAAAACGCTTGAGGGCAGAAATATATGGGCATCACGCATCAGACAGCCTGGTGTTCAGGATTATGTTGCTTATTTAATTGCATAATAAGAGCATCCATATCGGTCATTTTTAGTATTTGTCCAAACTGGGTTCTAAAGCTTTGCAATAAACTCACGCCCTCAACGCTTAAATCATACACTTTCCAATGCCCTTGCTTTAATACCAAACTATAATTTAACGGAATTTTCTGCCCGTTCGAGCGTATGATAACACTATTTACACGGGTAAAGCGGCCACTCGGCGCCGCGCGTTCAGGTAAAAACATAATTTTTTCATCAGAATATTCAGCCAAGGGCGATGCATACGTTCGAACCACCAAGCTAGAGAACGCCTGTGTAAACCGTCCACGTTCTGCGGGCGTTGCACGACTCCAAGCATGACGACCTAAAACAGAACGCGCCATGCCTTGAACATCAATATGAGGTAACAAATGCTCACGCACCGTGCGTTGCACAAATTGTGGGTTCTTTTTAAGCTGACCTTTGTTTTTTTCAAGCGTATCAATAATTTGATCAGCCGTTTGTTCCAACATAGGCACCGGAGACGTTGCAGCCCACGTGATTGAACTCATCACCACGAAGCAGCACGCCATCAAAGTTTTTAATTTATACATCATCACTCCCTGTAATCTAAATATTAATTATGCTGATTGTTTTGCGCTAAATAATAACTGCCCAATAATATTCTCAAGAATCACAGCTTCTTGTGTTCGTTCAATCACATCGCCCGAACGTAAAAACGGATGATTAGGCACGCTTTCAAACCCTGGCACAAGACTCACGTAATTTGATCCGAGCAATCCTTCCGTTAAAATACGGGCCGATGCATCATCATAAGGAATTTTTTGATCGCTTCGTAATTGCATTTTGACTTTGGCATTCAGCTGCCCTGGCTGCAAAGCAATGCTCGTGACTTCACCGACTTTAACGCCTGCAATGGTCACGGGCGCACGTACTTTGAGGCCACCAATATCCGAAAAGTTCGCGGTGACTTCATAGCTGCCCGCGTGCGTTAATTCTTGCACGCCACTGACTTTAAAAACCATCACAAGCAAGGCTAAAAATCCGAGTATCATAAAGATACCTACGCTCACATCCAGTCGATAGTGCTTATTCATTTACCAACCTCCAATCATCAGTGCTGTCAACAAAAAATCAAAACCTAAAATCAGAAGAGAGGCATGCACCACTGAACGCGTGGTTGCTTGGCTAATCCCTGCCGCCGTAGGCGTACTTGTAAATCCTTGATAAACTGCCACCCAACTCACCAAGAAAGCAAACACCATACTTTTGATGATGCCACTTAATACATCGAGTCTAAAATTAACCGCCGATTGCATATTCGACCAAAAACTACCGGCATCAACACCTAACCGCTCCACGCCGACCAAATACCCACCGTACACGGCCACCGCTGAAAAAATAAGCGATAAAACCGGCAAAGCAATCAAGCCCGCTAAAAAACGTGGGTAAACAATTCGCGCCACAGGATCAACACCCATCATATCCATGCTGGTCAATTGCTCTGTTGCTTTCATCAAACCAATTTCAGCGGTTAAGGCGGAACCTGCACGACCTGCAAATAACAAGGCACTCACCACCGGACCTAATTCTCGTGCAATACTCAGCGCCAGTAATTGCCCAAGTTGACTTGAAGCGCCAAATTTTTCTAGCGTATGATGGCCTTGTAAGCCCACAACCATACCAATAAATAAGCCCGAAACAACAATCACAATGCCAGATAAAACACCGACTGAATACAATTGGTGCCAAACACTGGGTGCAATTTTTTTAAGATGGGGCCGGCGCCATAATAACCGACACAAAAAAATGCCAGCCTGGCCTAAGCGCTGCACCGATGTGCGACCCACTGAGCCTGTTTGTGCAATCCTATCAAGCATCAAGTAATTCCTCCGCATACGGTCCGGCTGGATAATGGAACGGGACCGCACCATCCGCTTCGCCGCGCATAAATTGCCGAACATCCGGCTGTGTCGACTGAAGCAACGCTTCTGGCGTACCCTCACCGATCACGCGACCTCCTGCTAAAAGATAAACATAATCGGCAATTTCACAGGTCTCTTCGACATCATGCGATACAATCATCGTGGTTGTATGCAGTAATTCATTGAGGCGCTTGATTAAACGCACCAACACCCCCATCGAAATTGGATCTTGTCCGGTAAATGGCTCGTCATACATCATGAGTTCTGGGTCGAGTGCTATCGCACGAGCAAATGCGGCACGTCGCGACATGCCGCCGGATAATTGTGACGGCATAAGATGAGCAGCACCGCGCAAACCGACGGCTTCAAGTTTCATCAACACCACATCACGTAATAATAATTCACTTAAATTCGTATGTTCGCGCAAAGGAAACGCGACGTTATCGAAAACAGAAAGATGTGTAAACAGGGCACCGTTTTGAAATAACAGGCCCATATTACGGCGCGCAACCGATAATTTTTTACGAGATAACGCATGCACGTCATCACCATCTACACAGATTTTACCGGAATCAGGTGTTAATACACCGCCAATCAGTTGCAAAAGCGTTGTTTTACCGGTACCACTTGGCCCCATGATCGCCGTAATTTTACCGCGCTGAACACGAATATCGACCTGATCAAAAATCAATTGATTTTGGTGAGAAAACGTTAATTTCGAAATATCCACCCATGGCTTGTGCATGCCGAATGACTCCTTGTCATGTTTGCTCAATTATATATCCCGGTATGCGCAGATTACTAGCTCGGATATTAATTTTATTAATTTAGAGATAGCTTAAGTTATGATAGAATCAAAGTATGATTTTATCCAGTTTTGAAACCATGAACTTTTGCAAATCGGCCCTAACCGTTATTGAAACCGAAGCCGCAGCTATTTTTTCGCTGAGCCAAAAAATTGATCAATATTTTGAACGCGCTTGTGAGCTCATGCTAGCATGCACAGGGCGTATCATCGTAACAGGCATGGGTAAATCGGGCCATATCGGCAAGAAAATTGCCGCAACGCTTGCGAGCACAGGCACCCCGGCCTTTTTTATGCACCCCGCCGAGGCCATTCATGGTGATTTAGGTATGGTGACCTCAAACGACACGGTGCTGGCTTTATCAAATTCAGGAAATACAGGTGAAGTACTTAATCTACTGCCCAGCCTAAAGCGCCTCGGTACGCCTTTGATTACGCTTACAGGCAATCCAAATTCAGTCTTAGCTAACGCAGCAACCGTCAATTTAAATCTTGAAATATCAGAAGAAGCCTGCCCTCTTGGCCTTGCTCCAACCACAAGCACCACCATTGCGTTGGTGATGGGCGACGCTTTGGCCGTAGCACTGCTTGAGGCACGTGGCTTTACAGCAGATGATTTTGCTCATGCTCATCCAGGTGGCGCTCTCGGTAAAAAATTATTACTCACCGTCGACGAATTATATCATACAGGCGATGACTTACCCCTCGTCAACGAAACAACGTTGGTTCGTGATGCCTTAATTGAGCTGAGTGCAAAAAAACTCGGTATGACATGCGTAGTAAACCCCGAAGGTTGTTTGGTTGGCGTGTACACCGACGGTGATATTCGACGTACCCTAACAAAATCTTACGATATTCATACCACCCTTATCAAAGACGTCATGACCCAAGGTTGTCAAACCATATCCAAAGGCATGCTAGCTGCCGAAGCGCTTGCGCTCATGCAGCAACACAGCATTACCTCTTTGGTAATTACCGATTCAGAGCACAAACCGACCGCGGTGTTACATATTCATGATGTATTACGTGCGGGTATGATTTAAGTCGCAAAATACTGATCTTGACAAGCGTAAGTCGTCGATGTGAGGATATGCGGGTCTATATTTAGAAAAATTATTTTAATAAAAATAAAAAAGGATTTTTAATTTTATGTATCAGAAATATTTATCAACATCAGTTGCCGTGCTCGCGCTCGCACTATCTAACTCAGCAACCGCTGGCTCAACATATACCATTAATTTGGACAGTGATTTTATCCAAACATTTTCAAACCTCGGGTATAAAATTCAAACGAGACAAGGGTGTCAGTTAGATGGAAGTACATGGACACACAACAATTCTAGCGAACAAAGCGTTCGTGATAATCAATCACAATATGTTTTCACAACCTCAAGATGCAAAAAAGATCCAGGAAGAAACAATCGCACGCGCGATGTTAAATATGTAGAAGTCAAGTTTAATAAAAAAGGTAAACCCACGCACAGTTGTAGGTTTAATATTAAAACCGGTGACGCCAGTGCGACGAAAAGCTACAACGTCAACATGTTTAATTGTAATCGTTCAGATTTTTATAAAAATTTTATTGCAGGCGAAGCAAAAGATAACCTGACAGAGAACCTCAATATAACCAACGACACCATTAATACAATGGCGCCAACAACCTATCTCTGCAATATAAAAAATACACCAGAAACCCAAGATACCAGGCCATTCAAAGTAGAAGATTTTCTTAATTATGTTGATTACTACAATACTCACGACGAGTTAGTCACGCACCAGCCCACACCAAGCGACCTAGCCAATCAAGACGGCTACTTAAAATCAGCGGATGAAGCAAGTCTTTACGGTGAGCAAGATGTAAACAACGCCCCGTATTATATTCGAATTAAAAGCTATGCACTAAAAGACCAACCATCACAAAGCGCAGGTTTTGTTGATATTCAGTATTGGAATTTTTATGGCTTAAATGCCCCCCAATTTTTTAGGCTGGGAGGCGACTTTGTATCCAGCAAAAATTTTGTTTGGAAAAACTTTGCTTATCACGAAGGTGATTGGGAACACATTACCGTCCGAGTAAATGACAAACATGATAAAATACTCGGTATTTTTTATGCCGGACATGGTGGAGGCCACTGGGTAGCAGGAAATAAAGTGAGTTACGATGACGGACATCCCAAAGCCTATTCTGCGTGCAACTCTCATGCCTCTAACGAAAAGAAAGAAATATTTAACGAAGAAAGCGTCGCTTGGAAAGACATTAATATTGGTTCCGTTTGTGGTATCTGGTTAAAAGCGATTGATTACGGCTCGCAAAGCACCATCCCTTGGACACCTTGGAAAAATAACAACACGGTTCGTTTAGATGATCCCAACACCGCTCCAGCTTGGATTAGCTATAAAGGAAAATATGGGCCCGAGCGCGTCAATGATTCGATTCAAATTGTTGGACAAGGAGGTGACACAGCTGCTTGCTTAAGATCTTATGCCGGGTATGCCCCATCTAACTTTAAAAAGGCGAGCGGCCCCCAAAATCCAAAATACCAATCAAAATTTTGGAGTAAAATCGAGTAATCAACTTCAACCGGTGAGTCGCTATCGTTCATGTCTTTTTGAATGAAGAGGCCTCACCAAAATTCGGTATTATTCGTTTGTGAAGAACAATAAAAGCCGCAGAAAGATACGAACAAAAAACTATAACACTTCGAAATGGTCTTGACTATTTCGAAGTGTTATTTAAATAATACGTAATTTAAATCTCGTCAAAAGGAAAGTTATGAAAAAACACACAAGGATGATGTTTTTTGTCGGCTCGTTCATGAGCTCCATGTACGCCAATGCCTCGTTCGTATATAACATGCCTCTAATGGCATGTGCTGATCCCCTCCCCCAGCCATATACCACATCAACGCATAATTCGACCTCCATCTCGCTCATTAACTCACCTTACGCACGGGACGCCCTAACAAGTCATATTATTTAACTCCTGCAT
>JARGOS010000017.1 GCA_029212505.1 Legionellaceae bacterium | reverse complement strand
GCAACGAATCTAAAATTTCCTACTTTCGGTAACATTTTTTATGAGGCAACTCGCTACTTGTATACAGGCACTCGTAACTTCTTCAAATTGTGCTATACTGAAACTGTTTAGTTATCATGACCATGATAAGGAATGCATTGTGAGCTCATTAAGTAAAGCCCGATTGGTTGAAATCTTATGTGATGAATTGGCCTTAGCCAAGCCTGATGCACGTCTTATGGTAGATGAGTTTTTTGAATCCATACGTGATGCCTTAGAGCAAGGGCATGATGTTAAATTATCCGGTTTCGGCAACTTCATCTTACGAGACAAATCAGCCCGCCCAGGACGTAATCCAAAAACTGGCGAAATGGTTCCAGTGACTGCACGTCGTGTTGTCACGTTTAAACCTGGCAGTAAATTAAAAAAATCAGTTGAGTCCAGTCAATCATAATTTCTTATAAATTCTAATGAAAGGGCTTGTTCGGACGGTAGCCTGTCGTGTTGTGCTCTAGGTATTTTGTTAAAAGCGGATTTTTGAATGGCTTCGCCGCTGAGTTTGAGTCACGCATAAGGTGCGGCTCTTCAACGTAGGTGATTTGACTGCTGTCATCGACTAAGAGCCGATACCAAGGATGTTGATGCGCAAACGTACGTGTGGTTGCTTGTGGATTGTATCGACCGGATGCTTGAAATATCGGGTCAATATCCACCACAAGGGCGCGGTAGCCTTGCTTTTTGTGCAAGACCACCTCGCCGAGATTAAATTTCGCGTGAAGCATACGATTTATTCTTCTTACTCTTCCGTCTGACGACGGCAAATTTTATCCGCTAGATACCCAACTGAACCGGCATAATAAATTGAATTATTGTACCGAAGGATCATTTTGTAATTTGGGTAAGCAAGAAAAACAGGTCCTCCATGCGGTTGAATAATACTCGCCTCTAAATCAGGATGAGGTAGTGAACCATCTTTCATCGTACGCACCCCTAAGGCTTCCCATTCTCGTACGGTTTTGACGGTGGATTTACCCTCAAGCTTATCATCAAAGTTTTTAGGAAGTTTCACATGAATCGCCCAAGGCTCACCTTTTCGCCAGCCTTTGCCTTTCATGTAATTTGCAATCGAGGCTAAAGCATCAGGTTTGGTGGTCCAAATATCACGACGCCCATCACCATCATAGTCCACTGCATATTGAACCCAGCTGGAAGGTAAGAATTGAGGATGACCCGATGCACCTGCCCACTCGCCTTTAAAATGCTTAAGGTCTACATGTCCGTCGTTTAAAATATGTAAAGCAGTAAAAAGCTCATGCCTAAAAAATTTAGCGCGCTTAGAGTCATAGGCAAGCGTTGTGAGTGATTTTATCACGGGGAAATTACCCATATAGCCACCGTAGCTGGTTTCAAGTCCCCAAAACGACACAATAAAACAGGGATCGACACCAAACTCTTGACCAATATTTTCTAAAAGCTGCTGATATTGCTTGTATTTTTTACGTCCAAGATTAATCCTATACGCATCAATACGTGAGTTTCTATATTTATAATAACTCAAGCGATGTTCTGGTTGGGAGTGTGCTAAGTTTTTGATACGTCGGCTGGGCTCGTGTACGCCTTTAAATGCCGCATTAATCACATCCTGTGATATACCTTCTTCACGAGCTTGTTGTTTAACATCAGCAAGCCAACTCGACCAATTGGTTTGATTGGCGATGGCTTGGCTTGATGCAAAGGTGCCGATACACATGGCGGTGATAAGTGCAGGTATTCTCATTCCGTGTCTCCTTCTTTGTGAGCTATGGTACGGCAGGTTGCTTAATATTCAGTGTGGTAGAGGATTGGGATAAATTCAAATAAAACTAAGAAGAAACTAGGGAGAAACACAAAAACGTTGTTTATCTTGTAGGCGCAATGCCGTGAGAGGACCGCCCCAAATACAGCCTGTATCAAGCGCATGAATGTTTTGGGCGGGGCAGTGGCCCTGTAAAGCGGCCCAGTGGCCAAAGATAATATCTTCATGAATATCACAACGTGTGGGGACAGCATACCAAGGGTAGGTGTGGGGTGGAGGCGCGTTAGGTGCGCCTTTGCATGTAAGTTCTAAATGCCCGTTGGCATCACAAAAACGCATGCGTGTGAAATAGTTGCAAATCACACGTAGGCGCTCAATAAACGTGATGTTTTCGGAGAGATGATTCGGAGTGTTGCCGTACATATGGCTTAAAAACGCGAGAAAATGCTCGCCTGCAAGTACGCCACTCAGTTCTTTTGCATAGTTTTTAGCTTCTTCAAGACTCCAACAGGGTGCGATCCCAGCATGGGTCATCACAAGATTTAAATCAGGATCGTGATGCAGCAGGGGTTGTTGGCGGAGCCAATGGCCAAGTTCATCACGGTCGGGTGCGTTTAAGATTTTTTCTAGCGTATCACCAGGTTTGGGCTGCTGGTTAGGTAAAAATAATTGACAGAGTAAATGCAAGTCATGATTACCTAGGCTAATGCGAGGTGTTATCGGTAAGTTTTTAATAAAGCGCAAGGTTTCAAGTGATTTGGGGCCGCGATTGACTAAATCACCGACAAACCAAAGCCTGTCTGAACGATCATCAAACTTAATTTTTTCAAGCAGGCGCTGCAGCGTATCAAAACAGCCTTGTATGTCGCCTAATGCATAATCAACCATAGGGGTTGGGGAAAAGTTTGATTTTGGAGGCTAGCTGAGGGTCTACATGTTGCTCCCATTGACCTGTTTTAGAGAGCTGCTCAATAGGATGATTGCTCGTATGCTCGAGTGCGGTCGTCCGTGTTGCGTCAGCTGAAGGTGAGCTTTTGGATTTAAAGCTGTGCGGTAAAGCCACCGAGCCTTTGATGAGCACACCTTTTTCATCCAGTGTGCCGTCGAGTGCGGGTTCGTGTAAGCCTAAGGCCATCACACCTTTTTTTACGGCAAGCCAATTTTTAAATTCATGATGTTCGCGTACGAATAGCTTAAAGGCTTCGGGACCTATCATGGTGCCACCAGCTACGGTAAATAACGGCACTTGGTTCATCGTGAGTTTGCTGGCTTCAAGTGAAGCCAAAAGCCAGTGAATAAATTCTGCACCAACCAGTCGTTCGCGATCGCCTGGCGTTTCTGTTGGGCTGATGAACGTGCTGATGCGTTTGGCCGCAGGTTCAAGGTGATGATGAGGAGGCAGGTGATCAAGCAAATCATTTTGAATGGCGATGGCATCGGCCCGGTCTAAAATTAAAGCAAGCGTGCCGGACGAAGCTTTATCTTCGCTTAACAGTTCGAGCCAGACAGCGAACACTTCTAAGTTTTTGGTGAGCCAGGCAAAGCCTTCTTGGGGCATGAGTTGCTGTGCAAAAATAATATTAAGCCGGCGACGTAATATATCATCGTGATCGCTGTTAATAATATCAAAATGATAATGGCGGGCTGTTTTGGCCAGCGGTTCAAGCAAAGGTTCCCAGCGTTTGATGAGATGACTTTTTTCGTTATAGAGATCAATCGTATAATCAAGCGGTAATTTGCCGATCCCACGTAATAATCCTGCAGAAAACAGTGCATACCACCATAATTGTTGATCTTCGGTAAGATGGGCTTCAGGATCGGCAAGCACAACAGTTTTGAATAATTCAACCGCAGCAACGGTGCGGTCTAAGGCGTGATCAAATAAGCCGCCGGGTGATGAAAAATAACTGTTGGTTGTTTCTGGAAGTTTTTGTGTGTAATTAAGCAGGTTGTGTAACAAGCTTTGACAAAGCGTGTCAAAACGAGAAGGTTCAAGAAAGCTCGCCATTTTGATGCTGTGAATACGCTCAGGACGCTTTCCTTCGGTCAGTAAGCGCTGTGAGGGTAAAATTGCCGTTAATGGATGCTTCGATGCATGATGGCCGGTTATTTTGGTACGCTCAAACACACAGATCTCCAGTCAAGTCATAAGGCGCTGAAGCTATTCTACCTGTTATTGAAGCGCTTTGGCGAGCCCTAAATATTCTTGTACAGATAAAGTTTCTGGACGGCGCATAGGGTTAATACCAAGCTCGGTAAGCTTGCTTGCAGACATGATGGGCTTCAAGGTATTGCCTAGTGTTTTACGTCGCGTAGAGAAAGCCTGATGAAGCAAGGGCTTTAAAATTTCAATCAAGTCTGGTTCGGGTTGGTTTACGTGTGGCGTAATACGCACAATGGCTGATTGTACTTTAGGGGGAGGGTTAAATGCGGTTGGAGGAACCGTAAATAAAGCTTCCACATGGCAAAGCGCTTGCACCATCACGCTTAAACGCCCGTACGCTTTGCAATTAGGCGGCGCGGCTAGGCGTTTAACCACTTCTTCTTGCAGCATAAAATGCATATCTTCTATTTGAGCGGCGTGCTCGAGCAGATGGAATAAAAGCGGTGTTGAAATATTATACGGTAAATTTCCGATGACGCGTAATTTTTGACCCAACGGTGCTAAATCAACGGTGAGCGCATCCGCTGAAATAATCGTGAGTTTGTTTTTACCTTCGGGCATGCTGGCTAAATAGGCTTGCAAATCGGTATCAATTTCAATCGCCGTCAGCGTGTTTAAGTGCTTAAGCAAAGGGCGGGTGAGCGCACCGAGTCCCGGGCCAATTTCAAGCATATTATCATGAGGACTTGGATGAATCGCATCTAAAATATGGCCGATGATGCTCATATCTTCTAAAAAATTTTGGCCAAAGCGTTTACGGGGGCGATGAGTTGTCAATCTATTCTCTTCCTATGATCTTCCAAATAAGTGCAAATAAGACACGCTTGCGATGGCAAGCAATGTTATCAGGCTGCCCATGCATGCACCACGAAACCAGCCACGTGATACGGGAGGTGCATGGGTAGCATGCTGCTCGGCCTCTTCACGAGCACGCAGTTGCTGCTGTTTACTTAATACCAGCACGTCGTTGAGTAGGCGCGGCATATGCGGTAATTCTTCGATGAGAAACGGTAAATTTTCACGTATATTTTTGATAAGTGCGCGTGGGCCCATCTGCTGTTTGAGCCAAGTTTCAAGAAACGGTTTCGCCGTCAGCCAAAGATCTAAATCTGGATCTAATTGCCGGCCCAGCCCTTCGACGGCAAGCAGCGTTTTTTGTAATAAAATCAGCTGTGGCTGCACTTCCATATGAAAACGGCGTGCAATTTGAAATAAACGCAGGACTAAGAGTGCAAATGAAATATCTTTGAGCGGTTTTTCAAAAATAGGCTCACATACGGTGCGTATCGCGCTTTCAAATTCATCCACACGTGTATGACGTGCAACCCAGCCTGATTCAATATGCAAAAGCGCAACACGGCGGTAATCGCGGTTAAAAAAGGCAAGTAAATTTTCCGCAAGGTAGCGTTTGTCCTCTTCTGTCAGCGTACCCATGATGCCAAAATCAATGCAAATATATTGGGGCTTCGCTAAATGTTTGGGCGATACAAAAATATTGCCTGGATGCATGTCGGCGTGAAAAAAACAGTCACGAAACACTTGTGTAAAAAAGATTTCAACGCCGCGCGCTGCCAAGGTCTTGGTGCATACGCCGTGTGATTTGAGCGAGGCCATGTCGGTGACAGGAATGCCATAAATACGCTCCATCACCAAGACATTTTGCCGTACGTAATCCCAATAAATTTTGGGAACATAAAGCAGCGGCGAGTTATCAAAATTACGTCGAAGTTGGCTGGCATTGGCGCCTTCACGTTGTAAATCCAGCTCGTCTAATAAGCTTTGTTGAAACTCTTGGACCACGGCTTTGGGTTTAAACCGTCGGCTTTCGGGCCAATAGCGATGTGCGAGTGAGGCGATGCTTGCCAGTAAGTTTAAATCACGAGCGATTAGCTTGCGCATCTTGGGTCGTAAGATTTTGACCACCACATCTTCACCGCTTTTTAATCGTGCGGCATGTACTTGTGCCATGCTGGCTGAAGCAAGTACGGTGGAGTCAAACTCGGCAAACACGTCAAAGGCTGATTGTCCAAAAGCTTCTTCGATGATGGCAAGTGCTTGCTCGACTGGAAACGGCGGCACATTGTCTTGAAGTTTACTGAGCTCAGCAATCATATCATCCGGTAATAAGTCAGGGCGTGTGGATAGCGCCTGCCCGAACTTAATAAAAATAGGGCCGAGTTCTTCCAACGTTTTTCGTAACGCCTCGCCGCGAGATAATTGCTTTCTACGAAACCAATTCCAAGGATTTAAATACATCACAAAGCGAAGCGGAGCAAATAAACGCAGGCTGACGACCACTTGATCGAGGCCGTTTTTAGCAAGAATATAATTGATATGCAGTAATCGAAAAATTTGTTTAAGACGTCTTATCATGCGTGAGTATCAGTTGGTTGATTGAGCTGGTTAATATAGGCCGCCAGGCGTTCTACGCGTAGCGAGAGTGCATCAATATCGTTCATAAAATCTTGAAGCTCTTCTCGAGGAGGCAACACACGCAGTTCTTCATGTAAATACTCGTTCACGTTGTTTTGCATCGATGTTTCAAGCTTGTGTTTTAAGCGTTGTCCACCTCGCGCAAAGCGGCCTAACTGATGGGCAACCACATCGCCTGTAAAATGCGCTAAATGCCCTTCCCAATCAATATCAAGACCATCAAACAGCTGTTTAACTTGTTGTCCCAGCGCAACATCGCCCGTCATACGAATGCTTTCGTTAAACAACGAACGTACTTTAGAAGCAGGCAAGAGGCTTAGGCGAATTAGGCCGAGCGGACTGCTGTGAATCGTGGTGTTGGCTTCTTGATTTTGCTCAAGTTTGGCGAGAAGCTTTATTTGCGTTTGCTCAAACTGCATGAAAAAATGCACATCAAGCGGACTAATAATCATTTCTAATATTTTGCCATGCAGAGCTTGGATTTTTTCGGGTGTGGTGGGATCGAGCGCTAAGCCATGGTTCATGGCTTTTTGAAGTGCTAATAAAGAATAGTGTTTAATCATACGAATACGAGCCTCAATATTTGTAGGCAATGTGGAGGGCAACAATCCCGCCACTTAAGTTGTGGTACGTGCAGTCTTCAAATCCAGCAGTTTCAATCATGGACTTTAGCTCTTCTTGGGGGGGGTGCATACGAATGGATTCTACCAAATATTGATAGCTCTCCGCATCTTGGGTTATCCAACCGCCAAGTTTAGGTAAAACATGAAAAGAGTAGGCATCATAAATCGGTTTTAAACCAGGAAAGTTCGGTGTCGAAAACTCAAGAACCATGATTTTTCCACCGGGTTTGCATACGCGATAAATCGAGCGTAGCGCCGAGGCTTTATCGGTCACATTACGCAGCCCAAAAGCCATGGTGATGCAATCAAATTGATTATCAGCAAACGGAAGGCATTCGGCATTGGCCTGAACACAGTCAGTGGTGTTGCTGAGGCCTTGGTCGAGCAGTCTGTCGCGACCCACGGTAAGCATCGCTGCATTAATATCAGCCAGTACGACACGACCTGTTGCGCCCACTTTTTTGCAAAGTAATTGGGTTAAATCACCACTTCCGCCGGCTAAATCCAGCACGTGATGGCCTGGCCGCACGAGGCTTTTGGCAATGGCAAAGCGCTTCCAAAGTCGGTGAATACCGAGCGACATCAGATCGTTCATGATGTCATAGCGGGAGGCGACGGAACTAAAGACTTCGCCTACTTTGGATGCTTTGTCTTCCCAATCCACGGACTGAAAGCCAAAATGGGTTGTTTTTTTCGAATTTTTCATGTTGGTATGTTAACTGAATCTCAAGCTAAATCCTAGACGATCATCGGGGCAACCCAGGGCCTAGGCATGAAAATAATCCTTGACTTCTACGTTCCGCGGTTTATCCGCGGAATCCAGTGATCTTGATAGATTTTTGGATCCCGCGAACAAGTCGCGGGACGTAGAGAAGTTAACCGAATTAAGTATATTAAAATTAATATATGTTTTCGTGCGTAGGCCCTACGGGGCAACCGTATCGCTTACATCACGCTGCCCTGCATGGCATGATGCTCTTGTATGCTCGATGTCTGCGGATATTGTTTATCATGGGCCTTGAGCCACCACAGCAGGCAGTAACACACCATGCCAAACAGCTGCAAACACGTCGCTCCTGTGCTGGTTTGCATCGGGTGATCGGGTTTAGTTTGAAAAAGAAGGGCAAATTCGCATAAATGCTTGGGTTTTTTACTACCAGAAAAACATGCACGTATTGTTTCAGCTTCTTTAAGCAGTGTTCGCTTGGCCAAGGGAAGCGCTTTTGTGTGTTGAGTAAACATACTATGTTCATGGAGCGAGGGCGTATGTGTGTTGATTATCATGGTGTTGATTTGGGTTGTGATGGCCGTTTGTTGATGTTGAATCGCCTGGTCTTGCTGAATGATGTGTAAGCGTGTTTCTTCAAAAGCGTAAACGCACAAAGCAAGGCTTGCGATGATCGATAAGCTAACACAAGCCAAGACAACCGCCTCCGTAAGCGTTGTGCCAAGCATGAGCCCACTGACCAATGCCATACAACCCAATGCCCCCATGATGGCCTTGTGTGTCGCCACGGCGTACCTTAAGCCAATTAACAACGCTTCAACATAAGTGCTTTTATATAACGCATTATGTTTGTTTTTTTCTTGCTCAAATTCACGTTGCTTTTGTTGGACACGTTGAGGTGCATGCGTGGTGAAGGTGTGTGTGGGTGCAGTTGTACGGAGATCAAGAAGTGCAAGCTCGAGTTCATGAACAGCACAGGCGACGTGAAGCGCTTGTTCGGTGCGTTGCAACTTGAGTTGATGTTCAAATTCTTCGTGCCATGCCGAAATGATATTCATCAATATCATGGTTATGGAGACGCATGTGATGAAAAGCATGGCTTGGGGTGACGCCGGCGTAAGCACCGCAGCACCCATAAACATGTAGCAGCCATTGATCACCGCTTCAATCAAGCTTGAGACGAACAGCGTGCATTGTGCCAGTTGCGATTGGGTTTCGAGTTGGTGAAGTTTGGCATCACGAACAAAAGCTAAATAATGCTGTTTTGCGATCTGTTGGGTGGCGCCTTCGGGAGCAAGGCAGTAGGCTTGCCATAAGCTTTCTAGCTTTTTGAGTAAAGCTTTATTGCTTGTTTGTGCGTCTTTTCGCTGGTTGCCTAGGCTGCGTGTCACGAGCCGGTTCATGATAAACAGCAGGATAAGTGGCAGTGTAAGCGTTAAAAGTATGGGTTTAGCCTGATGTATGGGCCATATACGCATGAGTGCCAACATATTTTTTATGGCTTTATAGGCAATTTTTGCGCCTTTTATTACGTCGCGCATGATTTGCCATACTCGAAAAACAGTTTTTTCCATGGTGTTTTTGGAGCCGTTAAAAGCGTTACCTAGTGTAGAAAGAATAGATATAGAGCCAACAAACAGTAAGCTTAAGTAAAAACCTTCGTGTGTTAACGCCCAGACTCTTAATGAATGAGTTGAGAAGAGGGGGGCAAAAAGTACAAGCGTTTTACTTGCAATATCAATACCGTCTAATAAACCATACAAACTTAACATGCACCGACGTTGATTATATTGTTGCGAAAGCGTTACAGCGCGCGAAGACGTGTTCATCATACGTGTTCCTGAGCGTGAGTTTACCGTGGAATAACAACCGCCTTACCGGAGGATTCGGTTGGATAAAGACCTGTCTCGATGCGTGCGTTACCTGCTTTGTCTTGAACGCTGCCATCGCCTTCTCGCTGTTGCCCAGGCGAGGCAGGCATGGCATCTTTACGTTGATAAAGTTGCTCTTGTTGTAAGGTGGTAGGGGGTAAATATGCGGAACTGGGTGGAAGTTCTTGCTTGTAAATGGCAAGCACCATAACAGCCGCTGAAGCGAGCATAATGTTCTCCGAGTACGTTTGTTGTATGTATTATGGTATAGGAGAGGTTTTGTTGTTCGTCAAACAGAAAGTTAAAATAATATAAATTTAGTGCTTGAATTAGGCTGTTTTGATTTTTTGGTCTAAAATAATAGATAATATGTTTTAATTTAAAACTGTTTGACTTGTTTTTGAGGAGTTGTATGATGCCTGATATAAATGATGTACCTATGCCAGATGGTCCAAAGCCTGATGCTCCTGCACCAGGACAAAAGCTGGATGTTAAAGAAGACCCCAAAAAGGACGAACCTGAAAAATCGGGCGATGATAAACAAAAGAAAAAAAAGAAAAACGAACCTGACGGAAGCGGTTGGATACCCAGTGAAGCGTCTTGGGAGGGGTGGGATAAGATCTTGAAAAATTCTCAGGATGATGAGAAGGAAGAAAAAAAAGAAAAGAAAAAAGAAAAGAAAAAAGATAATCAAGATGAAGAAACCCCAGAAAAAGATCCAGAAGACAATCCAGAAAAAGCGCTAAATACGAGCGCAGAGACAACGCCGGATGGTCCGGATGCAATGCCAGAAGGCATGCAAATGAGTGCGATGACGGACGCGTCGAGTGCCATGGGTGATGTGGTTGCTGAGATTGAGGTAGGTGATTATGCCGCTGAAGCCGCCGCCGAGGCTGCAGAAGCTGCCGCACAAGTGGTAGAAGCCGGTGTTGAAGCGGTTGCTGAAGTGGGCATGGCTTTAGGGGGCGGTTAAGCTTTGATGCGCCCCTTCTCCCCAATACGCTCAGGAGAAAAGGGGTATTTAAGCTTAATCCAGCAATTTATGCGGGAGGCTTTCGTGCCGGCCTGCCGTGGTCACTTGAATGTAATTCAGTTTTCGGTGAAGTTCACGGATGGTATCAGCGCCTGCGTAGGTCAAGCCTGAACGTAAACCACCGATGATGTCACCCATAATAGCTTCTTGACTGTCATGGTACGGTACTTCAGCCGATACACCTTCAGCCGTTTTCCATTCATGCAATTGCCCAAGGAAGCCTTCTTGCGCTTCTCGTGACGCCATACCACGGTAGCGTTTGATTTGTGTACCATCGTCTTTGGTAATAATTTCACCGGGTGTTGGGGTTGTGCCTGCAAGCATACCGCCAATCATGACAAAATCAGCACCAAAAGCTAAGGCTTTAACAATATCACCTGCTGTACGAAGTCCGCCATCGGCGACAATGGAGCGATCGGTACGTGCGCAATCTTCGATGCAGGTCAGCATCGGCACACCAAAGCCTGTTTTGATACGTGTGCTGCAGACCGAGCCACCACCAATACCGGCTTTAATAATATCTGCACCGCAGGATGCTAAATAATCGGCGCCTGCATACGTTGCGACGTTACCCGCCATGATGCAGCGTGAGCCAAGCATGGTACGAAGTTTTTTTAAGGTTTTTCCAACATATTTTGCATGAGCATGTGCAACGTCGACACAAAAGTAGGTGGCGCCGGCATCACGCAAAGCCTCGGCACGCTCGAGTTCGGCGGCAGAACATCCTACCGATACAAACACCTGACCGGTGCAGGCCTGAAATTGCTTGATGTTTTCTTCAATCGTTAAAAAGCGATGGAGTACACCGATCCCGCCTTTTTCGTGCATGAAGTTTGCCATGCCGCTTTCGGTGACGGTATCCATGTTCGAACTCATCACCGGCAACTCTAAGGTGAGTTTTCCGAGCCGGTCGGTGTTACTAATATCGACCACACGTCGTGATTCGTGGTGATTGTACGCGGGGATGAGAAGCACATCATCGTAGGTCAAAGCTAAAGTAGACATAATTTACCCTGGTTTAAAACGCATACTATAAATGCATTGCGGCATAGTGCGCAAGTCTTGAGCGCTCTCCGCGCGTCAACGTCATGTGCGCACTGTGCTCCCAATGCTTGAAATGATCCACGGCAAACGTGAGTCCAGAGGTGGTTTCACTTAAATACGGCGTGTCAATTTGTTTGATATCGCCTAAGCAAATAATTTTACTTCCGGGGCCTGCGCGTGTGATTAAGGTCTTCATTTGTTTCGATGTTAAGTTTTGTGCTTCATCAATAATAATAAAGCGGTTTAAAAAAGTACGTCCACGCATATAATTCAGTGAACGAATTTTAATTTTGCTTTGCAATAAATCACCCGTTGCATCACGACCAAAGCTTCCGCCTTCTTGTTCGTTATGTAAAACCTCAAGGTTGTCCATAAGCGCGCCCATCCAAGGGGTCATTTTTTCTTCCTCGGTACCGGGCAAGAAGCCAATGTCTTCGCCAACGGGAATGGTGACACGGGTCATAATAATTTCGTTATAAAGCTTTTGATCCAGAACCTGGGTTAAGCCCGCGGCAATGGTCAGTAAGGTTTTACCGGTTCCGGCGGAGCCCTGCAGCGTGACAAAATCAATGTCGGGGTCAAGCAAGAGATTTAAAGCAAAATTTTGCTCTCGATTGCGGGCAGTAATGCCCCATACTGCATTGGACGCTTGGCTGTAATCACGTGACACCTGCACCATGGCTTGCTCGCCCTCAGCGCGTGTTTTGACGATGGCTTGGAATTGATTATCAGAGGTTGAAATACAATCGTTAGGATGCCAATGCTCGGTGAGTGGGCCGTTGATACGGTAGAACGTACGACCATCTTCTTTCCAGGCATTCATGTCTTTGCCGTGTTCATCCCAAAAATTATCCGGCAGCATGTGTGAGCCACTGTGAAGAAGATTCACGTCATCGAGCACTTGGTCATTGTGATAGTCTTCGGCAGGAATGCCTAAAATGCCTGCTTTAATACGTAAGTTAATATCTTTGGTGACAATAATAATTTCTTGGTTAGCATATTTTTTTTGTAAGCCTAAGGCAATGCCAAGCAACGTATTGTCAACATTATGCCCGGGGAGTGTTTGAGGTAGTGATTGTTCGGTGTCATCGGTTTGAAAAAATAAACGTCCGCATTTTGCAGTGGCGTCAGACGTAAGTGCTGCGGTGAGGGGCAAGCCTTCGGTTAAATCTTGATGTGAGGCATTTGCAGTCAAATCAACGAGCATACGATTGGTCTGGCGCACGTTGCGTGCCACTTCGGATAAGCCTGTTTTATGTCTATCCAGCTCTTCGAGTACAACCATAGCTAAATAAACATCGTGCTCTTCAAAATGATAAATCGCAGAAGGGTCATGCATTAAAATATTGGTGTCGAGAATGAAAAGCTTATGTGTTTTTTTTTCAGCGGTCATATCCCTGTCTCACTGAGTGTAAAATCTTATTGTGCGGTGGAAAAACTATCTCGTCAAGCGTTGTATAATCGCGCTAATACTGGTGGCGCTTTTCTAACCATGCTATCGTTCTATCAATTTTTTATGGTTTGATTATTTTTGAGTAAGATGAGGCGTCATGAGCGGTCATTCAAAAAGTAGTGCGAATATTGTCGATAACAGGCGAGCGCGCTTTGAATATTATATAGAAGATGATTTTGAAGCGGGGCTTGTGCTTGAGGGTTGGGAAGTCAAAAGCTTGCGCGTGGGCAAAGTGAACGTGTCGGATGCGCATGTGATTTTAAAAAACGGCGAGGCGTGGTTACTGGGTATGCAAATTCAACCGCTGCCGACGGCATCGAAGCATACGTTGCCCGATATTACACGTACGCGAAAATTATTATTGCATAAACGCGAACTCAAAAAATTATTAGGGCATGTTGAGCGAAAAGGCTATACCGTGGTGCCCCTTTCGTTGTATTGGAAAAAAAATATTATTAAAGTCAAAATTGCTTTAGCCAAAGGTAAAAAATCACACGATAAACGTGACACGGAAAAAAATAGAGATTGGCAGCGAACGCATGCGCGATTGATGAAATCTCATTAATTAAATACTTTATGGAGAAAAACGATGTGTGGAATAATTGGGGCAACGTCAACGCGTGACATCACCCATGTATTGCTTGAAGGCCTACGGCGCTTAGAATACCGTGGTTATGATTCTGCGGGGCTTGCTGTGATTGATCATGATAGGCGCTTGGGTCGTATTCGCATCCAAGGCAAGGTTCAAGTATTGGCCGACGCCATGGCTAAAACACCGATTGCAGGTAATACTGGCATTGCACATACACGTTGGGCCACCCACGGCAAACCTTGTGAAGCCAATGCCCACCCGCATGTTTCTCGGCAGGAGGTTGCTGTGGTGCATAACGGTATTATTGAAAATCATGACGATTTACGAGCTTATTTACGCGAGCAAGGCTATGAGTTTACATCTGAAACAGACACAGAAGTCGTTGCGCATTTAATTCATCATCATTATGCAGATACAGCATCGCTATTACACGCCGTGCAAGCGACCGCAGCCCAAATGAAAGGCGCTTTTTCTTTAGCTGTATTGCATGAAGCGCATCCAAACGAATTGGTGGGCCTACGTCAAGGCAGTCCGTTGGTGCTTGGGCTTGGTGCGGGGGAGCAATTTATCGCATCTGATGCTTTGGCCCTGCGCGCGTTTGCACACAAAATTATTTATCTTGAAGACGGTGATAGCGTGCGTTTAACGGCATCGAAAGCCGAGATTTTTGATGCTGACCATCAAGCCGTGACGCGAGAAGAGCAGCCGTTATTAGATGATGCCTCGGTGGTCAGTAAAGGCAAGTATCGGCATTTTATGATGAAAGAAATTGCTGAGCAGCCGCAGGTATTAGCCGAAACACTCGAAGGCCGTGTGGCGAGTCTTGAGGTGCTGCGCGCAAGCTTTGGTGAAGATGCACGGCAGATGTTTGATAAAATTAAGCAAATTCAAATTGTTGCGTGTGGCACGAGTTATCACGCAGGTTTGGTTGCTAAATATTGGCTGGAGTCGTTGGCGTGTGTGCCTGTCTACGTTGAAATCGCCAGCGAATATCGGTATCGCGATGTGGTGGCTCAAGACGGCACGTTGTTTATTACGGTCTCGCAATCTGGTGAAACGGCCGATACGTTGGCGGCCTTGCATAAAGCAAAAGGCCTGAATTATTTGGCGACGTTTGGTATTTGTAACGTTGCAGCCAGTGAGCTGGTACGTGCTTCTGATTTTGTATGCTTAACCCGCGCGGGCGTTGAAGTTGGCGTGGCGTCAACGAAAGCCTTTACCACCCAATTGGCGGTGTTTTTAATGTTGGCAACGGCTTTGTGTCGTGATGAAGCACGGGCTGAAGAAGCACTACAGCAGTTACGTGAATTGCCCGAGCATTGTGAGCGTGCGCTGACCATGGATCAAGCAATTGCTGATTTAACCCCGTTGTTTGTGAATAAAGCACATGCGCTTTTTCTGGGGCGTGGCTCACAATTTCCGATTGCACTCGAAGGCGCATTAAAGCTCAAAGAAATTTCGTATATTCATGCTGAGGCCTATCCCGCCGGTGAATTAAAGCATGGTCCGCTTGCTTTGGTCGATGAAAATATGCCCGTGGTTGCTGTGGCGCCGAATGATAAATTATTGGAAAAAGTCAAATCTAATTTGCATGAAGTGAGCGCGCGTGGCGGACAGTTGGTGGTGTTCGTGGATGATGCCGGAACCTGGCCCGCGAACAACGGCACACGCTTAGTGCAAGTACCGACCTGTGGCTCCTGGATTGCGCCGATTATTTACACCGTGCCTTTGCAGCTGTTAGCGTATCATGTGTCGGTTGCTAAAGGCACGGATGTGGATCAACCCAGAAACTTAGCAAAATCGGTCACGGTTGAGTAAGAACTTTAGAAATAATATGGGACAGCGTATACTTCGTTATTTTTTTGACCTGTCTTGATGTGAGGATCGACATGACGCACGATATAGCTAATATAGCCGATGAGGTGGCTACGTTATTTAAATTACAAACCTCATCGGTGTGCGCAGCGATAGCGTTGCTTGAAGCAGGCGAAACTGTCCCATTTATTGCGCGTTATCGAAAAGCGCGCACGGGGGGCATGAAGCATGCGGCGCTAGAAAATCTTGTGATGCGACTTGAAAAACTTCATGCGATGCGCGAACGCCGCGAGGTGATGTTTGAGGCGCTAACGGCGCAAGAAAAATTGACGCCAGAGTTGCGGCAGCGCTTGATGGAGGCCCAAACACGTGCTGTGCTTGAAGATATTTATCTTCCCTATGCAAGTAAGCAACGCTCGCCAGCGGCACGTGCTCGTGATGCAGGTCTCGAGGTCTTAGCGGATGCTTTGCTTGAAGAGAGCATGACGCGTTGCCCAGCAGATCTTGCCGTGGATTTTGTGAATGCAGAGGCGCATGTGCAAGATGCCGAGGCAGCCCTCGCAGGGGCGCGACATGTTTTGCTTGAACGTTGGGCGCAAAATATCGAGGTTGTAGCATATCTTCGTGAGTATTTTTGGGAGCACGGTGTTGTTACGTCGACGCTGTCGCCAGAAATCAAAGCTAAAAAATCAAAGCATCCTAAAAAATCAAAATCCGGGAAAAATCAAATCACGTGGTCTGACTACGTGGCGGCAGACGCGCCCATTAAGACCATGCCTTTGCGTCGAGTGCACATGTTGTTTCGGGGGCGGCGTGAGGCCGCGCTTCGGTTGAGCTTAAGCTTGCCTGATGCAACGTATGCTCAACGTTATCTTGCGACGCACTTGAATCTTGCTGATGCTGATCACGGCCGTCCTGCCCACGCTTGGCTGATGGATGCAGTACGTGTGTTGTGGGAAAAAAAGCTCGCACCTAAATTAGAAGCTGAAACGTTGGCGCGTGCACGAAGTCTTGCCGATGACGATGCGATTCATGGTTTGAGCAAGCAATTACGCGATGTATTATTCACATCGCCTGCACCGCGTGGTGTCACCATGGGCTTATTTTTTGAACGTGGCTCTGGGGTGAGTGTTGCCGTTGTTGACAGCCAGGGCGCGGTGCTGGATGCGACCAGCGTTTTTCCATTCTCACCGGAGCATCTTTGGGAGCCCGCCCTTGCAGGGCTCGCCAAATGTTTGACAAAACATGATGTGCATTGGGTTGTGACCGGAAACAGTCTTGGTTTTCGTGAAGCGGGGCGCTTGCTCGCAACGCTTGCGAAGCGTTATCCCGATATGCCGTTTGTTACCGTGCGGGCGCATGAACTAGGCGCTTCGGCTTATGCAGCATCTGATGAAGCCGCTCGGGCGTTACCGGATGTCTATGCACCGTGTCGCGCAGCGGTGTCTATGGCCCGACGTTTTCAAAATCCACTTGAAGAATTGATTCACATGCCTCTGCGCGCCATGGTGGTTGCGCCGCACCAACATGATATGAATCAACACATGGTTGCACGTGCTTTTATGGGCGTTATCACCGAGTGTGTGAATGCCGTTGGGGTCGATGTGAACACGGCATCGAGCAAGCTTTTGAGTTATGTTTCGGGGCTTGATGCTGCTATGGCGGAGGCAATTGTTGCCTATCGTGAGGCACACGGTGTATTGACATCACGCGAGCAAATCAAGGCTGTGCCAGGATTAACACCGCATGCATTTCAGCAGGCTGCAGGATTTTTACGTGTTTTAGGTGGAGATAATCCCTTGGATGAAACACGTATTCATCCTGAAAGTTATGCTTCGGTTCTGCGTAGGTTAAGCGAGAATAATTTAAGCTTGGATGATGTAATGGGCAAGCCTCATGTCTTAGATAATCTAGACTTCGCACCTGATGAAGAAGTACCTGAGGATGATTTACTCACGGTGCAAGCGATGATTCAAGAGCTTGGGGCTCCCGGTCGCGATCCGCGTCCTGCTTTTAAAAAACCGGAAATTAAATCTAAACCCAAATCCAAACCTAAGCCTAAGTCTAAACATGAGGTAACACGGCTTGAAGCATTAAGCCAAGATATGCCGCTTCAAGGTGTGGTACGTCGCATCACAAGCTTTGGTGCGTTTGTGGATGTGGGTGCTGAGCAGCTGGGTTTGGTGCATATTTCTGCCTTGGCTGATAAGTTTGTGCCCGATCCTCATCAAGTGGTCAGCGTGGGTGATGTGGTTCAGGTAAAAGTGCTTGAATTGGATTTGGCCAGGCGCCGCCTGGGATTGACCATGAGAACCCAAGAAAAACCTAAGCCTGCTGAAGCAACCCAACAAGCAGCACCTAAGCCACCTAAAAAACGACCTGCTGAAAAGCGTCGAGATGCAACGCCAGTTCAGCCTTTAAATACGGCCATGGCGGATGCTTTCGCTCAATTGAAACGGAGTTAAACATGACGCATGTGCCTCAAGGTGAGCTTGCTATTCAAACCCTTGCCATGCCATCCGATACGAATCCTAATGGAGATATTTTTGGCGGATGGGTGGTTTCTCAGATGGATTTGGCTGCTGGAATATTGGCAAAAAAACATTCGGAAGGCCGTGCGGTGACCGTTGCGATAGACTCGATGAGTTTTTTACTACCGGTGCATGTTGGGGATGTGGTAAGTTGCTATGTTCGTTTAGAACACGAAGGCAAAACCTCCATGACAATTAAAGTTGAAGTGTGGACCAATGTGGTTGAAACGGGTTTACAGTCACAAGTGACAGAAGGTACGTTTACGTTTGTTGCGATTAATGAGCAAGGAAAGCCACGACAGATTAAGGCAGGCCTATGAAAGACTTGGTACCTCTCGAGCAGTTAAGGCATTGGATTGATGCCATGGCCGCGATGATTGATGCGGGTGATGATCCGATTACTGAAGAACCGTTACGTTTTGATCAAATACCGGAACTTGTTCCCGCATTGATTCATCAGCTTACTGAGGTAGATGCCTTGGTCTTAGAGCAGCGGCCTGCTTTTTTTTCGGCCCTTATTTTTGCGTTGGATGTCTGTGTTTCACAGTTACGTTTTGCCGGAGAAAATGGCAACCGTCGTGCCGTGCATCTCATGAATGAGCTCATGAATTTGCTGACCGATGGGATATATCAGGGTCCCCAAGGCCTTAATTTTTGGTTGCCTGTGCTTAATGCGTTTTATGATGCGCAGGTGGAATTATCTCCAGAGCTTCAAGCCGCGTATTTAACGTTATCTGAAGAAGAAAGCGAAGCGTTTCAAGATGAAAATATTGATCATTTGGAATCGATTCGTAATTTAATCCATGAGCTATCTGATTTATCAACGTTTGAGCTTGCGGGGCATTTTTTTGCACAAAGTCATGCGATGCCGCCTGAGTTCTTTGGTGATTTAATGATGGATTTGTGCAGCATTGACGAAGGCCAAGATGCGGCGTTGCTTGCATTATTACATCCGCGCGCAGAAGTACGTGAGGTGGTTATGATGGCGCTGAATACGCTGATGCCAAGCATGACCTTGAGTTCAATATCGCTTTCGCGTTTGCAGGCTATTCAGGCTTGGGTGCCTGAAGCATCACAAGGCCAAATTGCGCATTGGATTCGTGAGCAGCGTAAAAAAGGCGTGGTTTTTCAGAAAGAAACACCGGCAAAATTGGCCAAAATGCAAGCCAGTGAAATCGATGGCGGTGGTGCGCAAGGGTTGTTCTTGCAAATTAAGCAAGGGCGTGCGACGCGCTTGGCTGGCGTGTTATTCAAAGATGGTTTTGGCGTGAAAGACAGCTGGATTACGCCCGCCATTACGGCGGCAGAAGCCAAGCATTATTGTCGTGAAGTTTTGGATGATGGTGTCACCCTGCGAAACGTCGATCTTGAATACATCACCATGATGACGAATCATTTTTTAGCACGAACGCTTGAAGAAGGGAAGATACCTAATTTGCATTTTTTGGAGTTTCAAGAAGCGATAGGGATCCATTTTTCACCGAGTCCACTGGATGTACCGCTGCTCTTGGAGCAGTTAGCGGTGCAAATTGAGCCGTTTACACCAAGCGTTGTCGAGGATGCATTTAAGCGTTCAAGTCAATGGCTGCGTAGTAAACCGTTTGCAGCGTCGTGGTATCTTGAAAATGAAAGCATCGATAAATGGGTGAACCGCTGCTGCAGCTTTAAAGACGGTGTGAAAATATGTCGTTTTGAAGATGCCATGAGCGCGGTGTTTGAGAATGAGCTCGAACAGGCCCGAGAAACTTGGGTGTTTCATTTTTTGTGGGTCGCATTGTGGCTTCGTGCCGGAGCGCGTAAGAACGAAAAGATGTGGCAAGATAGCTTTTTAATCGCACACGCGATTCAAGCTGGAACGCCATTATCTGAAATTCCTATTATGGCACGTATTTGTCATCAATCCGTTGTGAATAGCATCGAAACCATGTGCGATCGTCGTACACATTTGAGTCAGGAGTAGTTGTATATATGTTATCAATTAAACTATCATGTATTGGTTTTGGACACATGTCGGGTGCTGTGGTGAGAGCCGCTGTTGCACGTGGTGTTGTTGCAGCAGACCATGTGACGGTTTCAAGCCCAAGCATTAATGCTGGACTAAAAAAAACCGAATTTAATCATGCGCCAAATAATTTAACGGCAATTAAAGATACCGATGTGATTTTATTAGGCGCTAAACCAAAAGACATGCCATCTGTATGTTCTGAAATTGCAGTGATGGTTGAGCAAGCAGAGAATAACCCGCTTGTTTTATCGATGGCGGCGGGTTTTAATGTCGCTAAATATTTTAACACAGCTGCGGTGGTGAGTGTCATGCCTAACATGGGCGTCTCGGTCAACGAAGGGTTTACCGCATGTTTTCCGAATCAGCCACTAAGCGCAACACATCATGAGGTGGTTTCGAATATTTTTGGTTCGACGGGGTCTGTAGAGTGGGTGAATACGGAAGAGGCCTTTCGTTTGTACACAGCGCTTACCGGCAGTGGCCCGGGTCTCGTGTTTCGTTTGATGGATGCGGCGATTAAAGCAGCTGAAGCGAATGGCATTGAGCATGAAAAAGCACGTCATGCCGTGGTCAAAACGTTTTTAGCTTCAGCATGTATGGCCGATGAAACCGGACTTGATATGGATGCTTTGATGGCAAAAATTGCCTCAAAGGGGGGCACAACACAAGCCGGCATTGACTGCCTGGATCGTGGCGGGATAGATGATGCCTACAACCAAGCGATTGATGCGGCGTTTCAACGTGCAATTGAATTAGGGTCACCAGACACCGCAGCGGGAGATCCCCCGATAAAAAAGCATGAGCGAGGGATTGTACGTCCTCGATTTTTTTCATCACGTACCGCCATGACTTCAGATGAAGCGCCTTACCAAGGCTTAACCAACCCATTGTGAGCGTAGCGCCCGAAAGGGGGTGGTGAAACCGCGCGCTAGATTACCGAGCAGAAGGCCGATAAAACGCCTCACCTTCTGCTTTGAATTCTGCAGCCACCTGGATGTGTCCAAGTTTTTGATTCGCTTGCTCAATCCAATTTTTGCCATAGTAACCGAACGTGCAGAGTTTTGCCGCATAGCCCGCCGCGAGCATGCAATAAGCCAAAAACTTACTTCCCACGAGGTCTTCACATTGTTGCATGTGTTGAAGAAACGCTTGATGGCTTTCTGGGTAGTTGTGCAATATTTCTATTTTTTGTCCTAATGCCCGACGCTTTTCGTCTGTAATTTTACTAGCTTGACATAGCTCGTCTAATACCGCAGTCATTTTAGTGCATGCGGCTTCGAAGTTTTCTTTCAACTTTGCTCTTTGCTCGTTTGTTACTGCCGGGGTTGGTGGTGAAAATATACCCTGGGCTGCGGGGCTAGGCTGATTGCCCTCTGGTATTGAACGTGCTACGTCGGGTGTTTTAGACTCTTCAGCTGGTAGTTCTGTAATCCGGTGACGCTCCCGCTCTAACTTCATGCGTCGCTCAAGTGCTTGTTGGATTTTGGGTTGATGTATCTTGTCGTAAGCCTCTGAGCTGAGATAGGTGTGTCTTCGGTTGAAGTCGTCCCCAAGTTGAATATCTCGCTCATCAATGCCCTCAAATAGCTCGTCGGGAGGAGCCGAATTAACCGTTAGATAATCATCAAACAGATGCTCGGGAGCTTCAGCACCATGGTCCAATAATGTCGTGATCAAGTCTAGCGGAGCGTACGTGTATTGATTTTCCATAGAGGCATAACCTAAAAGCATGCAGGCCATTTGCAGGGGCGATGCTGTATTCCCCGTAGGATTGGGATTTGCTCCAGCTTGAATCATGGTTATGGCTAATGTACTGAAGCCACGACGGATTGCAAATTCAAGTGCGGTATAGGAGCTATCACCTAGGGTGACTTTATGCTCTAAGATAGCGGCACGTTTTTCTGGTTTAATACGATGCAGTTGCTCCATGTACGTGTGTGCAAACTTGACGTTACCTACGGCAATGGCATTCAAAAGCAGGGTATTCCCATTCGCATCAAGTGCACCCATATCGGCTCCAGCATAGATGAGTATACGAGCCATCTCGTCATTATCAGGTTTAGACCTCGCGACAATATTGAGTAATGGGGTTATTTCTGATTCAAGCTGACTGTTTTCGGGAGGGATTCGAGCGTTCACATCAGCGCCTGCTGCAATAGCCTGCTGGGCCTGGTCAGGATCATGCTTTTCAACAGCATCACGAAGCTTTTCGTTCTGTGCATCCACCCAATGGAATAGTGCTTCTAAATCATGCGCTTGATTCACCAGCAAAGCAACCAGGTCTGGTGAAAGGTGTGGCATGTTAAACAAGCGTGATGCGGTAGGTTTTAATTCAGGTGTTCTGGTTGCAACCGCAAGTAATATGCGTGCAAAGGTTTCTTGGCTTGGGCCGGCAGTTGTTGTGTCATAAAACCAGGCAGTTGTATTTCTGTAGGTGTTATAATCAATTTGGGTGTTGGGTGCTTGGTCTGGGTGTAACGCCTTTTCCAGCTCGTCATGAACGTAGAGCACCAAATGGGCTAAACCTATGCTGGATTGCTCCGCTGAGCCCGATGAACTCAAGATATCGTGAACTTGGTGTAAGCCGCGGGGTAATAAACGTACTTCTTGGTCATATTGAGCGCTTAAATCACCCAGTTCCATGTGGGATAAAAGTTCATAATGCTCGTTATGTAGATACATCGAAAAGCTAAGGTCATCATCAACGGGGTTTAACCATGATGGTATCGTGACAACGCCTGTTGCTTGTTCATGATATTGACCATCGTCAGATTGATACTCATATAATTTGAAGTTGCCGATAGCAAGGGGTGCATAGAAGAGCTTATGTACGGTCGATATTTCTAAATTGCTGTAACGGCCAATGGCTGGATTTTTTTGGTTCATTGCTGTATAGATTGCATCGTGTTCAGCGTTAGGGGCTTGAAGATCTCGGAGACTCCATAAATCCTCTGAATAATATTCCCCGCTTTGAAGTCCTATTTCTGCAATAAAAATACGAAAGATAGGCATAAACATAAGCTCTTGGCCATAAAAGCTATATTTTTTTAAAAAATTGGAAAAAAATTCCCAAGTGCAATTGGCATGGTCATGTTGGCCATAATGGGTCATAAAAATTGTTTTGAGGCGCTCATAATGAGCATAGGTTGGATCGTCTGATGCCGGTAAATCGCCTGTTTGTTCAAGCGTAGCTAATCTATCGATATTTTCTAATAGCCGGGGGAGTGCACAGTTCATGGCGCAATTGAATAAAAGACCGGTGATTCGAGGAGTTTGTGATGGCATAGGAGACCTCATGCGTAAAACCTTAAGGGCTTTATCTTAACATATTGTTTTTATTTAAAGCAAGCTTTGTTTGTTTAAGCGTGCTCTAGTAATAACGCTTTTGCATGGTTTTGAGTTTCTGCGGTCATGTGTAACCCGCCGAGCATACGAGCAATTTCGCCAATTTTTTCCTCGGCGTCCAGTGCCAGAACCTCTGAAAACGTGTGCGTGCTGTCCGAATGCTTTTTTACTAACATATGATGATGCGCCGCGGCGGCAACTTGCGGTTGATGGGTCACACAAAAGACTTGTAGGCGCTCGCCTAAGGTTCGTAAGAGCTTGCCTACGCGTGCAGCAGTTGCTCCCCCTATGCCAACGTCAACTTCATCAAAAAAGAGTGTGGGCGTTGATGCACGTCGCGCTGTGATGACTTGGATGGCGAGGCTAATGCGTGAGAGCTCACCGCCGGAAGCTATTTTAGCCAGGGCATCGGGCGGTATGCCGGGGTTGGTGCTCACAAAATACTCTACGCGATCGAGGCCATGCGGCTGCATGGTGTCAGCCGGTGTTATCATCACGCGTACCACGCCATGCGCAATGTCGAGTTGCTTCAGCATGCCGGTAATATCTTGCTCTAGATTTTGCGCATGCTGTTCTCGTGAGGCACGCAGTGCCAAAGCAGCTTGCTCATAGTTGGCCTGTGCCACATCAAACGCTTGTTGGAGCTGTATTTGTTGTGCTTCCAGATGTTCCAGGCTTGCCTGTTCGCGTTCGAGTTGCTGTTGTTTAGCCAAAAGTTGCTCAGGGGGCACATGATATTTGCGTGCAACTTGATGTAAAATACTTAAGCGTGCTTCAACTTCAAATAAACGCTCGGGGTCGAGGTGCACTTCGTTGGCAAATAACTCGATTTCGCTGGCGGCCTCTTCGCATTGAATTAAAGCCGTTTGTATAAACTCAGCCGCGGTCTCAACGCGTGGATGCTTGCCGGGCAGATGATTGAGTTGCTGAATAATATGATGCAAATTTTGTTGAATCGAGGGCGCGTCGTCATCGCCTAAGAGCATAAGCTTGATATGCTCGATTTCTTCTAAATAGGTTTTGGCGTGATGTAAGCTACTGTGTTCTTGATTGAGTTCATCCACTTCGTTTTCTTGAAGTTCGAGCGCATGCAATTCTTCCAGTTGATAATGAAGTAAGTCGGCATGGGCTTGGTCGGTTGCGTGTGCGTTGGCGGCCGCCAGATCGCGTTTTAAATTTTGGCAGGTTTGATAATGCTCAGTCACGTGATGTAAGAGTTCGGGATGATGAGCGTATTGATCCAGTTGCACGCGATGCGTGGCCGGTTTAAGTAAGCGTTGATGTTGATGTTGACCATGAATATCGAGTAAGAGCTCACTTAAGGCTTTGACTTTATTTAAAGGCAGGGGTTGGCCGTTGATGTAAGATTTTGAGCGCCCCTCGGTATGAATCACGCGACGCAGCCAAATCTCATCGTTGTCGGTGTCTGCATCTAAGAGATCGTGTGCTTCAAGCCAAAGCGCCGGCTCAGAGCCGGGTTCAAACGTAAATAAAGCTGATACGCTACACTTGGTTTCACCGGCGCGTATGACGGACGCATCGGCACGACCGCCCATGGCAAGCATCAACGCGTCAATCATGATGGATTTACCAGCCCCAGTCTCACCGGTAAAGGCGGTCATGCCTTCCGATAGATCTAATTCAAGATGCGTGACAATCGCTAAATTTTCAATCAGGAGTGAACGAAGCATGCTTTATCCTTCGGGTTTTGAGCCCCAACCAAGTTTAGCTCGTAATGTATCATAATAAAGATAATCTTTTGGATGCAAAAGATGAAGCGATTGGGAATTTTTTTTAATGATCAGCGATTCGCCCGGGTTAATGGCGTGTGATTCGTGGCCATCACAACTGATTTGCAGCGAGCTTTCGTTGCGTTCGCTGATGTGCAGTCGAATGTGTGCATGGGCATCCACGACGAGCGGTCGTGAATTTAAGCTGTGTGAAAACATGGGAACCATGACCAATGCTTGTAGATCGGGGTGCATGATGGGGCCACCTGCCGATAAAGCGTAGGCTGTTGAGCCTGTGGGTGTTGCTAAAATCAAGCCATCAGAACGGTAGTGGCTTACAAATTGTTCGTTAATATACACATCAAAACGGACCAAGTGCGTTTCGCTGCCTCGACTTAAGACAATATCGTTGAGTGCATCGCCGAGTATAGGCTCTGCGTGATGATCAGGTCGATCAGATCGATGAAGCTTGAGTAAAAAACGCTTTTCTTCGCTGTACTGGCCATAAAGAATAGGCACAAGCTCTGTTTCAAGTGCTTGAGGTGATATATCGGTCAGAAAGCCTAAATGCCCTCGGTTGATGCCAACCACCGGAACATCCACATGAATCGCCATGCGCGCAGCCGAGAGCAAGCTCCCGTCGCCGCCCACCACCACAATCAGGGTGCCAGGTTCTTTGCCCATAAGCTCACGTGGAAGTACGGGGCAGTTGACGTCGAAGTGCGTGGCCGTATCAACGTCTAAAAACGTTTGAATGCCTTCGGCATCAAGCAAATCGATTAAACGCTGCAGTGTTTCACTGACGTTTGGGTTTGCTCGATGCTGGCGTGCGTACAAAACAACACGCTTGAAGGCAAGCTTTGCGGCCACGACGTATCTCCTGTTTATTTTTAGTTCTTAATCTTCTTTTTTCTGACGAGCCGTACGTTTACGCTCATGTTCATACAAGAACTTTTTACGTAATCGGATGGAGGTCGGTGTCACTTCGACCAATTCGTCATCATCAATAAACTCAAGGGATTCTTCCAGTGAGAACTTGATGGCTGGTGTTAGGACAATATTATCATCCGTTCCAGACGCACGAACGTTGGTCAGCTGCTTTTCTTTGGTGACGTTAATGACCAAGTCGTTATCACGTGAATGAATACCGACGATCATGCCTTCATAGCAGGGCGCTTGGGGCTCAATAAACATGCGACCACGTTCTTGCAAGTTGAATAAGGCAAAGCCACGTGCGGTACCCAGGCAGCTTGAAATCATGACACCTTGGCTTCGTTTACCCAAACCGCCTGCAACATACGGGCCATAATGATCGTAGACGTGATACAGCAAGCCTGTGCCTGATGTAGCAGAAAGAAATTCGGTATGAAAACCAATCAAGCCACGGGTTGGAATCACGTAGTCGAGTCGAATACGGCCTTTACCATCGGGAACAATATTTTTCAGCTCACCACGTCGCGCACCTAAGCGCTCCATGAGTGTGCCTTGATGTTGCTCTTCAACATCAACGGTTAGATTCTCATACGGCTCTTGTTTGACGCCATCTTCTTCGAGAATAATCACTTCAGGCTTGCAAATTGCAAGCTCGTAGCCTTCGCGGCGCATGGTTTCAATTAAAATTGAAAGATGCAGCTCACCACGACCGGAGACTTTAAATTTATCGGGATCTTCCGTATCTTCAACACGCAGTGCGACGTTATGTAAAAGCTCGGTATGCAAACGCTCACGAATTTTACGACTGGTGACAAACTTACCTTCTTTACCTGCAAACGGTGAGTTATTGACTTGGAACGTCATGCTAATCGTCGGTTCATCGACGCTGAGTGCGGGTAATGCTTCAACGTGGTTAGGATCACAGAGGGTGTCAGAGATATGTAAACCTTCGATTCCTGTAATACAGACAATATCACCGGCTTCAGCTTCAGGTACTTCAACGCGATCGAGCCCGCTAAATCCAAGAATTTGAAGAATACGACCTGAACGAACTTCGCCGTCTTTATCAATCAGTTTAATTGGATCTTTGGCATTAATGCGTCCGCGTGCAACACGACCAATACCGATGGTACCCACATAGGATGAGTAATCTAATGCACTGATTTGCATTTGAAACGGACCGTTGGGTTCCACATCAGGCGCGTGTACTTTTTCAATAATGGTGTCTAACAGCGGTGCCATGGTATCGCTTGTTTCATCGAGGTCCATGGTTGCAAAACCCATCAGCGCTGAAGCGTACACGATAGGAAAATCGAGTTGCTCATCAGTTGCACCCAAGTTATCAAATAAATCAAACACTTGATCAACCACCCAGTCAGGGCGTGCGCCAGGGCGGTCAACTTTGTTAATCACAACGATAGGGTTTAAGCCTTGAGCAAAGGCTTTTTGTGTCACAAAGCGTGTTTGAGGCATCGGGCCATCGACGGCATCTACCAATAATAATACGCCATCAACCATCGACAAAATACGCTCAACTTCACCGCCGAAGTCAGCATGTCCTGGGGTGTCCACAATATTAATTTGATGGTCGTTCCAATGCACACAGGTATTTTTCGCGAGAATGGTAATACCGCGTTCTTTTTCGAGTGCGTTCGAGTCCATCATACGTTCGACAGGGGTGGCGCGTTCGTTGAGCGTACCGGTCTGCTGAAGCAGCTTATCTACGAGGGTGGTTTTACCATGATCGACGTGGGCGATGATGGCGATATTTCGAATTTTTCTAGTCATTTTTTTTGGTCCAAGTGCGATTTGCCTTAAGTGGCTTTGTTATTATACAACAAACCGTGGGTTTTTTGCTAAACTGAGAGTAAGCCACAGATTTAGTCGGGGTAATGATGAGTGAATTAATATTGCATCCCACAGACATGAGTCAATGGCATGCGCTGGTTAATGAGGCCCAAGCATCAACGCGACTTATTTTACACGAAAATATGGAAAGTTACTTGGTTTTTTTACTGATGCGCTTTTCACAGTCGCCAGAGCTTGCTGAATCGGTGCTTGCGGTTGATTTTTTAAATGCCATGCAAACGGTTGGAACGCGTCAAGTGGACGCGCTACGAGCCGTCGGCGATAAAAGTTTATTGCTCTGTGGTTTATTTCCAGGGATGGCCGAAAAACGTCATGTGAATTTGAGTTATTTCACCGACATGGGCCAAGCCGCGTATTTAACCGTGAGTGAGCTCCAAGACGCCGAAGCGCCTTTGTACCAAGAGCTCAGCACACAATTTTCTACATTACAGAGCATCTTGAATGCGCTAAATTCCCTTCAAGACCATCTTGAGCTGGATTTGGGGCAGGCGCAACCGTGTCCAAACTTTCCCGATTTACCCGAGACGGGGCCGCAGTGAAGAGGGTTAGGTTTCCCCCTATGGGTGTAAACATATGGCCTTGATTGGGAGGGCAGCAAGCACAAGCATTGTCTTCATCTTGAGGGATGAATGGTTCGTGTAATCTTGCCCATGATGATTCATACGTAGCATGTGTGGTTTCATCACGATTAAACGTGCTGAAATAGGCATTCCAATGTGCCGAGGCGTAGTAAAACGGGATGGTGCACAAGTTGACTAATTTTGTAGGCAAATCTTGATCATGATTATGGCCTTGAGATTCACCTAAGCGGTCATGCAGTAATGCATGCAAGGTTTTAGGGTGATTGTGTTCACCAAAAAAGTAATCCCAATCTTCAAAACCTTCACTTAAGCCGCCCAGGCATGAAGACACGTATTGTGAAAGCTTCGGAATTCTATCAGCGGTTGCGCCAATACTCAGTAAATGCCCCGCAAACAGAACGTAGCGTAAGGATAAAACAAGGTAAAGTATGGGTCGAAAAGGATTCAGCCATTGCCCGATGTTTTCTTTTTCCCATAAATGTTTTGCCGTGTTGTTGCAGGCAGTTTTAATTTTTTCCCAGAGTGAGGGTGAGATATCTACCGGGTCGTTTTTGTCATGCTCAGGAAATAATTCGTGCAATGTACCACTGGTGTTTTCGATGTTAAATGCAAGTGAAGAAAACCACATAATCACGGGGTTAACTACCGCCATAAAAAAGGTAGGTATGCGTCGCATCCAGCCAAACAGGGGGCGCACTTGTTGCGCGATGGTCCACCACGTTCCTGCGGTGCAAATGGTGAGGGTTAAGGCGAGGGCAAAAAGCAGCGTTGCCGTTGCCGCCATCGTGATATTGCTAAACGTTAAGCCGTCGTTATAAAAATTGTTGCGTATTTTTCGAGCCCAGTTAACCACCGTGTTATTGGCCATCAAATTCGTGACCGCGTTGAACGTCAGCAAACCATACGCAACACCACCCAGTACCGAGAGCGGTACAATAATCACGGGGAGTACGGCAGGCATAGCGGCAAGCCAAGGAACTAAACTAAAAAACTCAACCAAAAGATAGCTGGTGCCTAAGCTCATGGAAAGTGTTGTCAGTAAAGCAAAGAATTGTAGTGTGGGGATATAAAATTTACGCCACTTTACACTGTTCTTGTATTCTTCGTGGATTGATGGTTGGTCATCAGCTCGTGTTTTATGTAAAAAAGCATGAAGGCTTTTAGGTTTTGCATATTGTGCATATGGAGATGTGGGTTTTTTATACTTCTTGCTCGCATTAATTTGCTCATCAAATATTTCTTCGAGCCCATCAAGTTTATCAAGTATTTTGAGTTTATTGAGCACAGCATGCGTATCTGTTTGATTTTGGTAGGCTTTGCGTAGTTCATCATGACTTAGATCAGTGCGCAAAGTTTCTTGGCATGCTGCATCATAATTTTTTTCTGCGTTTTCGATGGCTTTTCGTTTTTCGTCTTCAGGAAGCCTCTCGAGCGTATTTGCTCGCAATGCTTTTTCATACTCTTTAAAAAACGCAAGTCGTTCATCGCCTGCGCTTTGGGTCTGAAAATAATGGTGTAAATAATATTTAGGGAGTTGTTTTTCAAAATAATTACCACTGAACAGCTTTTCAAAAGCACGCGTGAGGTTTTGGGAGTAAATCTCAAACTCATACACAACAGATAGCGCAAAGCCACTGGCGGCGGGGATGAGTGCTGGCCATAAGGCGTACACACCACCAAAGCTGAGCAGGCCTAAAATAAGACTTGCGCCTGCACTAAGGGCCAAGATGAGGTAGCGTTTATAATCAATCGATGCTTGAGCTGCGTGTTCAGCTCTACGCGCGTCTTCTTCTCTTCTTATTGAATCAGCCATGGTCAGCTCTTAATATAATTTATCATCATAAAAAATGACACTTTATCTCAAATGCGAATGATTATCAATTAGAATTTTTTGTTTTTTAATTTTTTACTCACCTTACGCACGGGACGCCCTAACAAGTCATATTATTTAACTCCTGCATA
>JARGOS010000003.1 GCA_029212505.1 Legionellaceae bacterium | reverse complement strand
ACTTATGAGGCAACGGATCATTTCTTCGGTAACATTTACTTTTGAGGCAACAGGCACATGTCGTCACAAACTTATGCTGTGTGAAGTTGGGCTTCGTAATTCAAAAGCAGAAATACATGCGGCCTCAGTCCGCTCTAAAAAACTAAGCGCGCCTTCACAGGCGCTTAGTGCGCCGTCAATCAATTCATTTTGTGTCGTATCATACGTAGCCATAACATCAGGTGATGTGAACCTTTCTTGCTCTAATCGTAATTTATCTTTAAATTCATCCAAAGTACCCCAGCACCCCTGCTCATAAAATTCACGACCAAAATTTCGCTTAATTTTTCTATCGACTTTCTCTGTACGCTTGAGTGCTATACCCTCACAGCTTTGTAAATAAGCCACCCATACATGCATGATTTCGGTCCCTTTTTTTGCAACAATCGCTTGCTGAGGCATTTCCAATAACTCGATTAACAAGCGACGGTCTCGGCCTGTATACTCGCTGATATCGGCACCGTGTTCTTCTTCAGCTTCATGTAGCGCGGCTTGTAATGCATTTTCAACAAACAACCGAAAACCATTTGCTTCTAATGCTTCAGCAATCGTTTGATAAGCCTCATTTCTAAATAATTCACCGACAAACGGCGTTAGCGCTTCACACGACACATCAGGAAACGGCTTGCCTAGTTCTAATCGCGTTTCCTGCCCATCTTTTATAGCAATCACATCGCGAGCACCCGCAGGCAAACCCACCAACGCAGGGCCGACACGGTTGGATTCCACGCCGCCCCAAACAAGTTTTCCTTCGTCATTGAGGTAGCACGGCAAAACACCGCAACGTTCTTTATACACGGGATACACGCCATCGGAATTCTTCTCTAACGGCGTCATGGGGTACATGAATTGCGCTTGCACTTCCTCTTGAAAAAACAACATACTTCTACCCTCCTTGGTGATTAGATGAATATAAATTTAAATACGTAATGCTTTTAACGCCTGTGCTCGATGGCTCAGCGTGTTTTTAATTGCAGCTGGCAATTCGGCCAACGTACAGTCATACTCTTTGAGATAAAAAATAGGATCATAACCAAACCCGTGTGTTCCTGTTGGATTAGTCACAATATGGCCATCCAAACGCCCTGTTCCAAATAAAGGTGTTGGATCATCTGCATGCTGTATAAATACAATCACGCAATAAAAATAAGCATCAATTTTAGTTGTGTTCGTTTGGTTTTTTAATAACTTCAGCAGGTGGTTTATATTATCTTGATCGGTCGCCTGATCGCCTGCAAACCGCGAAGAATAAATACCAGGTCTACCTTGTAGTGCAGGAACAACCAAACCTGAATCATCAGCAATAGCCGGCATATTCGATATACGACTAGCATGACGCGCTTTGATTAATGCATTTTCAATAAACGTAAGGCCCGTTTCATCTGCATCATTAATTCCTAACGCTCTCTGAGGAATACACGGTTTAGATTGTAAAAGTGCTTTAAACTCGTTAATTTTTCCTATATTACCCGTAGCAAGAACAATGGAATCTTTTTTTAACATGCTCACTCTTTAATATATTTTTGAAAATAAAAACAAACAAGATCAATAAAATAATTAACCATTCTTGTAGCTATAATACCCAGCACGCCTAAAATTAAGAGTGGCCATTCGGGTACATGACTCAGCAAGCCTTGTTTTTCAAGATTGTGTAAACGTCGCTTCTTATCGAGGTATGCTTGGTTACCAGGCAGTACTCCTTGGATTTCCAAGGCTTTAAGTTCATTTTCTAGTGCTTGTTTGCTTACTTCGTAATTATTTTTTTTCTCATAGTATTCATCCACTTCATAACGAAATGTAAACACCATGGCAACCAGGATTAACATCATCGTGATTAACCCTAGTCCTATAAAAAATACTTTTTTTCGCATCCGCTATCCTTTGCCTTTTGCCATACCATTACTGCTTTTAGTAGCCGATTATAGCATTTTATATCATTAAAAATGATAATTAATTCCAAGTCTGACAACATTGCTTGCAAATGCTGAATCAACCGCATAATAATCTGTGTCCATCGATTGGTTCCCTAAATCGAGATATAAATACTCAAGTTTATAACTCATATGATTGCTCACAGCATATTCTAAGCCAGCACCAGCTACCCAGTTTGTCATGAATAGTGAATTCCTGTAGGTGCTTTCTAATAACGGATAGCTAAGATAAGCAATGGTTTGTCCATACGTCATTTCAGTATTAGAGAAAGCAACGCCCGCCGTAACATAAGGAAGCAATGTATTAGACACAACTTTTCCTAGTTTGCCTCTTACCGTTGCTAATGCATTCAGTTGCTGTGTTACAGAATGATTAAGCAAATATGGATAAGGTGAAAACGTCACGCTATTTGTGCCGCCAATGGCTGCATAATCAAGATCGGCCTCAAGCCCCCAAAGTATGTTGTTTTTTGTCCAACTGTATCCAATTTGTCCACCACCAATAAAGCCTGACGACTGTAGATGCACCAGCAACGGTGAATAATAAGCAAGATCGCTTGGCGTTGTTTGGTAAGGAAGGACCGATGCATTATTAGGATTCATGCCGTAACCTAGGTTTAGACCAACCAAAAAACCGCTCCACTTCAGACGTTCATCACCGTCTTTCGATGTAACATGGTGCTGGCTATCATCAAATCGATAATGAGACTGAAGAATCAGTCCATAATTTTGTTGTGTGGCATTCATATATTGCGGCCGTCCTTCAACAGCAAGTTCTTCAAAATGTGCATAGCCATCGGTATTGACATTCCACCAGCGTGCGCCTATGCCCATCGAGAGTTCCGGTGTTGCAAGCCAATTGAGTGCAACATCAACTTGTGCCCCATCACCCACACCCTCAAAAAATTCCCCCCGAATATCGGAGCGTAAATTATGAAAATCATGCCCCAAAAGATAGGCGTAAATATAGGCAGCATCGGCAGTAAAAATTAAGTTATCTGAAAGCTGTATTTCCCCATTCAGACCAAGGCGCAAAGAATTCCACGACGCTGTATCATTGAGCGCATTTGTGGCATCAGAAAAAGCTAACGTTGTGCACGTATCAGCATTGTTCGCCGTTTGCTTACAACCAAAACTATTGTAATGCGTTAACCAATAATGATACCCAATAAATGGGCTTAATTTATAACGGTCGTGCTGAATTAGATCGTAACCTACATCAAAACTTAGATAATTTAAACGCCCGTGCTTTTGCGTGCTTTGGGTGCGTGAATAGACATCGAGTCCGGGTGGAAAATCTTCATCAATAAATTCACCGCCAGTATTAGAACCTGCACCCACATATCCTTTCAAAAATACGCCATCTTGATGACCCAAGCGCCAAAATCCTTCAGCTGAATTTGTGACGACGTTTTGATCCGTTAGACGAGAGAGGTGCTCCTTGCCGGTAAAATTAAATAAGTTAAATTCGAAATCACTTTGGCCAAGCCAATAACGTATACCTGTATCTAAATACCATGGCGATATCGGCCGTTCTGCACTTTGTGCAGAAGCAATACCGCACAAACACAATAATAAAAGTGGTTTTAAAATTTTGAAAAAAGACATGAAGTTTCTCTTAAGTTTAGATAAATACGTATAAAAATCACCTGAAGGGCGAGTCTAATCAAACCACTCTCTGATGTAAAGATTGCCGGGTTGATCCATATTCACGACAAGATAGTTTTACTATAAAACTTGCGGACCAAAATATATTCAGAATTGTGACCTATACTACAGTTATAAATGGGTTAAATAGGATTTCACATGACCATGGATGAATATACGAGCTCACGATATAAAGCCCTTGACAATAATGGGTGTAGCATGTGCCGAGCGATGGGCCTATCCGCCTGCCAAGGGCACGAAAAAACGAACCAAAACAAGCCACCGCAATCGCTACTGGAAACGTTCTCAGAAAGCTCGTTGTGGCAATATGAAAAAGGAACTGACGATATTCATCGGTATGATTCACCCCATGCGTTGTTGTCGATTAAAATAGACTTAGGCGCCGGCTTCCTCTTTCTTACTCAGCGCGAACAGATCTCCGTAGAAGAACAAAAAGAACTTGATAAACTCTTCAAAGCCATCGAGCATGAAGCAAAAAACAGTCAAAACCAAGCCATTGAATCTCATCGAGAAATAAGCACATTAACGATTAAAGTCCGAACGCCCGACTCTTTCGATGAATTTATTCAAAATCTCACTGAAAAAAATTTATTGATTACCGATTCTTCCAAAAAAAAACAGCATAACAACAAAATTAAAATCAAATTAACAACTAATAACCCCAAAAACACGCTGAAAATTCGAGGCAACACGGCATCAGCTAAAAACCAACATCCCGTTGTTCAACATAAAAAAATACATCATACTTCATTCAGGTTATAAGCCAGCGCCATACACAGATTGACTTATATCCTTTGTATCATCTTGCTCGGGTGAATTCGGTGGTGCAATTACGTCTACTACGTCTATGACTCTTGGGCGTTTTTTATTTTTTTCTTGAGATAAAAAGCTTAAGCTCGTTAAGCCAGATGTTACTGCGTCAAGTTCTGTGTTACCGACTTGTAGCTCAGATTCAAACAATCGCACAATATCATTTAACTCTAATGACACAGCCCACGTGAGTGGCGTATGTACCGAGCTTAAAGCATCATGACTGTGAATTTCTTCCTCGTCATTGTGACCTCGTTTGGAAGATGACATCAGGCTTTCAGAGCTATTTGCATCAACATACGTATCTACAGCAGACTCATCGGCCTTAGCACCATAAATTATTAGTTTGTTAGCAAGTTTAAGCATATAGCCGGCACGTTCTTCGTTTACACCTGTATGACTGAGGTACTTACCCATCCAATTTAACGGTGTAAAACCAGTGTTTGATTCCATCGATGCCTTAGCGCCTCGACTTAGTAGTAACTCGGCTATGTGTACATGTTCCTCTGTCAATTCGACAAAAATAGGGTTCACCGCGTCATGCAACGGTGTATGCCCTTTTGTATCGCGTTTATTACTTGCAGCACCTCGATCTAACAAAGCAACAACCATATCATAACGACCATAAAATGCAGCTGTATGTAAAGGCGTTCTTCCCTCTTCATCGAGGCAATTGACGCGTAATTCAGGTGCATTCATGAGCGCCTCGAAATAGACGAGATCGTTGTTCATAATCGCTGTGTGCAAGAGAGTACGATGAATATAATACGATCGTGTATCATCCAGTGCTCTTACAAGAACATTAAACATCGCACCAAACGGTGGAATTTGATTTATCATTAAGAACCTCTTTCAAGAAATTTTATTTTAAGCATACTTATCCAGAGCACTGCCCCGTATCAATACCCACCTGAGCAAAAGCAACGCGCACATCAGCAACGTTATAACCATAATCTTGTGTTGCAGCCGTCACACCGCATGCGGCCTCGGCAAGCGTCGTCATGCTTGGATTCCAATAATGTATGTTCGCTTTAAGCATCACATCAAAAGCCTTTCGAATATCCCATCCTTTCGACGTTGCGATAAGATAAAAGGCCTTATTAAAAATCCCCGCGCCCGCGTGCACTTCGGAGGCATCAAAATCACGCATATGATCAATCGATCGGCCATCTTTTTTTGGGTTATCTAAATAACGCATCGCGCCTTCATCTTTTTTGATATCTCGACCAATATCCCATACGCTTTTTCCTGTCGCATAGTACTGTATTGCTACAGCAGCCTCATCTGAAAACGCTTCATGCAGCGCACCCATTTCGGGCTCAGAATAATCGATATTCGAATGCTGTGAGGTAAAGCCATGGCTAATTTCATGTGCTGCAACACCTAACGACGTCAAAGGATAAAATAATGAGCCACCATCACCAAATGTCATTTGTTGACCATCCCAAAAAGCATTGTCATAATTTCTGCCATAATGGACACGCATATTAAGCGGCATCGGTGTTTTACCATCTTCTTGTACGAGCGCCGGCATACCGTACCATTCACGATAAAAATTAAGCACCGTATTAGCGCCATAAAAAGCATCTAAACTGGGTGAGTACCCCCCGTTCACTTCATCGCCTTTCCAGCGCGTTCCATTATAATCATTGCTTAACCAAAATATCGAACTGAATTGTCCCGCAACAGAGCACAGCGATGGGTTAATACCTCCATAGGACATATCATCAATCATGACCTCATCATTCATTAGCATGCAATAATTCTGTTGAAACGTTGTACCACCCTGCTGGCCTTCATACCGCATGTATTCGGCTTTAACTGGAGGTAAATGCCCTTCGGCGCCATCATAAAACACTTCACCTATTTTTTCATTTCCGCCCACGCCTCCGACCAAGACTTCTGATGGCTTCATAGGACTTTCTGATAAGACCCCTTCCCATTGGCGATAAACATCTAACGACTCTGCATCAATAATCGAGGTTGGACGATGCGCGCCCGTTTCGCCATCATCATAATAAAAACTGATTAAAAATGCATAATGCGCTTGTTGCGATTGATCAATATATACAATCGTTTTTATCGACTCTTGCGTATAGCTAATATTTGATAGCCCTAATTTTTCTTCAAACGCGCGCTTCGCTTTGACTAAAGCTTGTGTCCCAGATTTTGCCTGAAGTGCACCTAAATCTTGCTCCAGACCCTCATAGATAGCGCCACTCATTGATGTATGCCGATTTATATTTGCATACACTCCAAGCTTGTTTGTTGCTTTTGGAAGATGAACAATCGCCGTTGCATTCCACACAGGGACGCCCGCATACATTTGCTGTAACCGTATGTGACGTGTTTGATTGAAATCCATATCATCTTTCACTTGACGCAATTGCGTTGAAGGCGCTAAATATGTTGAATTTGATAAAGTATTTGATAAAACATAAGACTTAATATAATTTCCTGACTGATGCTGTAAATCAATCCGCGTAGCCGTTAAAGCAGGTTGACTTAATAATGCGCTAGCAAGCACGACGATAATATTTTTATTCACTTTATACACCAAGACGAAATAATGAACGGAATATTAACGTAATGATTAAATAAAATCAATAAGTTTAAACGGCCTTAAATGCAGAATCCCCAAGCGCAAGACCCGCTCCCAATAAACAAGCACCGGCAATGGCTAACCCCGGTATCGGTAACAATAACCCCACCACCAACATTGCACCACCTGCAACTGAAGCAATCACGCTAAGCATACGTAGCCAGAGATTCCAATCGATTTCATGTTTAACAGGTTCTTGCGTGCATTCATGACGCCTGGCCGACACCCGATTAAAAAAACTTTCTTCTACATATGAACATTTAGCTTCCTCACTGATAGCATCATAATACTTAAGCCCATCATCTTCATCTTCATCGTCATCATTACCTTCTCGAGCATCATAGAAATCAGACTCGGGAATAGATGCATCATCAGATTGCATCTGATATCGCTCATAGAGCTCGACTCGCGTTTGTGCCACCTGCATAATTTCTTCATCCACGGCCATGGGTTGACGCAAGATGGTTTGACAAATATTGCGTAGCGCCGTAAGCAAAGCTTGGCCATGGGTTGTTTCACGTATCGCTGTAATAAAACTAATGATCGCCAAATTCATACGGTACGTATCATCATCGACGATAAACGGTACTGGAAGCATACTTCTAGCATCAATATAATCGATGCTCTCACTTAAACAGGTTAAATATCTTTTTCTGTTGTCATCTGTCGCCATAAGGCCACGAACAATACCAATACTCCATTCGCGTGGCGCATAAGTAAGCGCAATCGATAAAATATCAGCTACATTCCAGAGCCCTTGTAAGGCCTTGTGTGAATATGGGTTATCGAACGACGGTGGTGTATCACCTTGATTTTGTTCTTGAAGCCATGATTCAGAAAACTTACGTGCGCGCTCAGAATCATTTGTAGCCATAAGATTGACGCCCAAACCTTGATAGTCTTGGGTCATATGTCGACCAGCAATCAGCTCCAAACTAAACTTAAGATCATCAACGCATTGAGTTAACGTTTTCATGACAACCCCTCACACGCTATATCATAGGCGACATACTCTGTTCATCATTTTTACGATTTTCGTCAATATCTTTGAGCGCTTGCTTAAACTCACCAGGCCCAAACACCGTGCCGTCAGGCCGGTACATCTGCCCATCACCCTTCGATGCTGCAATGAGCTCTTTTGTCTGTGCGTCTCTTAGCTCAAAAACATGACCTTCCTTTGCTCTCGCTTCAAAAAAATCACCGGCCTCTTCGGGCGAAGGAAACTTAAAGAATCTGCTGCCATCCGGATTAACTTTGACTTCACAAAACCCATCTTTATAGGTTCCATCATCATTTTTGGCGATAAGATTATATGCTTTGATTAAAGCTTCTGGATCTTTTGTATCAACATCTAATGCAGTCGACTCATCGATGCCTTGATCTTGAGAAGCTTCATGAGTTGCTAAAGGAGAAATCGTTGGCTTTGACTGCTCGATTTCTCTTAATTGTTTGTCATACTCTTCTTTCAATGCCTTTTTCCGCGCATTTAAGCGTGCAGTATCTTCCGGTTTATTCGTCATCAATATCTCCAAACTCATTTTAGACAATATAGCCATCGTTATATTATGTATAGGCGAAAAAAGCGTAATATTCAAACATATACGCATACATCTGATCAAAACATGCCTTGATCATGACTAATATTGACTTTATTATTGTGCGCAAAATAATTTCACCAATCACATATGACCCAATCATAAACAATATACGTAAGGATTTATCGATGGAACCTGATTTTAACTCTGAAAACCTTTATACAGTACTTGGCTTGACACGAACTGCTCAGCTAAACGAAATAAGTAAAGCAGTGCGCAAATTATCTTTAAAGTATCATCCAGATAAAGACCCTAGCGAAGAAGCCAAAGTTATCTTTAATCGCGTACAGCATGCAAAAGTAATTTTAACCGATTCCGAAAAGCGACGTGGCTTTGATCAAGAATTTTTTCCCTCTCCGGTTGATGCACGTGAAGACGAAAGAATACAGAGCATTATTACAGATCTTCAAAAATACATAGAAACTCAAAAAGGTTTTTTTCGTAAAAACCTTATCGCGCCACATCGTATCAAAGCAGCTACTTGGTGTCTTAAGCTTTTGCAAAACCAACTTGCTTTTGATTTAGTTAACGAACAAAAACACATAAGTTATTTACGTGATAGTGAGCGTTTACAGTTCATATGGATTGAAGCTGAACAAGCGCTTGATCTGCCTTGTGAACGGGTACGTATACGTAAACAAGCTGTCATTACGAACATACAAGAACAATTTAGATCCGTTCGCAACCAACTGCCTGAGTATTTAGACCAAATCGATGGCCTAAATGCTGATACAGAAACCTTTGATTCGCTCAATACACTTAAGGATAAAATTTCAAACAGTCTCGTGGAGTTGATTAACACAGCTGAGAAACATATTAAAAATCACCGCGTCATTACTTCCGTTTGTTCTTACGAACGTTTCCCAAAACCTCTTGAAGCTTGTAGTTTTGATGGATATGTCAATCACATTCAAGCGCTCGATACCTATTATAAGCGTTTAATCAAGCACTACCGACAGGCAACCCCTTACTCAGAAAATCGTGAATTTTCACAAAACATCACAAATTTAGACCCGTCACTCCCTTGCAACAGTAAAATAGAAAGGCTCTTGGACTTAATTCGTGCTTTTAGAAGACACTTCTTTAGTACCAAGACCGCAGATATTGCAAATGATTACTTCTATATCACGAAAAAACACATCGAAGAACCCGAAGATCTTAACGATCTCGATGCTATTATTGCCGCCGCTCGTTCAGAAATAGATGCTATATGCGTTCAAAAATCTACACGTCTTTATCGTAATCCATATATAAAAGAACGGGAAAAGCATTACTTAGCTTCATCTGGGTACTATGAGCTCACACGTTTAGAGATTGTATGTGAATATCGTAAAACCCTGGCTAACTTACGAGAAATGTACGATCAAGACCAAGACGCACTTTCACGATTGCATGACTATGAGCATACGATCGTGTTTTATTCAAGCCTCAACGCCGTCGTCGATGAAACGTACGATTACTTTAATTCGTATTGCGAAACACTCGTTTTGCTCCAGAGCTTATCTAAGTTTCAAATGGGAGAATCAGATACAAAATATATCGAATTTCATACACGTAGCTTAGAAGAAATTAATCAAACGTTTAAAGATTTTACTCAAGGAGCTGTCAATAGTACTCAAATTGAAGCTTGTAAAACCAAGCTTATTCATTTACATCAAGATTTGGGTGCAACCATTCCTTACATACAAAATGTTATTCATGGTTTTAATAGCAAACGCTGGTCAAGCTTTCGAGCAGGTGCCAAAGCACGACGCATTCATGATGCAGCATGTGAAATTGAGTTTGAAAAACGAGGTCTAGATTCATTTACGAAGCCTCCCCAACCTTCAGAGTCTAAAGAAACATTATTAAACGCTTTAACCTACCCAAGATTTGGGATGTTCTCGAGTGCTGAAAGAACTAAATCATCCGATGAGTTTCAAGAGCACTTGCAAACACTTAGCGCTTCACAATTGATCTCATAAAACGTAAAATTATTTTAGGTACATTATCGCACCCCAGAACGATGCTGCTTTTCATCACCGTTCTGGGGTCAATAAAATTCAACAAAGCAAGGCTGATTGCAACATGAATGCACCTAAAATATTTATACTTATTTTGCTCTATTATATCGTCTGGTTTTTAAGTATATATTTTGCACGTGCAAATTTAGGCTATGTCGCGCTTTATGTCTCAATCGTTATCAGCTTGATCCAATCGACTTTATTTATCACAAAAAAGCATGTTAAACCGTTTATTCTTTGGCTTATCGCTTTTTCACTGTTTGGCTACCTTGTCGATTCACTCTTTCAAACTTATGGCATACTTTCGTTTAAATTTAACGCATGGGGTGATTACTTTGCTCCGCCCTGGATTTTGGCTTTATGGATTAATTTTTCGGTCATCTGTTTTGGTATGCGTCGATTTTTAATGCAGTATGCGCAATACATGCCTTTGCTTGCGCTGTGTGGTTTTCCGTTAACTTACGCTGCAGGTATAAAATTGGGTGTAGCGCATTTTGTATATCCCGTTTTAAGTCCGCTTATTCAAGGTTTAATATGGGCCGTACTTTTTTCGGGTTGTGTATACATCATGAATAAACTATTAAACGAGATTAATACACGATAAAAACAACAATAAATATTCACGGCTCTCCTAGGGCGGGGATATCAGCGCAAACCGGTATCAGAGTCAAATCTATTTATAAAGCTATTTCCTATAGGCGATAAAAACCGCTGCACATCAACCAGATACCTTGAAAGATTGATTAACTTAAAATGCATTATAAATAGACTTGACCCTAAGGACTAAGGACTCAAATTTGCGTTTTAATCGACCTTCTATCAATTACCTAGGGAATTAAGCGTTATTTGTAAATACAACCGAAAGAAGAAGGTTTCGGCTGTATTTAGTGCCTTTATGAAAACTACGCGTTATAACCCAAAGGGTTTTCATCGGCCTCTGTTGTAAGAGTTGTAACACAACTACCAACAAAATCGACGGTATTTACAACAGGACTCACCGTAACCGCAAACAATGCCTTGAAAGCGTTAAACAAATGACCGACCGCTTCCGCACCTGATTCTTTTGCTATATCCGGCTTTGAGGTCACAAAGTTATAAATAGATTTAAGGCTAGAAACAATAAACGAGAGCATCTCATCAAGAGCAAGAAGCGTTAAAAGTATTGGAGCGGAGATTACCGAAAGTACGGATAATGCAGCATCTGAACTTGAGTTGAATGGCTTGAATGGTTTGGTGTGTTTGTGTGCAGAATAATCAGCACGAGCAGCATTATAAGCTGCACAAGCACGAGCATGATAAGCAGCAGCAACAACATCAACATAACCAGTATCACCAGTATCACCAGTATCACGAGCATCACGAGCATCACAAGCAGCAGTATAAGCAACACGCGCATCATTAAAAGCAGTGCCGGTGCGGTCGCTGACTAAACGGCTCCCAGTAACACCGGAATATTTCAGTAGCAACTTGTCATCAAAAAAAAGCATAAAAATACATCCCATGAAATTTAATTGCAATAATCATACACGATGGTTTATTTTGGGTCAATACTTATTCTTAGACTGTAGCGGCAATTTAGAAATAATGGCATGGACCCTGCCACTTTAATCAGGCTTCGCAATGAGTCAGACCCAGGGTCAAATCTATTTATAAAGCTATTTCCTATAGGCGATAAAAACCGCTGCACATCAACCAGATACCCTGAAAGATTGATTAACTTAAAATGCATTATAAATAGACTTGACCCTGGGGGCATCTGATTCTAGCATAAATTTCAGGGGGCATTTGTGTTAGGATGCTTCGCGTGAATACACTAAAATTAGGATAAAATCATGGGCGTAAAACTTGAATTAATTAAAAAAATTTGGGCCGATGTATACAACCCAAACCTTGATACCGAAAAAACCATTAGAGAATACTTTTCCCCAAACTACACCCAAGAAATCAATGGTGTACACCTTTCTCTTACTCCATACATAGAACACGTTGTTACCCAAAAGCAATCAATGTCAATGAAATCCATAGACTACCTGTCTCATTTAGAAGACCGTGATAGGCTCTTTGCAATCTATATCCCCAAAGCAATAGATGATGAAGGAAATAAAATTTTGGCCGAAGTTATTGCTAAGTTTGTATTTGATAACAACAAAATCAATCACATTCATGGCCAAGTTCGGTTTTTATCAGGAAGTTCACAAAAACTTGATATGTAAACTTGATTGACGAAAACGGCTGTATAAATAGACCTACTCCCTAAACTGAAGAAAGAAATTAAGGGGTAAAAGCCCGAACGCACCGAACACGGCTACTGTTGTCCTTATCGCTATTGAATTGGAAGCCACTGTCGAAGGACTGGACCCAGGCGTTGAGCGACGGATTACCGGGAAACTCGGTAGAACTCCAGTAATTATCATTGGCAAAATTACCAATTGTCTCCTTATTATCATAAAGCGCACTCAGCTGCTCTCTAGCCGGCAAAAACCAATCACTCGTGTAGCCACCGGTTATGGAAAGAGCGTTGCATAGCTGGGCTGCATAATTTTCTTCACCAAGTGCTGTTACAATTGCCGTAGTATTGGCTGCACCATCCGTATCACTTTGTGCGGACGCACCAATGGTTGTGCCAGTACCACCCCATTGAATACCCGTGCTATCATCCAATGCCGTCGCAATCAGCCCATCGGTATCCACAATCACTCCGCCATCTGCTGGGTCACCTACGGCCGCCGTTGTTTTTAGCTCAAAACTCTGAGTACCAGCAGCGGATGTACATGCATTGGCTGCACAGGTTACCGCCACACAAGCAAAGCTATTGGTTGAAAAATTTGACTGCGGTACATCATTATTTGTACTTTTTAAAGTGATGGCAACCGAGTTAATCGTTGTCATATCAGCAATATTGAGCTGTGTTTCGCCCACATTCCAGCTGGATGCAGCAACAAGCCCGAAAGGTGTACCTACGCTGATGGTAAACGAGGTACCATTAGGTGTGTTATAAAAACCATCACCGGCTAACGCACCCGTACAATCAGCCGAGGTAAAATAACCCAGTTGTACTTTTGAAACTGTGGTGGCGTCTGTACCACCGCTCGCAGACTGCTGAAAACTAACCGTTTTTGTTGCCGTTAATATGCCTTTATACCAAGGCTCAGTGGCTGATATTTTCGTGAATAAATCTTGTGTTGTAATAGCTCTTGATGCTGAGAAACTTAACGTCGGCAATAAACCTAGTGCGGTTAAAGTAATAAGTAATGCACGTGATTTAAATGTGACTCTAGTCATCATGCTCTCCGGGTATAACTATCGTTTCATAGGTGATTTTGCGTCATGACCTTAAGACTCTAACAAGCCCGTACTCGCTTCAGGAACATTCAAGCTTCCGCCTTCTGGCTCAGAATCTCGAAGACGAATAATCGCGGGAGGCTCATAAGTCTTCTGCTTTTTTTCCAATAAATACACAGAATACTGACATTTATATCGGCTACTCTGTGAACGACGTATAAAGTTAGTCATCGTTGTCCCTATTTAAGATAATACATCAATAAAAATAGCTGACTCGTAGCCACTCATTACACCTGACAACTTTTCAATCAAAGCCTAACATCCTTATTAATTACAAATACTATTTTCATTTAGAGTAAATATCAAATACCAAAATTTATACTTAATAGAATAATTATACTCAAAGGTATGGATTTCACGGCTATCGTTTCGGTGAACCGAATGCCCGACCTATTGATTTAAAAACTAATTTAATTTCTTGTTATTTCTATAAAAAACCAATAAAATCAATCAAATAAATATATATAGTTATTATTTTACCGAACAAAAAACCCATCAAAGTACCCATCAAAATACTTTTTAGGATAAGCAATGCTCAACTTTACCGAAACTTATATCAAACGATTACAAGCACAAGATAAAAGGCTAGAAAAATTTGAAGGAGGAGGATTTGGTATTTTCATTTATCCAGCAGGCACAAAAAGCTGGATATACCGATATAAAATCAATCATAAAAAAGACTACATTATTTTGGGACACTACCCTGAAATAAGTCTGGTAGAAGCAAGAAACCGCTTTCATAAATTGAGAGCTATTCGACGTACAGGTATTAACCCAAAGCTATCTAACCCACCAGAACTAAATCACAAACAAAATACTGTAAAAAAATTTATCTTGTCATGGTATACAAACTACATTGAAAAAAATCGTAAAAAACCTCTTCAAATCAAACAACAAATAGATGCGGATATTATTCCCCTACTCGGAAATATGGACCTAGACAAGCTCCAACCCATAGATATTACTCAAGCCATGGATAGCATTGTTAAGCGAGGGGCACCTATTCATGCTAATCGAGTATTAGCTACCTTAAAACAAGCGTTCAATTATGCGGTTAGTCACGGAAACATCACGCAAAATCCAGCAAGTACGATTCGTTCACGAGACATTGGTGGCTTAGAAAAACCACGTGAACGTTTCTTAACACTTGAGGAAATCAAACGTATCTGGCAGTTCCTCGACACAGATCAATCGAATATGTCATTGCAAACCAAAAGTGCTATCAAGATAATCATTCTTACTGGCGTAAGAACAGCAGAAATAAGGCTCGCAAAATGGAATGAATTTAATTTCAAAAACTCACTTTGGACGATTCCACCCGAAAACACCAAGGGTACTATTTCAGTTAAAATTCACTTATCTAAACCAACAAAGTTAATACTTGAAAAACTTAAATCAATAAGCGACAGCCCGTTTGTTCTCCCAAGCTTTGTTCTTCATCAACCTTTGGATGAAAATGCTCTACCACGCGCCATTCGACGCATTCAAGCACGCGTTGGCATTCCTGAGTGGACAGCACGCGATCTTCGTCGTACCTTTGCAACACAATTGGGTGAAAGTTTAAACATAGATCCCGTAGTGATTCAAAAGTGCTTAGGACATAAAATGCCAGGAATCATGGCAACATATAATAAAAATGAGATGCTTCCTCAACGCAAAGACGCACTTGAACGATGGGCGGAGTGCATACAAAACTTTATTGGGGAAGATACCTTCCCTACCCGTTATCTTCTAAAATGATAACGTGTCAAATCGAAGGTTTTTCTTAGGGCGTGTTGACATATATAGACCCTGCCGGGTTTTGCAATGCGCTTAGTTAGTCACGCAGTAGTTGGTATTACAAGAACCTTGAAGTGTGACACAGTTCCGTAACCTGTCTCGCTATGCTCCCTTTTTATTTGATGGGCTGCTTTCTTCATCAGCTTCTCGAGGTTTTAAACCAGCAAGTCTTTCCTTAATATTAGATGTAATAGCTGTAAAACTAGAAACCTGTCTTTCAGGAACTTTTTTAGTGTGTTGCATTCGATGCATTTCATCAGAGTAGCATGAATCTTTAGCAGTTAATTCGACGACTTCCTGAAGTGCATTGGTTTCATTTAAATCTAACAAATAAGGGTAATCTACGAGCAATCTTTCTGCAAAATATGCATCTTCCTTACCGAGTAAATATAACTCTCCTCTTTTAGCAAGATGCTCTATTAGCTGTTTATTATCAAAAATAAGATTCGCATAACTGGCATTGAAGTTTCCTTTAAGCATTTCAGATTTGCTAGCCTCCTCTGTCTTACGCAAAACTTTGGATGCACGCCGGTGATACCCTGGTCGAGTATATAAATCCAAATCTTTTATCTCAAGGTTTAATGCAGCATGTATTAAGTTAATACACAACGATGCTGAAAAAACATCCGTTCTGTTTTGAAGTAAAAACTCGGTACATGCTATTCCAGATTGATCATCTAATAATGTATTTAATAATGCGTATCGCTCTTCACCTATATAACAAGTTGGATTAACTGATTCATATGGGATGGGTTTATCAAATAAGATATCAAATCGTTCGATCAGCGCTGTTAATGTGGATGAAAAATCATTGGGGGATAATCCATGTTTGTCTGCTAATTCTTCAACAGTAAGAGGGTTGTCCGTTTTGACATGTGTGTATTGTGTAACCTGCGATAAATCACGATCATATTTAGGGTGGTTAATTAAAAATTTCTCCGAAAACTCATGTAAGTTGCTTTGCTTTAGGGCTATTTTTGCCTCTTGTATGAAGTCTTTTTTTTCATCAGCCGATAATGTTCTGGTCTAATTGAATTGGACATGTATGGACCATGCCGCTATTGCAAGAGGCATGAGTTCTAAGAATTTAAAATGCATTATAAATAGACTTGACCCTTGTTTTCTTATCCCGTGTCATAACACGTGTAACAGGGTATTGCGTTGCAAGTTGGTGCAATTGAATTTTTAATACCTCAAGACTTGGCCTCTCTGCTTGTGTAGTTAATAGCTTTATATTACATGCGGTATAAGCATGTGAATTAAAGCCTCGGCGTATTCTTCCGGTTACGCCCTCGTCGATTGGAGATTTAAATAACAATTTAAAGAAAAAATTGGTATTCTTTGTGATTGAAACCTCAAAAGGCGGCCACTGGTTAATATCCATCAGGGTCCATGTATGATTTTTGGCTTGATAAAATAACCCCATAGAGTGGCTACTACTTGAAATAATCATACCGATATTAGCTTGGGGCGCATTGAATGCCTCATCGGTTATGATTGCCTGAATATCACTCAAGTAATTTTTTAGCTCTTGGTCTGTAAAACAATTGGGCGCAGAATAAAGCGTTGATAGCCCGCCTTTTTCTCGAATACGCTCTGAGCTTGCCAAATGAGATACTTCATCTACATGAGATTGAGAAAGTGATTGATTGAATAATTTTTGGTGAAAACTTGGTGCATGGTATAAAAAAAGGCTGTCATAAAAAGCAAGAATGTCGAGCAGCTCTCGCTCATCATCCGTTAAACCTTCATGTCGCTTTACTTTTTCTTGCACGTTCCGAATCAAACCATCCAGGTTATTTGTGTTGTTTATTTTATTGATGCGCGCAATAAACGTATCTTGCTCGCCTAAAAGATACGCCTCCAAGCATCGTAACGTCGTGCCATGGCATAAACCCCGTTCATCTTCGGTGTATCCTAGTTTTTTGGCGAGCGTGACTAAGGCTTGGTGTGCAGAAGGCATATATGAGTTATCCTATTTTTTGCTTATTTACTAATGTATAGCACAAAACGAGCACAACGAACTTTTTAAAATCAAAAAAGCGGATGTATTATGCCTGAAGCACTCAATCAACTGTTCTGGTCTAATTGAATTGGACATGTATGGGCCATGCCGCTATTGCAAGAGGCATGAGTTCTAAGAATTTAAAAGGGCTTGAAAAAGACTTGGATCGTCAAGCACGAATGATTCTCACCAGAGAGCTTGGGCACTCGAGAATAAATATTACAAAAATTTATTTGGGTTAATTTATTTTAAGAATAACGTATTTTGTTAGCAGAAAATTACTACGTGTACCCCGAAGTGTACCCCACAACTCTATTATATCTCTTAGGAATGCGTAAGCACTTGATTTTACTGGTGCCATTGAGACGAATCGAACGCCTGACCTATTGATTACGAATTATAAAAATCACTTTTTTTAATCCTTTCGACATATTTTTAATTTCTTTTAAAACCCTTTATTATCTTTATGTTAAGCCTTATAATTCGTCATAAATTCCTTGAATGCTTTTTAATTCATTCTTCGACACATGTTCGACACGAATCAATAGGCAGTGAAAATGAAAATCAATAAATCTAACGTTGAGGCATTGCCTACCCCACAGGCTAAAGAAGCAGGAAAAACTACGCAAAAACGTTATTATGATGACAATATCAAAGGTTTTGGTGTTCGCGTCACATCAGGAGGTACAAAAGCATTTTTTCTTGAGAAATCAATTAAAAATAAACTATGTCGTATTACACTGGGGCGTTATCCAGAATTAACTGCTGAAATGGCAAAAAATGAGGCTAAAAAGTTACTGGGCCAAATAGCAATGGGCATTGATCCCGTTGCAGAAAAACGCTCAGCGCAAATGCGAGAAGTCACGTTGAATGAGGTTTTTAATGATTATATACAAGTAAGAAAGTCTTTAAAGAAAACTACTGTCACTAATTACAAGCAAATTCTAAGTAAAGCATTCTCAAATTGGGGAAAGAAACCATTAGTTTCAATCACTAAAGACAAAATAGCTAAACACCACGAAAAATTAGGGAGTTCTCATGGTGAAGCTTATGCTAATTTATCGATGAGAGTGTTACGCGCCCTTTTCAACTTCGCTGCCGGACAGTATGAAGATTCACAAGGAAAATCTCTGATTACTGAAAACCCCGTTAAACGATTATCACAAACACGCGCTTGGTATCGTATTGAGCGCCGCCAAACATTCATCAGATCACATGAATTAGCCCCATGGTATGAAGCACTCAAGCAATTAACCAATACAACGCTTCAAGATTACTTGTTATTGATATTATTTACTGGATTACGTCGACAAGAAGCAGCAATGCTCAAATGGGATCAAATCGATCTAAAAGCAAAAACATTAACTGTACTTGATACCAAGAATCACGAACCCCACACTCTCCCACTTTCAGACTATCTTTTTACGTTACTACAATCTCGAAAAGAAAATCGCACGAATGAATACGTATTCGCAGGTACCGGTGTTGCTGGGTATATTGTCGAACCACGTAAACAAATGGCTAAAATCACACAACTTTCAGGCATTCAATTTACTGTTCATGATTTACGCAGAACTTTTATTACCATTGCTGAGAGTCTAGATATACCAGCTTATGCATTGAAAAGATTGCTAAATCATAAAATGAGTAATGATGTCACCGCTGGCTACATTGTGGCTGATGTTGAACGTTTAAGGAAACCCATGCAACTGATTACCGATTACATTTTAAAATGTATGGGGGTAATAAGGTCTGCTGAAATTCTTACAATGCAACCTGTAGAAAAGGAAGTTTTAAAATGAATATGCCTACCTCAGCTGAATTATTATCCTCAATTCGTAATCTCTTGAATGAATCGAGAAGTCAGTTACAGCAAACTGTTAACCATACTATGGTCAAGACCTATTGGGAAATAGGCCGCTTGATTGTTGAGGAAGAACAAAAAGGAGAAAAAAGAGCAGCCTATGGCCAATCTCAGATTAAATTGCTCGCACAAGACTTGCGTAAAGAATTTGGTAAAGGCTTTACTACACGTAACTTATTGAACATGCGGGCTTTTTACTTACAAAATCCAATTTGGCACTCAGTGAGTACCAAATTGACTTGGACGCATCATCGCATGTTATTACGAGTGCAAGATGCTAAAGCACGCGAATGGTATGCTCAAGAAGCTGTAGAAAATGCATGGACTGTAAGGGCGTTAGATCGCCAAATTGATAAACTTTATTATGAACGTTTGTTATCAAGCAAAGATAAAAAGCCGGTGATTGATGAGGCCAAGGCGTATACGGATGAACTAAAAAACACCCCAAAAAATTATTTACGTGACCCTTATATTCTAGACTTTTTGAACTTACCTTACACTTCAACATTGGAAAGCAATCTAGAGCAGGCGCTCATTAATAACCTTCAGCATTTCTTGCTAGAACTTGGCAAAGGTTTTGCATTTGTGGCCCGTCAGCAACGTATCGCCACAGAAGATCAAGATTTTTATATCGACCTGGTATTTTATAATTATAAACTCAAATGTTTCTTACTCGTTGATTTAAAAATAGGCAAGCTTACCCACCAAGATGTTGGCCAGATGGATACTTATGTCAGAATTTATGATCAACACCGCAAAGACTCTGATGATAATCCTACCATCGGTTTAATTTTATGCAGCGAAAAAAGTGAAGCTGTCGCCAAGTATTCTGTTTTGACTGATAGCACGCAATTATTTGCCTCTAAGTATTTGCATTACTTGCCTACTGAAGAAGAGCTTCGTGCAGAACTAGAGCGTGAACGTTCGGCTTTAAATCAATTTTCTGGCAATAAGGATGCTCATGAGTAGTTTCAAAGAAAAAACAAGGATATTTTCTCGAGAAACTGGAGATCCATTTTTTTCAATTTTTTTTGACGCCAATGATATTGAACAAATTATATCAAGATCAATCAATTCCCAATTAAAATGATTATTCTTGGCTGGATTCTTTTTTCTATTTATGGCATTGATCACAATCTTAACGAGGTCAAAGATATACTCAATAACATTGATAGCAATATCGCGATAATTTCAACACACACTGCCCAATTAGGCGATATAGAAAGTAATACTACACATTTATAGCACTGCTATTATTAGATAACCCGCCCAAATTTCGACACACATTCGACACAAAAATTTTAAATTTTCACAAAAAAATCCGTAACTACTTGATTTTAATGGTGCCGTTGAGACGAATCGAACGCCCGACCTATTGATTACGAATCAATTGCTCTACCAACTGAGCTACAACGGCAAGAAGGAAGCGTAGTATATATCGATGACTAGTGCCGATGCAAGACCACACCTAAAGTCCAATCGGTTTCTTCATCATGTGATGTAAGATAAATGGATTTATCTGCACTTAACCCATACCCTTTTTCAATTAACGCATGATAATACGACGCTCGAAAACAACTCAGTGAAAGCCGCTCATTATTAGGATAATCGACACGTAAGTCTGACCAAGAGCGGCGGCATACACTTGTATTTGCCTGTTCCAAAAGCCATGCATTTGTTGCACCCAGCTCATCTCGACGGAAAGGTTCTTCTTTAAGCAAATAAGCTAAACCGCCCAGTACATACCACGTTTTGGGTGTTTCAATCGCTAACACAGGCTGTATAATTTTATTTACAGTATGAACTTGATTAATCAATTGGCTAATAGATGCTTCGCAATGCCCTGCGTCACCATGCCCGACCGAACCATTCGGGAGTGGATAACCTTCAGGAAAACAGGCTGGGCTGTTTAAAAACTGCTGACCAACCAAGGTTGCACCCAGCCCTAAAAAACTACGCACAAACAGCGTGATATCTTGATGATGCACTTTAACATGCACGATATCTTCAGGATTTTTTCCCTCTGACGATGCGACGGATGCCACAATTTGCACCGAAGCGCCACCCATATCCATCACCCCAATATCTTCTTGTACATCACCCGACACGATGTTCCGTTCATGGTTTACAGCAAGCCAAGCAAACACGCCTTCCTCACGGCCCGTGATGGTTTTTGCTTCGATAAGATCCCAATGAGATTGCTGAAACCAATGTTGAGCTGCAGCGTAATGCGCTTGTTGTTGTTCGTGAGAGAGTAAACGCATGCCTGCTGTCGCATAAAAATAAACAGGCATATGCTCTGGCGCACCATTAAATAAACTTTTTAAATATGGATCAATGACCGCTTGCATCGGCTCAAGCGATGCAAATCCCGGTGTGATTTTTTTTGACCAAACTTCGTGCGTATGCCCTTCAGGATCCTCACAATCATAATCATAAATATGTAAACGCGAGCCGGTACTTCCAACATCAACCACACCCATGGTACATTTTTGAAGCGATGGTGCCTCAAAAGCCATCACATCACCAAGTAAACCGCAGGATATCAACATAAAAATGACAGAACGAAGCATAATACAGGGTGCCTAATCAAAGTTTACAGAAGTTTACTTTGTGACTAAGAACTAGTCAACACAACCTATGTTGTGGGAAGGACCAGATTCAATGAAGAATACTCAGCATGGCTTGACCCAAATGCTCACGGAAATTAGGTTTTAGATTTGCAGATAAGGCAAGATAGGCCGTATTTGTCGCCACATCTTTAAATAAGCACACATCAAGCACATCATCAATATTAAATACATCTTCGTGCTCTACATGAATCGGACAACAATCAGCACCAAACAACTTACTTGCATCCTGCTCATGCTCTGAAAAAAAACTACTCCATATATTCACGTTCACAACAAATCCCCGATCGGAATCGAGATTCGCAAGGCGTTTGCAAGCATTCAAAATAGGTAAACTCAAATGATAAGGTTTGTTACTGATGCGTGCGCATATCTTCTCGATACATGCGATCAAACATGATTTTATGCTTTGTTTCGAGCAATTTAAATCGCCCACCGCCGCTAACTTCACAAGACTTGAAGAATATTGATGTCTGGATGTCTCCCTTGCTGAACGCTGCACTTGTTTTGCAAGCTTTAGCAGCGTGTTGTCTCCACCTAAATCTAATTTAATCGCCTGAGAGCGCAAAAAGCACCCAATCACATGATCATAACATTGCTGCTCACGTGTCGAATTAACACTATTAATAAATAAGCGCTGAGGTATCTCAACATCATCTTGACAGCAACGCTGCAACGCAATTCCCACAGATGCACAAAGTAAATCGCTTAAAGTCACTGCATGTTTGACACAAAAATTACGCCACACACGTTGTTGCGCTTCATCAATCTCAAAGAAAGATGAATAATCATGATCTGCTTTTTTCATATCGGACACAACATGCATTTTAGGAAATGAGAAGAGCTCAGCATCTCGCAAATATTTCGACCAAAAAACGTCGTCTTGTTCTACTGATGCTCGTACAACCTGTGATTCATGATGAACATAGGACTCAAATACATGCGATTCAAGTCGTGTATTGGCTCGTGGGTTTCGCAAATAAAATAAATAAGCGTTTGACAAATCACGAAATAGAATTTCTAACGATTGCTGATCAGAAACCATATGCGGCATGGCTAATTGAAGCTCGGTGCAACCATTGTTTAATTGAAATAACTTGGCTCGGAGAAAAGGCTTTTTATTAGACCAACCCTGATAATCATGTAATGCTTGAAGTGACTGGTTCAGGTTTGTTTCTACAAATTCCTGTTGATCGTCATCTAAAAATACATGCTCTTCCCAAGCGATGATTTGGCGTGATTGTTTTTTTTGAATCGGCAAAAATCGATGAATAGCATACGACAAAGCATCGTGTTTTTGGATCACGGCCTGTAACGCCCTATTCAATATAACGGGATCTAATGGGCATTGAATGCGACGACGCCCCACAACATTGAGTTTTTTAACTTTGGCATCAAATAAGTTCGAAATCCATAACACAAATTGAAAATCGGTTAGCGGCATCCACGATGCATCGTGTTGTTTATGCTTCACATGAGCTTCATCTTCATAGTCAGGGGCCATGCGCACACGTTCACTGAACTCAAGAACCGACGGTGCTTGATAAAGATCAAACACACTGACGTCTTTGCCTAATATTTTCTTAACACTGACAACAATACGTACAGCAACTAACGAATGCCCGCCTAACTCAAAAAAATTATCCTCAATGCTCATACCGACTAAACCTAAAGCCTCGCACCAAATATTTAATAACGACGCTTGCATACATGTTACATGTGTTAATTCATGTTGGTGTGTTTGTTCAGGCTTCAATAAAGCATGACGATTTAGTTTTCCGCTACTGTTCAACGGTAATTTTTCAAGATAGATAAATCGCTTAGGCAGCATAAAATCAGGTAATTCTTGCGCTAAACTCTGCTTCACCGCGTCTTCTGAATACGATGTTTTATTTGCCCGACATATATACGCAACCAACTGTTCATCATGAACCAAAACCGCGCAATCACGAACCCCCACACGACGTTTAATGTGCGCCTCAATATCTTCCAGCTCAATCCGATAACCATGTAATTTGACTTGATTATCGACTCGGCCATAGATAATAAACTCATCGTTTTCGTTCATGGAAGCAACGTCTCCCGTACGATACAAACGCGGCTTATCTACATGTGCGGCGGGATTCATAACAAACCGCTCTTTCGTTAGAGCTTCTTGCCCCATATAGCCTTCAGCCAAACCTAAGCCACCAATGTATAACTCACCTTTACAGCCAACAGGCACAACCTGCATCGAAGCATCTAACACACACATGTCTAAATTATGGATAGGTTTACCCACCGAAATAAGCCTATCTGATGTAATTTTTTTTAAAGAGCACCAAATTGTGGCCTCGGTTGGACCGTACATATTCCATAATTCTGAAACATGAGGTAATAAAAACGCTGCTACTTCCGGCGTTAAAGGCTCGCCTCCGCATAAAGCAACCAAATCGCGCTTCCCTTGCCAACCCGAATAATGCAACATACTCCAAAACGAGGGTGTGCCCTGCAAAAGCGTGACTGGATATTTTTTTAAAATTTGTTCGATACATAAAGGATCTTTATGTTCCACTTCATTGGCTAAAAATAAGGTTTTATTCTGCCAAATAGGTAAAAATAATTCTAACGCAGCAATATCAAACGTGAACGTTGTGGTTGCCAACACCATCGCATCCGGTTCGTTTAAAAAATTATGCGACATACTCGTCAAAAAATTATCTAAAGCGCCCCGCGAAACACATACACCTTTGGGTGTCCCGGTTGATCCTGATGTATAAATAACATAAGCAAGTGCTTTAGAATCAGGGCTTGAGTGATAGGGTATTAACTCATCGTTTTGAGTATAGCCTGCACGTTCTAAATCAGCCAGTGCCCACACATTGCAAGGCAGGCTCGCGTACACCTCATGATTTGTTGCATCATGAAGCAATAAAGCGGCATGACTGTCTTCACAGATTGCACGTATTCGATCGTACGGTGTTTCGGGATCAACAGGAATGTACGCCTTTTCCAGCAATTGCAAAGCCAGTAAAAGTGAAAGTACGACAGGCGTACGATGCAAACATAAGATCACGGGTGCACTAATCTCACTTAAAGCATTCAGCCGATGCATCCAAGCAAGCATATCATCACATAAATCCTGATACGTCCATGATGCATGGGAGCTTATGACAGCAAGCTTATCGGGCGTTGCACGCACATGCTCTAAAAATACAGGGATTAAACTCCGATCGACAACGCATGATGAGCCTTTTTGATATGACGACTTATTTTCACGCATAGCATCCATTCTGAAGTACTCCTTGCGCTGCCTACCCTAGTTCAAACGACGTGATACCATAAATATGTCTTATTGGAAGATCCGGCTCACCCCTTAAATACATACGTGCTGTTTCAAATACTTGTTTTAAATTATATTGCTTCACCAACGCCATCGCATCAGGATTGTGCGTAGGGCAATCTAAATACACAACATCACCTGCTGCATGCTGAATAAGGTTCAAAAATAAAGCATGTGCAATCGAAGCATGATTCGCAAATAGAGGCCCAATTTTAAATCCAGTTTGACATGGCCTAATCACGCCATAGCCGCATAACCTGCCCTCCAGCATAAAGCCTAAACTTACTGACCCTGGTTGAGTAATCCAACACCTCAGAAACTTTTCTCGTGGTGCTGGAAAATGTTGCCTATCATAGGCAGACAAGCAGGAAAACGGTATATTCTCAACCGATACAATATTTGCCTTAGAAGGCTTATCTTGGATGAGATCAGATTGAATTTCATAACGTGCATTATAATGCGCAATAACGTAACCCAAACGCTCATATTTTTTAAGCATATGGAGCACACCATCCAGGCCGGCATTACGCGGCTTGATATAAGCTAAGCGTTGATGGGTTAAAGCGAGACCGTAACCTTGACCTCGAAACGCTGGGTCAACCATATAGCACCCACAAAAAGCAAACGCATCATCGTACACTACAGCAGAACCCACAGCGATGGGTTGACCGTCAAGCTTTCCAATAAAAAAACCTTGTGGATCGGCTGCATAAAAACAACGTGCATCATGCAAACCAGGATTCCAACCGGCTCGACGAGACCATTCGATCACCCGATCAACCTCAGCTTGCTTCATGTGTGTTATCAAATAATTTTTATTCATAAATATAACTATAGATTCGATATAAAATAAAACAACCTATTGAGCAAATTTACAAAAAAACGCTTGCATTTTTGAAATATTGCATATACTTACGGTATATAAATTAATCTTTATGGATTTAATATGATCTACAAAAACGATATCTTTGCTTCTATGGGCCGCTTTATTTATCGCTATAGAATTGCATTTATTTTAACTTGGCTTCTTGTTGCAGCACTTTGCGTTCCTTTTGTTCCTCAGATTTTAACACCGTTTAAATCCACCGGGTTTGTCGCTGAGCATGCCGACAGTACACGCGCCAAGCAGTTCATCAATCAAAACCTGGGTTATACACGAGACAATCGCTTTTTAGTGCTTTATCACAGCCCCGAGGCACTTGTAACCAACCCCAAAATTAGGAATGCAATGCATGCTTCGCTATCTGAATTAAAAAATTTTCCTATTGCACATGAAATTATTTACCCTGAAGATAACACACAACAAATCTCTAACGACAAACACAGTGCCTATGCTGTGATTTTATTTAAAAGCACCGAGCCCATGAGTTCAAGCTTGCTTAAACAATTCAAAAATACAATCAAAATACCTGATAAACTCGATAAAACATCCAAAATAAAGATTTCTATTGGCGGTGAACGTATTTTCACCGAAGGGATTAACGCACAAACACAAAAAGATTTATATCAAGCAGATGCTGTTGCCATTCCGGTGACAACCGTCGTTCTGATTGTTATTTTTGGTACGTTAGTGGCCACTTTGATTCCTATGAGCCTGGGAGGAGGATGTGCATTAATCATACTCACCATGCTTTATTTTTTAGGGAATATTTTTACTTTATCCATCTTTACGCTGAATATCGCGCTGTTGCTCGGTTTATGTCTGAGCTTGGATTATTCTTTATTTATTATTTTTCGTTTTCGCAGCGAATTAAAGCAACAAACGTCTATCATGGATGCGATCACCGTCACGTTTGCGACCGCAGGCCGTGCTATCTTTTTTAGTGGTCTAGCTGTTTTTGCAAGCTTAAGTGCGCTGCTCTTATTTCCTATTAATATCTTATTTTCAATAGGTGTAGGGGGTTTAACGGCTGTTTTTATCGCCGTGATGTTGGCCTTAACCCTGCTTCCGGCTATTCTTGCCGTTGTTCATCATGGGATTGACCGATGGGCGGTAAGAAAAATACAACCTGAAGAAACGTGTAAACATCATGCATGGCGTAATTTAGCAACTTATGTTGTTAGCAAGCCCTTCACCTTTTTTGCACTTAGCCTGGGTATCTTATTAATTTTAGGTTATTCATTTTTTAACGTTAATTTTGGCGTATCTGATTTTAAAATTGTTCCTAAGCACTCCGAAAGCCGCCAATTTTTTGATGAATTTGAAAAAAACTTTTCTAAAACCGAACTATCACCCATTCTACTGCTTGTCTCCACAACGGATAAAAAATCTATTTTGTCACCGCACCATATATCTGAGCTCTATGACCTTACACGAAAACTTGAAAAACACGCAGCCATCGAGCGTGTTGGCAGTATTGTGACTACTACACCAAGGTTATTGCGTCGCCAATATCAAGAACTCTATATGTCAGCTGAACAACGCGAAAGCAAAGGCATGAAGCAGCTTCTAGCGACCACGACGGGTGAGCAATTTTCAGTCATTCGTGTTATTAGTCATTACGAGGCTGATTCCAACGAAACCCGAGCTTTAATTCAAGATCTAAGAGCCATGAACCCAGGCAAAGATTTAACCCTACAAATAACCGGGGTTCCTGTACAAAACATGGATGTCATGCAAGCCATCATCGATATGTTTCCATATGCTGCACTCTGGGTGATGGGATTAACGTACGTAATTTTACTGCTGTTGCTGCGCTCGCTATTTTTGCCATTCAAGGCAATCTTCATGAATGTTTTAAGTATTTCGGCATGTTATGGCGTACTTGTGTTTATCTTCCAAGAAGGACATTTTCATGAGTTTCTTAATTTTCAACCTCAAGGCATGCTCGATGTCACGTTGGTGATTATTATATTTTGCGCCATCTTTGGCTTTTCGATGGATTACGAAGTCTTTTTGCTCACACGAATTCAGGAGCACTATAAAAAAACACAAGATAATCAAGCCAGTATTATTTTTGGGATCGAGCAAAGCAGTCGTATCATTACCAGTGCAGCCCTGATTGTGATTTGTTTATGTGGTTCGTTTATGACAGCCGATGTGCTGATGGTCAAAGAGTTTGGGCTTGGCATTGCGGTGGCCATTGCCGTGGATGCTTTTGTTATTCGAACGCTTTTAGTACCGTCCACCATGGTTTTACTCAAAAGCTGGAATTGGTACTTACCTAAGTGGCTGGATAAATTACTGCCTTAAGCTTGATTATACCCGATACGCAATGCGCGCATAAGCTGAGTATAAAAAAGGCACATAATCTTTAGCTGGGTTAATTTCTGACGTACCGTAGCCCGACATATAATTACCGACAACTTCACCCATGATATGCTTGGTAAATAAATAATTAAAGCCTACACCAAACGAAGGTGATGCAATCCAAACATTATTGATCTCATCATCACGATGTATACCGCCTATACCAAAACTTGAATAAAAACGTACGGTAGTTTTGGGTAGCGTCAGCATCACCTTGGCCATCAACGAAATCGCTTGTGTTTTTGTGTTCAACTCGGTTCGATCGTCATTCTCGAATGCAAAAAAACTTTCGCTATCAAAAAAGACCGTCGCATCAGGGTACGCAAGATAATTTGCTTCCAACGCAAAATAAGGCGTGAATTCTATACCTGCAAATCCGCCCCACACCGCACCACCCTCTTGTACATCCATCGGTGTTGACATGGTGAGTACCATGTTTTGATTCTCGATTTCAGGAACCAATCCCATCCAGGTTGTCGAACCATACCCCCCATTTGCGCCAATATAAAAAGCATGCGTATCAGGAAGTTTTGAACCCGCATCACCGGAGCTTGCGCAGCCTGCCCATAAAAGCATGCTACATAACAACACATTTCGCATCAGCTGCACGCCCGACCCGTACCACTGCATAAATTACCATCCATGTTTTTTCCTCCATGCAAGTAACAATTCCACGAGTCAATACAGCTTTCTTTTGTGGTGTCATGCTGATATTCACAAGCACTTTCTAAAGAACCAAATATAATCAACAATCGCTGATATAAATAACTCATTTTTCCACACATCGCCGCAGGCAACCCGGCTGTACAATGGCATTTGGCCGCCACGCGAAACGTCGCACAAAAATTAGGAGCATTGGTTGGGGTTGCTTGAGGACAAGCAAAACTGACAGAAGAAACCAAAAGTACAGCAACTGCAAGTATAATTCTATAAATCATATTGAGCAATCCATGTTCAACGATAAGGCAGGAATAAGCCTCATTCTAACCATGCATGCGCCACATTTCAAATGCATTTTCATTTTTTTCATCATGCTGTTTTTTTTACTCATGAGCGCTCGAGTCATTCATAGGGTCAACTAAACGAATACCCTGAGGTTCAATACGAATCACTCCTTGCTTATATAGCGTGCCAATTGCATGCTTAAAATTCTTTTTGCTTTCGTTAAATGCATGCTTAATTTCTTCAGGTGAACTTTTATCGTGAACTGCTAAAAAGCCATCCGCCTGCTTTAAAGCCTCTAAAATGCGCTGAGCTAACTCAGGAATGTTATGATGCCCTAATTTTCTTAACACCACATCGAGCTTGCCATCACTTCGAACGGTTTTAATATAACCTCGTGTACGCTGGCCATACTGTAACGTTTGAAACATATCACTCGCATAAATTAAACCCCAATGCGTATGATTCACGATAACTTTGGTGCCTAAGTCCGTTGTTTCGGCCACCAATAAATCCACTTCATCGCCCGTCTTAACGCATACCGGTGTTTTATCTAAACAATAATCCAACTTTGAGCTCGCAACCAAGCGGTGTTGATCATCCTGTTTTAAACACACCAAATAAGATTTATCTTGCTGCATAGGCCTACGCTGCTCTGCTTTAGGTACCAACAAATCTTTATCGAGCCCCCAATCAAGAAACGCCCCCACACGATTGACATCAATCACTTTCAAAAAAGCACACTGCCCGAGGGTCATTTTAGGCCGCTTGGTGGTCGCAATGATTTTATCTTCCGAATCAAAATAAATAAATACATCAACACGATCGCCAATTTTTGCATCTTTTGGAACAACTTTGCGAGGCAGCAAAATCTCACCCCAATCATACCCATCAAGATACATGCCAAACGCTACTTCTTTAACAATACGCAATTGATTAAACTGTCCTATTTGAAGCATGCTTACTCACATAAATAAATAAATTTGACCGAGTCTAACACAAAGTTTAGCATATCATTTTGTTTGAGTTTTAAAAATTCATAGTGACTATAATTTGACTTGTCGAACCAAACCATATACTCTTTAAATATGCGCATTTAATTAAACTATCACGGTGCTTTTTTATGACGGATTCTAATATGCCTCCTGCGTGGCAAACGCCACTCAAAGCCTTACACCATGCCCGCGTCCTGTTTCGTAAATTACGTACAGATTTTGTAGCTCAGCAACTCAACGAATGCGATGAAGATGTTTTAGATTATCTAGGTAGCAGGCAAAGCGAAGGCAAGCCTTTTCCCGAAGATTATGCACATGAACCCGATGATATTAAGCACGTCAAAAACCTTGAAAATGCACTGTATTTTGCTGAACAAGCATTTAAAAAATTAGGTGATTTAAACCTAGCCAACCGAAAACGCTACGACCTAACACTCATTACCGAAGCCTACGAAGCTTGTCATTTATTATTAAACTTAACCAGCGATCTCGAACTTAACTTTCGCAATGAAATTAACCTCATTGCATCTGGGTTAGCTTCTATATTAAATTCACCCAACAGTCCCAATACACCGCGAGCATCATTTGATAGTCATCAAGTTGGCCTGACCCTTGGGCGTGCCATCGATCACAGAAAACCAACAGATGGACAAAGTGGTTATGACTTATTAACCTATTTTGGTGCTGTTTTTCCCGATTACCCGAGTCACATTGAACACATACGAACCACCGTTGAAAAATTTACATCCAGAAATCCAGAATATACACCCAATATTGACAAAGAAAAAATGCAACGGCTGTATGATCAAGGGCAACTCTTATCACGCACCATTGCCAACAGCAACCAAAGCAGCTTGTATTTTGTATTCAATTTAATCTCGCTGATACGTCAAACCGTCACTTTATGGACGCATATCTACCAAGAAGCGGGTGAACTCAATGACACCATGAAAAATCTTGGACGAGAACTCCTTGCTTTATTCAAATATGAACTTTTACCGGCGATATTTCGGGGTGTTGATAAACTTGAACGCCAACTCCTGCTCAAACCGGGCAGATTATCGAAACCGCTCATGGAGCAAATCAAACCTTGGCATGAAAGTTTAGTACAAAAAGCAAAATTACTCATAAAATTTGATGAAACAAACGCACATTTGCTCAAATTAGAAGATAGACGCTTTATTGAATTACGTATACAACCCATACAAGAAAAAATAGAAACCTCAACCGAAGTCTTGCACTTTGTTGAACCTGCGTTGGCAGCACTCGAAGTTTGCCTAGCAAGTCGCAAGCCAACGATTTCGCGTGATTTACAGCAACATATTTTAGCACTGACCCCATACATGCCCGATGCCGATAAACCCTTACTTGCTCGCCTGAATAAACACATGGCCTACTCATGGAGCCATCTCGCAAGTGATTGGTTTAATTTCGCTACGAATTTTGTTACGTGGAGTAACGAAGAAACGCTTAACAGGCCAACACCTGCGAATTTAAAGCGCACACTTCGTCAATTACAACAACGTTGGCAACAAATTAAAACCGATCACGAATTCAAACAAGACCGTTATCAATTACAAATCACCGCGATTGAACAGCAAGCACACCAAGTGCTGTTCTCACCCCCATCCGATACTCACGCTTTTCAAGTATCAGAGCAAGAAATACTTGAAGACACGTACTGCTTACCTGAAAATCAGCCGTCAACAACAAAAACAAATATAATCTATGAAAAAATAGGCGAAGATACCTACGTCGAACACCCCCATAAATTAAGTATTCATGCATCCTGGACGTTATATCGTTCCTATGAGAAAGAAATCGCTCAATTAAAGCAAGCACAAGCGGCTTGCAATCAGTTATTAAACACCACAGCCACTCATGACGCTTGGCAAGTAACTAAACAACTGGGTTTCACCCCCTCGTATACCCTTGCTTTGCTCGACCATAACGTCATACATAAACCCCAAACCGTCTATGTAAAAATTAAAGATGGCGCGTTGCACTATCACGTATTAAAATCACCGAGTAAACCATGTAACCTTCATTTAACAACACTAGAATATGCTAAAAGTGCTAACTATCAAGGTTATATATGGGACCATGACCAAAAGCAACTGTCTTACATAGCTGAAGATGGAAATATTCACTCAAACATCGCCTTACACGACAATGCTAAATCTTTAAAAGCACTTATTAAAGTAAAAACGATGATGTTAAAATACATCCGTCGAAATAAAAGCCCTGATAGTAATCAACATATTAATCTCCCAATCAGTGCTGAAGAAATTCATGACTATATTACGTCAGTCAGTGGACATCACCCGGGTATTATCCAAAAAGCTAGTATTCCTCTTGCTGATCTGGGTTGCAAGCTCACGGAGTTAACCACACCTGAATCATTACAAGAATTTTTACCTCATATATTCCATGAGCTCCACGAGCGTGGACATGTTTATGATGAACATAAAGCCGATTGCATCCGCTGGTACAGCTCAATTCAGCCCTATGTCGCAAGCCTCGATCGAAGTTTTGATGCTCGCATAACGCACCTGCTTTCAGGGACGTTCATTAAGAAAGCAACGACAAACATGCCTGACATCGGTTTAGCTGAGGCCAGGAGACAATGGTGTCAAACCACAGAAGCACTCTCAGAACGACTTAAAAAGCTTAAAGAAAAACGTAATATTCATCAACAAAATATCTTGAACCAAACTTTTCAACTTCCTGCTAAACCTAGTGCAAAACTAAAACACCGTGAGTTTTTACTTGATACCGCACGATTTATGACTTCGCTTGCGCCCATCAAACGCCAACTTCATCAATCAAAAAAAACATGCTTTAAAATTGACTTAGCGCTCAAACAGCTCAATGCAAGAGATGCCAATGCTTTGCTTAAAGCAGAAGATTACGCCTGGTTTCAAGATGTTTATGTTGGGTCTCTTGCTCACGCAACAGTTGAAGAAATAGAAACACAGCTTCGAGAAAAACTTGCTTACGAAACACTTCAAATTAAGCGCAATGAACAATTAATTCAGCAATTGGAAACAACCACCCCAACTCAAGCCAACGCAAATGAAGACGATGTATTTTTATATCTCGGGCATACGTATGAACCTGTTGTCATGCAAGACGACTCACAAATACACCCTAGTGAATTACAATTACGTATCGATAATAATTTTCTTTATTTTAAATTTATGCATTATGGCCAAGAGCTTCAAGGCGAAGTTGCATTACAAGCGATAACACCTGAATTAAAAGAGTTTAATGCCAGCACCGTCGTGTCCAACGAGACTTTAAGATGCATTTTACAAATTGCTTACACAATCCGTAAACAAAATATTGATAACAAGTTAGTTGATCCTTCACCAGATGAGGCCTTAGATTTATATCAATGGTATTTAGCCCATCATGATAATAGTGAAAAACTTGCGCTGTACAAATCACATGCTGAAAGAAAGCCTGAACTAGCAAAAGCAGAACAAGAAGATCACGCGCCTGAAAACCGCCCGGATCACCTGATTAAACATACACGAATCTCGCAGTATCTAAGCACGCTTAAATCTGATATTTACACGCATACTCAACACTTAAGCAGGCCCATAAAACAACAATTATTGCTTAAGCAAAGCAAACACCTACTCCCATACCCAGAAGTGGGGGCTCAAAATAGTCTTATTGATTTACTTAAAGAATTAAACAAATATCATTTTGGTATAAGTATACTCAATTTACCTTTATTTCATGAGCAACCCAAACATGACGCATTAAATGTATTAAAAACACCACAACAAGTCCTGCTTTTAAAGCGTCTCATGAATGTACTTTATTACTTAGAGCAAATCGTTCTTGAGCTCGAGCAAGTTAACGATAAAAGTTTCCAAATTCCGTATGTGATGCATTTGGTGATTTCGTACCTCTATGTGCAAGACATCATACCTCTACTTAGCGAGATAAAAAACGATCCGGTGCTTTCGGGGCTATACACGGATGTGTCTCATCAAATTCAAGCCATGTATAAATTAGTGAACCATGAGACACAATACTATATCGAAGAAAACCACCCTGATGATAAAACCAAACATCAATCGGCGGGCCTGCAGACCCTACTGAATCTACTTAAGATGCTACCCGAACGTTTATCAACATCCACCGATAAATTTAAAGCAAAACGTCCTGAACTAAGGCAAGCAACAGAAAAATCTGCTCATAACATCGAGAAGATTCTTCAACATGCCGGTTCATCTTGGTCCTATCTTTTATTACTTCTCGATTTACCAACCTGTCAACGTTTATTAAGCGACATGAGTCATGATTTCAAACAATTGCTTGAGCATGCGCACACAGGAACACAAGCTAATTTAGAAAGACTCAATACAAAATATTTAGCAAATATTAAACTTGAAGCGGATAAACTAGAACATACGTTAGGATTAACGCCTGGGCTTATAGCGCAACCTCTCAATGAGATTTTAGATGAATTTTACAAGGGCTTAATCACACCGCTTACACCTAAGGTAGATAAGCAAGCTCAATTACTCTGTGGCAACTCTGCGATAACCCAACGAATTGCTGCGGCAAGGTCACGTAAAAATCATGCTCAAAATCAACTAACGCAATATCAACAAAAAGCAAAAACCATTCAAGCCTTATTGAATGCCTGTAACACGTTCGATGAATATAAAAATCCACGTGCTCGCTCTACAAAAGCGCGCGTCATGCAAAAGTTTTTGGACGCAAATCATGATACTGATCCACCACACATAGCAACAAGGATAGCACTTAACGAAGTATATCAAACGGCTTTACCCACATTAAAAGCTTCACTCAACAGCTCTGATGTCTATCTTGCATCGATTCAAGATGTTATGCGCGAGAATGAAGATCCCGAAGTCCCCGAGGAAAGAAAACGTTTAGATTGTTTTGTTTTTGATGAACAAAAGTCACAACTTTTTCATATCGACGAGCAGGGTAAGCTAAACCCGCAAACGGGATGTAAACTCTTTCTAAAATCCATTCCTGCCGATCAAGATAAACCCGAAAAGATAGAGTATAAAACAACCAAACCATTTCCATTTAATTTTAAGGAATTTGCCGCGAATAAAATACCTGACGGCTCCCCTAAACCCACCAAATTTGAAGACCTTAATATCAAGACAAAGCATCCTACGTTGGTTCAACACGGCAATAAATATTATATCTATGCTAGCGCCGATAACACAGGATGGAAATACACCGAGCTCGATGCCGAAGTCATGGCTAAAATGAGGTTGAACTTTTCACGAAAATCACCGCTGCATATTCATACAAAATATCAAGCCATGTATGATGAGATTGCAACGAAAACCGGTTTAACTTACCCCATTCATTTAAAAAAACCATTTAAAACCTTAAGGTTTATTCATAAAAAGAAAGAAGCAAACATTGCGACTGCAAGACCTCCTGAAACATTGTATTTATCGGAGCATGCCATCAATGAATACATTACGTCTAACAGTGACTTTTCGCTCCCACAACATAAGCTGAGTATTCAGCCTGGATGTTGTTTAATCTCACTCAAAAATAAACCAACAGATTTTTATGAACTTGAACTTCCTGCCGGATACGGCAGCTATTATGCCCAAATAAGCGAATATGACCTTGGATCAATGTTAAGCTTGGATGGTGATTATAGCAAAGCAAAAAGCGGCATCATTTACTTGAATGAAGACCCCAAACAATATTTAGTCAAAGGTATGACACAACCCGTATCATTGGGTACAACCGATACAACGCTTGATTTATCGAATTTAACAACAAAACTCAAAAATGAAGATTTAAAACACATCATATTGAATATCACATCACGCGCGGGTCATACACCTGAGCGAACCGATATTTTATATTATATTGATACAGAAACCAGCTCGATAACACCGCTGCCTATCCCCCCAGAAAAACAAAGCGTTCTCGATATCAAAAAACTCAAAGATATTCATAAAGAACAAATTTTTGATGCACGTGATTTTGCTGATATCGAACATTTGACGGGTCATCGAAGTGATGCATCACTCATCATTGATATTAATACGTTTCAAGCTAACGCACAAAACATTGGAAAACTTAAAACACTTGTACAGCGCTCCAAAGCCTATTATCAAGGCATGATAAAAACATCACGCGTGGCCATTGCAACGGCAGATGAACAGTTGGTGTGTTTAAAAACGGAAGCGAGCACGCAAGATGCACAAAATACAGCAATAAAAAAATCAATCTACACGGATTATTTTAAGCAAGCTATACAACCTTTGATTGCAGAAAGTGTAAAAAAAGCCAAACTCCAAAACTACACTTTACACCCACTCACAGAAAATACACGTTTAAAACCGAACCGCCTATATATCGATTTTAAACATGGAAAAATTAACTATCGCGTCATCAATCCTGCTGGAAAATTACGCAAAAGTAGCATCAAGTTAAATCAAATATCCTGGCCTCAAAATAAACCGCTTGAGTCCGTCGACGACTTAGTGCCTTATCTTCCTCAACTACTTAAGATTACCGCAAAAAAAGGCGATGGACATACGCGCCCTCACGCCTTAGCTGATGACTATAAAGCCAAGCTCACAGCCGCCTTGCTTGATATCAAAGAGGAGGCTGTCGCAGCTGCGGTTCGTTCCGGACACTCAAAAACCCTTGACGATGCCTTAACGGCAGAAGTCACCGCATTCAATGACGAGCAACTGGAGCAGTACAAGCAATTAGATGCGATAAACCAAGCTGTGACTGAATTTCGTCTCTATTTAAAGCGCACAGAAAAACACTTTCAGAAATATCACAAAACATCTTCTTGTTTTGAAAACGAAGAAACGCTTCGATTTAAAAACGGTGCTTTAGACTTAATTGAAACGTATGCAGCCGATACAAGCAAAACGCCAGAAGAACGTATTACACTGATTCAAACTTCTTTAAAAGATTCGGATACGCTGGATAGCTTAATGGCTTATCATACTTATACCCAAACCTCGTTCCAATGGCTGTTGCAGTGCGTGTATCGTCTACTCGAATCAGCTGGGTTATACACGCCCGAGATGACCCGGCGTTTGGATAAAGTCGTTGATGCTGTACAAAAGCATGAACCCCCACTTCCAGCAAATCGTGCTTGGTCTTTTTTTCCAAAAACAACCCAAGAAAAAATCAAAGAAAACATGCTTGAACCAAGACCTCGCCCTGCGCCCGAGGACGATGATAGCGAACCAGGGAGCGAAGCCGGGCCTGAAATATGGCAATAAATCCAAAATGCTACATGAAACTTAACGCGATTTGATTTATGATAATGTTTTTTGATTTTAGGAGCCCGCGTCATGCATGTTGGTCAAGACACCTTAGGTACCCTGAGTACACTCGATGTAAACGGTAAAACCTACCACTATTACAGTTTGAAAGCCGCTGAAAACAAGCATTTCGAACATATCGCGCGCCTTCCTTACTCACTCAAAGTCTTATTTGAGAATTTATTGCGTTTTGAAGACGGCGATACCGTGACAACCGATGATATTGCTGCGTTGGCTGATTGGCTTAATAATAAAACATCTAATCACGAAATTGCTTACCGCCCTGCACGGGTACTCATGCAAGATTTTACCGGTGTACCGGCTATTGTGGACTTGGCCGCCATGCGCGACGCCGTTGCTGCCATGCATGGCGATCCTAAAAAAATCTCGCCACTATCTCCTGTTGATCTCGTGATTGATCACTCCGTCATGGTTGACCAATTTGCAACACCAAACTCACTAACCATTAATACCGACAAAGAAATGGAGCGCAACCAAGAGCGCTATGAGTTTTTACGCTGGGGACAAACCGCGTTTAATAACTTTCGTGTCGTACCTCCTGGTACCGGTATTTGCCACCAGGTTAACCTTGAGTATCTGGCCAAAACCGTTTGGACATCAGAGCAAAACGACAAAACGTATGCTTATCCTGATACGTTGGTCGGCACCGACTCACACACCACCATGATTAATGGCTTAGGCGTACTTGGTTGGGGTGTCGGTGGTATTGAAGCCGAAGCGGCCATGCTTGGCCAACCTATTTCTATGCTGATTCCAGAGGTGGTTGGATTTAAACTCACCGGTGAACTCAAAGAAGGTATTACCGCAACCGATTTGGTTTTAACTGTGACACAAATGCTCCGTCAACACGGTGTTGTGGGTAAATTTGTTGAATTTTATGGCCCAGGCCTGGCGAATTTACCGCTGGCCGATCGCGCAACCATCTCTAATATGGCCCCTGAATACGGTGCGACCTGTGGTTTCTTCCCTGTCGATAAAGAAACCATCCATTATTTAGAACTTACCGGACGTGATGAGCAAACCATTGCGCTCACCGAGGCGTATTCTAAAGCGCAAGGCTTGTGGTATAACGCCGGTGATGAAGATCCGGTGTTCACGCATAGCTTAAGCTTAGATATGACGACCGTTGAGCCGTCACTTGCAGGCCCTAAACGCCCTCAAGATAAAGTGACGCTCAGTACTTTACCTATCACGTGTGATAAATTTTTAGAAGAATCCGGTAAATTAGCTGAAAAAGATAAAGCGTTTGCTACCAGCGATGCAGCGATTCAATTGCATCATGGTGACATGGTGATTGCGGCAATTACAAGCTGCACCAACACATCCAACCCAAGTGTACTCATGGCCGCAGGCCTTGTGGCTAAAAAAGCTCTTGAGAAAGGCTTAATGACCAAGCCATGGGTTAAAACTTCGCTGGCACCGGGCTCCAAAGTCGTGACGGATTATTTGGAGCATGCAGGCTTACAATCTTATCTTAACGAATTGGGCTTTAATCTGGTTGGGTACGGTTGCACGACGTGCATCGGAAACTCAGGGCCTCTGCCCGAGCCCATTGCGAACAGCATCACCGACAACGATGTTGTTGCATGCTCTGTGCTTTCAGGAAATCGAAACTTTGAAGGACGTGTTCATCCTCAAGTTCGTGCGAACTGGCTTGCTTCACCACCGCTGGTGGTTGCTTATGCTTTAGCCGGTACTGCACGTATTGATTTAAGCAAAGATGCGTTAGGTCAAGATAAAAACGGTCAAGACGTGTATCTTAAAGATATTTGGCCAACACGCGCTGAAATTGCGACGGAAGTAGCTAAAGTCAGTAACACCATGTTCCGACGTGAATATGCCGATGTTTTCAAAGGTGATGCTGCCTGGCAAGGCATCAAAACAGCGGAAAGCACAACGTATCCTTGGAATAACAGTTCCACCTACATTCAGCATCCACCGTTTTTCCAAGATTTAAAACCTACGCCATCGCCTGTTAAATCGATAAGCAACGCTTATGTCCTAGCATTACTCGGTGACTCGATTACGACAGATCATATCTCACCCGCCGGTGCGATTAAAGCCGACTCACCTGCCGGGCGTTATTTGAGTGATGAAGGCATTGCAGCCAAAGATTTTAACTCGTACGGTTCACGACGTGGAAATCATGAAGTGATGATGCGTGGTACGTTTGCGAATATCCGTATTCAAAACGAAATGACACCTGATCAAGTAGGCGGTGTGACGCAGTATGTTCCGTCTGCTGAACGCATGTCGATTTACGATGCCGCCATGCGTTATCAAGCCGAAGATCATCAACTGGTGATTTTCGCGGGTAAAGAATACGGCACCGGCTCTTCGCGTGATTGGGCTGCAAAAGGTACGCTGTTACTCGGTGTTAAAGCCGTAATTGCTGAAAGCTTTGAACGCATTCATCGTTCGAACTTAATCGGCATGGGTGTGTTACCGTTAGAGTTTGAAGCTGGCACCACACGCAAAACACTGGGTTTAACCGGTAATGAGCGTGTTAGCATCACCGTAGATGATAGCTTAAAAGCAAAAGCTAAGCTTGAAGCGATGATTACGCAAGAAGATGGTACCGAGCTGAAAGTAAAACTCAACTGTCGTATTGATACCAATAACGAGCTGAGTTACTACAAAAACGGCGGTATTTTGCAGTATGTGTTACGGAACTTAAGTTAGGGCGTGTTGACAATTGGCCCCAAGCGCCTACGTGCCTCGGCTTGTCCGAGGCATCCAGTGGCTTAAAAGGCCTTTTTGTCTGGATACCGTGCATAAAGCACGGTACGTAGAGAAAAAATAAGTCTTTTTGTGGGTTTTCAGCCAATTGTCAACAGCCTCTAAGCTAAATTAAATTTAGTTGTTAATAAAAAAGCCCCGGAAGGGGCTTTTTTATTTATGATTCTTAACCGTTCGTATTGGCTTAATCGACAACGCACCATTTTTTTTCATAATTTTAACGTGTGAATCTAACGGAATCGTCGGTGCTTTTTGGTTAACCATGAATATTTATGAGCTATCATTCAAAGACTTAATTTTATACTGCCACACATCCTTTTCTGAAGGTGTTAAACCATATTGCGCTATACCTAACCCTCCACCAATAAGAAGGCCTACACCACCAGAAATAAGCCCACCAGCCGATGCAAAAGCTAATGTCCAAGTGGCTGCTGAGGCGGACGGCGCAAGCACTGAGCCAAGTAAACCGATGGCACCACCTACAGTGGCACCACTTGCTATACCAATAAGCCCACCCTGAGCAGTACGTTCTTTAATAGGCGCTGTATTTTTTACATGAGCAATACTAAATCTTTGTTTATCAATAACCGTACCATCACCTTGATAGGTCGCCGCACACCCAAATAATAATGAGAAGATTAATCCAACAAGAAAACCGCGAACAAAAATTAAATTATTTGTAAAAAACATCAGCTCATACACCGCAGACAACGAACCGGTTATTTTATCATCAAACACCCAATCGATCAAATAAAAACCTGACTGCCTTGTTAGGATCTTCGATGTTTAAAAAAATTACTGAGCAGCGCCGCACTCTCCACTTGAAGCGGCCCTTCGTCAATTTGAAGGCGATGATTAAGCACTTCGCTCCCCAATAAATTAAAAACAGAACCCGCAGCACCTGTTTTTAAATCACGGGTGGCAAACACAACGCGTGTACAGCGCGCTTGCAATAACGCGCCGGCACACATAGAACATGGCTCAAGTGTGACATACAAAGTCGTATCTAAAAGCCTGTAATTTTGAGTTTTTTGCGCCGCTTCACGAAGGGCGAGCACTTCAGCATGGGCTGTGGGATCATGACGTGTGATCACCTGATTAAAGCCCGAGCCTAATAATACGCCATCGCTAGAAACAACAACGGCTCCAACAGGAACCTCACCTACAGCTTCAGCTTGCAAAGCCAGCTGATAGGCATGTTGCATCCAGGCTAAATCATTCATAAAAAAAACTTATTCCCACTCAATCGTGGCTGGGGGCTTACCCGAGATATCATAGGTCACACGTGATATGCCAGGCACTTCGTTGATAATACGGTTCGATACGTCACCCAGAAAATCCCAGGGCAAATGCGCCCAGTGTGCCGTCATGAAGTCTTGTGTTTCAACCGCGCGTAAACAAATCACGGGATCATAACGACGTCCGTCCCCCATCACCCCCACACTGTTAACCGGTAGAAATACCGCAAATGCTTGGCTTACTTGATGATATAAACCCGCGTCGCGCAGTGCGCGAATAAATATAGCGTCGGCTTGGCGCAATATATCGGCATAACCGGGCTTAATTTCACCTAAAATTCTCACACCTAATCCAGGCCCCGGGAACGGATGGCGATGCAAGCGCTCTGCTGGCAAACCGAGTGCCACCCCCAACGTGCGTACTTCGTCTTTAAATAACGCACGAATCGGCTCTAATAATTTAAACGGCAAGGCATCAGGCAGGCCCCCAACATTATGGTGTGATTTAATGCCAGCTGACTCAATGACGTCTGGATAAATAGTCCCTTGTGCAAGCCATTTTACCTCAGGTAGACGCTTGGCTTCTTCTTCAAACACCTCAATAAACGTACGCCCAATCATTTTACGTTTTTCTTCCGGGCAATCAATACCAACCAAAGCGTTTAAAAAGCGCTCTTCTGCATGAATACACTTAAAATTCATGCCCTGTTCATCCGCGAACAGCGCTTTAACTTCTTCCGCCTCACCTAAACGCAACAGTCCCGTATCGACAAAAATAGCGTGCATATTTTGACCTATCGCACGATGTAATAATCCAGCGACGACCGAAGAATCCACACCACCGGACAAAGCAAGCATGACATGTTCAGAGCCAACCGTGCGCTGAATATCTTCAACAAGCTCTTCCAAAATATGATCCGTCGTCCATGTCATATCCGCATGACACACATCATCAACAAACGCTTTTAAAATACGTACGCCTTGCGTTGTATGCGTCACTTCAGGATGAAACTGAAAACCGTACCAAGGCTTTGAGGCATGTGCCATGGCTGCAATCGGTAAATCACGTGTTTTTGCAAGCGATACAAAGCCCTCGGGCAAGCGTGTCACATGATCACCATGACTCATCCAGACATCAAGCAAACACACATCAGGTTCAGATTCAGATTCAGATGATGACTTGCGATCATAAATACCTTCTAAAAATTTATGATTGTGTGTTAGGCATAGCTCCGCATAACCAAACTCACGAATGGCCGAAGATTCAATCTCGCCCCCCAGCTGAATGGCCATGGTTTGCATGCCATAACAAATACCTAACACAGGAAGATGCGAGCTAAACACCCAATCGGGTGCACGTGGACTCGCTTTATCTAAGACCGTACTCGGCCCGCCCGATAAAATAATGCCGCACCAGTTTCCCGTATCCAGTATATCTAGCTTGCTGGTGTGTGGATGAATCTCACAGTACACATCCATTTCTCGAATGCGTCTTGCGATGAGTTGCGTGTATTGCGAACCAAAATCAAGTATCAATATGCTTTTATCTGTATGCTGTGTCATGCGCTAGTGATCCATTTGATAATTAGGTGCTTGTTTCGCAATACTCACATCATGCACGTGTGATTCACGAATACCGGCATGGGTGACCTGGATAAACTCCGCTTTTTCATGAAGCTCTGAGATGGTTTCGCACCCGGTATAACCCATCGCTGCACGTAAACCACCCGTCAACTGATGGATAATGGTATGTATGGGGCCTTTATAAGGTACACGCCCTTCAATGCCTTCAGGCACGAGTTTATCGGGTGTTGCGCCACGTTCTTGAAAATAACGATCGCTTGAACCATCACGTTGCGACATGGCCCCAACCGAACCCATGCCTCGATAGCTTTTATACGTACGGCTTTGATAAAGCTCGATTTCACCCGGCGATTCTTCGGTTCCGGCAAACATACCCCCGAGCATCACGGTGTGAGCACCTGCAGCCAACGCTTTGGCTACATCACCTGAAAACCGAATACCGCCGTCAGCAATCAAAGGCACTTCGCCTTTCAATTCAGCCGCGACATTCGCTACAGCCGAGATTTGAGGTACACCAATACCTGTCACAATACGTGTGGTACAAATTGACCCTGGGCCAATCCCGACTTTGACCGCATCGGCTCCGGCATCAACCAAAGCACGTGCACCACGTGCCGTAGCAATATTACCACCAATAATTTGAACGCTTGGATGATTTTTCTTTATGCGTTTGATTTGATCAAGCACGCCTTTTGAGTGTCCATGTGCGGTATCGACCACAAGCACATCAACGCCGGCAGCAACCAGAGCAGCTACCCGTTCATCCGTATCTGCAGCAAGACCAACGGCGGCCCCAACACGTAGCTGACCTGCATCATCTTTGGATGCATAGGGATGTTCTTTAGCTTTTTGAATATCTTTGACTGTAATTAACCCTCGCAGACAAAACGATTTGTTGACCACGAGTAATTTTTCAATGCGATGCTTATGCAATAGTTTTTGCACTTCTTCACGACTAGCCCCTTCTTGAACCGTAACTAATCGCTCTTTAGGGGTCATCACAGCTGATACAGGCAGCGATAAATTGGTTTCAAAGCGAATATCACGCCCGGTGACAATACCGATTAATTGCTCACCTTCAACCACGGGGACGCCAGAAAAACGATATTTTTCGATTAATTCTAATAACGCTTTGACCGTTATATTAGGTCCGACCGAAATAGGATCTTTAACCATACCGCTTTCGAATTTCTTAACCGTTCGGACTTCGTCTGCTTGCTCGGTAATGCTCATGTTTTTATGAATAATACCAATACCGCCTTCTTGAGCTAACGCAATCGCTAAGCGCGCTTCCGTCACTGTATCCATAGCCGCAGACACCAAAGGCATATTAAGCTCAATATGGCGCGTTAAACGCGTTCTAAGCGATACCTCACGAGGTAGTTTACTCGAATATGCAGGAAGCAATAAAACATCATCAAATGTTAATGCCTGCCCAATCACTGAAAATGCCATACTAACCTCCAAGATAAGCCCGTGTTTAACCGAATACTGTACTATATTTGGCATACAAAAACCATGCTTCTTCTTGTTATTTCAGTGATTATCTTATAGGGTAATTTTATGAAATATACACTGAAACACATCAAGCGCTGGGCGCCCCTCACCAGTTTACTTATCTTACTTGGGATTTTGATTTACTTTCGCGTTGATCACTATCTTTCGTTTGAAAGCTTAAAACAGCACCGTGCAGACTTGCTTGCTTTCGCAGCACAACATCACGTGTTAGCCATCTTAAGCTTTATGCTTATGTATATCATCGGTGTCGCAACCGCCATGCCAGGTGCATTTTTTTTAACAATCATTGGAGGTTTTTTATTTGGGCCATTTCAAGGCACCTTGATGGTTGTTATCAGCGCGACGCTGGGTGCTGTACTTGTGTATTTAGCTGTCAAACTAGCGCTTCGTGACTGGGTTGCCAAGCGTCATACGCGATGGCTTAAGGCGATGGAGCAAGGCTTTAAACAAAACGCCCTGTCGTATTTACTGTTTTTACGCCTGGTGCCTATTTTTCCTTTTTTTTTGGTTAATATTGTTCCTGCTTTATTAGGTATCTCGCTCAGAATATTTATGCTTGGGACGTTTTTTGGGATTATTCCCGGTTCGTTGATCTATGTTTTAGTGGGCCATGGCTTAGGGCATGTGTTTGATACGCATAGCACGCCCAATCTTTCGCTATTCACCGATCCAATGCTCCTTGGTCCACTCGTGGCCCTCGGACTGCTGGCCTTAGTACCCATGGCCTACCAAAAATTTAAATCATAATGCGGCTTGTCTTTTAAGTATTTGCCGTACTTTTTTAATCAACATCGGCTTATAAAAATAATAACCTTGGCCATACACGCATCCAATATCAAGCAAGGCACTCACTTGCTCTTTCGTTTCGGGCCCTTCTGCAATGAGAGTAAATTTCAGGTCACCTGATAATTGAATTAGGGCATTGATAATCGCTATGGCAGATTTCTTGCTTCGCTGATCCAACCGTTGCGTAAACACTTTATCAATTTTGACCGTGTCAAACTGATATTGCGTGAGTCGATTTATGGATGAGTACTCTGTTCCAAAATCATCCATGGCACATTGAATGCCTTCTTTTTTTGCTTGCAATAGTGCCATGTTTAAGTCACGTGCATTATGCGAACTAAAGCTCGATTCAGTGATTTCAAATTCAAGTTGAATATTGCGAGCTTGAAGCTCTGCATACTTTGCTTGAGTCAACGACACCAGCTGTGCAATATGCTGCCTAAAATCAACAACTTTAGGTGATACATTGATGGAGACTTTCAAACAATTTTTAGGGGTTAATAAGCTGATATCTTCTAAAACCTTATCAATAACGTACGCATTCAGTTGCCCTGATAAATCCCAATCTTCTATGTACGGAATAAACTTATCCGGTGATAGCAAGCCTCGCGTCGGATGGTTCCAACGAATCAACGCCTCGACGCCCACAACATCCCCTGTCATCAAATCAACTTGAGGTTGATACAACATACAAAATTCTTTTTTAATAAACGCATGTTTTACTTCCGATTCGAGCTTGATCACTTGCTCAAAATACTGCTTCGATTTTTTTGAAAAAAAACAAATAGGCTCTTTTTTTCTTTTCGCATCATACAGAGCAAACGCCACATGACTGAGTAAATCTTCTTTTGTGTTTCCACCTGAGGGGTAGCATGCAACACCTAGGGTCATAGGGCAATGAATTGATTTTTTATCTAATGTGTAAGGCTTACTCCCAATCTTAGTTAAATCCGATACGACCTGGGTAAAATGACGTGAGTGCGTTGTTGCCTCCAGGAGAATAAGAAATTCATCACCACCAACACGTGCAAAAAAGTCGCTGCTTTTTAACATCGCCGATACGCGCTTTGAAAAAGCAATTAATAACTCGTCCCCAATGCTGGCACCGTATTTATCGTTAATAAATTTAAATTGATTTAAATCGACCATAAGAAGGCTAAACGACGTTTTGTTTCGGCGGTGTTTTTCAATCATTTTACTTAATGTATGATGCGTAAATTGCCGATTAGAAAGCTTAGTCAACGCATCAGTCTTCGCCATGTTTTCAATTGTAATATAATATTGATACGACTCAATAATATTGGATATGGCTTGTGTCATGGGTTTTAATTCATCAACAAATTGTTGAGAGTAACCCTCTTCACGGTTAGCAATCCCATACATGCCTATTAATTCCCCATCCAAACCCATGAGTGGCATACCTAAATAGGAACTTAATGCAGGATGCCCCTTGGGCAAGCCACCTCGCCGTTTATCATGAAGCGGATCGTTCGAAATGACCACCTTGCCTGTTTTCAAAGTATACCCGAACAGGGTATCCAGACTTCGAAATTCAAGACCGTCCAACGCGTACTGATCATAAAAATTTTTAGACGATTTATCCCATGAAATATCAGTAATTGCATAGGTTTTTAAATAAGGCAATCCAGTTGCATCATATTTAACACGTCCAATAAAACCATACTCACTCTTCGTTATTGTGATAATATTCGAAAGCATACTTTTAAATACTTCTGATTTTTTCTTCGCTGCAATATACTGGCTTTGCATACTCGAGATAAAATCCATCTGCTGCTGTATTCTTCTTTTTTCAGAAATATCTAAAAAAGTGACCACGCCACCCACAATATTTTTATTTTCTATAATCGACGTGACGTTATACTCCACATCAACCGGGCGACCTTGTTTGGTCCAAAATACTTCATCATCAATATGTAACGATTTATTTTCACGAACACAATGTGAGATATGACACGCTTTTTTAGGATAAGCACGGCCATCTGGATAAGCATAATGCACTTTTTCATGCATAGAGCAGCCGATGAGCTCTTCAGCTGTATAACCCAGAATTGCGCATGCACGCGCATTCACAAACGTCGTGATGCCATTCATATCTAGCCCATACACTCCTTCAATGCAGCTATCCAACAGTAAGTTTAAAACACGACTTTCACGATACTGACCGTACAGGCGATTTATAATGGTCGAAAACTGCTGCATTAAAACAATATCATCGTCGTTCAAATGCAGTACTTTATCCGAAAAAAATTCGACCACACCCAACAGATGATCATCGTACTGAACGGGTAACGCCAGCCCCCCGGCCAAATTAAGCGGTTTTTTACTTAAGTGTTGCCGAGGAAAATTGTCGGCTGTTCTTATATCAGAAAAGTATACCGGCGCATTTTCTGCCCAAGCCGTTCCGGGCAAACCTATACCTTTTTTAAATACCGTGTTTTGAGTGACTTCAATAAAGGCATGGTATTTTCGAGGACGTGCCTTAAAAAATAAGTTTGAACTTTCTAATTGATCTTGAATATGGTTGTACTGATAAAAATGCCCCACTTCAAATTCAAACAGAATAGAAAAATGTTTTAAAATATTTTGAATTAAATCATTGTAGTTATCGATCAACTCGACGTCGTGCATGATGGCAAGATTAAAATCAATCAGCTTTTGGTTTTGATTCCGTAAGTTTCTTGCCTCAGAAACATCACTAATCACCGCCACATATACAGCCTCACCACCGTCATCAAGCTCCGTGACACACAAAAGTATATCCACTAAGCTGCCATCTTTTTTTTGTGCTCGAACTTCACGTGGGGTGCCAATGATATGAGATACATGTGTTTTTTGATACGTTTTTAAATACCCATCATGTTGTTTTGCAATATTAGACGGCATGATTTTTTTTATATTATGACCGAGCATTTCAGCCTGCGTATACTGAAACAATTTTTCGGCCGCCGCATTATATTTTTGTACAACACCCCTTTGATTAATAACAATCATGGGCTGAATATTATCAATAAATATCGATTCAAATAAGTTTGTATGTTTGTTCAAACACGTTCTCCCTTACCTATCAGCAACTTACATTTTAATTATAGACTTAATATGAATAAATTGAGAAACGTGTTTACTTAAAAAAATTATGAGATACTCTTAATTAAAAACCACAAATAAACAAGGCATGGGATGCACGCATGAATGATACCGTAGCGACACAAGATAACCCCGTTTGGCTATCCACCTATGGCCTCTTAACAGCTGAGCGCTTGCTTGAACGATTTAATATCTCGTTATCACATGAAGAATTATTAGACGTTTTTAGAAACCCAGGCAATCCTTATCATCACTTACTTACCGTGCCCGTTAAAAATATATCGAATGGCATTATCATCAAACAAGTGCATGCGTATCAAGTTTATATGCAAAAACTTCTGATTGATTATAAGCTGAATTCAACACAAGCAACGATTGAAAACGATCAAAAAGCAACAGGTTCGCCTAGCGAAATTGATCTCAAATATCATGAACTCGTAGAAATAAGCGGAATATTTGAAGAAAAAAAACAAGCTCATCAACACTTGATCGCAAAAAGTCAGTCATGGCTTATTCAACAAACACGCGAAAGCATACTTGAAATAACCGCCGAAGTTTCAAGCATGCTTGAAACGTTTTCGACACAAGCGGAAAGCTTACGATTGGCATTTATAGATTTAATGCAACAATTTCGAGACTTAATTATTCAAACCACCGATATTTTGATGACCATGTCAGATTATACGATTGATGTTGAGCAAATGGAGGAGAACAAATCCTGGCTTGATTTTGATCCCCTCCTCGAAGATTAAGCGTAATGTGCCATCCAAATATTATGCATCACGAGCCAACGTTGACATAAAAGCGGTGTATGAACATAAAGATGATGGAAATAAGCACGTGTGAACCCATCTGAGCATGCAGGGCACGTGCACGCTTTATCCAATACCGAAAAATCCATGGCATATTTTATATCTGTGATGAAATACTCACGCTCATCACCTGACGCATAAATAAGGCCCTGAAGAGCATCTTGACCGGGCTTGTTTGCATGCTCCAAATCATAAGCAACGCATTTCGAATAAATATCAGGGTAGGCTTGTTTTGCGAGTGGCAATAAATAAGCAGGCAAAGCCACGTGTTCTGGATTTAAGTGCTGAATCAAGACCAAAATTTCATCATACGTAAAACGTAAGATTTGACCGTCGTATTTTGAACGAATCACGCATTGCTCTTTAGCATGGTTTGCAATCAACAATGCATTGAGTACCAACTCACCCGGCCAATCCCAATACGCTTTTAAATTGTCCAATTGCTGTAAAACAGCAAGGCCAGGCTTAAGCAATAACGCTTCGAGTTCACACGCCGCAAGCGTCACATCAACCGAAAGCCAATCCGCCACCGTAAGTACCGAACCGGCTTCGTCGGTTAAACTTGGAACAAACATACCCGTCCTTATGTTTTATAAAATAAAATTTAGAGCAATAACGTAACATCACCGTAACTAAAAAAGCGATATTTTTCAGCAATCGCTTCTTGATACAATGCCATGGCTTGCTTATGACCAATCAACGCCGAAACCAGCATCAACAGCGTTGATTGCGGCAAATGAAAATTGGTGATTAAACCATCGCAAATTTTAAACTCATACCCTGGGTAAATAAAAATATCGGTATCCGATTTTTGCGGCTTTAATTCTCCATCACGCGCGGCACTTTCTAAACTACGCATTGCCGTTGTGCCCACTGCAATCACGCGCTTTCCTGCAGCTTTTGCTTGTGATACCGCATCACATAACGCTTCATCGACATGAAAACGCTCGCTATGCATTTTATGATCGGTAATCGTGTCGGCACGTACCGGCTGAAACGTACCTGCCCCCACATGTAGCGTAACATAGGCAATGTTTATGCCTTTGGCTTGAAGCTGTTCAATCATGGCATCATCAAAATGCAAGCCAGCCGTGGGGGCTGCAACCGAACCTTTATGTTTTGCATACACCGTTTGATAGCGCTCAACATCGGGCTTATCATCGTCACGCGTAATATACGGCGGCAGCGGTATATGACCGATTTCATGCAGCATAGTATCAATCACGCCGTCATCTAACATACGGCATAAATACACATCATCTTGCTTCTCAACCACTTCAATCCGCCAACCGCCATCAAATTGAATTTCTGTTCCAGGCTTGGGCGATTTACTCGCTTTGATATGGGTCAAAAACGTTACATCTGATAATATGCGCTCAATCAAAAGCTCAACGTGACCACCGGTTATTTTTTGTCCATATAAGCGCGCAGGAATGACCCGGCTATTGTTCATCACCAATAGATCACCGGAATTCAACGCATCAGCGAGCGATGAAAAACTGGTATGTTCAATGGTTTGTGTGGCCCGTGTGTAACGCAACAAACGCGAATCACGACGATTCGCTAGCGGGTACTGCGCAATCAACTCGGGAGGCAGTTCAAAGTCAAAATCTTTTGTGTTCATATTTTACTCTATACAACAAAATAATCCGCGATTATCTCACAAAAAAATTCAAAGCAAAATCCATCATAAATCAATCCGCTCAATTTAAAGCACGTAATAAATCATCTTCTGACAAAACACGCACACCCAAGCCCTCAGCTTTGGTTACTTTTGAACCAGGATCGCGACCCGCAATCACCGCATAGGTTTTTGCCGAAACCGAACCTGACACCCGCGCGCCTAAAGCTATCAACTTAGCCTTAGCCTCTTCACGACCCATGCTTTCAAACGTGCCGGTGAGCACCAGCGTTTTACCATAAAACGCATGTGTCTCATCCACCTCAATAACTTCGGCTTCAGGCCAAGTGATACCACAAGCAATCAATTTTGTTATCACCTCTTTATTATGCGTTTGTGCAAAAAAGTGGGTTATGGCTTCTGCAGCCACCGGGCCAATATCATCCAAACGCATCAAGCGCTCTTCAGAGACCGCTTCCAGCAAAGCTAAACTCGGAAAAGCTTGCGTAAGTGCTCGCGCACTGGCTTCACCGATGCTTGAAATACCTAAAGCATAAATAAACCGCGCAAACGTGGTGTGTTTGCTTTTTTCTAAAGCATGCATGAGATTTTCGGCGGATTTTAAACCCATCCGTGGCAGTTCAATCAATTGCTCAATCGTCAGGGTATACAACGACGCCATGTCTTCAATTAAATTTTCATCCACCAATTGGTCAATTAAACCTTGGCCTAATCCATCAATATTCATCGCTTTACGTGACGCAAAATGCCAAATGCCACGCTTCAGTTGCGCTTTACAAAATAAACCGCCGGTGCAACGTGCAACGGCTTCACCCGGCAAGCGCATCACTTCGGCATCACATACCGGACACTGCTTTGGCAGCATAATCACTTCGGTGTGTTCTGGACGACGTTCGAGCACAACCGACACCACTTCAGGAATCACATCACCTGCACGACGTATGATCACTTCATCACCGATTCTAATATCTTTACGTGAAATTTCATCCATATTGTGCAACGTCGCATTACTCACCGTCACGCCTGCCACAGCCACCGGTTGTAAGCGCGCGACCGGCGTTAATGCCCCCGTTCGACCCACCTGAAAATCAACGGCCAACACGCGCGTGATTTCTTCTTCGGCAGGAAACTTATGAGCGCAGGCATAACGTGGCGCCCGCGCAATAAAGCCCAGCTTTTGTTGTGCTGTAATGCTATCCACTTTATAGACCACGCCGTCCACTTCGAACGGTAAATCAGTGCGCGTAGCTTCTATACTCTGATAATAAGCCAAACACCCGGCTAATCCTTCGGCTGCGCGTGATTCACGCGGCACGGGAAACCCAGCTTTGCGCAACCAAGCGAGCTGTTCAAGATGACTGTCTGGCCATGAGAACGCTTTTGATGATGCGCCCACACCGTAGCAAAAAAAAGCCAACGGTCGTTTTGCCGCAATACGTGAATCCAACTGCCGCAAACTACCTGCCGCTGCATTGCGTGGGTTGGCAAATGTTTTTGTGCCGTCCATACGTGCTTGTTGATTTAAAGCCTCAAAACCAGCTTTAGGCATATATACTTCACCACGAACTTCAAGCAGATCAGGCACCGGTGTGACCATGAGTTTCAGCGGAATCGACGCCATGGTTTTAATATTATGGGTCACATCTTCGCCAACTGCCCCGTCCCCTCGCGTTGCTGCATGTGCCAAAATACCCGCTTTATAGGTTATATTAAGCGCTAACCCATCAAGCTTAGGCTCGCAGGCAAATCTAATTGTGCTTGCATCTTGCTCGAGCCCATCACTCACGCGCTTGATAAAACCCGTCAAGCCTTCTTCTGAAAACACGTTCGATAACGACAACATCGGCTTTGCATGTTTTATAGGCTCGAGTGTACTCGCCACGGCACCGCCTACGCGTTGCGTTGGTGAATCAGCGGTTATCAGCTCGGGGTGCTTGGCCTCAAGCGCCTGAAGCTCACGAAACATACGATCATACGCAACATCTGGCACCGTCGGGGCATCTAAAACATAATATTCATGGTCATACGTTCGAATCATGGTTCGAAGTTTTTCGAGTTGTTCTACAACAGCGACATCATTCACGCGGGTTCATCCTGACTTACACAATTATATTTGGCTATTTTGCCACGCTTGCATCAGAAAGGTATACTCAAAGCATCTTAAAATTTAAAATTAAGTATGCTTTGTTATGTCTTCTATGACGATTTTATTACTCTCGGTTCTTGGTGCTTCAGGTGTTATGATGGCGCTGCTTATTTTATCTCAAAAAAAACAACAACAAGCTTTAAACTCACTTCAAGTGCAACTTGAAAAATCAGAACAGCGCTTCACACAACAATTGCACCAATTGCAGCTTGACTTACAAGAACGTTATCAAGCAGGTCAGCATTCTATTCAAGCTAAATTCACTGAAAGCCAGCACACCAACCAGCATATTATTCGACAAAGCATTCAGCACCAAATGACGGACGTGCGTGAACAAATGAGCCATAGCTTTAAGCACCATGCAAGCTCACTCACCACCCACCTGCAATCACTCACCGAAGAAATTCGCTCACATTTGAACGGTGTGAGTCAGCAAGTAAGCCAACGCTTAAACGAAGGCTTCGAAAAAACATCATCCACATTTACCGATATCGTCAAACGCTTGACCATCATCGACGAAGCACAAAAAAAAATCGCGGAGCTTTCAACCCATGTCGTAAGCTTACAAGATGTGCTCGTTGATAAACGCGCACGTGGTGCCTTCGGTGAAGTGCAGCTCGCGAGCTTGCTCCAAAACATGCTTCCCAGTAACCATTACAGCTTACAACATACCTTAAGCAACCAAAAGCGTGCTGACTGCATGCTTTTTTTACCTGCTCCAACAGGTAATTTGGTGGTTGATGCTAAGTTTCCACTGGAGACGTATCAAAAAATCATGAACACCGAACGCGCTTCTGCTGAGCGCAAAAGCTTGCAGCAACAGTTTCGCCAAGACTTACAAAAACATATTAAAGATATTGCCGAGAAATACATTATCCCGCATGAAACAGCCGACAGCGCCCTCATGTTTATTCCAGCAGAAGCTATTTTTGCTGAAGTACACGCAAACTATCCTGAAGTCATTGCCCTCTCCCAACGCCTTAAAGTATGGCTTGTATCACCCAGTACACTGATGGCAGTACTCACCACTGCCCGTGCGGTGCTTAAAGATGACGCCACAAAAAAACAAGTGCATATTATTCAACAGCATTTGCATGCCTTATCAGGTGACTTTCAGCGTTTTGATAAACGCATGGATAAACTCACCAAGCATATTGACCAAGCCCAGCAAGACGCGACTGAAGTTCATTTATCCGCAAAAAAAATAACCAACCGCTTCAGCAAAATCGAAGCTGTTGAGCTTGATAGCTTGGCAACACCTCACGCAACACCACTGGAAACGTCCAAAAGCGAGTTCTAATTTATGAACTATACTTAAACTAATTCTAGTTTATTATTGGATAAGATCATGCGATCGCTTAATTTGGTGTTCTTGGTTGCAAGCCTTATGATTCCTATGACAGCCTCAGCCGCATGCGGTGCTCAATGCTGCGGTGACATGGGTGGTGTTCAATATTGCGACTCATCCGCTGGGCGTTATGTATGTCAAAATGGTCGTTATTCTAGTTGTTATTGCACGCGTCGTGCCGTCATGAACATGCAAGCCTTTGAAGGTTGTTGTATGTGGAAAGGTGGCGTATTTAAAATTGATGACAAAACAGGCTTTGTTATCTGTAACAACGGCGGGATTTCTCCCATGTGTAGCTTAGGTAATCCTATAGAAGAGGCTGTGATTGGTCCGCGGGCGTTTTAAATAAAAAATTACGTAACACCTGCATGCCATGTTCAGTCAAAATCGCCTCTGGATGGTACTGAACACCAAATAAAGGATAATGACAATGCGCCACCCCCATAACCACGCGACAGCCTGCTTTATCATACGCCCAAGCCGTCATCTTCCAATCATGCGGTAAAGCATGCTCATCCATCACTAACGAATGATAACGCGTGGCTAAAAACGAGCGCGGTAAATCTAAAAATAAGCCCTGTCCATCATGCTCTATCACCGATTGCTTACCGTGGTGAATCTCCCCCGCTTGTATAATACGCCCACCAAACGCTTCAATCATGCACTGATGTCCTAAACAGATCCCAAGCATCGGGTAGTGTTTATAATGCTTCAAGATAAGCTGTTGCGTCGTATACACTTCACGAGGGCTACCAGGCCCCGGTGATAAAACCAATCGCGTAGGATTCCATGCATCCAGATCATCTAAAGCTGTATCTGTGTATTGAACGACTGTAACGGACGCGCCTAATTGCTCAAAATAAGATTTAATTAAATAAGTAAACGAATCATGATGATCGATTAAAAGCACATGTTCATGCTCATGCTCAAATGTATGATATTTATCTAAACCAGGCGCGTTCATTTCTGGCGTATTATCTAACTCAAGTAACCAGCCATACGCACTCATGATGTAAAAAACCGAGCTTTGAGCTTCATTTCTTCAAACTCAGCTTGTTCGGTAGAATCGTGAACAATACCGCCCCCCACGCCCAACTCACCTTTTGAGTCACGCAGTAACAGCGTTCGAATCGGCACGTTAAAACACATGTTATTTTCTGGTGTAATATATCCAATTGCCCCGGTATAAATATGCCGCGGTTCAGATTCTAAATCACGAATAATTTCCATGGTGCGTCGTTTGGGTGCGCCTGTAATCGATCCACACGGAAACACATGCTGCATGATCGTCGCAAACGGTAGTTCTCGCTCAACCTCGCTTTGAATGCACGACGTCATTTGATGAACAGTTTCAAAGCTCTCAACCTCTAATAATCGCGATACATGCACCGATCCAGGCTTTGATATCGCTGCAATATCATTACGCAACAAATCTACAATCATGGTGTTTTCAGCCATAGATTTAGGATCAGTTTTTAAAAAATTATAATTTGCTGCATCATCTACCGCATCAACCGCACGAGGCATGGTGCCCTTCATGGGTTTAGCGCGCAGGGTGGTGTTCATTTTTGAAAAAAATAATTCGGGTGAAAGCGATAAAATATCATAGCCCGGCATGCGCATTAAAGCTGAATACGCCACCCGCTGACGCTCTCGTAACTGCTTATATAATCCATGAACGGGGCCTTCAAAATTAAATTTATATTTTGCTGTTAAATTTACTTGATACGTATCGCCTCGATTAATATGCTTTTTTATTTGGTTAAATGCCCTGCCGTATGCGGCAGCGCTTATATTTAACTTAATAGAGTCAATTAAAACATCAGCATCATCCAATTGCTGGTTGATATCTTCCATCGTTAATTTTTGAGGTGATTTAAACGCAAAAAAATGTAATAACGGAAAAGCATGCTTTTCTTTTCGATAAGGCTCCGCGGCAAGCCCGCGTAGTGCATAGCCCGCTTCATAGCTTAAATATCCAGCCAAATAATAGCCTTGGCGCCTAAGCTCATCCACGCGCGCTAAACGCTCATCAAGTTGGGCGGCATGCCAGCACACCACTTCATCACATGGCTCAGAAAATAATAAACCGGCGTAAGGGGTGCCTATCAAGCGTCTATTTTCAAATAAAATATAAGGCGAAGTCACATTCAACTTAATACTATAATCTGCAAAAGAAACACGGAGTTTAGCACGCCTCCATTGCTTTTAAATACCCAATCTGATAATTTGTGAGCTTCTTTTATTATGTGTTGCTAGGAATTAATCGTGTCTTCGCCTAAGCGTGTTCTGAGTGTTTTTTCACTGGTTATGATCAACGTGATTGCCGTTGATAGTTTGCGCACATTGCCTATATCAGCTCAGCTTGGATTCTCCCTTGTCACGTATTATGCGTTTGCTGCCATTGTGTTTTTTATTCCGGTTGCGCTGGTTGCAGCAGAACTTGCCACCGCCTACCCCACCACCGGGGGTATTTATATTTGGGTGCGTGAAGCGTTTGGACGACGTACGGCCTTCATGACCATTTGGCTTCAGTGGGTTTATAACGTTGTTTGGTATCCGACCATCATGGCTTTTGTGGTTGCAACGCTTGCTTATTTATTTGATCCTAATCTAGCTAATCATAAACTCTATTTACTCACAACCATGATTGGATTATTTTGGATTTTTACGTTACTCAATTGTTTTGGTATGAGAATTTCGGGGCTTGTGAGTATGCTTGGCGCCTGTTTTGGCACCATTCTTCCGATGTTTGTGATTGCATGCTTGGGTCTGGTTTGGTTTTTTCAAGGTCGACCGCTCGCAACCGATATCACAACAAGCTGGCTACCTGACTTTACAAGCTTCGGTAATTTATCGCTTTTTTCCGCAGTGCTTTTTGGTTTGTTAGGCATGGAAATGTCTGCCGTTCATGCCGAAGAAGTGAAGCGCCCGCAACGCGATTATCCGCGTGCTTTACTCTACTCTACGCTGATTATTTTCTTTACCCTCGTGTTTGGTTCGCTCGCGATCATCATGGTGATACCCAGTGAATCTTTAAGCATGGTCTCGGGACTGATTGATGCCTATGCCCTGTTTTTTGAAGCTTATCATTTAGCTTGGTTAACACCGATTGTTGCTGTATTAATCGTACTGGGTGCCATCAGTGGCATTTCGGCCTGGATTATTGGCCCAACCAAAGGCCTGCTCGTTGCCGCGCGTGATGGTTGCATTCCCAAAACATTCACGTCAACCAACAAGCATGGCACCCCCACAACGATTTTGATTACTCAAGCCATAATCTTTACATGCTTAACCAGTATTTTTGTGTTGTTTAAAACAATCAATGCCGCGTACTGGATGCTGAGTGCTATGTGTGCACAAATGGCCCTGTTGGTTTATGTCTTGATGTTTGCGGCCGTCATCAAACTTCGTTACAGTAAACCCAATCAACGCGGAGCTTACCGCATCCCTGGAGGCATGCTAGGCGTATGGCTTGTTGCAGGCACAGGAATTATTTGCTGCGCTATAACGATTCTTATTGGGTTTGTACCACCTACGCAAATCGAAATTCATAATATCGCGCTATTTGAAGCATGTTTAATCGGCGGCTTATTGTTCTTCTCGATTACGCCTTGGTTTTTTGTAAAAAAAGAATTACTTTCAGAATAAGTTTAGCTGTCGCTTCTGGGTGCTCAAGCGGGAACATATGTGTTCCTGCTGTTTCAAACGAAGAAATGCCATAACGCTGTTGCATATGCCGCCGATCGGCAGCGTGAATCACATCGCTATCCTGACCATAAATCAAAGCACTGGGAACGTGTAGCTTTGACGGGTAAGCGGCCAAAGAATGTGGCATCGTACGATAAATTTGATATTCAATATCCACATCAAAACGCAACGTATAACCCGCCGCATCGTGTGTCATACCATAATCAATATAATCATATAAACATGCATCCGTCACATGTTTAAAAAGCTCGCGGCGCTTTAAGTATTTAAACGCGGCTTCACGTGTGGGCCAATGACGGCGCCGAGCTTGCGTACGGCGTGCTGGCGTAATGTTATCTATGAAACCCAATTTTTTAGATAGCATGACGCCCCGCTGCCTCATTCGACTAAGCAACGGTGAGTCGAGTAAGATAACCGCTTGAAATAACTCAGGCGCTTTGAGTGCTGCAAACAGGTTAAGTACACCCCCCAACGAGTGACCAACAGCCACCACGGGCTCATCTGACTGCCGGCGTACACTTGCGATGACTTCATCCGTAAGTGCCTCCCAGTTATCTAACACAGGGAATTCAGGCGTATGCCCAACCTTATCGATATAACAACACTCAAAATCAGGCTCAAGCGCTGTGAGCATTTGTCGATAACACGGCGAAGGAAACCCATTCCCATGGGAAAAATGAAGTTTAGGTTTAACTAATCGGCTCATCTTATGACAGCGAGCGTACGATTTGAGCGTCGATACGCCAATACGCCAAAACTAAAATATAACGTAAGCAAGGCGATATACCCAAACGCTTTGCCTAAAGCTGGTATAGGCGCAGGAATAAACCAGTCAAACAGAACAAATATTGAGCAAACCACAGCCAGCGGTGTTGCAGCGACAAATAAAAGACGTGATGATTCAAAAAACGAAAGCTTTACCTTAAAGGCAATACGCGCCATCAACTGAGCCACCAGCACCATCGATAATAAAATCGTCATAAACACCGAGGCGTTCAACGCCACAACCGTTGGATATAGCATGAAGATCAATAAGTTTTTAAATGCGGTGACATGGAATTGTTTAAGCCACGAGGTTGCCCAAAAATCATCATCACCGAGTGATTCTAACGGCAAAACGATGGCTTTATCTTCCGGTGCTTGCTTGTGCGTCTTATCTAAAAAATCCAACAGCCTAAAGTCCATATACATCGCATCTTTCGTGACTAATATCGAGGCCAAAGGATAGCGTGATTCAGGCAGCTGATTAATATGACCTTCGGTATCAATAATGCTAATCACCTCACCCTGATTATTTTTAATCAAATAAGGCATTTTCTCGGAAAAAACGACGTTACCCGAACGAATCGAGAGCGCGGGCAAGCTCTTCAGCGGCGTTAGAATGTTTGTTTCGACCACCTGATTTAACGACCACATCAGCTGCATGGCATGCGGTATGGTTATCACAGAAAACAGCATAAAAAAATACAGTATGCCCAAGCCACGCCAGCGCCGAACCACATCAATGTAGAGTTTCTTTGAAAAAAACGCTAAATAGAAAGCATGCCTTGCTTTATAGTGCGGCTTTTCACGGGTTGATTTTGATTCGTTTTTTTTATGCTGTTCAGATACTAACGCTTTCACATCTTCTCCAATCGTTTAGAGCTTAGTTTTTTTGAGTACGCAGCGTACGTCGCAGTAATTGCGTATAAACCGGTGGAACACCGGCTAATTGAACCACGGTTGTTGCCGTCAAACAAGCCACCATCAGCGGTAAAATGAGCGCATAATTCTGCGTCATTTCAACCACTAAAATAATACCCGTAACAGGTGCCCGTACCGATGCAGAAAAAAGCGCACCCATACCGGCAACCGCAAGCATGCCCGGATGAATTGTTATACCAGGCAAACAATATTCAAACAACACCGCTGTCGTCAGGCCTAACAAGGTTCCTAACGCAAGCATGGGTGCAAAAATACCGCCAGGAACACCGGTTCCGTAACAAAGCATCGTCATGACAAACCGTACAAGAAGCAAAGCTAAAAGCATGATGAGTCCTGGTGTAAGCGTTAGCGAACGGGCAATAATATGATATCCTCCACCCACGGCATCAGGCCACATCACCATCAATACACTCACGATTGTTGCAACCCCTGCAACATAAGCCATGCGCACAAATAATATTTGGTGGTCCATCCAAGACAAAACGGCGGTGAGTACACGGTTAAACACCATGCCAGCAAACCCGACCAGCACGCCCAAAATCAAAAATATCCAGAGTGAGCTTAAACTTGGTGCATCAAAAACTTCCATCACAATCGAAGGCTTAGCGCCCATGATGGCTTGCAACACGAAGGTTGAGGCCACACAACTAAGCGCTACGGTTTTAAAATGCAAAAAAGAAAGTGGATAAGCTTCTCGCATCTCTTCCATCACAAACAAAACACCCGCAAGCGGTGCATTGAATGCTGTGGCAAGCCCAGCACCCGCACCCGAAGCAATCAGGGCATCACGGCGTTTTCGACTTAACTTGGCGCCGGAACCTATCGCCTCACCTAAGTTACCGCCCATTTGAATGGTTGGACCTTCACGCCCAAGCACCATGCCGCTGGCAATCGATAAGATACCTCCTAAAAATTTCACCGGCAACACACGCATCCAACGCACCGGGCGCTTGTGCATTAAAGCCCCTTCAATTTCTTGAACGCCACTGCCTGCCGCCTCCGGTGCGACATACCTCACCAGCAACCAAGCCATCAAGACAAACATAATAGGAATCATAATATGAAATATAGCTAGGCTGATGTTTGCTGTGCTACGAGATAATAACTCGCCAAGCTGCTGTATACCTAATTGAAAACACGCGCCAATCAGACCTGTCATCATACCGACAAGTATCGCGAGAGCATAAAAAATCAGAATTTTGTTATAACGCGTAAACATTGCACGACCCCTGTGCTTGGAACGTTCTACCTTGCTGAGCAATTATTTATTCTACGTTAATTTATAATTAAAACACACATAAAAAAACCCCATGTGATAAGCCATGGGGTTTGAGTTCACAAAGCCCAAGCATTAAACACTGGGGTTATCTCGACTTAGCTCATCGTCTTCTTCATCATCATTTTTCTTATTTTGCTCGATGCACTCATTGAGCCTCGTGCTAATATCATCCAAGGCAAATCGTGCATCAATTAACGACTTCATAGGGCGAGGAAAAAATTGAGAATGCCCCGTCACTCGAAGTGCGAAACGTGTTTCACCTAAATTCAGATTATCTTTATGTAATGTCATAAACCCAGAAACTTTGCCCAATATTTCGAAAACATGGCGCACAACACGCGTTAGATCCATCAGAATCCGCTCCAATACGGAAGACTTATCTGACACCACGTCTTTCATATGATGCTTTAATTCTGACTCGGTCATGTCCTGAGTATACTCTTCTGAGTTTTCAAAAATTATATTGAGTTTATCTTGAAAAGCTGAAAGCTTTTCTTGTTCTATAGGTATTTCAAAAGAATTTATAAAACTCTCAATCAAATCTGATAACTGTTGACTACGAACCTGAACAAAATTTTCTTCTGTATTCGACGCATCAAACTGATCGTTGTATGCTTTGCAAATTCCTTGAGCTTTGGTGAGAATACCCTTAAATTCTTTAACCAATAATTCTTTTTTCTTTTTATTATCCATAAGTCACCTCTTTAATATAAAGCCCCATGAAAACGCATGGGGCAATGCATTTAGGTTAATATTAGTAAGGCTTCACAACCACGGTGGTGCCTACGTTAATAAAGTTCTCGTTAAGCCATTTGGCGGCACTGGGCAAGACCCGAACACAACCATGACTGGCATTGTAGCGAGGCACTTCGTACGCAGCATGAATCGAGTAGCCTTTGTGGAAGTGCATACAATACGGCATGCGAGCACCACCACCGGTTTCAATAGGGTATTTACTGGATGTACAGTTCTCCCCTTTTTTTGAATACACACGGTAGGTTCCTGTCACGGTTTTACACGGACGCCCTATGTCTTCACAATAAGACTTACCACCGGAAGCGGCACCGGTTTTAACCAAATTACCTTGCGCATCGTATGCACCCCAGGCCGTGGCTTTTGGATCGAAAATAAAGACTTTTCGACCCGTTGCATGCCGTTTTTCTGGGAATGCGTGGGCACCCCGGGTGTCCATATCATGCGCCATGGTGTAATGGGTATGCCCCGCATCATCGACAATAGGAACCGAGCGGTTTGTCGAGGCACAAGAAACAGCCAAAATACACAGTGGTACAACCATTATTTTTTTATTCACAAGTCAGTCCTCCTTTTTAGTTAACCTAATTATCGGCCTGACTGTGAAAATATTTAGCAAATATTAAATTAATTTTATATAAAAACTCTAAGGCGACAAACGAACCGCGTCCCTTGGGAACATCGTGGCTGATTTAATATTGTCTAAACCAATTAATTTTTGCGTTAAGCGCTCAAGGCCCATGCCTAAACCACCGTGTGGAGGCAAACCGTATTTATGTGCTGTCGAGAAAAATTCAAAATCTTTTGGATCCATATCTTTAGATCGCATCTTCGCTATCAGCTCATCATGATCGTGAATACGTTGACCGCCTGATGTGATTTCAACGCCACGGAAGAGTAAATCAAAACTCAACGTTAAATCTGTATTCTCAGGATCGTCTTTGGCATAAAATGGGCGTTTAGCTGTTGGATAATGCGTAATAAACACAAATTCAGAATCATATTTTTCTTTGATATATTCTGAAATTTTAAGCTCTTCAATCGGTGCTAAATCAAACGAATCTTTAGGTTTAATCTTATACACTTCTTCGACGATTTGCTTTACTTCATAAAACTTTAAAACTGGGATGGTTTTAATCACCGGTAACTCAACCCCAAGCAGTGCTAACTCATGCGACATATGTTGTTTTACATAATCAAACATAAATTTGAGCATGCTGGCTTCTAAATTTAAAATATCATAGAACGAATCGATGTGTGAAAGCTCTAAGTCCATCGACGTATATTCGTTAATATGACGGTTGGTGTGATGTTTTTCAGCTCGAAAGACAGGCGCAATTTCAAACACGCGATCAAATACACCCACACAAAATTCTTTATAGAACTGAGGTGATTGCGTTAAAAACGCTTGTTTACCAAAATAATCAAACGAAAATATATTGGCGCCACCTTCGGCCCCTTCTTTCACGATTTTTGGCGTGCGAATTTCAGCAAAACCATGCTCCATAAGAAAAGCACGTGCGCCTTGAACTAACCCAGACTGCAGCTTAAAAATCGCTTTTTCTTTAGGGTGACGCATCGATAAATAGCGATAGTCGAATTTCACATCATTATGAATGTCTAATTTTTTCTTGGTGACATCAAACGGCATTGGCTCAGACGGCGTGCTTAATACGGTATAATCCGTAAGTTGAATCTCACAATGTTTCGGGTGAACAAATGCATCTTTAATATTTGTTTCGGTCACGGTTCCTTTGATTTTGATTGCACCGTTTTCTTTAATGCCGGTTGCACCTAAATCACCCGTAAAAACAACCTGAATTAAAAAATGACCGTGCTGAAGTAAAATAAAGCCAAACTCAGACAACACACGTACTTTATAGACAAAGCCTGAGAGCTCAACTTCTTCGCCAATATGGTTTGCAATATCCACCAGCTCCAGTGTTTTATCTAAAGCTGAATCAATCATCTTGATCATGGTCATTTTGTTTTATCCTCTAAAATCTGTTTATATTCATTGCTATCGTTCGGTAATAAAGCTGCAATCGCAAGCCAGAGTTGCTTATCGGTGCATTCAAAGCACCCACCACGCGGTGGCATCGCTCGCACGCCTTCGTCGGCATGCTTAAATAAAGCGTCGAGACCTTGGTCTAAACGTGCGCGCCAATCTGAAGCCATCCCCATTCTGGGTGCGCCCAGCGGAAGCATCGGTTGTGGTGCATGGCATGTGCTACAAAAATGCTCCACAATTTGAGGGCCTTCATCCGAAGTGCCCACCACCTGCTCTAAAAAAGCTTGGGGATGATGGCTGCTGGCCATCGCCGGCGTAATCAAACTCATGAATAAGCTTATGATTATAAAAAACATACGGTACATCATCATAAACATGTGTTTTACACCTTTTGTTTATTTTTTTGCAAGGATCACATCAATAATATGTGTATCACAATAGGGAAAAGAAAAAATACGATCAAACAAGCGCTTTAATCGCTGTAATAAAAAGCTTTTGGGCAGCATTTTAATCGATAAGCTATTTAAAAACCATGTTCCTTCGATGCCAAAAAGCGCCAATTCATCAATATTATTTAAAACCACGGGAAGATGAAAACGTTTATGTTCTAATATTTCAAAATCATGCTGCTTAAATACGGAAAGTAGATCCTGTTCGCTTTTAGCCACGGTTGTGTTTTTTAAAACTGATTTATAATAGTGCCCCACAACACTGCTCAACAACGTACCTTCTGCAATAAAATCTGCTAGATATTGCTGCGCCACAGGAAACGAATCGTACGTCGTCGTAATAAATGAAAAATAACCGTTCGAACGCGTCAACATGCTCGCGGAGTCAAACAACGCTTGGATGGGAATATAAGCATTAATAAAATGAGCCAAAACCAGATCTTGGCTGTGAGACGGTAGATATTTTTTTACATCGGTCGCGCTGGCTTCAATCGTTGTTAACGGTAAGGCCTCTTTTGCGCGCTTCAGCATTTCAGCAGACACATCAACCCCTGTAAATTGTGCTTGAGGCATGTTGTTGCTTAGTTTTTTTAAAAAAGCACCATCACCCACCCCTAAATCCAGCACACGAGCTTCAGGCTTATCTAACGATGTCGCTCGCTTAATTTGATCGATAGCTTCACGATGACTTTCACTGATGGAACCAAACTGATCGGCCAAATCATATTGACCCGCAAGATCATTGTACATTTTTTTTAAGCTCATGCTTATCCCGTTTATTTGCGTTTGTCTTTTTTGACTTTCACCATCAGGCGTTTTCGTTTTTTGATTTGACGATCGGTCAAAGGATTTTTTTTGCCCTCATAAGGATTATCCCCACCTTTAAAGATTAATTTCAAAGGCGTCCCAACAAGCTTCAAGCAACGCGTGTATTCATTATTGAGATAGCGTTTATAACTTGCCGGTAACGAATCAACTTGATTACCATGAAGTACAATCAACGGTGGATTATGCCCACCGGCATGAGCGTAGCGTAATTTAATTCGCCGATTATTGACCAAAGGTGGCGGATGCTTTGCAATTAAGTCTTGTAAAATGCGCGTAAGCTCGGGCGTTGATAAGGCTTTAACCGCTGATGCATAGGCTTCATTGATGTCTTTAAATAGCCCACCCACACCGGAACCGTGCAAGGCAGAAATAAAGTGAAATTTTGCAAACTGAGCAAACTGTAGCTTTCTTAAAATATCTGATTTGACTTGCTCTTTATGGTCGCTGTCTAAACCGTCCCATTTATTCGCCGCAACCACCAGCGCTTTTCCGGCATTAATCGCAAAGCCTATCAAATGTAAATCTTGATCGGTCACGCCTTGTTCGGCATCAATTAACATCAGGCATACGTTAGCTTTTTCAATGGCTTGGAGGGTTTTAATAATCGAAAATTTTTCTACTTTTTCGTTGACGCGAGCTCGCCTGCGCACGCCTGCGGTATCAACCAGCATATAATCTTGTCCGTCACGTTCAAACGGAACAGAAATACTATCCCGTGTCGTGCCCGGCATATCATAAACCACCATGCGCTCTTCGCCGAGCATACGGTTAATCAGTGTTGATTTTCCGACATTGGGGCGGCCAATAAGAGCAACTCGAATCACACCATCCACTTCAAGCGATGCTTTGGTTGCGGACGGAAAATCTTCGGTTACTTCACGAAGCAAGCGTTGAATTCCACGACCATGGGTTGCTGAAATAGGATGAACCGAAGAAAAACCCAACGCTTGAAAATCGGCACAAGCAACCGATTCATCCAGACCATCGGTTTTATTAACCAAAAGATCAACCGATTTACCGTACTTTCTTAAGCGCAGTGCAATTTGCTCATCGATAGGTGTGACACCTGCACGCCCATCCACTAAAAAGAAAATATGGGTGGCTTCTTCTAGCGCTTGTGTTGATTGCGAAGACATGAGGTCATCTACCGCCAAGTCTTCAACCCCGACGCCTCCTGTATCGACCACAAAAAAGGCTTTGTCTTCAAACGAAGCACTACCGTATTGTCGGTCGCGCGTTAAGCCAGGAAAATCCGCGACCAAAGCGTCTTGAGTGTGGGTTAAGCGATTAAATAACGTCGATTTACCGACGTTAGGACGCCCGACAAAAACAATTGTTGGCATCATAGTAAATTATCCTTTGATCGAAAAGCATTGAAGTTGTCCTTGGGCAGTTATAACATAGATACGATCAGATGAAACAAGGGGACCAACAGTAATCGGGCTTCCCAGCGCATGACGCGCAATATATTCACCATTTTTCACATCTAAAAGGTGTAAAAATCCTGTTTTATCACCCACAAGCAAACGTCGTCCCATCATCACCGGCTCAGTTACACCGCGCGCAGTTAATGCAGGTTGTTTCCATCGAACATGTCCATTACTTCGGTTCATGGACCATAAAATATCTTGTGCATCGGTCATGTATAACGCTTTGGAATCTATCGCTAAATTTCGGTACGTGGATACAGGTTTATTCCAATCAAATTGGCCTTGTTTCAACGACATGGCGACCATATAGCCTTGATAGCTTGCAAGATAAACCACATCTCCTCGTACAATAGGATCGCTACTAATATCAGCGAGTCGTTCCACATCACTGGAGCCACTGGCATAGCCAATACTACGCTGCCACACGACACGTCCTGTAGCAAGATCCACGGCGTCTAATTTACCATCAGAAAACCCAACAACCGCCATATCACCGTACGGTACAGGCGAAGAGCTGGCTCTTAAAATAAGTGAAGGTGCGCCATGATCAATCACCCATTGTTTTGCACCTGTTTGACGATTAAACGCATAAAGATGACCGTCAACTGTTTTTACAATCACCTGATCATCAATCAATAACGGTAACGATAAGACTTCGCTCGACACACTGGCATGCCAAAGCTCATGTCCATCCTGTTTACTTAAAACAATAATACCCGCATGATTGGTTGAAAATACTAAATCTTTGGAGCCAACAGCCGGGCCTGAGACTAGCTTTTGCGCTTGCTGTTTAGACCAAAGCACTTCACCCGTTCTTTTATTAACGGCTTTCACGAGTCCTTGATGACTTGCTGCATAAATCACAGAGCCATCCATCGCAGGCCTCAAGCGCAAATACGCATCCTGTTTAGGAGCAGATTTACCCATCGACACCGTCCAACATGGCGTCCATGTCACACGAGAATCAATTTGAGGCAACGGCCCAGGCACCGCCGTGTTATCTTTACCTAACCAATAATTATCCAGGTATGTACAACCCTGAATATTCAAAAAAACAAACAGTCCAATCCATTCAATCCATCGTAATCGTATACGAGCCATACGCCCTAAAACCTCTTCCTTTACGCCGATTTAGACGCCGCACCCTCATGCTTAGAGGATTGCGCCAAAGCCGCTAATTCATTGACCTTCATATCTAAAAATAAGTTACCTATACCGCGAGCTTTTGCTTCATCACGTGCTTCGCTGTAGAGCACATCGGCTTCTTGGTAACGCCCTGTTGCAACGTATATGTCGCCTTTGAGTTCATCAACCAAAGGTTTATATACCGAGTTATCCATCGATTCTAAATAACCTAATGCCTTATCAAACGCTTTTTCTTCAATCAAAATACGCGCCAAACGAATGCGTGCAATCTGCTGCAAAGCGGGCATGGTACCATGAAAGGCCACATGATCGAGCACATTACGCGCCGCATCCCATTTTTCTAAGGCAACCCAATGGGAGGCTAACACCAATTCTGCCCCGTCAGCGTACACTGTTTTGGGGTATTCTGTGACCAAGGCCTTTGCATAGGCCTCAATTGCCTTGGCATCTTTTTCTGACGATGCACGCATCAAACGCTCATAAGATTCAGACGCTTGCCATGCCATTTTATCTGTATGCCAATGCCAGTAGCGATAACCCGCAATACTTATCAACACAACCGACAAGATAATACTAATCATACGTTGATGTCGTTGCCACCAGGCTTTTATTGCCTCTAACTGCTCCGTCTCGGTCATATAAATCGACACGCCTACATCTCCTTTCGAGTGATTAATCCAATAAATAGGTTTTCATGGCTTGAACAACGTCCGCTTGAGGCACACACTGTTGCGCACGTTGGCAGCGTAGATCTTTAATACTGATGGTCTTTTGGTTTAATTCGTCTTCACCTAAAATCAACGCCAAACGTGCCCCGCTTTTGTCTGCTTTTTTAAATTGATTTTTGAAGCGCCCACCGTTCGTATGCAACACAATAATCCAATCTGGCATGGTTTCACGAATGGCTTCGGCAAGCTTTATTGCAGCAGGCAAAGCATCGTCTTCAACCATCAGGTAAGCCATGATGGAGGGTTCAATAAGTTCGGGTACCTGAAGCTGCTGCATCAGCAATAATAAACGCTCAGCTCCCATAGCAAAACCCACGGCAGGTGTGGCTGCACCACCCAAATGCTCCACTAAACGATCAAAACGCCCCCCAGCACATACCGTGCCTTGGCTACCAAGCTCCGAAGTAACCCATTCAAATACGGTGTGCTCATAATAATCTAACCCTCGCACGAGACATGGATTAACTTCATACTCGATATTGAGTGCATCAAGCCCCGAGCACAAGCTCGAAAAATAATGCTGGCTTGCATCACCCAGATGATGAATTAACTGAGGGGCATTCGAAATAATTGCTTTCATCTCTGGATTTTTGCTATCAAGAATGCGTAAAGGATTGTGCTCAAGGCGACGTACGCTATCATCATCCAAGTGATTTATATTTTGTTTAAAATAATCAACTAAAATCGCTTTATATCGCTCTCGCTCTTCGACCGTTCCTATGGTGTTAATTTGCAGCTGAACCACATGAGAAACACCAATCATGCGCCAAAATCGCGCACAAAGCGCAAGCATCTCAAGCTCAACACCGACGCCAGCCAAACCAAAAGCCTCAAGCCCCAGCTGCTGAAATTGTCGATAACGACCTTTTTGTGGTTTTTCATAACGAAACATCGGGCCTGCGTACCATAGTTTTTGAGGCCCATGGCGTAATAGCCCATGCTCAAGGCATGCCCGAACGCAACCTGCCGTTCCTTCGGGGCGCAAGGTCAGGCTTTCACCGTTTCTATCCGGAAACGTGTACATCTCTTTTTCAACAATATCGGTCACTTCACCAATTGAGCGCTTAAATAAAGCTGTATTCTCAAGTAACGGCGCGCGAAATTCACGATAACCGTACGTTAAGGCACAATCAGCAAAACTGCGTTCCAAAAAACGCAAAGCGTAACTTGTGTTGGGAAGCACATCATTCATGCCACGAATGGCTTGAATCTTTTCACTCATGAGACGACCCTAAAACAAGCGATGGCTTGGATTGCGCTGGCGAGAGCAACGTACGCATATTAGACAAATCAGTCAATCGTATATCAGAGTCAGCATGAGCAACGGAAGCATTTACCTGATGTGTATGCGCCGAAAACAACGTTTCAACATCTTTACTTTTACTCCACCACCAAGCCACAGCAGCCACAACAATGACAGCAAAAGCACCGGTCACCCAGCGTGTGATATGCTCCACTTGGTGTGTTTGTCTGCGTGTTTGCCACAAGGCGCGCTCTTGGCCTCCTCGCTTATGACTCGCATGAAAACGATTAAACGATGTAAGAAAAGGCTCAGATTTAACACCGACTAAATTCGCGTAAGCACGCAAATAGCCTTTGATAAAAACCGGTTCCGGCATATCTTGGTAATCATCCGCTTCAAGACGCTCAATCATGCACACGCGCAAATGCAATTTGCTTGCAACGTATTCAGCACTGTATCCGCATTGCTCTCGCAACACCGCAAGCTGTGCGCCTGGGTTATCACTGACGGACACATCATCTAAATTATCTAAATTATTTAAATCATTCATGTTATTTATATTATCCAAATCATCCGTACCGGTGGCTGTGGTCGTGGTTGTATTCATTCACTACTCCAAAAGAAGATGGCGAAACACATTATAGCCGTGAACGGACCGTGCTGGATACACCTTTTAGTTGATTTGTTTTTCTTTCAAGGGCTCAAAGTTAAGTGCTTGCCAACGTGCCGCACGACGTGTTCTATCTGCAACCTCACCCGCCAGCTGTCCACAGGCTGCATCAATATCATCCCCGCGTGTTTTTCGTGTAATCGTATTAATGCCGGCATCAATTAACCGATCGCGAAAAGCATAAATCGCATTTTTTGATGACCGTTCATAATGCGTCATAGGAAAAGGATTAAACGGAATTAAATTAACTTTTGCGGGCACATCTTTGAGTAAAGCAATTAACTCATCGGCATGCTGGAATTGATCGTTGACGCCTTTAAGCATCACGTATTCAAACGTCACAACACGTCTATCTGAAAAATACGTACGGCATACATCCATAAGTTCTGCTAACGGATATTTTTTATTAATGGGCACGAGCTCATTGCGTAACACATCATTCGGTGCATGTAACGACACCGCAAGCGATACGTCGCTTAATTCACGCAAACGCTTCATTTCAGGAATAATGCCCGACGTGCTGAGCGTCACACGGCGTTTGGATAAGCCATAAGCATAATCATCCATCATTAAATCCATCGCCGCGACCACAGGCTCAAAATTTAAAAGCGGTTCGCCCATACCCATCATCACCACGTTGGTGATTCTGTAAGGATAACTCACATCTTCAGCAGCCAAAGCATGCACAGCAAGCCAAACTTGGCCGATAATTTCTGCACTGGTTAGGTTACGATTAAAGCCTTGCTTTCCTGTTGAACAAAAACTGCAATTAAGTGCACATCCCACTTGAGAAGATACACAGAGCGTGCCTCGATTTTCTTCAGGAATAAATACGGTTTCAACAGAATTGCCACATGACAGACGCAGCAACCACTTGCGCGTGCCATCATCTGAAACTTGGCATGTTATCATCTCGGGCGCACGAATTTCGGCAATATCCGTAAGACGTGCGCGCAAGACTTTGCTCAGATTATTCATTTCTGAAAAATCTGAGCAACCTTCGTGATGAATCCATTTCATAAGTTGCTTGGCACGGTAGGGCTTTTCACCTTCCTTTTCAAAAAAATCCAGCAGACTTTTTTGATCTAAACCGAGCAAATTAATTTTTTTTGAATCCATCTTATTCTCCAACTCAATTAAGCAAGATTATGCACGTTGACACAGCTCATGTGGCTCAAAAAAGAATGGAATTTCTTGACTTGCTGTTTCTGCTGCATCAGAACCGTGAACGGCATTAGCATCAATACTTTCAGCAAATTCTGCACGAATTGTACCAGGTGCCGCTTCTTTAGGGTTGGTTGCACCCATGATATCACGGTGTTTTAAAATCGCATTGGGGCCTTCTAAAACTTGAATCATCACCGGACCAGAAATCATGAAATTAACCAAATCATTGAAAAATGGACGCTCTTTATGAACAGCATAAAAAGCTTCGGCTTTTTCACGTGATAATTGCATCATTTTAGCAGCTACGATTTGAAGGCCTGCTTCTTCAAATTTTGTGTAAATTTTTCCAATCACTGATTTTTTTACTGCATCAGGCTTAATGATCGATAATGTTAATTCTGTTGACATCATGTACTCCAATTGTGTATTAACGGTTCATGGACGCGCGTATTATACACGAATAAGATGTGGTCAGGCCAATTTTTCCAAAACTTTTCCTAGATCCCCTCATTTTTTTGAAAAACCCGACTATACTTACTCTTAAATCATTCGATGTGGTTCTTTTAAGAGCCTTTATTCAGAAGCGAGGTATAAGCATGGGCGTTTTGTTTTATAAGCACAATGATCAAGAAGCCAACCATAAGCAAGAAAATAAGCTTAACAAACTGAGCTTTCTTTTGGAAAAGTATAACTTGAGCGCTCATGACGATGACAACGCACGTTCGGAACGCCTGCAAGCAGTTGTCAACCACTTAGAAACCATGACGTTAACACCTAGCCTTTGTCAATGGATTGAATATGATTTAGCCGAACACCTTAAAGATTATGAATTAACGTCGGAGCTCTCTGACGTGCTCACATCCATGAAGCCTTGAACGATTTTATTCATCAATCCAGGTCCTTCATAGATGAATCCCGAATAGACTTGAATCAACGATGCCCCGGAGGCCATGCGATTTTTTGCCTCCTCGGCGCTATCGATACCACCTGACGCGATTAACACAACCTCATCACCCACCACATTTTTAACAACTTCAAGGCATTGTTGTGCACGCGCCGCAAGCGGCCGGCCACTCAAGCCCCCAGCTTCACCACCATGGCGTACCGTGGTGTTCGTAAGAATCATGCCGTCGAGTCCTGATCTGACAAATTCTTCCGCCATCTTGGTGAGCGTCTCGTCTGATTCATCAGGAGAAAGCTTAATCACAAGCGGTACATAATGTCCGGTTTTTTCGGCCAATACAATTTGTTCTTCACGAAGCTTGCTCATTAACGCTGAAAAACGCGTGATATCATGTAAATCACGTAATCCCGGTGTATTGGGCGATGAAATATTAATCGCGATATAATCTGCATAAGTATACACCCGTTCCAGGCAATACAAATAATCATCCCAAATCTTATCCGCTGGCGTGTTTTTATTCGGGCCAATACTGACACCGATGACGCCCCGATAGGCCGTTTTTTTTATATTTTTGACAAGCGCGTCTACCCCTGCATTGTTAAACCCCATACGATTGATAATCGCTCGCTCTTTGGGTAAACGAAAAATACGAGGTTTTGAATTGCCGTCTTGTGGCTTTGGCGTAACAGTCCCAAGCTCAATAAACGCAAAGCCTAATTTACCTAAGGCATCTAAATATCTTCCGTCTTTGTCAAAACCTGCCGCTAAACCTACGGGATGCTTTAACTCCATCCCCATGACCTGGATCGGCTTACACGCAACTTTTTTAAAACAACACGGAGGTATATAACGCAGTATAAATAAAGCAAAATGATGCATTTTTTCCGCATCAATATACTTGGATAAATAATTAGATAAACTTCGGAAAATTTGAAAAAAACAGTCCATATTAATTAACCTTGAAGTTTTTTAAATAAATTGCCTAACTCCAGTGGCGCGGGAAACACAATGGTCGAGGCATTACCGTTATCAGCAATATTGGCCAGCGTTTGCAGATAACGTAATTGCATTGCCTCCGGGCTTTTCGCGAGCACTTCGGCGGCTTCTAATAATTTTTTTGAAGCCTGATACTCTCCTTCAGCATGAATCACTTTAGCGCGACGGTCTCGCTCCGCTTCCGCTTGTTTTGCAATCGCACGAATCATATTTTCGTTTAAATCAACATGCTTGATCTCAACATTAGATACCTTAATACCCCAGCCATCGGTTTGCTCATCTAGAATTTTTTGAATATCACGATTCAAACTTTCTCGCTCGGATAGCATTTGGTCAAGATCATGTTGGCCCAGCACCGAGCGTAGGGTCGTTTGAGCCAATTGACTGGTTGCCTCAAGATAATCTTGCACTTGAACAATGGCATTTTCTGGCTCAATCACCCGAAAATACAACACAGCATTCACACGTACCGAGACATTGTCGCGCGAAATCACGTCTTGACTGGGTACATCCATCACCACGGTGCGAAGATCAACACGTACCATTTGTTGTAATACCGGTATAATCACAATCAAGCCGGGGCCTTTAATACGCCAAAACCGCCCTAACATAAACACCACGCCTCGTTCATATTCACGAAGCACACGAAACATCGAGGCCAAAATAAGCCCACCTAACGCCATAAAAAAAACACTAAAATATACCATCATGCCTCTCCCGTTATATGCTCTTCTACTTCTAAGCAAAGCCCCCGAATCGCAATCACTTTAATCAAGCTATCACTTCGAATGGCATGCGTCGAATAAACATTCCAAATTTCACCATGAATCAATGCCTGCCCTCGTGGATCAATCACGCCTAATGTACGCCCCACAGCCCCCATCATCTGAGCTGCACCGTTTTGTACAGGGCGGCGCCGACTGCGCAAAATAAGCTTCCCCGTTGCAATAAGTATGACGCCTAAAACAATCCCTAATATTATCAGCACATACACAGGCAATATTTTTAACGCATAAAGCGCGACGGTCAAAGCAATTAACCCCAACAATCCAGGAAGCACTAACCCTGGGTTAAATAACTCAAAAAAAATACCCCAAATACCCATCAAAAGTAGTACATAATAAGCTATACAAGCAGTATAAGTACTCTCAATAATGGACGGCTGCATCACGATCTCTGTAAAACCCATTCAACTTCACCTTTAAGAATCTAATAAGAATCCAATTATCTGTTCTATATCTTAAACATAGCATACTCAAGCTATAAAAATTATGCTATCTTCTCCTCCTAAATCTTCTATATCAAAACAATAGGATATAATTATGGACGCTTACACCGTCGCATCATGCTACAAATTTATTGCCATTGATGATCTGGATTTGCTTAAACGCCAATTATTGCAAGCCATGAAACAACACCGTATTTTAGGTACATTTATTCTTGCTTCTGAAGGCCTAAACGCAGGATTCTCAGGAACCCATCAAGATATCAAAAACATGTACGCTTTTCTAAAAGCCGATGACCGTTTTGCTGATTTAGAATTTAAAGAAACCTACACTAACAACATGCCGTTTGAGCGTCGCAAAGTAAAATTACGCCCTGAAATTGTCACCCTTGGCGTACCTGGCACTAAGGCCCTCACAACCAAAGAAACGCACCTATCTCCAGAAGCCTGGAACGAGCTGTTAGAAGACCCTGAGGTTTTATTGCTCGATACACGTAATCATTACGAAGTGACCTTAGGTAAGTTTCGAGGCGCGGTTGATCCTGAAATCGCTACATTCCGTGATTTTCCGGCCTATATTCAAAAAAACTTATTAGATAAAAAGCAAACAAAAATTGCCACATACTGCACAGGTGGCATTCGTTGTGAAAAATCAACCGCTTATTTTAAAGATTTAGGATTTGAGCATGTGTACCAGCTCGATGGCGGTATTTTAAATTACATCGAAAAAATGCCTGCCGAACAGTCTAAGTGGGACGGCAATTGCTTTGTATTTGACGACAGGATTGCTGTTTAATCAAACCTTATTCTAAACTCACATCAACAGGAACACCGTATACTTGATACTTTTCTGGCAATGCTTCTATAAAATGAATAATCACAATTAATTTGTTTTCACGTGTTGCCAGAGGACTTTGAAATGCAAGTGGTGTGCTGTCTGCATGACTCGGTACATTCATCACTTCGCCTTCGACCGAGAAGTGATCAGGAAACGTAAGCTTCACCTTCGTTTTTGGATGCACTTCCTCTGCTTCTTTAGGATCGATAAACGCCACCACATGTAAATCTTTATTTGTAATAATTTCAACAATTTCTTCACCAACAGGAAGAAACTCACCAGGGCTTATCCTAATGACTTTGACCGCGCCTTCCTCAGGCGATTTAATCAAGAAGTATTGTTTTTTTATATTAATCTGATTAATTTTGTTATTAATATCTTCAATAGGACGTTTATAATTCACTTCCATCAACACATCATTCTCGAGCTTAATTTGCTTTATCTGATGTTGCAATTGGGAATACGCCTGTTTAGCATCCGAAAGATTTCTTCGTGCCTCCTCTAATTTTAAAGCAGCAACATGTCCTTTTGGCGCGTAATAAGCTAAAAATTTATCATAAACAACCTGACTTCGAGCAATATCCCGCTTCAAGTGCTTCAAGTTAGCTTCTAACGATGCCGTGGACTCACGATTAATCGAAAGTGATCGTTTTTCGATCCGCTCTTTTTCTTTATTCAAGTACGCTAATTCTGAGTCAAGCGTGGGAGATTTAAATTGCAGTAGATCTTGATCTTTTTTTACCTGCTCACCCTCGTTGACGTACATATGCTCAACATAGCCCGCATCTGGTGTTCTTATGGTGACGGTATCAAAAACAACCACACCTTGGAAATCAGCAAGTAACGTCTCATCTAAAAGCATATACATGAGCGCTAACAACGGCAAACTTACGAGACCAACAATCAAAAACCAACGAAACTTAGGCGCTGCACGTTTTCCTGCACCATAATCTTGGACAGTCGATTTTTCATCTAATTTTGTTCGCTTTAAGCTAATACCCATTGTGTTCACATCGCTTATTTTGTTTTTCTTATCACCCACCAAGGTGCCATCGATGAATCATTATGACCTTTAAAAATAATTTCATTCATAATAAAAAAGAAAGCCATAAAGCGCATCACCATGTTATAAAGCGGAAGTACAAATAACCAAGGAATCAAGCGCTTATCTTTTTTAACACGTTCAGACACTAGCAACAAAAATAACATAAACATGCCAAAAGTAACCAGTAGATAATAAAAATATAACATCACCATCATCGATGAAATAACATGCAGAGGAAACTTAAAAAATATAATCAATGTGTAACACAAAACCACAAAAGGTAAGATTAATTGAAAATATAATCCATACCACGCAATAAAAAACAGCTTTCTAAACGAAATAATTTTTGTACTAAAAAGCCGCCAATGGCGTGTTATATAAATATAATATAAATCACCATCCCAACGTACGCGTTGCTTTAACAACTCCATAAACGTCGCAGGTGATTCTGTCCATGCAATCGCATAAGGCTCATGAATCACCTTAAGCCAAGGATAACGACTAAGATAAGCGTGCATGCGAAGTGTCATATCTAAGTCTTCAGCCGTGCCATTGAGCCATCCCCCGATTTGCCTCACAAACGTGGTTCTAAAAATACCAAATGCACCTGAAATATTATTAACAACACCAAGTTCTGTTAAACCAAAACGCGCTAATTGAATACTCATCATGTATTCAATCGCTTGCATACGCGTTGTGAGTGACTTAAAAGCATTACGAACGCGCACAGCTCCCGAAACAGCCACCACATGTGGATCACGAAAGTGCTGAGCCGCATGAGCTATGGTGGTGTTATCAATCGAGGTATCGGCATCAATCAAAACCATAATGTCTCCTCGCGCCAAACGCAAACCAAGGTTTCTCGTGCTCGACAACCCCCCGCGCGCCATTTTATTTACCACAATATATTGTCGTGTAAGACCATTATCAAATTTCTTACTTAATTTGGTAGCATACTCGGTTGTGACTTTATTCGCTCCAGCATTATCAACAATAATCAAAACCTCAATCACACCTTCATAAATTTGCTCATGAATAGACTTAAACGTAACCAATAACTCATCATACGTTTCGTTGTATGCAGCAACAATTATACTCACCAACGGTGTGTAGACTACTTGCAACTCTTTTTTTCGATGTAAAATAAGCCACCCTTTGATACTGTATGCAACAGTAAACATATAAAATGGCATTTCTAAGAATAATACAAAGGGAAAATAGAATAAAAATAAATGTATGATTTGACCTGACTTAAAGATAGACAAAATATAAAACTTCATTGAATACCAAAAATCAGTCATTGGATACTCGATTTAGCATTTCATTCACGAGTAATTCTTTGTCCAAATTATTTTCTACAATCTCAGAGGACGATACAAAACCAAATTTAATATTTAACCGACTGCCTTTCGTTTCATTTTCTTTATCAAAATCTCGTATGCGCTCCTGGATAATAGGAATATATTTTAAATTGGTCATGGTCAAAAAACAAAACAGCTTATCATCCTCAACGCTTAACAAATCTGTTTTACGAAATAAGCTGCGCGCATTCTCATAAAATAACACCAACTGCTTTTCTGTTTTTAAAAAGCCTATTTCTTCAATCAACGCATCAATATTTTCAACAAAAATCACACCCACAACAAATTCAACGTCTGGGTGGCGCTTCGCTACACCGACTTGCCACTGAATAATCAACTCTAATAAATTAAAATTCACGAGTTGAAAAAAACTGCCTAAATCCAGCTCAAGTTTTTTAAGGCTGTTTTTTGAAAACTCTTCGCCTTTTTTTGTTAAAGTAAAAGCGTATAGTTTTCGCGTTCTTAACGACTCAGGATCGCCCATTTTTTCACAGGCAAGACACATAAATCGTGTGCTGGGATCAAAAAACCGATGCTGACATTTTTCACAGATTTTATCTTCTAACGGTTTATCATAATCAATACCAATATGTTTAAGTGCTGTCTGGCAGCGATTACACACCAGCTCTTGATGCTTCATAAACTCTTTAACAGGCCCAACATTACCGCATGTAAAACAATGCACAAACGGCTCAATATGCAAATCTATCGATTCACAATTAGGGCAGCAATGCTTAAAATTTAGTAATCCACCTTCACATCCAGGGCAAATTTGCAACTCATTCGCAACTTCTTGCGTTTCAAGATAACCACGCTTAACCAGCGCATTGAGCACATACCAATGCTCGTTTACGGTGCCTTCAGAGGCTAAAACTTCAACTAAGGGGTAGGTAAAACCATAAATATTTTCGTAGGTAATACGAGGCAAAACATCTAATTTTTCTCGACTAAAAATATACCGGCAAAGATAAACATTGATATCTTGTTTTTCAGGATGGTCACCATCATGTTGTTTACAAATCGTAATACGTTCGTTAATTTGCTCGGCTTTGCTGTAAGCTATCTCATCAAAACCGCCATCCAATAAGCCTTGGCACTTATCTGGTGCTCCATCCCAAGAAAAAAAAGGGCAATAACGATAAGCTTCGGTTCGACGTAAGGCAACGAGCGCCTCAAATGCTACATCATCAAAATCAAACACAACAAACCCACAGCCCTCTTCAGGCAAGTTTTCAGGCGCATCTAGTTGTATTAAGCGAGCATCCAGTGAAGGAAGTTTTTTACTACTCAGCACATATCCTTGTGTTTGCATCAGCCCCGATGTCCTTATCATAGTTGTAACGTGACTTTGTTATTATATTAATCCACATATCATCATCACGCAATCACGTATGATCATACACTTTATGGACTTGACGCTTGGCCGCTTGCTATTATTTACTTATTTACTTATTTACTTATTTACTTATATTATATCTACTTTAGCAATCAATCATCCTATAAGGACATAGCGATAATGATTAAACCATGGCACAAGAGGGCATACCTTATTACGTCTTTGACGCTTATTACACCAACTGCAATTGCATCATCGAACCTACTATCCCATGCATATGAACGCATTCAATCATCCTATGTTGCAACACTCAGTGTTGGGCCCGTTTGGGAACGTGCCGGCGACACACAAAGCTTTTATTTAACACCAAAAATCGAAAAAACCTATGCCGCACATCGTGCTTCACATGCCTTAGCCGATGGAGAAATATTTTTAGGTATCCAACAAACATTACGTGAAAAATTAAACGGTCAGATTGGATTAGCCGTTGCGACCACAGGCAATGCGACATTATCCGGCAATGTGTGGGATGATGCCAAGGCCGCGTTTAATAACCACACCTACGCTTACAAAATCAAGCATACTCATGTTGCCCTCAAAGGTAAATTATTAAGTGACCGTGGTCATATTCTTATCCCCTGGGTTAATGGCAGTCTCGGGGTTGGTTTTAACCAAGCACATAGCTTTAGCAACACACCCACCATAAATGAAGCCATAACCATACCTAATTTTGCAAGCAACACAAAAACGACCTTTACGTACACCGTAGGTGCTGGCGTGCAACGCAATTTAAGTCAACACTGGCAAGCCGGTATAGGGTATGAATTTGCAGACTGGGGAAAAAGTGCGTTAGAACGAGCGTCAGGTCAAACTTTAAACTCAGGTATCGCATTATCTCATCTGTATACCAATGGATTTTTAATTAATCTCACCTATTTAGCCTAAGGAATTTTTCATGAAAGCTCATGTATTAATCATTCGAATAGCTGCCAGCATTTTGGCGCTCTGCTTTTTAAGCACCGTTGAAGCAGGCAGCCCTGTATGGACATTCACGCCTTTAACCTCAACAACGCTCACCGTAGCCCCCTCTGAAACAGCCACGGTGCAATACACACTTACCAATCAATCCAACAAACAACACATACTCTCGCTCTCTAATATACCAGGGATCTCACAAAATTCGACTGCGGGCAATTGCTCAAATCCAGCAACACTCAACGGCCAAGAATCTTGTACGTTGACCTTAACCGTTACAGGTAGTGATATGAGCGGTAATATTCAAAGCGGACCTGTCGTGTGTGAACAAGGCAGCACCTTGCAATGTTATCAACCAAGCCCTGCCGACCGTTTAAACATTTCATTAACTAACGTCACGCCAGTGGTTGGGGAGGGTGCATACATCACCAATCAAGTCGATACGGTATCTCGCTGCCTGGTCGATGTAACCAGTGGTGAACTATCTGATTGCGCAGAGGCTGTCAGTGGACAGAATTTTCCGCGTGGGATTGCTCTGAGCAATGATTCGGCCTACATCACGAACGTCACGACAGACTCGATTGAACGATGCACCATCAACACATCGACAGGCGCGCTCGGCCCGTGTACTTCAACCGGTAACGGATTGAACGCCCCTTACGGTGTAGCACTCAACAATAATTTTGGCTATGTCGTCAATAATAACGCCCCATCCACCGTTTCGTTGTGCGACATTAACGCGGGTGATTTCATTAATTGCAGCTTAACCGGAAGCGGCTTTGATCGCCCTATTGACATTGCCTTCAGCAACGGCTTTAGCTATATTACCAACAATAATGGATCAACCGTCTCACGATGTGACGTGAATCCAACCACAGGCGTACTATCAAACTGCGCATCGACCGGCAGTGGATTCAGTGCCCCTTTTGGTATTGCTCTTCATAATGGTTTTGCTTATGTTGTGAATCAAAGCACCACCGTTTCACGCTGTGACGTGAATCCAACCACAGGCGCACTATCAAACTGCGCATCGACCGGCAGTGGATTCAATGCCCCTCGATACATTGCCATCAAGTATGGCTTTGCCTATATAACGAATATCACAACCTCTTCGGTTACTAAATGTACGATCAACGATGCAGATGGCGAACTCAGCAACTGTGCATCAACCGGCAGCGGCTTTAACGCCCCTTATGGCATCGCATTCACCGGCTAACATTCGCAGCAAGGGGTGTTGAGCATCATGCTCTACCCCCTTGTCATGATTAAGTCATTTTTATCTAAATTTTTAATTTAATATCTTAATAGCTTAGAGCGATTAACCCATAACTTCGGCAGCCGATAGCCAAACAAATGCACGACGAGACCTAACATAATAAAAAATGCTGCCATCAGCTTCCAAGCGGGCAAACCTTCACCCAGCACAAGACTGGATGCAAACATACCAACAACAGGCACCAACAAAGCAAACGGCACCATGGTTCCCACCGAGTATTTGCTCATTAACCATGCCCACAGTCCATAGCCCATCCATGTAGAAGCATAGGCAACATATAGCAAGCCTGATAGGCCACGCCAGCTAATATGCTGCAAAGATTGGATTACAGCAGACGGACCTTCAAGCACATAGGAGCTTGCTAACAACAACGGAAAAGACAAAAAACTCGACCACACTATCAGCGAGAACCCTTGAGGTCCCTTCATTTTTTTTATACACAAATTACCCGCTCCCCAGGTTATCGAGCCCAAAATAATCCAAACAAACCCGGTGCCAGTCAAATCAACACCGTTGAGGTGCTCAGCAACCACCACAAGACCTACCAACGCCAGACTTGCGCCCATGATTTGCCATTGCGTGAGTCGCTCACCTAAAAATAACGCCGCTAAAATAAAGCTAAAAAATACTTGGGTTTGAGCTAATAACGAAGTTAGCCCGGGCGCGACACCAGCTTTCATACCTACAAATAAAAAAGAAAAATGCAGTGCAAACGCCATCAAACTATACAAAATAATTAATAACCAAGGCACCTTTGGGGGTTTAATAAAGAAAATAATGGGTACACTTGCTAGAAAAAAACGTACAGCACACAAGGCTAAAGGAGGAAACTCATCGAGACCAAGCTGAACAAATACAAAATTAAACCCCCAAATAATCATCACAAAAACAGCCAGCATCATATGTCGTGGGTGCATAACAATATCCTCTTTCGTCTAGCTCTAAATAAACCCACCGATATTGTGAGCTAAATTTAATCTTTAATTTCAAAATAAACGCACATCATACCTTAAATCTATCCCTTTGTGTACTTTTTTTTATATCTTTCATGAGTGCATATCATGCCTATAGAATCTCCTGGTTTTTACTATGATTTATGGGTATCCTTAGTTTCTCTCAATTAGCTTAGAAGGACGTGAGCGTAATGACTGTAGTTGCTCGTTTTGAGATTACTTTTCTCCAAGTTATAGATGAACAAGGCCTATTAAAAGCATCACTTCCTGCTTTTGCAGAAGACAAACATGCGCTGATTGAACTCTATCGCATCATGGTATTAACCCGCGTGTTTGATAAAAAAGCAATTTCACTCCAGCGCACAGGAAAAATGGGAACTTATGCACCGGTCAATAGCCAAGAAGCCGTCGCCACAGCCATCGGTCATGCCATGCGACCTGAAGATGTGCTGGTACCCTACTATCGTGACTATGCTGCGCAAATTCAACGCGGCGTAAACATGTCCGACATTCTTGCTTACTGGGGTGGTGATGAGCGTGGCAGTGATTTTGATGCCGATTCTCACGCCTCGGAAGACTTCCCACTTTGTGTGCCGATTGCCTCCCAATGCCAGCATGCTGCAGGCGTTGCCTTTGCTTTTCAGTATCGAAACCAGCCGCGCGTTGCGGTCGTTTGCTTAGGCGACGGCGGTACATCTGAAGGCGATTTTTATGAGGCCATGAATGTCGCAAGCCTCTGGAAATTACCGGTTGTATTTGTTGTGAACAATAATCAATGGGCAATTTCGGTCCCCTTAAGTCATCAAACCGCAACTCAAACCATCGCCCAAAAAGCGATTGCTGCTGGCATGAACGGCGTGCAAGTGGACGGTAACGATGTGATAGCAACCCGTCAAATGATTGGCAAAGCCATCGAGCAAGCTCGCGCGGGCGATGGCCCAACGCTTGTTGAAGCCATCACCTATCGCCTATCAGATCATACGACAGCGGATGATGCAACCCGTTATCAGCCCGCACAAGATGTTCTTGACGCCCAAACACGCGAGCCCATCCACCGCTTAAAACTTTTTTTAGAACATCAACATGATTGGGATGAAGCGCAAGACCAAGCGCTGTATCAAGCCGCTAAACATGAGGTGGATAAAGCGGTTAAAATTTACTTGAATCGCAAACCACAAGCCATTGAAAGCGCGTTTGATTATCATTACGCAGAAACACCCGCCGAACTCTTAGCGCAACGCGAAGAAGCGATGGAGGAAGCAAAACATGTCTAATATAACCCTCCTTGAGGCCGTGACCCAAGCGTTAGCCTATGAGCTCAATCACGATGAAAATATCGTCGTTTTTGGTGAAGACGTAGGCAAAAATGGCGGCGTATTTCGTGCGACCGCGGGCCTGCAAAAGCGTTTTGGTACAAAACGAGTGTTTGACTCACCGCTTGCAGAATCGATGATAGCAGGTCTTGCAATCGGCATGTCGGCCCAAGGCTTAAAACCCGTCGCTGAGTTTCAGTTTATGGGGTTTATTTACCCTGCGATGAATCAAATCATTTCGCACGCCGCACGACTTCGTAACCGCACACGCGGTCGCCTGCACTGCCCGTTAGTATTCCGGGCACCTTTTGGTGGCGGCATTCATGCACCAGAGCATCATTCCGAAAGCACGGAGGCTTTGTTTGCACACATCCCAGGCTTGCAGGTGGTGATCCCTTCATCACCCAAGCGAGCCTATGGGCTTCTGCTTGCTGCGATGCGTAACCCTGACCCTGTTATATTTCTTGAGCCTAAACGTATTTATCGCCTGGTCAAACAGCCGGTGCCTGATGATGGCCAAGCGCTACCGCTGGGTACGTGTTTTACACTCAAAACAGGTGAAGACGTCACGCTGATAAGCTGGGGTGCTAGCATGCACGAAACCATGCAAGCAGCAACTGCACTCGAAGAAGACGGCATATCGTGTGAAGTGATTGACGTCGCAACGATTAAACCGCTTGATATCGATACCATTTTAACCTCGGTCGAAAAAACAGGCCGCGCGGTTATTATTCATGAAGCGGCTAAATCAGGTGGCGTGGGTGCAGAAATTTCAGCGCAAATCATGGAAAATAGTTTAGATGCACTGCTCGCGCCGGTGCAACGCGTGACTGGGTATGATGTGACCATGCCTTATTTTGAATTAGAAAAATATTATTTACCCAGTGTGCTACGCATCAAACAAAGCGTCCTGAGCATCATGGCCTAATATTAAATATAGAATGGAGTTTTTATGACGGTTTTTAATTTACCCGATTTAGGCGAAGGTTTGCCTGATGCAGAAATCCATGAATGGTTTGTACACGTCGGTGACGAGGTCACGGTTGATCAGCCGCTTGTATCGATGGAAACGGCCAAAGCTGTGGTCGATGTGCCCTGCCCCGAGGCCGGTATTATCGAAAAGCTCTACGGCAAGCCCGGTGATATTATACAAACAGGCGCACCACTCGTAGCCTTTGCTCAGCAAAAAGATCAAAACGCTGAAGATCAAGGCACCGTCGTCGGAAAACTTGAAGAAAGCACACATGCTGCAGACGATGATTTTATTATTGGTTCCGCTTCACCCAACGCAATACGCATTAAAACAACCCCTGCTGCACGCCTTAAAGCCAAGCGATTAGCTATTGATTTGAAAACCGTTGTTGGCACAGGTGAAAATAACCTGATTACGCTTGATGATGTTGAGTTAGCCGCTGCAAAGCAAGCCGAACCACCCGAAGGCTTCGAGCCACTGCGTGGCGTACGACGCGCGATGCTCAGCAGCATGGTGCAATCGCATCAAACCGTTGTTCCGGTCAGTATTTTTGATGAGGCCGATGTATCTGCTTGGATGGGTAAAGATGATATCACCGTCAGAATTATTCGTGCCATCTGTGATGCCGCCAAACATGAACCCGCCTTAAATGCTTGGTTTGATACCGAGCACAGCGCACGCAAATGCTTTGATGAAGTGCACTTAGGGCTGGCCATGGATAATGCCGATGGCTTATTTGTACCGGTGATTCATGATGCACAAGCCCAAACGGACCAAGCCTTACGCGAACAAATCAACACGTTTAAAACCAGCGTGCTAGATCGTACGGTACCTGCAGAGCAACTCAAAGGCTCAACCATCACACTCTCTAATTTTGGAAAATTCTCAGGCCGTTTTGCAAGCCCAATTATTGTACCACCAAGCGTTGCGATTCTTGCCGTAGGGCGTTTATACGAAGGGGTTAAAAGCTGTGATGGAACCATCAGCTCTTGCCATCTGCTTCCACTCTCGTTAAGTTTTGATCACCGCGCCGTCACCGGTGGTGAGGCCACACGGTTTTTAGGCGCAGTGATTGAGTCGCTAAAATAAAAGTATAACGCTCATCTATGCATGCTCTTTAAAACGTCAGTTTTTTAGACCATGCATTGGCAACTTCTTTAGCTTCTTCAACTTCTTTAGCTTCTTCAGGTTGCTTATCATGATTAGTCAATACAGCAGCAGCCGAATCCTCTCTTTTTTGCTTCCTCTTGTTTTGCTTATGAGTTTGCTTATTAAGTTGCTGTTTTCTAAATACACCATAATCTGACAAAGAATAACTCTCACGGGTTGAAGAATTCTTTGTATAATGTGCAGCCAAAGCATGATTATTAAGCGCTTCCTCTGATTTCTCGTGTTTACCCCCCGAAAATTTTAACTTTTTATGATTTTCAACAGTAACATGAAGCGCTTCTCTTAAACTTGTCAAAGGCTCAGGTGAAGCTGGTACTATATTCAAACCTAATTCAGCATAAAATAAATGAATCACGTGCTGTAAACGCAGAAGCGCCTCTTCTTTTCCATACGTCACTTTTCTAGCTTCGGTTGGCTGATCTGCCATCAAATGAATATTTAAACATAAATATTCTATAGGTTGTGACGGCTCAGTTTGCCGTACAAACTTAATTTCAAAATGACTTGATCTTGCTTCGAAATCATTACCTTGGCGCTTCGATGCTGATTGATAGCGCGGGTTGCACGCTACACCAATCGAGTCATAAACATAATTTAGACCATCGACTGTAAATCCATTAGAAAGCTTATCTAATTTAAGCAAAGTTTTAAGTGCTTGACTTGCTTCAAGGCCCGTGTCTTTATCTCCATGAAGTTGACATTTAGATGTTCGCTGTATTTGATTATTGGTAAGATACAATAAAAAATTTTCTGTTGGCCACTTCGTAGGATCAATCGAAATAGCGATATTTAATTTACGTATGTTTTTATAACTTTGACTCAAGTCATTCAGATCCAAGATAGAAAAAACATCTTCGCTCACACCGTGAAAAAATTGATCACGATAAACAATATCCTTTCCCCCGCTTGTAGGATGAAACCTAACTAAATTTGATTGTTTTGATTGTTTTGCTTGATTCGCATTTAACACGATTAACCCTTATAATGTAAAAATTAATCGCATTATATGTATTTTTTTTCCTAATTACTATACTCAAGCATCTTTATTATACAGATGGAGTTAAAAATAAAGATGCTCAATGCTCAAGATTAGTCAAACGTCTAATCACCACGAATGCCTTGATCCGCTTTAAAACGCTCACCGTATTGTGTTTCAAGCTCTTCAAACGATGAATTTAATTTATCTTGACCAAATGCTTTTGCATAATGCATGGGCCCACCTCTAAACGGTGCAAACCCTGTACCAAAAATCATGCCTGCATCCAATAAATCAGCATCAGCAACCACGCCTTCGCGCAAGCATGCCGCCGCTTCATTCACCATACGTAAAATCAAACGGTCGGCAATTTCTTCATGATGCCGCCCAACGGCTTGTTTTAACGTTGCTTTATCTTTGACGGGCTTGCCCTGCTTATACGTGTAAAAGCCATCGCCGGATTTACGTCCTAGGCGACCTTGGTCAACCATGTCACGGATGCGCTGAGGCACCGTACCACCAAAGTGAGACATCAGATTTTCGGCAACAGCCAAGCATACATCAAGACCAACCGTATCCGCTAACTCGACAGGCCCCATCATCATACCAAAATTCTTAGCCGCTTCATCAATCACTTCTGGCGCATACCCTTCTTCAAGCAATTGAATGCACTCAAGTAAATACGGCATGAGCACACGGTTCACTAAAAACCCTGGGCTTGATTTAACCGGCAAAGGCAGGCGTGAAATTTGATTCACGAACGCCGCTGCTTGCTCAGTAACCTTCTTCATGGTGCGTTCGCTGCTTACAATTTCAACCAATTCCATCTGAGACACGGGGTTAAAAAAGTGAATCCCCACCAAACGCCCGGGTTTTGACATCACTTGGCTGATTTCATCCAACGGAATACTTGAGGTATTACTGGCTAAAATTGCGTCTGGTTTCGCTTTTATTTCAAGCGCTTTAAAAATCTCTTGTTTCACTTCAAGATTTTCAAACACAGCTTCAATAATCACATCGGCCTCGGCAATACCGTAACCGTCCGGATCGGGAATCAAGCGATCCATCGCTGCTTCAATCAAACGCGGCTTACGTAAAACTTTTTTATATAAACTCTGAGCGCGCGCAATAGCTGGCGCAATTTGGGCATAATTTTTATCTTGTAACGTGACTTTGAGCCCTTGGCGTGCACACCAAGCGGCAATATCGCCACCCATCACGCCTGCACCAATCACGTGCACATGCTTGGCTTTAAAATTTCCAGCTTGCTTAGCAAAACCCTTCATTCGTTCACGGAGTAAAAATAAACGAATCAAATTTTTAGCTGTGTCACCTTCCGTCACGAGCTTCACTACTGAGTCAGCTTCTTTAAGATACGCACGATCGTCAAAACCGCTTTCATGTTCCCAAAAATCAATCACCGCATAAGGTGCGGGATAATGCGCTTCGCGTGCTTTTTTAGCCACTTCTCGACGTAGCACTTTGGCCATCAACGTACGCACAAAACCATAGCTATCTAGACTATCTAAAACCGAAGGTTTATGTTTGGGTGGTTGTGTTTTAATATAATGCACGGCCGCGCGTTTTAACTGCCGAAGCGGCACGACATCATCCACCAACCCCAGTGCTTTTGCTTTTTTAGCGCGCAGCATAGAACCGGTTAAAATCACCTGAGATAAGGCTTTAAACCCGCCTATGAGCCTTGGTAAGCGTACAACACCACCCCAACCTGGGTGAATACCCAGTTTAATTTCAGGAAGCCCTAACCGTGTATTATCAGCATCGGTCGCAATCCGATAATCACAGGCAAGTGCCAGCTCCATACCGCCACCCAGACAAAAACCATCAATCATGGCAACCGTGGGTATGGTCATCGCTTCGAGCCGTGATAAAACCGCTTGGCCTTTTCTTAAAAATTGTGATGCACGCTCTGGCGTATCTAAATCAGAAAACGTTGTAATATCTGCACCGGCAATAAATCCCGTTTTTTTACGCGAATAAATCACCAAGCCTTTGACTTGCGGCATGCTCGAAATATCGTGCAATAACGTGTTGAGTTCATCGAGAACCGCATCATTGATGCTATTTGTGCCAACATCTTGCCGGTCTAAACCCAGCCACATGATGTTATCGGAATCGGGTTCCATCACCCATTGTTGTTGATTATGCATGTTCTTTCACCTCCGTTGTGCGCTCAATGTACATAGCCCCGCCTTGGCCTCCGCCAATACAAATCGCCGCCATGCCGCGCGTACCCCCACTGTTTTCTAAAGCACGCAGTGTATGCAACACAATACGTGCACCACTTGCACCAATCGGATGACCTGCCGCAATTGCACCCCCGTCTTGGTTTAAGCGCTCAGGTGATGGCGCCCCCATCGGTTCGGCAAGTCCTAATTCGTTTACAGCATAATCTTTATCATCAAATGCGCTCACGCAAGCCAACACTTGTGCGGCAAATGCTTCGTTGATTTCCCAAGCGTCCATATCGTTAGGTACCAAACCGTGGCGCTCTAAAATAGGTGTGGCGGCATGCACCGGCCCTAGTCCCATTTGTGATGGATCGAGTGCCGCCCATTCGGTATCCACAATACGTCCTATCACGTTTAGATTATGCTCTTTAACAGCATCGGCACTGGCTAAAAGCAACAAACAGGCGCCGTCGGTAATTTGTGAACTATTGCCTGCGGTCACCATCCCGTATTTTTTATCAAAAAACGGCTTAAGTTTAGCCAGACGCTCAGGGGTTGAATCGGTACGTGCCCCATCATCTTTATCATAAACTTTGCCTTTTTTATCGATAATCGGGATCACTTCATCCATACGGCCGTCGGCATAGGCCTGTAATAAATCAACATGACTTTTTGCTGCAAACGCATCCATTTGCTCGCGTGTGATATTAAATTTATACGCAAGCTTCTCGGCCGTTTGCCCCATGTTTAACCCCACAATCGGATCGGTCAAGCCACGCATCAAGGCAATCACGGGTGCTAAAAACGAAGGCCTGAGCTTGGGCAATAAGCCTAAACGCTGTTGCATGGTTTTGGCTGAAAACCATGAAGCAAGCCAAGCGGTCATCTGTAAATTAAATAATAACGGCGCGCGACTCATCGCATCCGTTCCACCAGCTAAAACTAAGTTACTACGTCCACTTGCAATATTAAGCGCCGCATTATCGAGCGCTTGAAGACCTGAGGCACAATTTCGCATCACGGTAAATGCCGGTACTTTATCACCACACCCCAAACGCAAGGCAACAACACGTGCAATATTGGCTTCATCAGGACCTGGCATGGCCGAACCGATAATCACTTCGTCGAGTGCGCTGGGAGAAAAAGGCTGACGCATCAGCAAACCACGCCCAGCGGCAACGGCTAAATCAGAACCACTAAAAGGACCCACGCCTTTTGCTTTCAAAAAAGGTGTTCGCGCGCCATCGACAATGTAGACGGCTTTTCCTTGTAAACTTGACTTACCTTTCATCATTCCTCCTGATGCGCCTTAAATATAAATTAGAACAGCTACCATACCTTAGTTTTAGTTTTTTTTTAATATCTAAAACATAAGCTTCATTTTTTTTTAATCGCCTGTTGACCGAACGCAAATTACTGATATACTGTCGCTGCATTGAACGGAGAGGTGGCCGAGCGGCTGAAGGCGCTCCCCTGCTAAGGGAGTATGGGGGCAAAACCTCCATCGAGGGTTCGAATCCCTCTCTCTCCGCCAGGTTCATGCAAGTACAGTGCGCCCGTAGCTCAGTTGGATAGAGTATCTGGCTACGAACCAGAGGGTCGGAGGTTCGAATCCTTCCGGGCGCACCATTTTATTTCTTTACTATCAATTTACTTACGTCAATCTAACCTTTAAAGACCGATATTTTCCAAAAGATATAATTTTGATGATCATAGGTTGGTATGTTGTATGCCCTTTAAGCTATCGAAACACCGTATAACCAGTCAAATACAATGGGTAATTTATTCCAATAATATTCTGAGGATTCAAGATCAGAAATTTGATGCGCCAACATATTTTCCCAATCAAGCATAAGCTCACCTTTACCAGGCAAACCATTTAACAATACCATTGTAGGAACTTCTACAGATTTAAATGCACATTTTTTCTTTAGAGCCGCGAAAACTCGTGCTTTGTCTGGTTGCCAACGCTCATCAAGATGTAAATGAATGACATCATATAGATCTCTAGGTCTCATTCGCTCCCTCAAAGCACGTAGCTTTTCCGAAAAAATTTCTTCGATACAATACGTTTGAATTTGAAACTCAAGATTTAAGTCGCTGTATGGATGATGAATACCACTCAGTATCGTAGGCTCAACAAGTAATTCATCCCAACATAAATCAAGTTTAATCGTGGGATTATTCCCACGTCTTTTCATTGGGCCTTGATAAGCAATTTTCCCTTGAATTGAAACATTGCCTCTAGGATTTTCATACCTCTCAAACCTTATTTCATCAGGAGATATTTCTATGCCGGAGTGTTCATAAATCCATTCACTGATATTTATAAATTCAGACCTTAAAAAATCAAGATCTCGATGCTCTAAAGCAATAATTGTAAAATCTAAATCCTCAGAAAACCGATATAATTCAAAAAAACATTTTTTTAAACACGTTCCACCCTTGAATACCCAGTGATTTTTCAAGATTTGAGATTGAGCAATTCCTGCTAATATCCAATTCAACACGTAGTCTTTTTCAATTGTATTGGGCGGTAAATTATAAATCCGTGCATGCTCCATAATCTCTTGTTTGCTAATCATTCAATTTATCCTTCCATGCCTCAGGAACCCATAAACGCCAGCGCGTGACTAATTTTTCACAAGATTGCTGAGGATTAAACTTAGCATAACCCGTTGTTAAATTTTGAGCACAATAAGTCATTATTTGTTTTTCATCAGGAAAATTAAGTTCCATAAAAAAACCGAGGCGCTTTAACGCTGCACCATTTTGTGCTTTATCCAAGTACTCAATCAATATATTAATGTTTTTAAAATCCGACCTAAAATAATTGACCAATACATCATTAATAAAGCGCAATCCTCCGCAAAAATCAGGAAACATCAACATATCGACCAATGTGCGTGTTGGATCCGATATTTTCACTTTCACACCATTCAACCAAACGGTTTTCAATCCAAAAAAATAGCGTGCTTTTAATGTATGAATAATATATTCAGTACCCGCGATTACTTGTTTTTTATTCGTCAATTTTCTTTCTGTCATCACGGTTATCGTGCGAAATAATTGCTCGGTAAGATCCCAGTGGTTGGCTGCATTAACACCACCAATATAACAAGGTGAAAATAGTTGTTCTGCAACCAAAAATGGCTCTTCTGGAACAACATCACTCGTTAGAGAATCAAGCGGAACGGGTATATAAAGACCTTGCGCTATTCGTTTTAACCAACCTTTTTTATGATACCCAGCTAAACGCTTCGCAGCCAGGATCTGAGAGATGCCCCAAAGTTCAGCTGCTTGGCTTACGACAATCGTTCCGTGAGTGCCATGCAATAAAGTTGCAAGAGATTGCCTCTCCAATCGACCTAAACCCTCAAACTGATCCAATTTACTATATCTCATGATGAATTACTCACCTAATAAGAGAATAAACTCTCATAAATTATAGCATAAAAAACAAAAAAGTATATTGTAAGCCGATTTTTTCATCTATTAAGAAAATAAATCAGCGTATACTATAGCTTTATTAGTATAAATTAAGTCTGTAAACTCTAGTGGTTTCAAGCAATGCCTTTACACGTCGTTACACCGCAAGGCATTGATTTAAAACAACTTTTACCATTAAGTGTATGGCTACGAACCAGAGGGTCGGAGGTTCGAATCCTTCCGGGCTCACCATTTTTCTTATTTAATATCAATAAGTTACCTAAGACTTACCAGATCATCCTGATCATTTTGTGTCGTACATCCTCTCAGCAGCCTTTATAAAACGCTAAACACCTCCTTATCTTCCATCACAAACGTTCCGTTCCTAAGCTACTCTTTCATGTCTTTAAATATCCCTCGCTTAAATAACATTATAAATGGACTTGACCCCTATACAGTGGCTTATCGAAGTATCCAAGCTGATTAAGCCAGGTGAGTCATTAATTCCTGTCGATCGCACCTACAAACAGCATTTGAGTCATTATCAAGCGCAAACGAAAGCAATGGATGTTTCTAAATTGCATGGGCTTCGGCATGCGTACGCGCAACGACGCTATCATGAATTAACGCGTGCACTTGATTCGCGGGGTCAGGGATTACTATGCCCGATGCCCGGTGGCATAAGCTCTAAGAGTTTGAAGGGCATTGAAAAAGATTTGGATCGCCGTGTGCGAATGATCCTCACCCGTGAATTGGGCCACTCTAGGTCAAACATAGTCAAAATTTATTGTGGCTAACTTGATAATGACCTAAAAAAAGTTCTATAATTAGGTCATAATATCTTACTAAAGCTGGTGTCATTATGCAAACGCTATACTCAAACCAAGTTGCAAGTATCAGTGAACTCAAAAAAAATCCAACCCGTGTCATTAGCGAAGCGCATGGAAAACCGGTAGCGATCCTTAATCATAATATTCCTGCGGCTTATCTCATACCGACAGAGACCTTTGAAAAACTTATGGATTTAATCGATGAGCATGAGTTAGAAAAACTGGTAAAGCACCGTCTTTCTGACGCATCCACCCCAATTAAGGTTAAGTTAGATGACTTATGAACTTCTTTTTCATCCACTTGCATTAAAAGAATGGAAAAAACTCTCAAAAACCTTACAGGAACAATTTAAAAAAACATTAAAGCGCCGTCTCGAAAATCCACATGTTATTTCAGCTGCTCTTAGCGGACAACTTAAACATTGCTATAAAATTAAACTACGCCAATCAGGCTACCGACTCGTTTATCATGTCAATGACCAACAGATCACCGTGACTGTTATCGCTGTTGGAAAACGAAATAAAAATGATATTTATCATGCATCAGAAAAAAGAAATACCGTGTAGCAAATTTGTAACAAACTCATACTGAAGTTACGTAAACTCTAGTGGTTTCAAGCAGTACCTTTAATGGTCGTTACACCGTAACGCATTGATTTATGACAATATTTAACTTGGTTGTTCTGGCTGCGAACCAGAGGGTCGGAGGTTCGAATCCTTCCGGGCGAACCATTTTATTTCTTTAGTATCAGCAATAGCATCCCAAATTAATATTTCAAACTTAACTGATCTTTCAAATGCAATATTCATTTTTTCCTTCATGACAGGATCGTTACCTTTTGATAGCTCTTCCGCAACGTGCATCATAGATTCTGTAGACGACACAAAATTTTTGCTCGCATACGATTCGATCCAACGCCGATATGGATGATTAGCATGAAGTTTTGCCGTCATGTGCAAACCTAAATAACTATATATAACAAAGCATGGCATTAAACTGGCTATGGCCACCTCAATATCTGCATGCGCTGACATTTTAAATTGATACTTTGTGTACGCGTCAACAATCGGTATTTTTTTTGTTATAAGCTCCGTGGATTGAAAAAATACGGGTGCTTTAGGCTTTACTAAATATTTATCATGAAGTGTTAGGTGTGTATTAAACGCTCCACTGGATAATTTGAAAAATAATGCACGATGCGTGCTATCCTCCAAACGTTCAGCTATGTTTTTTAGAGATTTTGAAAAATCTAACAGATACAATTTATCTTGCTCTAAAAATGTTCTGAATTTATGGTTTGATAACGTTCCTTTGTATAATGCTGTATTAAAGGGGTGGTGAATAATTTTTATCAAAAGATGAGGTGGTACTGCTCTCTTGAGCTTATTCAATAACATATGGCTTTCCATCAATCAACCATGCTTCCTCAGCATAAGCGCTATCCCAAAACATCCACTCAAGCTGTGTTGATCGCACAAAAGCATCAATCATTTTTTCTCGGGTTCGCTCAGAGCAAGAGCTGGCCAATTCATTGGTTATTGTTATAGCTGACTGAACTGATTGCTCAAAAGATACACTAGAATACAAGGCAATCCAATCGTGGTAAGGATGATTAGGCGACTGTTTGGCGGCTATTTTTTTTCCTACTTCATTGTATATATAAAAACACGGTAGCAAGCTAGATACGGCTTCCTCTACCGCACTCAAATTTGCCATTTTAAGCAAGTAATTGGCGTACATAAAACATGAAGGGCTTTGTTCTGCCTCTGTATTAATTATCGTGTTTGTTTTGAGTTGATAGGCTTGAATGTAGGAAAAATGTAAGTCACGTTCTGCTGTTATTGCATCAAGTGCAAATTGCATAAACTGCTGCATATGCGTGTTATCGGGTAACCTTGCCGAAGTGAGGGCAAGTGCTCTAGAAAAATCAGCCAAGTACAATGCGTCTTGTCGTAAATAAAAAATAAACTTTTTTTGAGGAAGGATCCCTTTAGCTAGCTCATCATTAAACGGATGAGCTTGAATTTTTTCCATGATTACCTCAATTGAATCTAACATCTTGTTAAAAATCACGTATAGCCCTTAATTTTTTCTGTTTGCTAAAAAATAAAAATGATCAACCGGTCCATTGCCAAACCCCACGTCAAGATTGACTCCAGCACGAATGGCGTCCGTTAAATAGTGTTTGGCTTTTTTAATTGCATCAACCAATAACAGCCCCTGCGCAAGGTATGAGGCAATTGCAGAAGATAAACTGCACCCTGTTCCATGCGTATTTGTTGTGGTGACTCGCTCAGCATGAAACCAATAACATTGATTATCTTCGTGGCTATAAAGTACATCAGACGATTGTTTATCGTTTAAATGTCCGCCTTTAACCAAGACGTTAAGATTAAATTTCCTGCCGAGATAAATAGCTGAAGACTCCATATCAGGTAACGTATTTATATCCGCACCTATCAAATGTTCAGCTTCAAATAGATTAGGCGTAATAAGGCTAACAGGGGTAAATAATTTGTCTTTTATGCGTTCAATCGTGCTTAAATCAAGTAAAATCGATCCGTCTTTAGCAACCATCACCGGATCAAACACCACATATTTGGGCTTTAATCTGAGCAATTCAGACGCTACCACGTCAATAATGCGTGCATCATGTAACATGCCAATTTTGATGGCTTGGATATTCAAATCACTAAACACAGAGCGTAATTGTAACCGAACAAACTCAGCAGATACCTCTTGAATCGCTTGGACGCCTTGCGTGTTTTGAGCAACCAGGGCGGTAATCACTGACGCCGCATAAGATCCTGTTGCAGAAATAACTTTGATGTCCGCTTGAATGCCAGCACCGCCGGATGGATCCGTTCCAGCGATACTAACAACACAAGGAATATGATATTTATTCATAGTGACCCCTCTCAGGCATACATGCTAAAGCATCCAAAAAATGTGGTTTGAACGTTCCCGGGCCACTGGATTTTTTAGCTGCAATCTCACCACAAACACCATAAAATACAACAGCAGCCGCTACTGCCTCAAAACAATGATGATCGACAGCATGAAACGCACTCACAACCGATGAAAGCAAGCATCCCGATCCTGTAATTCTCGGCATGAATGGCGAGCCATACTCAAATAACTGCTTACGATTGGTATCAATAACAGCATCTGTTTTTCCACTGATTGCTACGACCGCATCATACTGTGTCGCTAAATATTGACCACTTCCTACCGCATCCTGAGTAAGGAAACGACTATCAACACCTTTGGTCTGCTGAGCGATACCCGATAGCGCCATGATTTCACTTGCATTACCACGAATAATGTCAAACTTAAAATGCTCTAAAAAATTTAGGCATATCTTCGTACGATAAGCACTTGCACCAGCACCCACTGGATCGAGCGTAAGCGGTTTTCCTAATCGATTAGCCACGCGACAAACAATCTCACAAAGGCCAACAAACTCAGCATTTAACGTACCTATATTAATAACAATACCATCAGCAATCTTGAGTAAGTCTTCTACCTCTTCTGTTGCTTGGATCATGATAGGAGAAGCACCAAGACTCAGTAATCCATTAGCAATAAAATCCATCGTGACATGATTTGTGATATTAAGAATCAAAGGATTTTTTTCTTTAATGCCTATGACGCGTTTTTCAACCTGGGTGTACATGACGAACCTCCTGAATTAATGCTCTTGCCATGGTTTCTGGCTTAGCCTCGTCATGAATAGCACTTACCACAGCTACTCCACATGCACCATTCATCATCACGTCTCGAATATTCTTAATATTAATTCCACCGATAGCAATCACGGGATGTTTGGATTGTTGCGCCATGGTTCTTAAGCCAGCTAACCCCCATATTTTTTTACAGTCTCGTTTTGTTTTACTCGGAAATATGGCGCTGGCAGCAACATAATCAATACATGCTAATTGATTGGCGTGCTCAAGCTGTTCGAAGGTTTCAATCGACAAACCAATGATTTTATCGCTGCCTAGAATCTGGCGCGCTTCAACAGGTGACCTATCCGACTGTCCAAGATGGACACCATCTGCATTGATTTCTTTTGCAAGAGCGACATTATCATTGATAACGAATGGAACACCCAAGGGGCGTAATATAGACAACAAACGCATCGCCCTAGCACGAACATCTTCTATTTGATTTGGTTTATTCCGTAACTGGACTGATGTTACTCCGCCGTTGATGGCTTGTTGAATAAGCTTCTCGTAATTAGCTTGGGAATAACCTTCAAGATGTGTAACAAGACAAAGTTTCAGTGAAGATATAAGCATTTTACCTTTCCTATTTTCAAAAACTAAATAGGAGGCAACATGATGACTGCTTTCAATTAAAACACGGGGAAAACAAGCAAAAGTCACGCTCCCTCCGCAGGCATTACCCAGTGCAGGTTATAAGGGTTTTTCTCAGCTTTGGTATCAAAGCACCCCTGGTGATTTAGATTGTGATTCTAGGTAGCCTTTATGCTTGTGTCAATCCATTATATGGATTGATTTTCATGCGTTCAATGCAAGCTATCGTATAAACTAAGCCTGTATCACTTTTAAGTTCGAATTCCTACGCAATTTTACAAAAAATACCGTGTAGAATTTGAATTCTTACCCCACCCTTAAAAACAAAAGAGATAAAGAAATTAAGGGGTAAACGCCCGTGTACAACGAACATGAAAAGAATTTCCCTTATTAATACCTGGCTGTCCACCAGTATCAAAGTTTGTATACGATGCATTATTCGTATTTAGTTCACTAGAGCTCCAATAGTTATTCGTTGTAAAGTTACCAATATCCCCTTTGTTCGTGAATAGCGTTAAGAGCTGATTTTTTGCCGGTAAGAACCAGCTGCCGGAGGTGTATCCACCAGCAATCGAGAGCGTATTACAGAGGTTTGCTGCACAATTAGCTGGATTATTAGAACAAGAAGTATTGCCAACAATGGTCGTTGTGTTGGCAGCACCAGCCGTATTACTGCTTGCGCCAATCGTATCTCGCCCCTGACTCCAGTCAATACCTGTGCTATCATCTGATGCCGTCGCAATAAGCCCATTGGTATCCGCAATCTTCCCCCCATCGGCTGGATCGCCCACGGCGGCGGTTGTTTTTAATACAAAATTCTGCGTACTGCTGCCACTGGCTAATGTGCATGCATCAGTTGCGCAACTGACTGCAACGCATGCAAAGCTATTATTTGAAAAATTTGACTGCGGCACATCGCTGTTGGTGCTTTTTAAGGTGATGGCAACGGACTGAATATTAGCCATATCTCCCGTACTAATACCTAATTGATTAACACCCACACTCCAGGCGGATGCAGCAACAAGCCCAAACGGTGTGCCGACACTGATGGTAAATGAGGTCCCGTCAGGGGTAGTGTAAAAAGCGCCGCCCGCTTTAGCACCTGTACAATCAGCTGAAGTAAAATAACCAAGCTGTACTTTTAAAACCGTTGTGGCGTCGGTACCACCACTTGCGGTTTGATTAAAATTAACCGTTTTTGCCGCAGTTAATTCTCCTTTGCGCCAAGGCTCGGTGGGCGACAAATTTATGAATAAATCCTGAGGTGTTATCGGCTTTGATTTAGCAAAACCCGTAGTAGGCAATAGACCCGTGGCCATAAGAGCTATCAACAACGCATGGTGTGGTCGTTTGATTTCTATCATCTCCTTCTCCCTAAGATTCTAATACGCCGGTACTGGCCTCAGGCACGTTTACTCCCCCGCCTTCTGGTTCAGAGCTTAAAAGGGGTACGAGCATGGGCGGATGATAGGTCTTAAGGGCTTTGTCGGGAGACCGCTCAGAAGTTCCAAACTTGACTGCGTTTATATCAATTGATAAATGCGTGGCGTTAGTCATGATTACCCCATCAAGCATTGCCGTATGTCCTTATTATGCGTTCAATACAAACTAACTTATAAATAATCAAAAGATATGTCAACGTAGCCCTGCTATGAATTTACAGTAATCCATCATACATGTTAGGCTTTTTTTACAATCCAAACGACACACACCCTAATATTATGACGTCTCACATCATCGTTTCTGATTTTTTTGCCAAAGATGGCCTCCAATGGCTTGCAGCACAATTATTTATTACAATTTTACTGACGGCGATTACCCAAAAATTAACACAACGGGCCTTGATCAATATTCATAAACGCACGAACAAAACAGATGTTGTTTATGATGCCCCTCTCATTGATGCCATGTATAAACCCGTAAGTTTTTTGATCTGGATTTTTGGTGTTTCGATGTCGATTTCACTGATTACCGATAAAGCCTTTCAATTCCCCTTGGCAAACTACATCCCTGAAATTCAAAAAATAAGCATCGTCGCCGCCATCGCATGGTTGGTGCTGCGTTTTGTTGCACGCCTTGAAACGCAATATTTAAAACACGCCGAAGCCAAAAAGAAAGCCGTGGATATCACGCTTACGCATGCAATCGCTCAGCTCATCAGTATTTCAACAATCGTGACCTCAGCCTTGCTATGCATGCAAATTGTTGGTTTGCCTATTGCGGGGTTATTGGCCTTTGGTGGTATTGGTGGTGCTGCCGTTGCTTTTGCCTCAAAAGATTTGCTCGCCAATGTTTTTGGAAGCTTGGTTATTTACCTGGATAAACCGTTTAAAGTGGGTGATTGGATTCGTTCTCCCGATAAATCCATTGAAGGCGTTGTTGAGTTTATTGGCTGGCGAGCCACACGCATTAGAAATTTTGAAAAACGGCCTTTTTATGTGCCTAATGGCGTTTTTCTCACAATTACAGTAGAAAATCCCTCACGCATGTCCAGTCGTCGTATCATGACAAGCGTGGGTATTCGCTACTCCGATGCGCACCGTATGGATAACATTGTTCATCAAGTTAAAACCATGCTACTCGAACACCCCAATATTGATAACAACCAAACCATCGTCGTGAATTTTGATACATTTGGCGCGTCTTCGCTTAATTTTTTAGTTTATGCGTTCACCAAAACCATTAATTGGGTCGAATTTAAATCAATTCAACATAATATTTTAATTAATATACTTAATATTATTAAAAATAACGGCGCTGAATGCGCTTTTCCAACACAAACGCTCTGGTTACAAAAAGAAGAAACAGCACCACCACAAAACTTGGATGCGTCATGATGCTCAACGAATCTAATATTATTGATACGCTCAAAAATACTTTTCCAACACACATTGGCGACGATGCCGCTGTTATAGACTTTAATGCTGATAATAACTACGTGATCAGTAAAGATTTGCTTATTGAAGGCACGCATTTTAGGCTCAATTATCAAGATGCCGCGAGCCTTGCTCACAAAGCTTTGCATGTAAATTTAAGTGATATTGCCGCCATGGGAGCAACACCTCAATTTGTTCTACTGGGTGTATCTATACCACAATATTTTGAATCTCAAACCGAGCTATTTTTAAATGCATTTACCGAAGCTTGTCAGGATGCTTCTGTTGTGTTGATTGGCGGTGATACTACCCATGCCTCAGATAACTTATTTATTAGCGTGACAGCGCTTGGTGTTGCCCCTAAACACCAAATAAAACTGCGCTCACAAGCTAAGCCTGGAGATATCATTTGTGTTGCCGGCAATCTCGGCCATGCGCATCTTGGATTTACAGCGCTCGAAACGTCGAATGCGCATAATAATTTAGAATATCAACACAAATTTTTGAAACCAACATCACGTCTTCGCGAAGGTGTTTGGTTTGGCAAACAAACAGCAATTACGGGTATGATGGATGTGTCTGATGGTTTATATTTGGATTTGAAACGCTTTTGCAAAGCCTCGCAGCTTGCTGCACATATTAATCTAGATATGTTTGCACCAAATACATGCTTTACAAACGCCTGTCATGCACTCAAACTTGACCCCATCATCACACAACTGACCGGCGGAGAAGATTATGGCCTCATGGTCAGTATGCCTCAGCAAGCCCATACAAAAATAACGCATCACTTTAAACAAACCTTTGGATATGATCTCATACCTATTGGAGAATTTCACGACGGCACAGGCGTTCAAGTTTTGAAAAATAATAAGCAGATCGAACTTAATTTAAAACCTTTTTCACATTTTGGTGAAATCAATTAAATTCTAGAGCAATCAGCTGTTGAATCTTTCTACGTATCGCGTGTAAACTAAAAACATCTTTTTATATATAAATCAAAGATATTTAATTATCATAAGGAAAACGCCGTGGCCAATATTATTGTGGTGACATCCGGGAAAGGCGGTGTTGGAAAAACAACATCTTCTGCTGCTATTTCATCTGCTTTAGCCATGCGCGGTCATAAAACCGTGGTTGTTGATTTTGATATTGGTCTTAGAAACCTTGATTTGGTCATGGGATGCGAACGTCGCGTTGTTTATGATTTTGTCAATGTTATTAATGGCGATGCATCACTTAAACAAGCTTTAGTGAAAGATAAGCGTCTGCCTAATTTATTTATTCTTCCTGCATCACAAACACGTGATAAAGACGCCCTCACACTCGAGGGCGTTGAACGTGTGATTGAAGAGCTCTCAAAAACGTTTGAGTATATTGTTTGCGACTCACCGGCAGGTATTGAAGCCGGCGCGATGATGGCCATGCACTTTGCAGATCACGCCATTGTTGTCACCAACCCTGAAGTGTCTTCGGTTCGCGATTCAGACCGCATTTTAGGAATTTTGGCAAGCAAAACCAAACGCGCTATCGACGGTCGCTCTCCCGTCAAAGAGCATTTGTTACTCACACGTTACGATGCTGAACGTGTTATCAAAGGCGATATGCTTTCTGTTGATGATGTCAAAGATATCTTAGCAATACCCTTGATTGGTATCATTCCTGAGTCTCCGGCCGTGCTCAAAGCTTCAAACACAGGTACGCCAGTTGTGCTCGACGAAAACAGTGATGCAGGGGTAGCTTACCAAGACGCTATTGCGCGCTTTTTGGGTGAAGAACGCCCCATGCGATTTATGAATACGGAGCGGAAAGGAATTCTGCGACGTTTATTTAGCAAAAACAAGGAAGGAATGACAGCATGAGTATTTTTAGTTACCTAAAAAAGCGTAAGGCACCGTCTGCATCGGTTGCAAAGGAGCGCTTGCAGATTATTATCTCTCACGAGCGAGCTCAGCATAGCACGCCGGATTACTTACCCAAATTACAGGAAGAAATTCTTGCGGTGATTTCTAAGTATGTGCCCATCGATCGCGACCAAGTCGTGGTAAGTTTAGATAGAGCCGGCGATAACAGCGCTGTATTAGAGCTTAATATCACCATGCCTGAAGAAGCACTTACTGTAAGCGAAGAAGTTAAACAAGCGATCCCAGAAGAACAAAAAGAACCAGAAGAAAAAAAAGAAGAAATCAACGCGTAAAGCAACTGTTCGAGCCCTCATCTGCCCTTCCGGGCACCTTCTCCCGCTCGCGGGAGAAGGGAAATCCTAATCTTCTAGACTTATTGCTCCTCATCTTCATCATCATCTGATAACGACATCAGGCTCGCATTACCTCCAGCCGCTGTTGTATCCTCTGTATATGTACGTTCATGACAGAATCTCAACAAATACTGGGGTCCACCTGCTTTAGGCCCGGTTCCAGACAACCCTTCACCGCCAAATGGTTGTAAGCCAACCACAGCGCCAGTTGTATTCCGGTTCACATAAAAATTACCGACATGAATACGTTCACGGACATACTCTACCGTACGTTTGATACGACTATGTATTCCAAACGTCAGTCCATAACCGGTGCTGTTCACCTCATCAATCACATGGTCTAATTTATTTTGCTTAAACGGTATCACATGCAAAATAGGCCCAAACATTTCTTCTGATAAATCATGCATGCTGGTAATTTCGAGCGCTGTGGGTGGCATAAAGTGCCCATCACGGCAACTTGAGCTCAATGCGCATTCATAAATCAGCTGATGCTTGGCTTTCATCGCCTGAACATGTGCTTTTAATTGCTTCAGCGAACCTGCATCAATCACCGGGCCCACGTCGGTTTTAAGCCAACGTGGATCATCAATCACAAGTTCAGCCATGGCACCTTGCAGTAACTCTTTAAAGCGCGGATACACGTCCTCTTGAATGTATAACACGCGTAAGGCTGAACAACGCTGCCCAGCACTACCAAAAGCGGATAACACCACATCCACCACCACCTGCTCAAGTAAAGCCGATGAATCGACAATCATACCATTTTGACCGCCTGTTTCAGCAATCAATGGAATAATCTCCCCGCCTCGTGATGCGAGCACTTGATTAATACCGGTGGCTGTTGCTGTTGAGCCTGTAAACACAATGGCTTTAATCCGCTTATCAGCTACCAGAAGCGAGCCAATCGTGCGCCCCGGTCCTGGAACAAGTTGAATTGCGCCTGCAGGAAAACCGGCCTCAAGCATAAGCTTCACCGCTTCATAAGCAATCAACGGTGTTTGAGCTGCTGGTTTTGCAATCACGCAATTACCCGTCACCAGTGCCGCAACGATTTGACCTACAAAAATAGCTAAAGGAAAGTTCCAGGGACTAATACATAAAACAACGCCCCGTGCATGCAACGAGAGTCGATTAAGCTCACCGGTATAACCACGGAGCTCTTTCGGCTCGGCCATAAGCGCTTCTGCCATGTTGGCGTAGTAGCGGCAAAAATCTACCGCTTCACGTACTTCTGCAATACCATCAGCCCAAGTTTTTCCTGCTTCAAGGCAGTCAATGCCTAAAAACTTGGTTGTATGGATTTCGAGTAAATCAGCAAAGCGTCGGAGGCAAGCCGCGCGTTCTGCAACCGGTGTTTTTGACCAGCGCGGAAACGCCTCAGTGGCTTGACTCAAAGCCCACTCCGCATCCTCCGGCAGTGCATCAATCACTGAGCCTACGTGTATTTTGGACGATTGCGGTGAAACAAGCTCACGTTTTTCTGTGTTCTTTGTTTTTTTACCTGCAAGTATGGGTGAAGCCTGCCACGCAAGCGGGTTCATCGACTCAAACGTACGTTGAAGTTGTGAAACAACAGCACGATCGCTCCAGTCAATCCCCTCCGAGTTCACACGACTCGGTCCAAAAATACCTGATGGCAAACAAATATTTTGATTAATTTTGTTTAAAAAATCATGCGCACGCAGAACAGGATCTTCAACTAACGAACTGACAGGCGCACTGCGATCAACAATTCGATTGACAAACGATGAGTTTGCACCGTTTTCTAATAAGCGCCTAACGAGGTAAGGCAATAACGCTTCATGCATGCCGACCGGCGCATAAATACGGCAAGGGATCCCTAATTTGTTTTCAGGCACAATTTCAGCGTAAAGCTCTTCGCCCATACCGTGCAAGCACTGAAACTCAAAATCACGTGATTTACCCGCTAAATTAAGTATAACAGCGACAGAATAGGCATTATGTGTTGCAAATTGAGGATAGATTGCATCTTGCATCGTAAATAATTTTTTTGCGCATGCCTGAAAAGAAACATCGGTAAATACCTTACGAGTAAACACAGGATAGTCTTGCAAGCCCTCCATCTGTGTTTTTTTAATTTCACTATCCCAATACGCACCTTTAATTAAACGCACCATCATACGGCGGTTATGTTTTCTAGCAAGGCTCGCTACCCAATCTAGCACATAAAACGCACGCTTTTGATAGGACTGTACAGCTAAACCAAAGCCATCCCATCCTTTGAGAGACTCATCCGAGAAAACACGCTCAATCACATCGAGTGATAAATCGAGACGCTCCGACTCTTCGGCATCCACCGTGAGCTGAATATCAAACTGCTTCGCCAGCTGAGCCAACTCTAGTAATTTAGGTGCGAGCTCCAAGAGCACGCGTTCATGTTGCGATTCTTCATAACGTGGATGCAACGCTGAGAGCTTCACGGATATACCTGCTCTTGCGTAAATATCTTTTTGTTTTGACGCATCCGCGCCAATGGCTAAAATGGCATCATAATAAGCTTTAAAATACGTTGTGGCATCATCGATGGTTAAAGCCGCTTCACCCAGCATATCATACGAATAGCGATAGCCTTTCGCCTCTTCTTTTTTAGCACGCTTTAAAGCTTCTTTTATTGTACGCCCCATCACAAATTGTCGGCTCATGATACGCATCGCCGTATTTACGGCTTTTCGAATCACGCCTTCACTGCTGCGACGAACCAATCCCAACATACTTTTTCCAAGCACCGACTCAGACTCTTTTGAGCTCAATACTTTACCGGTTAACATAAGCGCCCAGGTTGTGGCATTCACAAACATCGAGTCACTTTGCGCCCGATGCGCTTTCCAATCAGCTTCTGTCAATTTATCTTGAATCAGTAAATCAATCGTCTTGCTATCGGGTACGCGTAACAGTGCCTCGGCAAGACACATGAGAATAATACCCTCTTCAGTAGAAAGCGAATATTGAGCAAGAAACGAATCAATACCCGTGCTGTCTTTAGATGCATCACGCACAGCCATAACCAAACGGGTTGCACACTGCTTTACCCATGCGACTTGCTCACTTGTAAGCGTTGCCTGCTCTAAAAGCATGGTGATGCTATCTAATTCTCGCGAACGATAGGCATCGTTTATAGCAGCTCTTAGCCCTTCAGGGGTCTCTATCTTGTGTTGATTTAACATACTTTATCTCCCAACAGGAATACATGCTCTTCTTACTAATATAGCCCAAATAAAAAACAAATGGTTTACTTTTTATTATCATGCCCGTATAATGAGCACTTTATTTGGCATTGACGCACTAATCTCTGCCTTGGTACATAACCCGTGAATAAGAACTAAGGAGTCTGTATGAATGCATTGATTACCCTTTTTTTAATGGCTATTTTCAGCTCGTCTATTGCATCTAGTACCGTGATTGTTTCCAACCCAACAAATGATATTAACACAGAAGCTCGCCACCTAAGTCAAGTAGCGCCTGAGCTTAACACAAAAGTGCTAAAACTTGCCCTGACTGCCTATCAAAAAGCTTTACACAGCGGTGTTGCTAAAAAACAAATTCTAACCGTCATTGATTATTCTCTGCCCTCATCCAAACAACGTTTATGGGTATTTGATGTACGTAAAGAAAAACTGCTTTACCATATGCACGTAGCTCATGGTAAAAATTCAGGTCAAACGGTTGCCACGCATTTCTCGAATCGAGTTGAAAGTAAAGAAACCAGCCTTGGCGCGTTTGTAACAAAAAGCACCTACATCGGCTCTAACGGCTACTCACTCAATTTACAGGGCCTCGAAAAAGGCTTTAATGACCATGCGTACAAGCGTCGCGTGGTGGTGCATGGCGCGCGTTATGTTGAACCTGGGTATATCAAAAGCGTGGGACACGCGGGCCGAAGCTGGGGATGCCCGGCCATTGCCGCAAGCCTTGCAAAGCCGCTGATTAATGCGATTAAAGATGGTTCGGTTATTTTTGCTTACTATCCCGACAAAAAATATCTTGCGACCTCACACTATCTATAATCTAACAATCATACCACCGACCTATTCGACTGCTGAAATATTTTAAATATTCATATTAAAGCAGTCGAATATCAAAAAAAATTATGTTAATTTAAATATAAAATCATGATGATTTTTATGTGCATGTAAGGACGCATAATATATGAATACTATCACCGCCAGTAAATCAAAAAAAATGGAACGAAAAGAAAAAATCATGATTATTGATTGGCTCATAGAACATTTTTCTGCTGCCTTTTTTAAGCAAACGCGTTCAATTCAACCCCTACGGATTGGTATTTTTGAAGAAATCAACGATTTCTATAACCGCTTAGAAGATCCATGGTTCAGTAAAAAAGCGCTTCGTGAAGCGCTCTCTTACTATTGCACTTCGCCGGCTTACCTCAGTTGCCAAAAAGTAGGCGCCGCCCGTATTGACCTTTATGGTCATGAAGTCGAACTTGTCACCCCCGAGCAAGCCCAATATGCGCAACAACGCTACGAGCGCCAATACCTTTCTCCTCGAAAAAAATCAGCATCAACAGCATCAACAGCATCACCACCCAAAGAGACTAATCAGGCTTCTTTGCAACCAACAGATAATTAACATCGACACAATCTTCAACAAGCACCGCTTTCCGCGTAAACGGATGATAGTCAAGCCCGGTTACCCCAACCACATCAAGACCGGCTTGACGTACTCCCGAGGCTAATTCACTCGGACGAATAAAACGCTCAAAACTATGGGTTTGCCGAGGCAAAAGCGACAAAATATATTCTGCACCTAAAATAACCGTTGCATAAGCCTTTGCTGTACGATTCACCGTCGATAAAAACAAAAAGCCCCCGGGCTTCAGTAAAGCCGCCGCCGAGTTAATCACCGCTTGAGGGTCTTCAACATGCTCAAGCATTTCAAGGCAGGTAATCGCATCAAACGGCCCTTCATCATACGACTCAACAAACGATTCTACTGGCTCACACACATAATTAATCGATAAATTTGATTGTTCGGCATGCGCTCGCGCTGTTTGCAGTGCATGCGCTTCAACATCAAGGCCTATCACATGCGCACCCAAGCGTGCCAAACCTTCGGATAAAATACCTCCGCCGCAGCCAATATCCAGCATCTTAAGATTTTTAGGTGTAATATAACGGCAAATCCAATCCAAACGGGCAGGGTTAATATCATGCAAGGTCTTAAATGCGCCATCAGGCTGCCACCATTGATCTGCGTGCTGTGCAAAACGAGCAATTTCAAGCGGATCCATCGTTTCTTTTGCTTCAGTATTATGATTTGTATTTGTCATGTAATAACAAGTCCATAGGTTTAAAAAAGTTAATCACATCTGGGTTCGTAATAAAACTTAAATTATACGGATGCTCGGCTAATAAGCTCGTAAAACGCGTGTGCCCTGAAATCTTTTCTGCCACACGTCCGAACAAAATCAAGTGCACTTGATGCGTGTCTCCGATAAAACTATCCAATAACGCTTCCATAAAAGGCGCCCAATGCTTTGCATGATAAGGAATTTTCTTATCTTCGTACACCAGCGATGCATTCAAAAGCAAAAAGCCTTGCCGCATCATGTTTTTAAAAAAATCATCGAGTGTTTGATAGTAACGCGTATGATCCAGTTTGGCGATGGCCGGTTGTGAAAAATCAGTGACTAAATCACCCCGAGCATGCAACAGCATTTTCATGATATTGCGCAGTGATGTTGCCCGATTTACACCTTTGCTAAAACCTGTATCACGCCAAATAGGCCCGACTGCCGCGTCCCAAAAGGCTTGACCGTTAGCCGACTCGGCGCGTGGATAAGGCGACTCACCGAATAAAATATAACGCGCGTTCGCCAGAGGTTCTGAAAATGCCGCTAATATATAATGCATGCCAGGCAACCACGTGCTTGATTGCTCGAGGCTTAATAAATAATCTGAATCCATCGCTTTGAGCGCATGTGTAAGCCTTGGGTGCCAGGTGGGATGTGTGCCTTGTAGAAAAAACTGCATGATGTGCTCATAATGCAAGAATACTGCCCTAGAGTATACACCAATATTATTCTCGAGATTAAAGCTTACAAAGTAATACAAGGCAATAAATAAGATTCATTTTAGATCAAACTGATGGTATAGTATCGCTTCTATCTAACTGAGGAACAAACCATGAGTAGAGAAAGCTTTTTTGGATCGCTAAAAGAAAACTGGGATGACACCAGCTTGACCGCTTGGTACGGCTTAATCGGCGCATCTGCATCGGTTGGCGCACCCTTGATTGGCATCATGAATCCACCTTTAGCCATCATCTCAGCTGCTGTGCCTTTATTTGCCCGATGGCATCAAATCAATGAAATTTCACGAAACAATCCGAACATGACTGATAACGAAATCTATGCGTTTAAAGCACGCGCTGTGGTTAAAGCCTTGGTCAATATTGGCATTTTAGCCGCAACGTATACGGTGGGAATGACCGTAGGGCAAACCGCCTGCTTTGTGTTTTTGGTTGCGTTTTGTGTTTCTAAACTCATCAACCTTGGTAATGCATCGCCCATTCAACACATAGAAAATTGGATTTCAGGACAGCATCCTGATGCGTATCCAGAAAACAGACAAGGCGTATTCAGCTCGTTAGCGGCTAATATAACCGAGACGCTGAGAGCAAGCTTTTATGGCATTGTTGCTGCTGCCACCCTCTTTCCTTTACCTTTGATTGGATTACTTACCCCCGTCACAGCCGCCCTATTATTTATGGCGCCTTATACGGCTCGGGTTTCTCAGATTAGTCAAATGCAACCGGATCTTAATCCTGACCGCCCCAACAATCATCAAGCTAAAGCTTTGGTTTCAACAGCAACCGATGTTTTAGTCGGCTTAGGGTTATTCGCGACGGCAACGATTTTGCAATTGGATAAAGTAGCACTTTTGGCTGTGATTGCTGGATGGGCTGCCGCTAAACTCACATCAGGTGGTGAGAATTCGCCAATCCATCATACGCAACGTTTTTTTAGCAGCTTGGGCGCGAGTACCCAAGCTCCTGAAGAACACAACATTCCAGTGAACGGGTTAAATTAAGTCCACGCATAGCCTGCCACGGCTGCGGTAGCAACAAGACCTGCAGCCGTTATATATGGATGCTCTTTAAAAAACGATGCGTAACTGTTCGCTGTTTTTGGTAAAGCAGGCGTAGACACGATGTCAGAAACGAATTCTGGATCGGGCATGCTTACACCACCTGCGTGCCACCCTTCCATGGGCGCCCCCCCCACATACACCGTATTATCTTCAAGATTTTTAGCATACCACTCCGCCATTTCTGGCAAATGATGCAACTTTTGACGTTGCAATTCAGCCATGTGTTTCGATTCAGGTGTATCCATAAAATTTAAGGCTTGTACGACCCGATAGCTTATATTGGGCCAAACCACCCAACCATTATTGTGTAACAGCACGTCTATTTCATGCTCTGACGTTACACTGATCGGCATAAAAACTTGAATACCTATATCTGAATCACATTGCTCAAAAGGGTTTAAGGGTTTAAGGGTTTAAGGGTTTAAGATTAATTATTAATCAAAAAATCACGCCATTTCACCCATATTTAGGAGCTGTATCAGCGGCTTCATCTTTTCTAGGTGCATCTACACCCCTCAATATAAGATTTTGCGCTAGGTCTAATCGGTTCAACTCTGACAAATACTGTGGTTCATCATTTTCATGACGGAATAAGTTAAACCATCGTGGTTTATGGTGGTCATGACGTGCTCCAAATTCCTCAACTAATGCATCATAAGATAGTTCACTTTTGAAGTATTCTACGGCACGGGTTAATGCAAAGGCTTGATCAGAGTTTGATGATTCATGGGACGCATCCCTTATCAAATAATATTGTGATAACGTGGATAATGAAGACATTTGCTCTAGCAATACATCAAGCGCTGGATCTTTACCTGAGATACGTAACGTAACGGTGTATATAAGTATAAAATTATTAATAACAGAAAGATAAAACTCCTCGGGATAATCGTCTATTGTTTTATCTTGCTCAACGTGCTGTAAATCATGATTAAATATCATATCGATGGTATCTAAATATCCACGGACCGACATAAAGCGTGCGATTCGTTTGGCTCGTTCAAAATCAACAGCAAGTAAATCGTCAACACCTAAGCCTACCGTACGTAATGCATAATCTTTGCGGATTCGCTGGAACCCTTCATCTTTTTTATCTGTTGTGCTGTAATCGGTTCTAAGTGAGCTAAGCCATTTTGAAAGATAATTACGCCAAACCACTTCCCACCAATACGGTTTGAACAACGGTGGAGGAGGAGGTGTATTAGCTAATTCATCATCGTTTGATGGCGGCTCATATGGCTCATGCGCACGATTACCATATAAAGCATTCCAAACACCCTGATTGCAAAACAAAAAAGTCCATATTTGTTGACGCCATGTTTTATTTTTTTGTGTTGGATTATCTTCCACAAAAGCAAATACCAAAGTTTCTGATTTTCTGATATTACTTGTACGTTCGTTATCAAATGCATTGGTTGGAATATTATCTGCAATACCACCATCAAAATATTCTACACCTTTAATCTTCACAGGCTCAAGAACCACAGGAATTGCTCCTGATGCTTTACAGGCAAGTGCTATTTCAACATCGGGTGAAGTTTCGTGATTAAAAAATGTTAAACGACCATCGTCTTTTTTTACTGCTGTCACGGTAAGATCTTTAAATCTCTTAGTTTCAGGATAACGCTGACGAAGGGTATGGAGTTCAGCAAATGTTACAGAACCTCCTGGACCGTCGTTTAATCTATCCAAAATAGCCTGACAATCAGGATCAAGCCTATTTTGATCTTCAAGAAAGCTGATGATTGGTGTATTAATATTATGCTGAAGAAACTCATAAAGTGGCTTAGCATCTTTGGCAATCAACGCACCTTGGCTTCTGTTTCCTAATAACTGTGAAAAATCAGTTTGTTTTAATTTTTCTTGAAACTCATGCGATGGTAGACCAACGGCTAATAATGCCGCGGTGATTGCCCCAGCTGATGAACCTGCAATATCTTCAACGTCTTGAAAGACTTTCGTGTCTACCATGGCACCATAAGCCCCGGCGTAGACCACGCCTCTTGCCCCACCCCCGCTAAAAACCAATCGTGTTATTTTGTTTTTGCTTTGATCTGGCATAAGAAAATCTCCTTGCCTTATTGCTCACGAGAAACACGTAACATCCAACGTGCTTTTTCGTGCGCACTGATCCGATCGCTTAAGATATTAACCGAACCTTCATCATTAATATCTTGCGCAAGCTGCATGGCACGATTAAGATCTTTAACCAACGCATCGTTGTCTTCAGCAAGTTCTGTGACCATTTGATTGGCACTTGCCTTTGAATCACCGTCTTTGATGGTTTTTAAACGCTCAAAATCTTTGAACGTTGCAGGTGCGGCGTGATCCATAATACGCAATTGCTCTGCAATCACATCCACAGCCAGAGCTAATTCTGTATATTGGCCTTCAAACAATTCATGTAAAGTTTTAAACTGAGGGCCTGTGACATGCCAATGGTAATTTTGTGTTTTAAGATACAAGGCATAAGTATCAGCCAAAAGAATTTCAAGCTGAGTTAAAAGATCGTTACGCATGATATGCTCCAAATTATTGCAATAGTTATTAATTTAAAGCATAGCTTGATGTGCTAAAAAAACAAGTAAAAAAAACCCGCTTAAAAAAGCGGGTTTTTTCATGGTCGAACAAGTCGAACAGGTTGTATAAGCAAGCAATTACATCATGCCGCCCATACCTCCCATACCACCCATACCGCCCATACCACCCATGCCACCCATATCGGCGCCACCAGCAGCATCATCTTCTTTAGGTGCTTCTGCAACCATACACTCAGTTGTGAGCATGAGGCTTGCAACAGATGCAGCGTTTTGAAGAGCTGTACGTGTTACTTTGGTAGGGTCAAGAATACCTAACTCAACCATATCGCCATATTCACCGTTTGCTGCGTTAAAGCCGTTGTTACCTTTAGCTTCAGCTACTTTGTTCACAACAACAGATGCTTCATAACCTGCGTTTGAAACGATTTGGCGTAAAGGAGCTTCCATTGCACGACGTAAAATATCAATTCCCATCGTTTGATCGTGGTTGCTGCCTTTCAAGTTAGCTAATGCTTTTTGTGCGCGAATTAAGGCAACACCACCACCGGCTACAATACCTTCTTCAACTGCTGCGCGTGTCGCATGCAACGCATCTTCAACACGTGCTTTTTTCTCTTTCATTTCAACTTCAGTCGCTGCACCTACTTTGATCACCGCAACACCGCCGGCTAATTTAGCAACGCGCTCTTGCAATTTTTCACGATCATAGTCAGATGAGGTTTCTTCCATTTGTGCACGAATTTGTGTAATACGCTCATCGATTTGAGCAGCATTGCCTTCACCATCAATAATCGTTGTATTTTCTTTCGTAATCACAATGCGCTTAGCAGAACCTAAGTCTTCTATCGTCGCTGTTTCTAAGCTTTTGCCAATTTCTTCAGAAATCACTTCTGCATTGGTCAAGATAGCGATATCTTGCAACATAGATTTACGACGATCGCCAAAGCCAGGAGCTTTAACCGCACATACTTTAACAATGCCACGCATGTTGTTAACAACTAAAGTCGCTAATGCTTCACCGTCAACATCTTCAGCAATGATCAACAAAGGACGGCCGGATTTTGCAACCGCTTCTAATGTAGGGATCATGTCACGAATGTTTGATATTTTTTTATCAACTAACAGAATGAGAGGCTGCTCAAGTTCTGTTGTCATGCTTTGTTGATTGTTAATAAAGTAAGGTGAAATATAGCCACGATCAAACTGCATGCCTTCAACAACAGCCAATTCATTTTCGAGGCCATTGCCGTCTTCAACGGTGATGACACCTTCTTTACCAACTTTAGCCATCGCTTCAGCAATGATAGCACCCACGGCTTCGTCTGAATTAGCAGAGATTGTTCCTACTTGAGCAATAGCCTTGCCATCTTTGCATGGCTTAGACATGCTATGCAGCTCTTTAACAACTGCAGCAACAGCGGTATCAATACCACGTTTTAAGTCCATAGGGTTCATGCCCGCAGCAACCGCTTTATGACCTTCAACCAAAATTGAACGCGCTAATACTGTCGCTGTGGTTGTACCATCACCGGCTGTGTCAGATGTTTTAGAAGCCACTTCTTTAACCATCTGTGCGCCCATGTTTTTGAAACGCTCAGAAAATTCAATTTCTTTTGCTACAGAAACACCGTCTTTTGTTACGGTAGGTGCGCCATAAGCTTTTTCAAGAACCACATTACGGCCACGTGGACCCATGGTGACTTGAACCGCGTTTGCTAACGCGTTAACACCTGAAAGCATTAATTGGCGCGCTTCATCACCAAAACGTACGTCTTTACTAGCCATGTTTAAATCTCCTTAAACAATAATAAAATAACGATTGATTATTTCGCGTTAACAACAGCCATGATGTCATCTTCACGCATGACAACTACGTCATCGCCGTCGATTTTGATTTCAGTACCAGAATATTTACCAAACAGTACGGTATCGCCAACTTGAACAGCAAGCGCACAAATTTCGCCGTTATCCAAACGCTTACCTGTACCAATGGCAACAACTTCACCACGCATAGGTTTTTCTGCAGCGCTATCTGGGATAAGAATACCACCAGCTGATGTACGCTCTTCTTCCATACGGCGAACGACCACGCGGTCATGTAAAGGACGGATGTTCATGCTCTTTTCTCCTGAGTAATGATTACCTTAAAAAATTCATATTTTAAATGCTCACGTTGTGGGGTTGTTTACCTAAAAACACACATCAAACAACGTTGATGCTGATTAAGATGGGGACTGTGTTTAAAATATCAAGTGCAGTGATCATAAAAAATTTTATTTTAAATTAGAGCCACATCATCTACTATAAATAATCAATCACGCTTAATTTAAAGGCATCGAATATGACCCCTCAAATTTTGATCTACAGTACAACCTATTGCCCCTACTGCGTACGCGCAAAAGAATTACTCACCCGTAAAGGACTGATTTTTACTGAAGTTTTAGTCGATCATGATGATCAAAAACGAGAAGAAATGATAGAACGCTCCAACCGCATGACCGTGCCTCAAATTTTTATTGGTGAACAGCATGTCGGTGGTTACGATGATCTATATGCTTTAGACAAAGCAGGAAAATTGCCCACGGCATAAATATATAAAATAATAATATATAGGATATAAATTATGACCCAAAGCAAAACAAGCACAAATACTAAAAAAATCATGGCGATATTCGCATGGATTATTATTTTTGAATGCATCAGTTACGGTTTGGGTCAACTTTCGGATAGTAGTATCACCACCTGGTATGCCGGCTTAAATAAATCACCGCTCACGCCCCCCGGCTTTGTGTTTGGCATAGTCTGGCCTATTTTGTACGCCATGATCGCCATTGCTGGATGGTCGCTATGGAGCCACCGTGAGCACCCCAAAGCAAAACCTGCAATGATATTTTATAGCATCCAAATGCTTTCAAATTGGGCTTGGTCACCGCTGTTTTTTCATTTTCATCTGATCACAGCAAGCTTGGTCTGCATTCTATGCACAACCGTGTTTACACTGATGACGATTCTTGCAACCCGAGATCATAATAAACTCTGCAGCCTGATGTTAACGCCTTATTTTTTATGGCTGCTTTTCGCAAGTTACCTCAACGGCGTCACTTGGGTACTCAACTAATGTTGATAAAATATATCGCTCGTTTCGGCTTTCTCATCTTAAGCCTTATACTCCCCATCACAGCAGAAGCAGCTTCGCTCAACCCGCCCCCTGCCCACACGGTATTCCAAGTTGATGTAAAAGCGTATGATCCGAACACGCTGTTACTCACATGGCAGATTAAACCGGGCTTTTTTTTATACCGCGACCGTATTCGCATTGCCGCATCCAATCACGATCTTATTGAACTTGCTGACATCAAACTACCTTCAGCACAAACCAAAACGAATCGCCTCAATCAAACCATTTTAATTTACCGAAAAAAATTAAAGCTCCCCATAAACCTTGTGGCATTACATGCCGGTGAAACCATGATTAATATTGATTACCAAGGCTGCGCTGATGATGGTTTTTGCTACCCGCCTGAATCACGTGCAGTCAAACTCAGTATTAATCCTAAACTCGCCTTAACGCATGCTGAACTGATTGATCCCGCCCCGCCCCCTCCCAATAAAACGACATCAACAAGCTCAGCCTTTACGCAGCATCACTGGCCTATCACGCTTTTGATTTTTTTAGGCTTAGGCTTACTGTTATCTTTCACGCCTTGTGTATTACCCATGATTCCGGTGCTCTCCGGAATTTTAGTCGGGCACGGCAAAAATTTATCAACACGCAAAGCTTTTTTACTCTCACTCACCTATGTTTTGAGTATGTCACTCACCTACGCAGCGATTGGCGCCGCGGTTACACTGATGGGTGAAAACTTCCAAGTACTTTTACAAACCCCTTGGGCTATTGGTTTATTTAGCTTACTTTTTGTTATGCTTGCACTGTCTATGTTTGGTGCCTACGACTTAAAATTACCGCAATCATGGCAAGCCAAACTTGCCAACGTCAGCTACCATCAAGCCACAGGGCATTATCTAGGTGCAGCAGCCATGGGTTGCCTTTCAACTCTTATTTTATCGCCCTGTGTCACGGCTCCTTTGATTGGTGCACTGGCCTACATTGCACAAACCGGCAATATCATACTGGGCACAGCCTCGCTCTTTTTCTTAGGCCTGGGTATGGGGCTTCCACTGCTTTTAGTTGGCGCATCACTGGGTCGTTGGCTACCTCATGCAGGTCACTGGATGAACACCGTAAAATCCATCTTTGGCATCATGCTTTTGGGTATTGCGATTTATCTACTTAGCCGCGTGATTTCTCCGTTTATTATCATGTTGTTATGGTCGAGCTTACTGGTATTTTCAGGCATCACGCTGGGCGCTTTTCGTCGCGCCACATCACACGTAACACGGCTTAGTCGCGGTATAGGCATCATGCTATTAGCTTATGGCCTACTGATTCTATTTGGTGCAAGTCATGGCAACACCAATCCACTCAAGCCGCTTATTTTATCTCATACACACACAGATTCACGCACACACACACACATACTCACAACGCTTGAAGCAACCGAACAGGCGCTTGGCCAAGCAGCCCAACAACATCAACCTGTTATGTTGGATTTTTATGCTGATTGGTGCACAGCATGCAAATCAATAGAAGCCAACACCCTACGCAACCCTAAAATTCAAGAAGCTCTAAAAAATACAGTATTATTAAAACTAGATTTAACCGCCAATAACCATGAAAGCCGTGCCTTACTGCATAAATTTGACGTGGTTGCACCGCCCACGTTTGTTTTTTTTGATGCTTCAGGCCGAGAACGTCCCGAACTACGCTTAGTCGGCGATATTTCTGCTTCTGCACTACAGAAAAATTTACACGCACTCAAGACAGGATCATGATAAATCTTGTTTTGATTTTTTTAGGCTCAGGGCTTGGTGCAATCAGCCGCTATGGCCTATCTAATCTAATTCATGGCTTCTTAGGGCGTGCGTTTCCTTACGGAACACTCGTGGTGAATGCGAGCGGTTCGTTTATGATGGGCTTACTGTTTATCATCGTATTAGAGCGCTTTGATGGCCTCGCACCTCAATTACGTGCTTTCTTATTAATAGGGTTTTTAGGCGGCTACACAACGTTTTCGTCTTTCTCGATAGAAACGCTCACGCTGTTAGAACAAGGCGCCTGGATAAGTGCTAGCTTGAATATCTTACTGAATATTATCATCTGTATTTCACTCGCCTGGCTGGGCGTACTTGGAGCACGAAGCTTATGAATGCTATCAATCTTGTTGATGTGATTATGGTCAAAATCTATATCACCGAATCATCCAAGCTTTTAAAACCAACGCTTGAATATTTAAAGCACGAGGCCAACATCCGTGGCGTCAGTGTTTTTCGTGCCATCCGTGGATTTGGCGAAAGCGGCAATCATGCTTCATCGCTGATTGATTTATCACTTGATTTACCGCTTATGATTGAATTCTTTGATGAGAAAAATAAAATTAATCTCGCTTTAGAACACTTATCCAACACCATCAAACCTGAACATATGGTGTTTTGGGATGCGAAAGCGAATATTTAATAACCTTTTGCGCCTCTCATGCTGTATTTATGACTCACTATGCTCAGCCCGTGGATCGATTTCGGCCATAATAGGCGTTGTCTGTGTCATCACTTGGAAAGGCTCTTCTTGAGGAGGGCTTTCTCGTTGCGTTTTACGCCATGCAAATACCGACGCGATGCACCCTGATATCACAATAAAATAAATAAATAAGCCTTTCTCATGAAAGTTTTGCATAAAGACAGGGGCAACAAAAGGCCCAAGCATTGCGCCAATACTGTATGCAAGCAATAAACTCTGAATCCCTGCGACAATATCTTTGGTATCCAAAACATCACAAGCATAACTAATGCTTACGGGATAAATTGTGGAGGTTAATCCACCAAAAACTCCTACCAGTATAAGCGAAGCCACATAATGCTTCATAAATACGAACAATAACAAACACATCAAGGTCACAAGGCCCGACACAGCAATCACCACCAGTCGTCGTTCAATAATATCTGAAATTTTTCCTACGGGATATTGAAGCGCCATACCTCCAAAAATAAGGCAAAACATGAAAAACGAAACTTTGGATGTGTCACCGTAAAGATTAAAAAATAAAATAGGAAAGAGCGCATAGGTTGCACTCAGCATCATGCCTGCAAAAAAACACCCAAAAATACCGGACGTTGTTTTATTATATAATTCTTTTAGTTTCATGGTTGAAGGTTCATCAAAATGTGGTAAAGCCACATACGTCATCGATAAAGGAATCACCGAGAGCGAGCACAGCATCGTCACAATACCATAAAGCATGAGATCATCCGGTTTCGCCAGGTTAATCAAGAGCTGACCCAAGGCTTCAGATGCGTAAAAAACAATCATATATAACGATAAAACACGGCCTCGTGTGGCCGCCGTGCTATTGCATAATAACCAGCTTTCGATCACCACAAAAATTCCTGCCGTGCCGAATCCACCGATAAAGCGCAGCACCAACCAAAGGGGCATATTATAAAAAATACCGTGCAACAGGCTGACCACAGCTAACGCCGACGCAAGCGCAGAAAAAGCCCGAATATGACCTACACGGGTAATAAAAGACTCAATCTTAAACGAACCACAAACAAGGCCGGCATAGTACACCCCCGTCATTGCACCAATCAGAATAGGCACTTCATGGTGGGCATTCATGGTCAAAGAGATGAGTGTCATAAAAAACCCACTTCCCATGGCGAATATGAATAAACTGAGCAACGGAGCAAGTGTTTTTTTGATGAGAGCGAGCATGAAGCACCTATAATTTATTAATTTATGTTTGAAAAGCTATATAACCTAAACGACACCAAAAAGAAGTGTTTTAACTCATCTTTAGTAAAAAACAAACAAGTCGGCGCACGCGTTGAGAAAATAATCGCGGCTTATAAAATGCTCCCGCAACACGCTTACTCATTTCACTTAACGTTGGATATGGAATGATGGTATCGGTAAATAGCCGTAATGATTGTTTTTTTCGAACAGCAATAACCCAAGGCAGAATAAGCTCCCCAGCGCTAGAGCCGACGATTGTCACACCTAAAACACGACCTTTTTTGTCGGTCATTGCCGTGATTGTACCAACAATTTTACCTGATACAACCGCGCGATCGTTCTCTGCTACAGGTGATGTGGTTATTATAACATCTTGGGGGTTTTTAATATCTTTGATTCGCATACCCACATGAGCGAGTTCCGGCTCGGTGTACGTTACCCAAGGCACCGCGCGTGTATCAACGTTTGCCGGTAATTTAAATAAAATATTACGTAACGCAATACCTGCATGATAGTTTGCCATATGCGTAAATTGGAGGCCTCCCGTCACATCGCCTATTGCATATATTTTTTTATTACTGCTTCTAAGCCTCGCATCAACTTGAATACCTTGTTCAGAATATTGAACACGTGCAGCGTTGAGTCCTAAATTATCCACATTAGCGCGACGCCCTGCCGAGATCAAAAGATGTGTTCCCTCAAGTTTAATGCGCTCGCCTTCTGACGCTATATTTACCGATATTTCGTGATGCCCATTGGATGCAACAGCTTCAACCCATTCAACACCAATATTTTCATAAATACATATCCCTCGAGCACGTAAGCTTTCACGAACGATACTGACAGCATCATCGTCATCGTGAGGTAATATTTGCGCGCTCTCTAAAATGGTCACGCTTGAACCAAGCGTCGCAAACGCTTGCGCCAACTCACACCCAATTGGCCCTCCTCCAATCACGATAAGATGCGAAGGCAATGCCTCAAGACTAAAAATCGTTTCATTGGTCATATAGGGCACGTGGTCAAGACCGCGAATAGGTGGCACAAATGCATGAGACCCGGTTGCAATCACAAATCGCTTAGCTTTAATCTGACACGAGCCGGCTTCTAATGTTTGAGCATCAATAAACTTACCCGAGGCCTGAATAACGCGAACACCTAACGCCTCAAAACGCGCCACAGCGTCATGCTCGGCAAGATGCTCGATACTCGCATGAACATACTGCATGACTTCTGAAAAATTAATTTCAATTGCTTGTGCATACACACCGAGCGCTTCGGCGTCTCGCATATGCTGTGCTGCCTTGGCTGCGTGAAGTAATGCCTTAGATGGCACACACCCATAATTAAGGCAGTCCCCACCCATTTTATCTGACTCAACGAGCACAACCTGTGCACCAAGTTGAGCAGCTCCTGCGGCTAAACTTAACCCACCTGCGCCACCCCCAAGAATTGCAATATCACAAACAACGGTCTCTATCGATTGAGTCATCAGCGTCCTCGCTATGATGGGCTTTGAGTAGATCTCTTATTTCTTCCAGTAATCCAACTTCACTGGGTGATGTGCTTAACGCTTTTTCTTCTTGTTTATGCATCACATGAATAAGTTTAATCGCCATAAATATTGCGAACGAAATAATCGTAAAATCAATTACAGATTGAAGAAAATGCCCCCACTTTATGGTGACTTCACCCAGCTGGACAACTTTATCAGAAACATCAATGCCACCTGAAAGAAACCCCAAAACAGGCATCAGGACCCCATCCACCAACGACGAAACAATCTTTCCAAATGAAGTACCAATCACAACAGCAACAGATAAATCAAGTACATTTCCGCGCATAGCAAACGCTTTAAAATCAGACAAAAAACTCATATCAAACCACGCTCAAAATAAAATATTCAATTTAATTTAATTTATCACTTATGATCATCAGAATCATCGGCTTTCAAACAAATTTAGTCGAAACAGGTATTATAGACCACAGAAAAACGCGTATACATGATGTGGTTCATCTGTTCATCTGTTCATTGACCCCCTGCTACAGATTAAATATCTTTAGCAGAGGGTATCCGTCATTTCATGGAAAAACCAGAGCCAGGAATAACTACAACATCCGCAACAGGGAGGTCGTCATTAAACATACCCTGCTGAGATACAGTAGCACTAGCTAAGAGAGGCGCACTTGGCTCACCATCTGGCAAAACAAGTTGATCAAAATTATCAGGGGTCATGACTTGAGCCAATTCAAGACTTCGACTTGCGTGATATGTTTTATTACTAATCAAGTTTTGCTGTTCCTCTATGCGCTGATTGGTCTCAGAAATACTATTTTCTAAAGCTGCAATCTGCTTAGCCAAATCATCATTATTACTGGTTAATTTCATATGATTCTGGCCTGCATTGTGGATAGTATCCTGGGCGTCGGTCAAAACACTCTTATGTTGCTCCAGAGTACGCGAAGCTGTGCCCCATTCCATGTAGGAATTTATGCTTACCATTGCCGCTATGGCAAATCCACTCATGACGATAGCGCCAACAATAGGACCCGCGGGTAAAAATCCGACCGCAATCACCGCGACGGTGATTAATAATACGGCGGCCAAGGCAGCATACCCCAGCGTTTTTGTACGTAGGCTTGCGTTTTCTTCATCACTCCGGGTAACCTGATTGTGCAGAAATGACATACCTTCCTGCTGATTTATAATCGATACATTATTTGCATCTATCTGCTGTTGATTTAAAGCAATCTTATTAGACAGTGAGCGCGCTTTGTTTTCATCGCGATTAACCTGCCCACGCATGGTAGCTAGATCTGACTCAAGCTGTTTGAGTTCACGCAATGATTGCTGATGATGAGCGATATGATCACAAATTTTCGTCAGCGCGTTGATGCTCTTATCGTCTGCATCAGCACCACGCTTTTGGCGTACGACATTAAACAAAATAGACCATGATTTTTCTTGAGCTTGAGAGTATAGATTGTTTGCCTTCTGCTCTACTTCACGTTGCTCAAGACCAATATCTTGAAATAATTTACATCTTACATCACTGGATAACTGCGCTTCCCAGCCTGAATCTGTCGAAGGGTCTGGATAAAGATGACGGATGTCACTGCGCTTCTGCCGGTTTTCAGCTTGAATTCGGCGTTTTTCCACACGTCCGAAAACACCTTTCAATCGTTCCGTCAGTCTTGATATTTCTGCATTACCCCCAGCAATTTTTTGATCTATGGTATGAAACGCTCGTTGTATCTTGGTCTCGCATTCAAGGTTGATGTTATCCCGAGCACGGCTAATCGCCGATTGCAGGGATAAAGCGTTGGTGCTAGAAAGTTGCTGAATCACATCAAGGTCCAATTCGACATTTGTTTCAGGTTGATCTTTCTGAAAAACGTCTACTATCCTGGCGATCTGAGTGTGTATCTCTGCGGCCTTTCGAGCTTGCTTACGAGATTTACGCTCCACATTGCGCTTTTGACGTTGGCGTTCACGGTCAGGTCGCGTTTGAATGGCATGGTTCAGGCGTTTTTTTTCAGCTTTTAATTCACTTAATGCATCTGTTGCCTTTTTTTCATGGCGACGTAGTTTTTGTAATGTTTCGTCACGGTTTTGCCAATTGCCAACATTGACATAGTCAAACGCGCTTTGGCCTGTTTTTTCTTGTAATTGTTTTGGGTCATCTTGGTATTGATTGTTTAATTCATCGATTCTAGCCTGAACAGCTGCTTTTTTCTGTGTGAGTTGCGCATTTGCTTCGATTATTTTTTGCTCGACTGCATCTAAATCGTGCTCAAGGTTTTTATCTGTACGAGCATCGCGTTTATCGTTGTCTGATTGGGTTTCATCTTCACGGATTTGATTAATTATTGCTTGATTAATGAGCTCTTTTACTTTTGCATCCAGTTTTGCGTCACGCGCGTCTTCTAAATTATATTTTATCTTTTCTTTTTCTTGTCCCCTATTGTGCAATTCGTATCGAAGCGTTTCAATCCTTGATCCAATAACATCCACATTATCATCGTGCTCTTCCTGTTTGTCACGGATTGCTTCTTGCTTATCATGAGTTGTTTGGGTATAGATTGCTTCGACTTGCAAATCTCGGGTAATACGCGCTTCTTCCTGCTGCTGTAACGTTTGAATATGTTTACGGAGTTCGTCCATAATTGCTGGAATGGGTTCTTTTTGAAGCATGGATGTTTTGAGAAGAGGGAAGTCATGAATATTGTCTTGAACCCATGCCTTGGTTAATTCAGTAAGTGTTTGCTCTATATTTTGGGTAGTCATATTCATTAATGTTGGCATATACTTATCCTCAATGGTTGCGTGCACTATAGTGTAGCATTATACCACAGTGAATAACAAATAAACAGTTATTTATTATCTTCTCCAACACGTGTAATCTCAGCGTCTTAACTCACGCAAGCGCACGCGTAATGTTGATAAATCACCTGCTTCATAACAACAGGCCAACTGCGTAGCATTCAAGCTCGGAAAGTACCATTTGAGTAAACGCCTTGCCTGCAGCAATGCGGTTTTATCACTCCCCTCAAGCTTTGCTAATTGCTCAATATGATAGGTAAAAACATCTAAAATTTCAGATGCCGAAGGCGTTATATTGTGCCCTAATAATTCCTGGAAGAGCCAAGGCCGACCCAGGCTACCGCGAGCAATCATGATGGCCGCTGCACCTGACGCTTGGAAACAACGCTGCATACTCGCCCTATCACGTACATCACCGTTGGCGATCACCGGAATAGTCACACGATCCACAACATGCTTGATATGCTGATAGTTAGCTGCCACATCATAATCTTCTGAATGGTGCCGGCCGTGCACAATGATTGCATCGGCACCGCACGCCTCTATTACACTCGCCGCTTCTAAATAAGCGTCATCATCCGTTTGACCGCCCACTCGAATCTTGACCGTGAGTGGCAACGTGGTCGCTTGTCGCATGGCCGTCACAACATTCTGTAAATTACCCAGAGAATCCATCAGTGCCGAACCACAACCTCGGCTACGAATTTTGGGCTTCGGACAACCGCAATTTAAATCAATCAAATCAGGTTGGTACCGCGCAGCAATTTCTGTTGCTTGATGCATGAGCTCTGGGTCATTACCTGAAAGCTGAATACACCAAGGGCCTTCTTTGGGTGAGTGCGCTAAATAACGTGGATTTAATTTGTCATGTTGTAAAATAGAGTGCGCAGAAATCATTTCTGTGACGGCATACGCAGGCTTTGTATATTTTGAAAAAAGTTCTCGAAACGGCGCGCAGCTGATACCCGCGAGCGGTGCTTGAATCAAGCGGTTAGATAATCTGAGCGAGCCTATGTAAAAAGGCGTGTTGACGTTATTTGTATTCATAAACTTAAGCCATGCTCGCACGAATCACGCCTGAAATTGCCCAAGGCAATCCCCAAAAGGCTAAAATCGAGAGCGCCGAGAGTAACGCGAGATGTCCACTGATGGGCATCCCCTGCATGGCGGCGGTTAACACCCCTCCGCCAAAAACAATCACAGGTAACGTGAGGGGTAACAAAATTAGCGCAGTAAACAGGCCTTGTCGTTTAAGACCGATTCCAAACACCGAGGAAAAAGCACACAAAGCAAGCATCGTGGGTGTTGCACAGACCAAACTTAAGCTTAGCACACCCACTTCATGCAAATTGAGATTAAACAAAATAGCAAGTATGGGGCAGAATAAAATAAGCGGGACAAGATTGACGAACCAATGCACCAGGAGCTTTATACGTATACGCACCTGCATAGGATCGCGAGAAAGCACCCATTGCTCAAGCACACCATCTTCATGTTCTTGCTGGAACAAATGCTCCGCCGATAAAAAAAAGGCGAATAATACGGCAATCCAAACCAAACCCGGTAATAATTGACGAAGAAAAACAGGATCAGACGGAAAACTCAGGGGGAATAACATCACCACCATGAAAAAAAACAGACACGCATTCAACGTACCGCGAAACTGTCGTTTTTGTAGTGTGATTTCGCGTAAGAAAGCTTGCTTTAAAAACATCATACAACCAGCTCCTGCAAGACCGGAAAATCAAACGGAAGCGGCTGGTGGGATGTAAAAATCACGGCGCCCCCGATATTAACATGAGCTAATAAAAGATCGGTTAATACATCCATGCTTTCGTGATCGAGTGCTACCCAAGGCTCATCAAGCAGCCATAATAAAGCATCGGAATTAATCAGCTGCAAAAGCCCCACACGACGGCACTGGCCGGCTGAGAGCAACCCACACGGTGTATGCTGTAATTCAAACAACTTCAAACGCCGAAGCGACACATCGATGAGTTCATCAGATAACTGAGACGAAAGATCAAAGCCTATATGCTCACGCGGTGTTAAATGCATGTTCACACCAGCCTTATGCCCTACGTAAACTAAATTTTGCTGATGCTTAATTTCGCCCTCGGTCGGATACAAAAGCCCTGCAAGTAACTTTAAGAGTGTTGTTTTACCTGCGCCATTCGCGCCTTTTATATGTAAAGCCGAGCCGGCCGAGAGTGCAAAACTTATGTTTTGAAGCAGCGGCTTATCACCGTAATCAAATTGCAGGCCTTGGACTTCTAACATAAGTAGCTCTAGAGCATAAAAATCATAAGATGCGTGTATTTTGGCATGCCAAGCATAAAAGTGAAAGAAGGTGTGTATTCTAATAGCATGCCTCTCGCCTTTCATGCATAGAACCGTTAATATAAATTAATATATTTTTTGAAAGCTTGAGACCTAAACATCATGTTTATTCGCTCATCAAAAGAGCTGGCGCTGCTTATCGTCAACCGAAGAAAAAAATTAAATCTAAGCCAAACCGCTGTGGCCAAACTGGTTGGATTAAAACAACAAACCGTTTCTGAGTTTGAAAATAAACCCGAAAGCACCAAGCTTGCCACGTTATTTAAAATTTTGTCTGCCGTTAAATTAGATGCCTCGGTACTTGCAAAAGAAGAGCAGCTTATCTCTGAATCGCAATGGAATGAAGAATGGTAAACACTAAAAAAGCCCCTCAAACCCTTCGTGTGGTGATGAACGGCTACTTAATTGGTCGCCTGAAAAAAAACACGCGCGGTAAACTTATTTTTAGTTACGCAACGAGCTGGCTGAGCACGCCCGGCGCGCGTCCTATATCACTTGCCCTCCCACTCGTTGAGCAACCGTTCACAACCGATGCGGTGTACCATTTTTTTGATGGTCTGTTGCCTGATAACCCCGATACCCGCGCACAGATTCAAAAAAAATGGGGTCTTACCAGTAAACATCCGTTTGATTTATTAGCTTGCATTGGATCTGAGTGCACAGGCGCCATTCAACTGATTGCAGGCAAAGTACCGGCCTTCAAAAAGAAATTTGGTTTTACACGATTAGATAAAAAAGATCTGGCTACGCTTTTACGCAATCATCAAGATACGCCGATTTCACTGGCTGGCACGCAAGATAAAATTGGACTTTTATATCACAATCATACCTGGTGCTTACCCGACGATAAAACGCCGACCAGTCACCTGATTAAGCTATCCAAAGACATCTTGCACAGCGCCGAAAACGAATGGTTATGCACCCAAATTGCCAAAGCCTTTGGTTTACCGGTTGCTGAGTCACGTCTACTGTATGTTGAAGGCATGAAAGCCTTAGCTGTTAAGCGTTTTGATCGAAAATTTTCAAGTGATCATGCCTGGCTGATGCGTTTGCCGCAAGAAGATCTCTGCCAAGCCCTCGGTGTATCGCCTTTTTTGAAATATCAAATCGCCGGTGGACCAAGCTTACATGATGTGATGAAATTTTTATTAGGATCGGCGAATCCTATTCATGATCGCGATGTATTTTTCTGCTCTCAAATCTTATATTGGTTACTCGCTAATCACGATGGGCATGCCAAAAATTTTAGCGTATTTATTGAGCCTGCGGGAAAATATCGCCTGACGCCACTTTATGATATTCAATCGGCCTACCCAGCCATCGCACAAAACACGTTAGATGCGCATAAGATCAACATGGCCATGCCGCTTTGGAGCAAAGCATCTCCCTCCTATTGGCATCAAATCAAGCGCGTTGATTTTTTAGAAACAGCCAAACATATTAACTATTCGGTTGAGCGTGCCGAAGCCATTCTTGATGATATGTTAGCGCGTGTAGATACGGTGATTCGGCAGGTTTCGGCCAATTTACCTCAAACCTTTCCCAAACAAATCTCTGAACCTATTTTTGACGGCATGCGATTTATGAAAAAGAAACTGACAGCACATCAAAGCCAAAAATACGGGGCATTAAACTAACGAACCATAATCCAGTTGTCGCAAGGCTTCAAATAAAATAATGGCGACGGCATTGGATAAATTTAAGCTCCGGCTTTCTGCGCGCATCGGAATGCGTACTTTATCATGCTGACTCAAAATATCGGCCGGTAACCCACGTGTTTCAGGCCCAAATAACAAGATATCACCTGACTTGTATTCAAAATCACTGTGATTGGTTTGTGTTTTAGTCGTACACGCAATAATTCGTCGGGCTTTGTTTTGCTCAAAAAAGTCTTCTGCATTTGCATACTGGCGTACTGCGGCCCATTCGTGGTAATCAAGCCCCGCGCGTCGCATACGCTTATCATCCAGTGCAAAACCTAATGGATGAATCAAATGAAGCTCGGCTCCTGTGTTGGCACACAATCGAATGACATTGCCGGTATTGGGCGGTATTTCGGGTTGATATAATGCGACATGTATCATGTTTTTTTACTCTTCTGCTTGTTTGAATTTTTATGAGATGCGTCGTGAACACGTAAAATAAGCCGAAGCAAGCGGTGTTCATCTGGATTCATTTGATCGTGAAACACAAGCACATCTCGCTGGCGTTTTTTTGTAAAAAGCGACGCTTCTTGTTTAAATACAATCCACATCAACCAACCAAAATCGTAATAAATTTGGGCTTCGGCATACGCGACCAACTCACCTGTACTGTCATCTAACACCCACCAACGCTCTTGGGCATACATCAGCTGAGAGCAGCATGAACCCGGCGTTTTTCGTCGCCACAAATAAGAGCCATGAGCCGCTAATGCAAAAGCAAGTGTTACAATTAAGCCTGGTGGACAGGCTGTTTGAAATAATGCAATCACAGCACAAGCATGCACCAACACCAGAAGATACACATAATTGCGCGAGGGCTTAAGGCGTACCGTAACGTTGGATAAGGGTGACCATGTGTTTAAAGTCGTTGTCTTCAACCGTTTCATACCCCATAAACCACGCGTACAAATCAGGATCGGGCGAATGCAACATACGTTCAAACACCGCTTGCTCTTCCGTGCTTAATGCATCCCAATGCGTTTCAAGAAAACGCGTTAAAATTAAATCTAATTCGAGCATGCCACGCCGGCAGCGCCAGATTAATTTCGCTTTTTGTTTTGTTTGTTGATCCGTGATCGTCATTAAAATTTAAACTAGCTTATCGAACAAGCTGAATATCATACACCGGTGAGCTTTCACAAAACAAGGTGAAACAAGATAAAACTTATTGAGATGTACCGGGCGGTGGCTTCACCTCTGGCGTTGTGTCTTCTGTTTTTACTTGTGTTTTTACAGCTTGAGTAAATAAACGCAGATCTTCTTTTGAGTGCGTCTGGTGTTGATCGTGATGGTGTTTATCATAGACAGAATAGACAGAGCCTGCGGATATCGCGAACAAACTTGCACCAGCAACGGCAAGCCCGACACCCACAGGTGTCGCAAGTCCAACGGTGGCAACCGTGATCACAATACCTGCAGTAAACATTGCAGCACTTAAAATCATCAAAGCAATCCCGGCAGCCTGCCAATCAAGTGATGATGATTGATGAAGTGCTTCAAGGCTCAGCGCTTCCAATGCTTGCACATGGTCAACGGTTGGATTATCGATAGCCACAACCAAAGCGCGCACATATGCGTTGATCTGATCACGCTCAACAGGATCGTGTTCACCACGATGATCCATCAGCGCTTCAAGAACGTGATATGCACGCGTTGCTTTTTCTCGAAGTTCATCATATTCCTCGCCAGAATAAGTCCGCTTAATCGCACAGTCTAATTGCTGTAACGGGGTCAGACGCTGCTCTGCTTTACTTTTTAAATAATGCTCTGCCAGATCAATCACATGACGAAAATTAGGCACAGGCGACAGGTTATTTTTGATAGCATACGCACGATTGCTTTCGTAAGCCTCCACCATCCCCTCAGCTTCTTGGTTTGGAACACCTTTGGCCAGAAGAATTGTTTTAATTTCATCCGGGTGATATTCAGGTAATTCGGTGGTCATCATCCGCCTTTGCAAAGCTGTGCTGGCAACGCGTCGGCCCGCCATAGAAACAGGATTTTGAGTTCCTATCACCATAAAACCAGGCTTCGCCACACGGCCTTCGATGGCGCGTGGATTTTTGCCCATCAGTAAATCATTCAATAAACGCTCCATCATCGGCGAGCTATTCATTTCATCAATTATCACCACCGCACCTTCATCAAACGCTTTAATTAATAAAGCTTCTTTTTCCTGTAAAGGCATACTCACCGGCATACGATAAAACGGATCCTCTGCGGTGCTTGGGTTTGTAAAATCATGTTCTTCTGTGTATCCACGGGAGATTAACTCATGAATCACCAACTCACTTTTACCAATACCCGGGGCACCTTCGATAATGATGCCACCGAGCCCCCCGCTTTTTTGCTGCGTGTTCAAACTCGAGCCTGATGTTTGGCGCCACGCACGTAAGTCCATCAAATCATGGAGTTGCTGAATTAAAGCATGACGGGATGGTGTGGTAAAAAACGCACGAGATGCATGGGTTACTTTTGGCAGCATCACAAGCGAATTTTGGGGCTTGAAGCGCTCATCAAATTGCTCGCGATTTTTTTGAGGGACCAGGTTTTTTGCTAACGTATACGTAAAATGTTCAACAATATCGTCGAGGCTTTGTTCAGGATAGTTTTGAGCGCGCGTTTGCGTCAGTAACGCCATCATGTGTAATTCTCGTGGTGAAATTAACACATCGGTTTTTGAACATGAACAAATAAAATCATACACATCTAAAATACGGTCGGTGACCGATTCTTCCAAAATAATAGGCTTGAGAATTTTTTCATACATCACCGCCGGTGGTAATGGATTAAACAATACAGCATTGCCGTGACGTTGAAAGAATGGCGCTAACGTGCGCTCATCACCGTAGCTCACAGGATTACCGGCAAACACAACCTTGTGATGTTCATCTAAGCGATGAACCACCCCATCAATCAACATACTTGGTGGTGTATTAAATAATCCTTCGAACTCACTCCATTGACGCGTGCTTAAATTCGCCTCATCAAGAAACAGAATTTTTCGTTTGCTCGATGTATCTGATGCCCAAGCTTGGATGCGATGCTCTGTTAGATATAACGTATCGCTATTAGAATCGCATAGCTCTGTTTCCACAAACGTCGATTTTCCGACCCCCGACAATCCCGTCAAAAAAACATACGGTGAACATGCGAGAACTGCGTTAATAGCGTTCTTGCGTGCCGTGATGAACGCTGCGCTTTGCTCCTCACTCTGCGTTCTGTCCAAGCGGCCTATTTCGTCATCTGTATGACTGGACAAATGCATCATCCCAAGCCATGCATCCTGAGTATTTGTTGCGGTGGGATGAGATTTCAAATACATGCATCGTGCTTGCAACTGACATAGCGGTTCTTTTTCAAGATAAGGCGCAAGTGCTTCGTGTGTTGCTTGATTTAAATCTAAACACGCAAGTTTATCTTCTGGCTTGACGGCGTGCGCATAAGTAGGCGCAAGAGAACTTACGGCCGCTGCATCATCCGTCACGAGCACAAGCTGGCCTGCCCCAGGCGTTTGTTGACGTTCCAGTAACAGCGGCGCCAAAGCATCCAGTAACTCAGGGGAGAAACGCCCTTTTAAGATCATGTTTTGATTGTGCGCTAACCCTGTGAGTACAGCACGTTCTGATTGGCTAAATTCAAACTTAAGGCTTGCTTGGTTAAGCTTGCCGTCTAAGCGAACCAGCAAATCAGCCGAGGTGCATTCAGAAATATCAATCACGTGATACGCCTGCTCCGCATCTTGGGTCAACATCGCAACCGTGGTATCGATATCGGTGCTGGCTAAGCAAGCGTCTCCTATAACTGGCAGCTGAAGCTTGCGTGGTTCACCCCGTGTTTTAGATGAATAACCCAAAGCTTCAGGAAGCACGACCCCCGAGGCTACATGAAGGCTTAATGGTACACCCCGCTCGGTGCATGCATCTAATAACATCGCCCAAGCATCATCGGTCAGCGTACGCGTCACCGTGACATGCAAAACGCTTGCACCATGAGCGGATGGCTCGAATGAACAGGCTTCAATCCACCCCGGCTGTTTGATTAACTTATCGCCTTGCACCTCATAGCGCCCAAAAAGATCACCTAAGCTTGAAGGGTTGAGCACGCGCGCGCCTGGATGCACAACATCATCGTTGATTTCTAAAATCGTATCGCGTTTATCCCAGGTATAATCTTCGGTCTCGGGTCGTATGATATGCACATGGTTAGGGATATGAACCTGACGCCCCGCATGCCGTATATTTCCTGATAAGATTTGCTGCCAAAATCGTTCAAATACAGGATCGCCCCACATCCCCTGTCGAATTTCAATCGGTTGCCCTGTTTGCATAGCCTGTATCAGCGCACCTTCATGAAAACTTAACGTATCACCATCCAAGACCCAGCGTCCCAAAAGACGCTCTTCCCAATCTGGGGCATGATAAAGGTTGATGATTGCACGCTCACCGTCTGCTAGCGTGGCAATATCAACGCAGCGTGACGGTGCAACCTCATCCAAGTGCTCAGGCGTTAAAGGGCATTGCTCTGTTCGATTAAAACGAGAGTAAAAATCTGAACCTTGATAACAACCCGGCTTATTTTTATTCATCAGCCCGATGATCATCGTATCTTTCGGCAAAGCCGTGCCGTCGGCATGAGGTTCTTTATCTAAAAACCCATTAAATCGCACCATATCATCTGCATCAAATTGTTCATAATTAACCAGTATCAGCGGTGCTTTGTCTTTATGTGCTTGTAAAAAATCATAGAGTGGCCCACCCGGGCCTTTGCATAACTCACCGGTACCGTCTGCATTTTTTTTCATCCACGGTGCTGAACAAATCAAATCATCCGGCTTGTCAATATAAAACACAGAGCGGCTTGTGCTCACGGCCTGCTGCTCCAAATGCAAGCGCAAGGTATCCAGGTGCTGTGTGCTGCTTAACTCAATCAGGCGCTTAGAATATGTTTTTTTTAGGCAATCATGCGCGTAAGATGTAATATTGGATGTATATTCTGCCGTTTTATCCCAAGTTTTGAGTGCTTTTGTATAACGATGTTTGCTTTCTGATGCCCGGATGTCCTCCACAAGCGATGTATCACGTGCGACAGGTTGCGCTTGCTGCTCCAATTGAGTAATGCATTCACCCTGCTGCATCGGCGTTAATGCATCCATACTTTTTATCAATCGTTCGGATGCATTCCTATGCATAGCTTCAATCAGAATAGGTATAATCTTGCGGTAATTCGGCAAGCATGGCTTCTGCATTAACACAACCACACAAGGCCAAAAGCCCGCCATGCTCCATAAACTCATCGGGATGATGGATACCCAGCGCATATGTTGCTCTATCGCCTTCCACCGATACAATGCTTCCGATTGCCGTATGAAGTGTTTCAAGCAGCTCGTTTTGGCTTATTTCTTGCCAGCCAATCACATAATTTGGATCATACACCTGCCATGTGCCTTGGTGGGTTGGCTTAAGCGCGATTGCATGCCAGGGGTTGAGTAAAATACAAGGGCGCTTAGTATCTAAATAAGCCTTTAATTCATCCCCAAGGTAGTACTTGATGGCTTGCTGATGCATTTGATACTCTTGAACGTAGGTATATAGTGCTTCAAAATGGCTACTTAATGCCCCTGATATTTCTTCGCCGCCATTCCATTTCTGAGCTAAATTTACAAATTCATCCCAAGATGCTTGTTCAAGATCTAAAAAATAATGTGACAAGGCATTACACATACCATCTTGGATTTTAGGAATAACAGCTAAATGTTGATTTTTCTGCGTTAAATACTGAGACAGTTTTTCTATGATCATGCCCTGATTTTTAGTCTGGTTTGTGCCTTTAAACTCAAACACTTCATCTGGCGCCGTGGGTTTAAAATCTTGCTGTTGTTTTGAATCGTGTGTTGGGTTGGTTAGCACTAATTGCTCAGGCGCGGGTAAAGGCGTACTCGGTGTATTTTCTTCTTGTCGCTGAAGCAGTACCATCAAGCTATTTTTAGAAGCTTGATCAAGATGAGGGGCTGCGGCTAAAAATATATTTATATTTTGCTTTGAAATGCTACTGCCCTTGACATCCAGTGTTCTAAGATAAGGAAGGCTGCCCGCCTCCCATTCCAGTTCATCATCAAGCCACGTGCATGCACTCAACATAAGTGTATGAAGTTTGGGTGCAGCGAGTAAAAATTCGCTTAAATCCTCAATGACAAGATCCGTCGATGACAAATCCAGGCAACGTAAGGCGTCGAGACTCATTGGTTCAAATTGGAAGCATTCATCCAGATTGTAACATCCTCTTATATTTAATGTATGCAATTGAGGCGTTGCTGCAAACCATGCATTCAAATCCTCAAGACTCAGATCGAGCTCTGATATATCCAGTGAACTCAGCCCACGAAAACACGCCCAATCAATATCAAGAGGACTGCGAATATTTTCACAGAAACCTAAATTTAGTGTACGAAGGTGCTTTGCCGAAGCCAACAATGCATGCAAGTTATCCAATGAAATCTGACTGCCTAACAGATTCAGCGTTCTAAGGTTTCCAAGGTTTCTGAGATGATTTATTTTAATATTGAAAGGCTTGATAAACGTGCTACACCAGGATAAGTTCAATGCATGAAGCTTGCGTGCACAGTTTAGAAAATGGATGAGATTCGTCGGTGAAATATTACTATATGATAAATTAAGCTCTCTCAGCTTGCGCAAACCGTATTCAAATAAAATATCTTGATCGAGATTTGTAAAATCACTTAAGTTCAATGATTGTAGATCAGGGCAAGCCTCGATGAGTGTTTCAAGATGTTCTTTTGGAAGTTTCTTTTTAGATAAACTGAGTACCTCAAGCTTTGGCATGCCATCAAGCGTAACAGCTTCAAGCATATCCTCGATGGATAGGCGAAAAGCATCGGCTTTATGATATGAAACCTCGTAATCAATGTGCGCCAACGTTTGCTTTTGCTTAAGTTGATGAGCTTTTTCGTTGGATTTAAGTGAAAACTCATCATGTAGCATGAGCGTGAGTGGAGGTGTTGCCTTGGTTAAGACCTCAATCACATCATCCAACGCCTCGTCACTGAGCTTAGTTGCATCGCTTACGCGTAACACGCGAGGTCCAGGCACGTCGTTATTACTTAAAATACAATCTAACCAATAATCATCCATCACGTGCACTTGATCGAAACTCAGCTTTTGTTCTTTTACAGCAACATCACGCACAACATCAGCAGCCGCGAGCCTCATCTCGTATCGAACATGGGGGCTGCTTAGTTTTGATAAATCTTGTCGTGTCATAGAAAAAACATGACCATCACGCCACAGATAAAGTGAAAACCCTTGATTCATTAAATAAGCCAGTGATTTGATGACACGTTCAATCTTGTCATGGCTCCATGTTTTTGCTGTCCAGTCTGCAAGCACAAGGCTTTTTGGCTTTTGGATGCGTGGCAATGTTGCGGGAATCCAGCAGGCGTTGCCTGCAATAAGCTCTTTAATTTCTAAAGCACCTGTAGGTGTCCGACGGTACTCAATTGAACTTTGGGTTTCGCGGTAATAAAACCCATCAGGTACATTCATAAACTAATAGTTTTAAAACAAATCATAATTTAAGTATAGCTGCGCTGAAGAAAACTGCTATTATATTTAACACATTATCTGAAATCGCTAGACATGTTTGTAGCAAACCTTCATAATTTGGCCTTTCTTGATCTCCTCCAGCCTTCCTATGCAAACATCCGTTATTGAGATTAAACATCTCTCAAAATCCTATGGAGAAACCCAAATTCTTCATGATGTCTCTTTATCGATTTATCCAGGGGAATTTTTAACCTTACTTGGACCATCGGGCTGTGGAAAAACAACGCTGTTACGCCTGATTTCCGGCTTCGAAACCGCCTGTTCAGGTGATATTTACATTCACGGCACCTGTGTTAATCAATTAACACCACAACAACGCGATGTGCATACCGTTTTTCAGAGCTACGCGCTTTTTCCTCATCTGAGTGTATTCGAAAACGTTGCGTTTGCCTTACGCTGTAAAAAAACGCCTGAAGATGAAATTAAAACACGGGTACACGAAGCCCTAGCACGTGTTCAACTCGGATCGTTTGAACATCGAGCAACCAAACAACTCAGTGGTGGGCAACAACAGCGCGTGGCCATTGCACGTGCCATTATTAATCGTCCCAAAGTATTACTGCTCGATGAATCACTGAGTGCACTTGATTATCGATTACGAAAAACCATGCAATATGAGCTTAAGCAATTACAAAAATCTCTGGGCATCACCTTTGTCTTGGTCACACACGACCAAGAAGAAGCGCTCTCGATGTCCGATCGTATTGCTGTTTTTAATCATGGTCATATTGAACAAATTGGTACACCTCGCGAAGTCTACGAAAACCCCAATAATCTTTACGTTGCTAAATTTATTGGCGAAGCCAATATGTTTGATGTTGAAGTGGAAGCCTTGGACGATACAGAATTATACGTCATCGTTGAATCACAAAAACTTCGTTGCAAAAACACGGGCAATCACAGCTTGGGTGAACACTTGCATTTGATGATTCGACCTGAAGATATTCGCGTGTGGCACCTCGATGAAGTCACGTCTTCGGATGAAATGATCCCAGGAACCATCGTTGATATTATCTATAAAGGATCCACGGTTGATCTGACCGTTGCACTTCCCTCAGGAAAAATTATCAATGCATCTGAATTTTTTGATGAAGATGATGATGATCTTGATTATGAAATTGACGAAAAAGTATGGGTTCAATGGTATACCGGTTGGGAAGTCTTGCTGCCTTATGAAAACTAAAATAAAAACAACAAATCTACCGCTTTATGCGGTGTATGCCTGGCTTTTTTTGTTCGGTTTCATCCCGCTTGGCTTAGTTTTTATGGCCAGTTTTTTCTCGCGAGATGCCACCCATTTAATCACACTGCCGCTCACACTCGCGCATTATAAAGCACTTTTTTCGCCGCTGCTGGGGCATGTCATGCTTCGATCGTTGATGATGGCGTTCATCACCACAGTCGCCTGCCTACTGATTGCCTATCCGTTCAGTTATTTTATGGTACGCTCAAAGCACCAATCGCTTTTATTGCTCTTGATTATTATTCCATTTTGGACCAGTTCATTGGTTCGAACTTATGCACTGGTCGCTATTTTAAAATTTAACGGTGTATTAAACACCCTGCTACTGAACCTGCATATGATTCACGCGCCGCTACCGTTGCTTTATACGAATTTTGCGGTTATCTGTGGCTTAATTTATACGTTATTTCCTTTTATGGTGCTCCCCTTGTTTAGTAATATGGAACATTTTGATTTTAGGCTTTTTGAAGCAGCAGAAGATTTAGGCGCCCATCGCTGGACACTTTTTTCCCGTGTTTTTTTACCCAACACCACACGCGGTATTGTATCGGGCGCTTTACTCGTATTTTTGCCCGCCATGACGCTTTTTTATATTCCCAATGTTCTGGGTGGGGCACGCTCCATACTTATTGGAAATTTAATTCAAAATCAATTTCTTGTTGAAGAAAACTGGCCTGCGGGTGCCGCCACCAGCATTTGCTTAACCGTGCTTTTGCTTCTGCTTATGCTTATCTACCGCCGACCTCGTGGAGTTAAATCGTGAAGCCTTGGATTAAAAATTTATATATTACGTGTGTTTATGCGCTCTTATATTTTCCTATTTTAATTTTAGTGCTTTACTCGTTTAACCAAGCCCAGTATTCGTTACAATGGCAAGGTTTTTCGACCCATTGGTATCATGAATTATTTCAAGACAGCGATTTATGGTTAGCTTTTACCCACTCTTTTATTTTGGGTACAAGCGCTTCGTTAATTGCAAGTGTTGCCGGTTTAATTATTTGTATTCATCTCTTTTTGCACAACCATCAACGCAATCGCACACTTCAAAGCACGCTTTTAATGCTGATTATTTTGCCCGATTTAGTGCTTGGCATTGCTTTACTTATTTTCTTTAATCTTACCTCAATCCCGCTGGGCTTTTTCAGTTTACTGATTGCACACATCACGTTTTGCTTACCGTTTGCCATTGTCGCGATTAACAGCCGTATTCATAATCTTGATATTAATTTATATTATAGTGCCCTTGATTTGGGTGCTACGCGAAGCCGAGCCATCACCCATGTGCTATTGCCGCTCTTATGGCCTGCGGTCATGAGTGCCTTTCTTTTAGGATTTACCCTATCGTTTGATGATGTGATCATCAGTTACTTTGTTGCGGGACCTGGATTTAATATTTTACCGTTAACGATTTATTCACTGGTTCGAAAAGGTGTCACACCGGAACTCAACGCCTTGTGTAGCATCACATTTTTGATGTCGATGGCATTAGTCGTTGCCGCACATCGTCTTTCACGGAAATCTGTACCATGATATTTAAGCGCTTTTTGATAGTATTATGCGTGGGCTTTTTATCAGCGCCGCTCTTGGCTTCTAAAACACTGAATCTATATATTTGGGGCGGCGAAATTCCAAAAGCGCTTATTCAAACGTTTGAGCATGAAACAGGGATCAACGTCAATTTATCAACTTACGACAGCAACGAAACGCTGTATGCTAAATTAAAAGCAACGCCACGTCCTATGTATGATGTGGTCTTACCGTCGGCTTATTTTGTCGAGCGACTCAAAAAGCAAAAGCTTTTAAGCCAACTCGATCCGAATCGCCTGCCCAATCTTAAAAATTTAGATCCTGCTTTTGAAAACAATCACTACGATCCGCACAATCAATACAGTATCCCTTTGATTTGGGGAATAACAGGTATTTTTTATAATCAAGCATGGATCAAACATATGCCTACTCATTGGGGAGATTTATGGGACTCGTCGTGGAAAGGTCAACTGATGCTACTCGACGATCCACGTGAAGTGTTTGGTATGGCGTTATTAAAACTGGGTTATCACCCCAATGATAGCGATCCCAAACATATTGAAGAAGCTTTTAGGAGCTTAAAAACACTTGCGCCGAATATTAAATTATTTGTAAGCGAGGGTATACAGTCGATACTCGTGGATGGTGATGCCACGGTCGGCGTAACATGGAATGCCGATGCACTCAAAGCCTACCGCGAAAACAAGAACATTCGCTTCACTTACCCAGAAGAAGGGTTTGTGCTGTGGATCGATTGCCTTGCTATGCTAAAAAACGCACCACATCCTGATGAGGCCTACGCCTTTATTAATTTCATGCTCAAAGCCAGTAGTGCGGCTTCACTTGCGCTCACCGAAGGCCATGCCATCACCAACCAGGCAGGAAAAAAGCAATTACCCGAAAGTATACAAAACAACCCGATGACGTATCCCGCACCCGAGGTTTTAAAGCGTGGCATTATTCAACGCGATCTCGATGAAAAAACACTTGAGTTGTATAACACCTATTGGCAACAACTCAAATTTTCACTCTAGCTAACTAGCCAACATCTTCCGACCGTGCTTTAATGGTTTTTATCGTATTTGCTGATGAACCATAACCATGACCTATGCTATTGGCCTAACAGGAAGTATCGCCACCGGAAAATCTACCGCCGCTGCGTTTTTTGAGCGCCACGCAATTGATGTGATCAGTGCCGATGAAATAGCGCGTGATTTAACGAAACCTGGCGAACCAGCGCTGACCTCGATTGTCTCACACTTCGGACAAGGGATCCTAAAAAAAAATGGTGAACTCAATCGCCGAGCGCTTCGAAAAAAAATTATTCGACACCCTGCCGAGCGCCGCTGGCTGGAAGGCTATCTACACCCCCAAATAAGAGCACGTATCGAAAATACTTTATGTGATGTCACCAGTCCCTATGCCATTGTTGAGATTCCACTGCTGATTAATCGAGAGCATTATCCGTATTTAAAGCGTGTTTTATTACTCGAAACAGACCAAGAGCTTCAGTTAAAACGTCTTATGGAACGAGACCAATGCACCTATGATGAGGCCATGGCGATGCTCAAATTACAACCACGCGAAGAACTTCGACGCGTGATTGCTGATGATGTCATCCGTAACGACGGCAACCCCGAGCATCTCGAAGACGCACTTCGTGCTTTACATGAAAACTACTTAAGTTATAAGCAAGTTTAGAGATATAAAATATCTTGCATCATGATCAATAATGTGTCAATATAATCGCATCGTAGTTTATTAAGGTGCCTTGTTTATGTCTTTCTTCTTTAGAAATCCAACAAATTTAGAGCTTGCATCACGCTTAAAACAAAACGCTCTACAATACCGAGAGAACACCTGGACAGACTCTATTTATTGGCTCAGTCGCTTCTATCAATTACCTAAAGATAAATTCGAACACGCTGTTCACCAAGATGGCGCAGAACGATACGATAGAAAATTTCTCTTGATACAAGCTAAGTTAGAAGATATCACACCAGCGGACTTAAACCGGAATTATGGCTATATATTAGCTCCTGACAGCAATGAGCCTTGGTTTATTGTACCATCGCTTAATAAATCGCTTCCAGACCTTATCTTTCATCCAGTTAAAGATGACAAGATTCACACCGACCTTTGTAATTTAATCCGAAGCGATGATACGCGCATTCGAGAGGCTCGGGATGAAGACATGGACCGTATTTTAGAATTATTTTATGGTGATCAAGCTGAAAACTTGATGGAAATAGCAGAGTTCATGAAAAGGGAACAATCAATTACCTTAAATGGTGACGGTAAATTTCGTTCATATCGGCACGCTCCCAGTGCTTATGCCTTTAAACAATACTTCCTCAACTATACAGCAAAAGAATTAGACGTAACTTTGGAGATGTGGAATCGGACTGGATTAACAGATATTAACCGAGAACAAACGCGTGCAAAAACACTTTTAGAAACATCTTGGTTTTCACATGCACGAGAACATTTTTCCTGGAAACCTTTAGCTGATTTTATCAATCCAAGCACCATAGACGCTAGGGGCTTTATGCGTACAGGTCATGAGCTCGCTGCAGTTAATCAACGTGCAGCGCTTGCTATTAAAATCGAGGAAGCATTACACACTAAGCATCCCGACTTAGCAGAAGTCAAAGCATTATTAAAACAGATTCAAGCGTCATATACCGTCAACGAAAACTATCTAGTGCAATTAGTTTTATCGATAGGTGGTGTGGTCGCGTCTCCTGTCGCTTTACTAATGGGGCTTGTTTGGGCTATTCCTGCATTGATTGTTGGCTCACCCTACTTTGGTAAACCCGCATTTTTTATCGATACATTCCAATGGTTTGCTGAGTCTTTAGTCAATACCCTACAACTTATCATCGTTCCACTGGGCATGGTCAATGCATACAATCGCTCCGGATCTATGGATATCAATCAAAGCGAGTTTAATCGAATAGCAGAAACGCTCTTATCAAGAATGAGCGATGCTCCCATGTTAACCGAACATGCCACTCATGAAGAGGCATCAGAACGAGCGCAAATAGCCAACGGCATTTAGGGGCAGTTGACAATTGGCTTAAAATACACAAAAAGACTGATTTTTTCTCTACGTACCGTGCTTTATGCACGGTATCCAGACAAAAAGGTCTTCTAAACCGTTGGATGCTGCGGTCAAGCCGCAGCACGTCGGCGGTGGGGGGGAATGTCAACAGGCCCTAATCTGCCGACAACGGCATAAAAAATTGAGCGACTTCTTCTTCAGTCCACTCAACAGGCGCACTTAAGGTTTCTTCTGAGAAAATGCTATCAAACAAAACACGTTTTTTGGCCTGCATTTTCAAAGATCACGGGTATATCTCAAAGAATAGAGCCAAATGATAGGATTAAGTCTTAAAAGCTAAAGTAAACGGATGAGCGGTGAATCGAACTTTTTCTTCCCTATTGTTGTTAAAAAAAATCCACAACAGGCAGTTACTACGCTTGTTCTAAAAATACCCACATGACATCATTACCAAACAAGAAAAGATTGAAAAGATAGATTTTTAATTATTACGCGATGGTACTTGATTTGGTAAGGTTGAGTTTTGATAAATACTGTGCCATTATGTTTATATTGAAAGCAAAAATTAAAAAAGGGGGCGGGTACCATGCCTATTAGTAGAGAAATCCTTGAACGCTTGCAAGCGAACGATATTACGCTGACGAAGCTTAACCTGGTGAATAAGGAAATCAGTAATGAAGACGTTGAGCATTTAGCCGCGGCACTGAAAGAAAACACCACACTTACGTCACTTAACCTGAGGAATAATCAAATCGGTGCTGAAGGCGTTGAGCATTTAGCCGCGGCACTGAAAGAAAACACCACGTTGACGTCACTTGACCTGGAGCTTAATTTCATCAGTGCTGAAGGCGCTGAGCATTTAGCCGCAGCACTGAAAGAAAACACCACACTGACGTCACTTAACCTGGGGAATAATCAAATAGGTGCTGAAGGCGCTGAGCATTTAGCCGCTGCACTGAAAAAAAACACCACGCTAACGTCACTTGACCTGGGGAATTGTGCATATCACCTGGGGAATAATCAAATCGGTGCTGAAGGCGCTGAGCATTTAGCCGCTGCACTGAAAGAAAACACCACGCTGAAGTCACTTAACCTGGGGGATAATCAAATCGATGCTGAAGGCGCTGAGTATTTAGCCGCGGCACTGAAAGAAAATACCACGTTGACGTCACTTAACCTGGGGAATAATCAAATCGATGCTGAAGGCGCTGAGTATTTAGCCGCTGCACTGAAAGAAAACACCACACTGACGTCACTTGACCTGGGGAATAATCGAATCGGTGCTGCAGGCGCTGCGCATTTAGGCGCGGCACTGAAAGAAAACACCACGCTGACGTCACTTAACCTGGAGCGTAATTTAATCCGTGATGAAGGCACTGCGCATTTAGCCGCGGCACTGAAAGAAAACACCACACTGACGTCACTTAACCTAGAGCGTAATTTAATCCGTGATGAAGGTGCTAAATATTTAGCCGCTGCACTGAAAGAAAACACCACGCTGACGTCACTTAACCTGCTGGGTGATTATGAGCTAATGCATGCTGAAGGCATCAGCGGGCTTTTACGCGCTTCAGGCATGAGCACGCAGGCGTCAATTGATCACCTGGAGTTGAATCAAATCGGTGCTGCAGGCGCAGAGCATTTAGCCGCGGCACTGAAAGAAAACTATACTTTGCTTAAACTAGATCGCAAGCTCTCTCGAAAGCTAGAAGCACTTATTTCTAGAAATGCACATATCGCGGATGGTCTAAAATTACTTAACGATTTCACTACGTCCGCCCTCTTAAATTTTGAGATGATTAATGAGGCGATCGAGACGTTATCCACATTAGTACGAGAGCTGAATAGTGAGGGTAACCCACTGCCTGAAGATAGCTATCCTTCAGAAATACATCGTTTGCTGTGTGCGCTGTCATATTTGCAACGAGGTTATTTAGCACGGGTAATAGTACTGCTTGAGTCCCCTCTACGGCATCCACAGCTTGCCATCATCGCTGATAAAATGTATGCCGAAGCACTCATGGTCTATGAGGCACCAGAAGACACGACCATGCAAGTCGCAAGGTATAAGCTATTGGCTTACTGTGGTCGTCATGATATTAACTCCGCTGAGTTTGCAACAGGTCTTGCTGGTGTATCACTATCTCAAGACGAGCATCCTGACGTTGGGTTTATCCACTCCGTTCTTTCTAACCCCCGCAATTTGCCAAATGGTGCTTACTGGTTGAGTTATGATGAGTTACAGGGGTTAGCTCAAAGCGCTTTTGGTCAAGCAGCGCTTGATAGTGCTGAGCGTCGATTGCTTGAAGCGGTAATCGTACAAAAAGACTATCACCCAGTAACAGTAAATAACTGCTTTCATTCACCTTTATTTATTCAAGCACTTAGAACAGCTTATCCGCATCAAGATACGTTTCAATGTCTTGAAGGCTATTTGGATTTACAGCATATCGACGACTTAGGTGCCTTGTATGTGCTACCCACCGAAGTTGATGAAACTGACTTAACTATCGTTATACCTGACGTAGATAACGCACATAAACCTTATGCTTGTGTTCAAGATGAAATAACGGGCTTAAAACAATCTATTACCCAAGCCTTGGAGTTACCAAATACGATTTATTTAGCTGAGTTTAAGAGCATTGTCGATGGGTACAAATCAACATCACTCTTGGGAGATGTAGGTAAGCAGCTGAGTACACTTTGGTTCTTATCCTGGATGATATCTCCGACTCGAAGTAACACCATGCTTGCGTTACAAACCTTATTAAAGGAAAGTAAAGAAAATCATATGCATGATATATCCAAAGAGGACATTCATCAGGCTATTGAGCAATCAGAAAGCGGCTGGTTTTCCAGCAAACACCGAACAAGCTTGTTTAGGCATGAAGGCGATGTTGAAAACAACCATACCGGTACAGATGAGGTTGTTGAACGACTCGCAAATCACTTCAAAAAGCTTTAGGACATGATCGATTAGAGACAACAGCGATCTATACCCAATCAACTTCAAAATGCTATGATTTCAGTATTTGAAAGTTGATTGAGTATAGATGCTCAAATCGCTCATGGAGATGCATCAACACAACCGCGAATAACCAACGGCATCTAATCTGCCGACAACGGCATAAAAAATTGAGCGACTTCTTCTTCAGTCCACTCAACAGGCGCACTTAAGGTTTCTTCTGAGAAAATGCTATCAAACAAAACACGTTTTTTGGCCTGCATTTTCATCATCACTTCTTCAACCGTACCTGAGCCTATCAAGCGATAAACAAACACCGGCTTCTCCTGACCTATGCGATGGGTTCTATCCGTCGCTTGATCTTCAACCGCTGGATTCCACCACGGATCGTAATGAATGACCGTATCGGCTTGTGTTAGGTTCAACCCCACCCCTCCGGCACGTAAGCTAATCAAGAAAATAGGCGCCTCGCCGGCTTGAAAGCGTTGAATTAAACTTTCACGATCCCGTGATTTACCGGTCAAGATCAAGTGCGGGTACCCACGCTTAATCAACGCTTGCTCAATGATATCAAGCATGCTGGTAAATTGAGAGAACACCAAGACCGACCGCCCTTCATCCATAAGGTTATCTAACAACTCAAGACAAGTATTTAATTTAGCCGACGAGTAATTTTGAACCGCAGTTTCATCACGTTGTTTTAAAAGTTTAGGATCGCAACACACCTGCCGTAACTTAAGTAAAGCCTCCAAAAACACCCACTGACTTTTACCCAGACCTTGTTTTGCAATCGCTTCACGAACCGAGCGCTCGGTTGTCATACGAATCGTTTCGTATAAGTCGCGTTGAGAACCGAGTAAATTAACCGTCAGTGTCATCTCGGTTTTCTTAGGTAGCTCCGAGGCCACCTGATTTTTTGTTCGTCGCAAGACAAACGGTTGCAAGCGTCGTACTAGCGCCGCACGGCAATCTTCATCTTGTTGTTTTTCAATAGGATACTGAAAAATTTGGCGAAATTGCTTCAACGTTCCAAGAAAGCCAGGTGCCAAAAAGTGAAACAATGACCATAATTCGCCTAAATGATTTTCCAGTGGCGTTCCTGTTAAACACAAACGATGCTTCGCTTGAAGCTGTTGAATAATCTGGCGTGTTTTTGTTTGTGTGTTTTTAATCACCTGGGCTTCATCAAGCACCAAATAATAAAACGGGTATTTAACAAAAAGCTTTTTATCGCGTTGCGCAACACCGTAGGTTGAGATAATGAGATCATAATCATCAAACGCACGATTTTGATGACGTGTGAGCCCATGATAAATCATGACGTTAAGATCGGGTGTAAAACGCTCGGCTTCTTCAAGCCAATTGCCGATGACACTGGTCGGTGCCAAAATTAATGCTGCACGCTTAAGACGCCCCGCTTCTTTCTCGTATTGGAGATGGGCTAAGGTTTGAAGTGTTTTTCCCAACCCCATGTCATCGGCCAAAATACCGCCTAAACGCGCTGAACGCAAACGCTGAAGCCAGCTCAAACCACCGAGCTGATAATCACGCAACTCTGCTTTTAAGCCAAGAGGACTGTGAATTTCGGCCTGTTCTTCATGTTGAAGTAAAGCTTGGTGTATGCGTCTAAATTCAGCTGTACCCTGCCAACGCGCTGTGCTCGCAGCAAGCGCCTGCTCAGCTTCTTGCATAAACAAAAGTTGGTAACGCGTGAGCTTTAACGCATCTTCTGATAAATCCTTGGTTTTTAAACCGTACTGCCACAATAAGCGCAATAAAGGCTTTAAACGCCCGAGCGCGACTTCAAGCACTTTTCCCTCACCTATCGGCAAACGAAAACGTTCGTTATCATCCCGCTTCTCAAACGTATCTGTTCCAAATTGCTCAAGTAAACCGGCCACCAACGGTACAATACTGACACGTTGATCATCAATCAAAATACCCAGCTGATAAGCAAAAAAATCATGCCCTTCCGAGCGACTTTGTGAATACCACGTGACATCGTCTTCTTTAATCACAGTTTCATAGCGTGGAGCCGACGCCTGGGATTTATTGTTAGGTAAATCGGCGCCCGTTTCTCTCGCATGTAACGCAAGTAAAGCGGCGGCGGCATGCTCGCAATTAATTTTTCGCTCACATCCGCACCGTGCTGAATTTGCAGGAAAACTACGAAGATCCATGTACACATCAAAAATCTGATGCGTTTCACCTTTAACGCGTGCTCTAAGTAATCCGTCACTTAAGCGAAACGTGAGCACATCACCACTTTCATAGTGACTTTGCCCACGAAGCAAAACAGATTTTGGCGCAGCTGCCGTCATGCGTGAAATAGCTGTTTTCAGCATGCATGCACCTGCAAAAATCGTACAACGTACATATTACTCCTTATGCATTTAATAAACGATTCACCCGTTTAACAAATTCAGCTGGATTATCTAAGGTTCCACCTTCAGCCAAAACAGCTTGATCAAACAACACTTCGGCCCACTCAGCAAACTCAGCATCATCTTGAATTCCATGTAAGCGTTTCAATAAATCATGCTCCATGTTAACTTCAAAAATAGGCTTTGTTGGAGGTGCCGCTTGCCCTGCCGATTGCAGAATACGCTGCATCTCAAGACCCATGTCGTTTTCATCAGCAACCACACATGCAGGTGAATCGGTTAACCGATGTGTTACACGTACTTCTTTCACACGGTCACCTAAAACCGTCTCAATTTGTTTGAGCATAGACGACATGCTTTCGTCTTGTTCGGCTTCTTTGGCGTCTTGTTTATCATCACCATCAAGCTCAAGTTTACCTTTGGTAATGGACTGAAGTTTTTTATCTTCAAACTCGGTCATGTAGCCCACAAGCCACTCGTCCACACGATCGCTTAATAACAACACTTCAATATCTTTTTTCTTGAAAATTTCAAGATGTGGACTATTTTTTGCTGCATTAAAGCTGGATGCGGTCACATAATAAATTTTATCTTGACCTTCTTTCATACGTGAGACGTAATCAGCCAAAGAAACCGTTTGTTTTTCTGAACCCGTGGCGGTGCTTGCAAAACGTAGTAACTTGGTGACACGCTCGCGATTCGCCATGTCTTCTACCGGGCCTTCTTTAACCGCTGCACCAAACTCATCCCAGAATTTTTGATACGTTTCAGCATCGTCTTCACTCATGCGCTCAAGCAAAGATAATACACGCTTCGTGCAGGCCGCGCGAATGCTTTCAACTTGCTTGTTATCTTGTAAAATTTCACGTGATACGTTAAGTGGCAAATCACTTGCATCAACAATTCCTTTAACAAAACGCAGGTAGCGAGGCAAAAATTGACTTGCATCGTCCAAAATGAAAATACGTTTTACATAAAGCTTTAAACCATGCTTCGATTCAGCCTGCCATAAATCAAACGGAGCTTTAGCTGGAATATACAACAAGCTGGTGTAATCATGCTTACCTTCCACCTGGTTATGTGACCATGTTAACGCTTCTTGATAGTCATGTGAGATATGCTTATAAAACGTTTGGTATTCTTCATCAGAAATTTCAGCTTTAGGAAGTGTCCAAAGTGCGGTTGCTTTATTGACGGTTTCGAATGTCACTTCTTTTTTAGCTTTCTTCGCTTTTTTCGCGTCTTTTTCGTCACCTTCAGTAGGCTCTTCGATGTCCACTTCTTTTTTCATGGCAATCGGCCAAGCAATATGGTCTGAATATTTATTAATAATATTACGTAGGCGCCAGTCACTGAGTAATTCGGTGCTTTCTTCAGGCTTTAAGTGCAACGTAATTTCTGTACCGCGCTCTTTTTTCGTTTTGTTGGCAATGGTGAATTCGCCTTCACCGTTAGATTCCCAAACAATCGCTTCTTCAGCAGGAACTCCGGCACGACGACTTTTCACCGTGACTTTATCGGCAACAATATAGGCAGAATAAAAACCAACACCGAATTGACCAATTAATTGTGAATCTTTGGTTTGATCGCCGGTTAAATGACTCAAGAAATCTTTTGTTCCTGATTTCGCAATGGTTCCTAAGTTTTCAACGGCTTCATCCCAGCTCATGCCAATACCGTTATCTGAAATGGTGAGGGTTTTCTTTTTTTCATCAAAATCGACCGTAATACGTAAGTCCGCATCACCTTCATATAGATCAGCTTGAGACAGCGCTAAAAAACGTAATTTATCTAATGCATCGGACGCATTGGATACCAGTTCTCGTAAGAAAATTTCTTTGTTGCTGTATAACGAATGAATCACCAAATGAAGCATTTGTTTTACTTCGGTTTGAAACCCCATGGTTTGTTGCTTGCTTGCCATTATGCTATCTCCCACTAACGAACAAAAAAATCACAAAAATACACTAGAACTTTGGATATGGGGGTTAATCATAAAATTTCAAGGCTAGCCAAGACAAACATTGTGCTTAATTGCAGATAGCAGTAAACTTGCATTGTTTCAAAATTACCTTTTGAGTTAATATTTTAAACCATGCCTATCAAATTAATTATACTCAGTATTTTGTGCGTATCCTGCGTCTGCGTGATTGCTATGTTTCGAAAACTATCCACACAACCTAAGCACACACGCTCAATTCAAGAGAATGTAAAATTAGCCATGACGGGTGTGCTTGCCTTTATTGCAGATACCTTAGGTGTAGGCAGCTTTCCTGTCACCATCGCCTTATCTAAACTTTGGGGTACTTTTGAGGATCACGAGCTTCCAGCCGTCACAAACGGTGCACAAGTGATTCCAGGTACGTTAGAAGCTCTTTTTTTTATCCAAGTTATACATGTTGATTTAACCACATTGCTCACACTGGTCATAGGAACCTGCATTGGAGGTATCCTTGGAGGAGAAATTATAACTCGTCTTGGCAAACAAAAACTTCGCCTAGCCATGATTGCTTGCTTCACGGGCATTATTGGTTTACTTATCTATCAACAATTTGGCACTATAGCTTCCAACCAAAACATTACGGCCTTGCATTCTTGGAACTTATATCTCGGCTTTCTAGCCATGATCATCTGCGGGTCATTGACCTCGGTGGGTATTGGTTTATTTGCGATGATTCAAGCTGTGTTATTTTTAATGCATCTATCACCCGCTGTCGCCTTTCCAATCATGACCGTAGCGGGTGCCATGCAACAGCCTTTGACTACACTCGTGTTTTTAAAGCAAGATAAAATTCCTTTGGGAAAAACTCTTTACTTGAGTTTGTTTGGATGCTTAGGTGTCTTAATAACGTTACCTATCGTCACACACTTAAAACACCAATGGCTTCACTCGCTTTTGCTTTTGATTATGATTTACAATGTTTACAATATATCAGCGACCTTTCTTCGCGATAAAAAATTGCTGAAAGCATCGGTTGTACTGAATTAAAGATAACGGTAAACTTTGTGCGTTAGATCACATCCTATGTCTCAGTGGCGCAGCTGGATAGCGCGGCCCCCTCCTAAGGGGTAGGTCGCAGGTTCGAATCCTGCCTGGGACACCAGTAATAAAATCAAAGTCTCACTATCGGCAAATCTGACCAACAGGTTGTATATTTTGGCGAACGCCATTGTCGCTTAGATATTTCCACTTGGTTAAATCCGCTTGAGGCAATGCGAATACCCGAACTCCCAAAGCGCTGGTTAATGCGATCATAGGTTTGCATCAACGTATCTGATAATTCTGGAACTTCATTCCATAGATCAAGCTGTTGTTGATTAGCCGGCGTAATTTCATCCAAATATACGCCTACTTTTTTGTAGGCATACCCAGATTTAAACAGCTGCTCCAATAGCGTACGTGTAGCATGCGTAATAAGCCGAACATCACTGCTTGGGTAGGCCAACTTGATGCTACGAGCAGCTTTGTATTGCTTGGTTTTTGCTCCAAATGCATGGGTTCTTATAAAAATCCCAACTCGGCCACACACAGACCCCTGCTTTCTTAACTTCGTCGAAGCAACGTCACAAAAAGACGCTAAGGCTTGCATGATTGGAGTAAACTCTCCCTCCGTAGTAGAAAAACTGCGTGAACTCATGATGCCCTTCTTGGCTTCATGCGTATGAGTTGCAACACACGATGTACCTCTCAACTCCAAAATAACTTGAGCAAGTGTCACGTTAAACTGCTTTTTCATATAGTTCGGGCAAGCATCTTTTAATTGCCCTGCTGTATTAAATCCTCGTTGCATTAATTTATTTGACCACTGTTTTCCTATCCCCCACACATCTGATACATGTTTTTGATACAGCCAGTGCTCTTCGTCAGTAATATTAAAATACGGGCTCTTCAAATCTTTTTTAGCAATTTGATTCGCAAGCTTAGCCAGTGTTTTTGTTTTGCCAACACCTATCGAAACAGGTATGCCGGTATACCTCAAGATTTTGTAATGGAGCTGATGACAAAATGCCATCATATCTGACTCTGAGAGGCCATCTAAATTCAAAAAAGCTTCATCAATCGAATAAACATCAACCTCAGGCCAGTTCTCCTCCAAAACACTCATCACGCGATTCGACATATCGCCATACAGCGCATAATTCGATGAAAATACGTGTATCCCCTTGGTTTGGCATAGTCGTTTGATTTCAAAGAAAGGCTGCCCCATCTTGATATCAAGTGCTTTTGCTTCATTTGAACGAGCAATAACACAGCCATCATTATTGGATAGCACAATAATGGGTTGATTTAAAAGACGAGGATTAAACACACGCTCACATGATGCGTAGAAATTATTGCAGTCAACGATGGCAAACATTACTTAAACCTTGTGAATGACGTTGGTTACAACACCCCAAATAACAGACTCAGAAAAAGCATTGATATCAATATCATGATAGTCTGGGTTGTCCGGCTGAAGCTTGGTAACCCCCTCCATTTGATACAACCGTTTAACCGTTAATTCACCATCAATGGCTGCAATCACAATTTTTCCGTGCGTAGGTGTGATGCTCTTATCAACAATGAGAATATCTCCAGAGGAAATGCCTGCATTTATCATGGATTCACCTTTTGCGCGCACAAGAAACGTGGCCGCGGGTTTTTTAATTAAATATTCATTTAAATCGAGCAATGATTCGATGTAATCATCGGCAGGTGATGGGAACCCGGCTGACACAGAACTGCTATATAAAGGAATTTTAATCCCATCGTTACCTACCAGGCATTGCTTAACCAAAATCTTCTTGGATTCAGGTATGCGAACAACAACCGTAGGTTCTTTTTTTGGGCGTCCCGAACCCGCTCTTTTTCCACCTCGCGTCATAACCACTCACGTTTGATTTATGTAACATAAATCAAGTGTAGTCTCTAAATACAATATTTCCAACTTATTATGCCAATCAATCATAATTCATGGGCCTGTTGATAAGCGTTAATAACAGGTAAAAGCCAGTAATAACGGTACGTATCAGCTGAGCACAGGAAACTAACAAGTAACAACCTCCTAAGTTCAGGTCTTATTTTTGCTTTATCCACAATTTCTGGGGATAAGACTGTGAGAAAGCTGGTGTACGCTGTGGGATGAGTATTATTGTCGATCGTGAACGCAATCAAATCCTGAGTTGATTTGTGATGCGCAACAGGCCGCAATGTAAATGTGATATAGCATCATTTAGAACCAAGAGGTCCAGGTCGATTAGAAACTGTTTGTGTTTCTGCCCCCCTTAAAACGTCTAGACTTTTTTTCATAGCAGACTGCTCTTCTTGGCTTAACGCTTTACCATGCGCAGGTTTATCAAATAAATGCAGGGATTCTGCTGCGGGTAAAAACGTTTCTGGTAAAACCCTCCACCTCTTAAGTTCGTCAAGGGTAACCCAGGTCTTTGCTGGTTTTCTAGGATCGACTGGATGATTCGATAGATCTAAAACTTCTCGTCTGATGTTCTTCTTTTCCTGAAAAAAAACTTGCACACTTCGAATGATATGCTCATACATAGCAGGTGATGGCTTTAATATTTCATAATTTGAAAAAAGTGTTATGAAATTATTTATTATATTGTCATCTAAACAACACGTATACTCAATAAAGCGATTGATTAATAATTCAGAGGGTGGAATCAGATTATCTGTATTATTAAACCGCCAAACCCATTCTATGAGACCCGTTTTTTCGTTGAATTGAGGCGGAGAAATAGTTTGTGCTTTTAATATTGCGCTGTCTAAATCGGCTGCGAGCAAAAGCGGTTCAATGTCGTGCCATAATTTACCTCCCCCAGCAATCATAATATGTAAATCCATCGTGTGGTTGGATAGATGATAATCAATACCTAATCGTAAAGAAAACTCTGTTTTTGGAAATGTCTTCGGTCCATCTGTAGATAACAAATAGACAAGCTGAATTGATTGAGCATCCTTTGTTGATTGAAGCAAGGTCATTTTAGAGAGCGCCGTTGATTTACCGCCCATAAGAATTACTTTTTCTTCTAAAGGTAGTCCATGGATAAATGTATCAAGCGGCTCGGGTAAATTTTCTGGTTGAGGTAAGTGAAAATTCTGATGTCGTTCCAAGATCATGTCAATATGCTTTCTCAACCTAAAACTTTCAGCTGAAGCATCAGATAGATAGGTTGTATTAAGATAATCTTGCAGCATAACGTGCAAATGTTCTGTTACTTGCGCCACTTGACTAGCATGAATCACCCAAGCCCATTCTAATAACATTGTCTTGTCATTATATTTCGGCTCTTGAACCGTTTTTATTTTTAAAAGATCACCCTCTATTTGTGCAAAATTAGCAATGGCATGCATACGCCCACTACCGTTATGACCAAAAAATTTAATATTCAGAGTAATACTTCCCACTTCCTGATTATAATCAATCAAAAACTTGGCACTATGGTTTCTCATTGGCATGTTATAATTGAGATAAATATGCGGGTATTCGAGTACTGAATTCATCAACATCACATGAGTAATACTTGCTCTACCAACATAACTTTTTTCTGCTAATGCCTGATGTATCGCTTTCAATGAAACAGGTAAATCCTTCAACTGAATTTGAGCGGATTTTCCTAGGCTTATTGTAGCAATTAAAATATTTTGGTGTATCAATGAAAATAAATCTTCGAGCGTGACCTTATCCTTATTACGATCAAAATGTCTACTAAAACTCGCCATGCTATCCACAGTGACCGATGGAATGCTAAGACTACCTGATGGATTTAATTGCCTTGGATCCTGATTATGTTCCAAATTTAAAAAACACATATGAACAGCCAAAATTTTAGTGTCTTTTTCTCTAAATTCTATTGTTGATAATTTGTTGACCCATTTTTCCATTAGGGCTTTATAGGGATTGAGTAATTTATAAAATCGTGTAACAAGCAAACCTTGATTTTCAGCATACTCTGGACTGCCTTTCAGTGATTTAATCGTCTTATCCATCATTTCCGTGAGATCGTGCACTGTTTTAAGCACTGTTTTTTTTGTTAACGGGTGCATGTCATCACTTATATCAAGACGCGTAATCAATGGTACGATATCATCATTAAACGCTTTCTCTAATTGCTCAAAGTTTTTGGGTGACGTCCATTCAGCCAACCTCTTTTCCCAAACATTAATAATATTACGCACACTCGCCAGTTGAAGAGGTTGTAATTCGTCGATAATTTTACCGCTTTCAGCTCCCATCTTCGCGATCGATTTCTTTTGATCAAAATAAATATTCAACCACTCCGCGATAATTCCATTTTCTTGTAAAAAATACATCAACGTCGCTAATGCTTGGTACTTTGGCGCAGTCTTGCAGGCTGCCATTGTAAATGATATCCATTTCTCTCTTTGCTGTTCATTGACGATCTGTTCTGGTCTAATTGAATTGGACACTTTTGTTAGAGAAAATGAACATACTAACAGAGGTGCTTATGACAGAGAAAAAACGCGATTACAAACGTTACCCAGAAGAGTTTAAGAAGGATGCTGTATCCCTGGTTCTTGAACAACATTATACTCCGCAGCAAGCAGCTGATGCCGTAGGTGTTAACGTAAAACTTATCTATAATTGGAAAAATAAGATTGAAGCAAGCAGTTCACCAGGGGCATTAAGTGAAGAGGAACATGCTGAACTCTTAGCGCTTCGCAAAGAAGTTAAAAATCTGCGTATGGAGAAAGAAATACTAAAAAAGGCGTCAGCCTTCTTTGCCAGGGAAATGAAGTAACTAGGAGTAAAAAAGCAATGCAGCAACTCCATAGAGGCTTAGAAGGCCAATATCCAGTAACACGTATTTGTAATGCTCTCGGTCTGTCACGTAGCAGCTGGTATCACCGAAGTAAACGTAAAGCCAAGGTGATTACACAAGAAGAGTTTAGATTGCACAGGCGTATAAAAGAGCTATTTAATAGCAGTCGAGGAAGCCTTGGTTCACGTCAGCTGGTTAAGAAGCTCGCTTCAGAAGGTATTCGTATTTCACGGACTAAGGTGCGTAATATTATGAAAACTCATAGCCTGAAGGTGATTCAGCGAACCGCGTATAAGGTGACAACCAAGCGGAAGCATAGTGATGCTGTGGCCGATAACCTGCTGAATATGAAGTTCGACCCTAAGTTGCCGAATACAGTATGGGCCGGGGATGTGACATATCTCAGAACCCGTGAAGGTTGGTGCTATTTGGCCATCGTGATGGACTTGCATTCTCGTAAGATTATCGGGTGGTGCATAAACAAACACATGACAGCAGAACTTGTTATTAAGGCAATGAACATGGCCATCAACCTTCGTCAACCTCAAGGCGACCTTATTTTTCATAGTGACAGAGGGTCGCAGTACACGGGTAAGCAATTTAAGAAGTTGCTCAATCAACACGCGATCAAAGCATCAATGAGCGGCAAAGGAGCGTGTTGGGATAATGCTGTGGTTGAACGATTTTTTGGTAGTTTAAAGAATGAGTGGCTGCTCAAAGTAATTCACTTAACGAGGGAGTCAATGAAAATCGATGTTCAAAAATATATCCGTTACTACAATCATGACCGGCTACATACTACGTTAGGTGATGTAACACCGGTGGCTTATGAAAAAAGAAATTTAAAAGTGTCCAACTTTAGTTGACCAGAACAATCAACTTCCCAGCTTGAAAAAAAGAAGTGAAATACTGTTGCTGTTCATTCGTTAACGCTTGAAAACCCTCAACTTTGCTAGCTATTTTTTGTGATTGCTTGATTTCAACTCACCTTACGCACAGCCCCTTGCCTCATAAGTAAAAATCATTAGAATTTGCC
>JARGOS010000001.1:432048-535929 GCA_029212505.1 Legionellaceae bacterium | reverse complement strand
TAGGCTCAGGCAGTGCTGCACGGTCTAATTTGCCGTTGATGGTCAGCGGCAATGCGTCAAGATGGATATAAGCACGGGGTATCATATGTTCAGGGAGTTGATTGGATACATGCGTTTCAAGAACATCCTGATTAATAAACGTATCAGAAACATAATAGGCAACCAAATACTGATGCTCACCTTTGGCTTTAGCTAGAACCGTGCTTTGTTTTATTTCAGGATAAGTTAAGAGTGCAGCTTCAATTTCACCCAGTTCAATACGTTGCCCACGTAATTTGACTTGAAAGTCTCGGCGACCCATGTATTCTAAATGACCGTCCGGTAGCCAACGCACCAAATCACCTGTTTTATATAATTTGCCTTCCCCAAATGGGTTGGGTATAAAACTTGCTTGGGTAAGTTCCAGCTGATTTAAATAACCGCGTGCAAGGCCAATACCCGAGGCATAAAGCTCACCTACCACCTGAATGGGAACAGGGTTCAAGTTCGCATCGAGTACATACAACTTCATGTTTTGGACAGGCTTACCGATGGGAACATACGTACCCCATGAAGGCTTTATTTCTTGAAAAATAAAGTGCGTGATGTCATCTGAACATTCCGTGGGGCCATAAACATTCGCTAAGACATGTTCAGGGTAGAGCGCTTGCCAACGCGCACAATCCAGGGGAGATAACCCCTCGCCATTCATTATAAGGTAGCGTAATGAAGGCAAGGATGGCTTATGATCATCCGTCTCGAGATCATCTAAAAGTACTTTAAGATGCGAGGGCACGCTCTCAAAAATCGTGATCTCATGCGCCTCGATATGGCCTAATAATCGCGCGCTAACCCAGGCATCATCTCCCGTTAAAATTGTGGTACGAGCTCCGACCAATAACCCCGTAATCAACTGCCAAATACTCACATCAAACACGTGTGTTGCTGTTTGGGCAATATTATCTTCGGTGGTGATTTGAAAATCCTGAAGCTTAGCCCAGACATGATTCAACATCCCATCCTGTTGAATCATAACCCCCTTGGGGATCCCCGTGCTCCCTGAGGTAAACATGATGTACGCTAAATCACCTGGACTGCCATACAATGGCATAACATCGGCCTTTGTTTGAAGCATGATATTTTCTAAGACCAGAACTGGAAGCACCCCTGAAAACCGCTTGACATGAGTTTCAGTCGTTAATACCCAGCCTTCTGCAATCTCAGCCAATAAAGTACGGTTTTTTTCATCAGGAGAGGTCAGGTTGAGTGGCGCAAATGCGCATCCAATCCGCCAGACGGCGAGCATGCTCACCAAATATTCAATATCACGATCCAGTAAAAATACAAGCGTTTGTCCTGACATAACCCCCTGTCTGAGTAAAGCACTTGCCGCGCATAACATACGTTGATGAAGCGCTTGGTAGCTTAATTCTGTACCTTCATAGACCACGGCAATGTGATTCGGTGTTCTAGCCGCTTGCTCTTCAAAAAGCTGATAGATAGTTTTATTTTTTGGATAAGCCTTCTCTGTTCTATTCCAATCAACAATCATTTGCTGATATTCAGCCGGTGAAAGCAAAGCATAGCTTTGAATAGGCGCTTTTGTGTCACGCACCAATTCACCTAAAAGCGTTTCATAATGCCCGGCTAGCTGCGCGATGGTTTCAGGCTTGTAAAGTGACGTCGCATACGTGATTTTTCCTGATATCGAATCTGAATCAACCCAAAGATCAAGACTTAAGTCAAACTTTGCAATTTCGTACTGCTCAGACATACTCACAGACGTTAGCAATGAAGATTCATCAGAGGCGTATATGACGTCAAAGAGCACCTGAACCAGTGGATGACGTGAGCTATCGCGCTCCATCTCAAGTGAAGATAAAAGCTTCTCAAACGGCATATCTTGGTGAGCTTGAGCCTCAATCAATATAGCACTTAATGCATGGATTAAACCTTCTCCCGTCATCTCTGGGTCCACCAAGAAACGAAGTGCCAACGTATTCACAAAAAATCCGAGCAAGTTTTCAACACCGGGATAATGACGGTTCGAGGTCACGGTTCCAACTAAAATATCCGTTTGGCCTGTGTAACGCGATAATAATAAATAAAACCCCATCAGCAAGAGCGTGTAAAGTGTCACGCCTTCTTGCTTAGCTAAGACTTGCAGTGCTTGCGATAGCTCTTCGGATAATTCAAACCTATGGCTCGCGCCGGTGTAATCAACCGCTTTAGGCCTTGGGTAATCTGTTGGAAGATTTAAGGGCTCGTGACCTAACAGACGTGACTGCCAATAGGTGAGTTGCTTTTCTAAAAACGCGTCGCTCAAATACGCCCGCTGCCACAAAGCAAAATCTTTGTATTGAATCGCTAAAGGTTCGAGTGCTACGCCTTCATATAAGGCTTGGAGATCTCGAGAAAATACACCCATCGACCAACCATCAAACGCCACATGATGAATGCTCAAGAATAAGATATGCGTATTCGTATCTGTGACATCATAAAGCCAGGCTTTAATCGGATAGGATGTTTCTAAATCAAATAAAGCATGACTGGCTTGATGCAATGCATGAGGCACATCCAATGACGTAAGGCTTTGTGTCGTAATCGCCAGCGGGGCATCCTGAATCGATTGATAATCAACACCTGCTTCATCTTGAATAAATAACGTTCGAAGAATTTCATGGCGCTCAACCAAGGCTTGTAAAGCTTTTGTGAGCCTAGGTACATCAATGGTTGAGTCCAACTCAAACCCAAACGGAATATGATACGCATCCGTCCCTTGCTCATACCGCTCAATGAACCATAGCCGCTCTTGTGCAAACGATAAAGGTGCAATTAAATCGGTTGTTGGCTCGATGCTCACCTGAGCGCCATCTGAATCAATAGCGCTTAGATGACTTAATAACCCTGCGATGGTTTTATATTTAAAAACATCGGCAACATGAAGTGTTTTGTTTAAAACCCCAGACATACGATGGGCTAACTGAATTGCTAAAATGGAATGACCGCCCAATTTAAAAAAATCATCCCGTATACCGACGCGCTCAAGTTTTAACAGCGAGACCCATAGCGAACAAAGCTTCACTTCAAGCTCATTACGAGGTGCAATATAGCTATCCACAGCGGGATTAAAATCAGGTCCAGGAAGTGCCGCACAGTCCAGCTTACCGTTGATAGTCAAAGGCAATGCATCAAGATGGATATAAGCACGGGGTATCATATGTCCAGGCAGTTGGTTAGCTAGATGCGTTTCAAGAACATCATGATTAATAAGCGTATCAGAAACATAGTAAGCAACTAAATACTGGCTGTCGTTTTTGGTTTTGGCCAAAACCGTACTTTGTTTTATTTCGGGATAGGTTAAGAGCGCTGCTTCAACTTCGCCTAGTTCAATTCTAAAGCCTCTGATTTTCACCTGAAAGTCATTACGTCCCATATACTCTAAGTTACCGTCAGGTAAGTAACGCACGAGATCGCCCGTTTTATAGAGCCTGCCTTCACCGAAAGGATTGGGAATAAACCGCTCGGCTGTGAGTTCAGGCTGATTAAGATACCCACGAGCGAGACCTACGCCACCAATATAAAGTTCGCCTACCACACCGATGGGAAGAGGTGTGAGGTCATGATCTAAAACATAGGCTACCACCCCGGGAATAGGTCTTCCGATAAGGCAAGAGCTGCTTTCATGAAGCAATAACTCATAACATGTAGAAACTACCGTGGCTTCAGTTAGTCCGTACATATTAACCATACGAAAATTCATGGTTTTACAGTGAGCTTGGTACTGTTTAATATGGCGAAGTGTTAATGCTTCACCTCCAATGATGATGTAACGCAAAGGCAAGTGTGCTTCGGCGTTAGAAAGAAAGAGCTCGCTAAACACGCGAAAAGCACTGGGCGTATAATTGAGTACTGTCACGCCATGTTTAAAACACAACTTATAAAATACATCTTTGTTGTTTCGCTCATGCTCTGTTGGAATGATCAGCTTCCCGCCTACAGAAAGTGAACCCCACATCTCCCAGACAGAAAAATCAAATGCATAGGCATGGTAAAGCACCCAAACATCTTTTGATGTAAAATCGTACAAGGTATGTGTTAAAACTAAAAGAGCATGTATATTTTTATGCTGAACCATCACCCCTTTCGGCTGTCCTGTGGTCCCTGAAGTATAAATAACATACGCTAAATCGTGTGGGCTACTAAGAGGTTTAAGTGCTGATTTGCGTTCTGATAAATAAGGCTTTTTATCTAAGACAAGCAACTGACACGGCATGTCATTGAGTAAATTTAAAAACTTGGTTTGCGTTAAAATCAGCTTAGTTTGGGTGTCTTCAAGCACAAACTGAATACGAGCTCTTTGATAATTTGGGTCAATCGGAACATAAGCACCACCCGCTTTAAGCACCCCTAAAATTCCAATTATCATGTCTAGCGAATGCTCTAAACAGAGCGCTATCAACGTATCCGGCTTGAGTGACCTATACTGTTTTCGTATCAGATGGGCCAACTGATTGGAGGCTTGACTAAGCTCTTGATAGGTTAGCTGTGTATTCTCATAAACCAAGGCAATAGCATGCGGTGTACTCGCTGCTTGTTCGTCGAAAAGCTCATGGATGGTTTTGTTTTCGGGATAAACTTGTTCGCTTGCATTCCAGTCATAGATAATACGTTGGTACTCGGAGGGTGAAAGCAAAGCATAGCTTTGAATAGGCGCTTTTGTGTCACGAACCAATTCACCTAAAAGCGTTTCGTAATGCTGAGTTAATTGCCTGATCGTTTCAAGTTTATAAAGCGATGTCGCATACGTGATTTTTCCTGATATCGAATCTGAATCAATCCAAAAATTAAGGCTTAAATCAAACTTGGCAATTTCGTACTGCTCAGACATACTCACAGGCGTTAGCAATGAAGATTCATCAGAAGCGTAGATGACGTCAAAGAGCACCTGAACCAGTGGATGACGTGAGCTATCGCGCTCCATCTCAAGTGAAGATAAAAGCTTCTCAAACGGCATATCTTGGTGAGCTTGAGCCTCAATCAATATAGCACTTAATGCATGGATTAAACCTTCTCCCGTCATCTCTGGGTCCACCAAGAAACGAAGTGCCAACGTATTCACAAAAAATCCGAGCAAGTTTTCAACACCGGGATAATGACGGTTCGAGGTCACGGTTCCAACTAAAATATCCGTTTGGCCTGTGTAACGCGATAATAATAAATAAAACCCCATCAGCAAGAGCGTGTAAAGTGTCACGCCTTCTTGCTTAGCTAAGACTTGCAGTGCTTGCGATAGCTCTTCGGATAATTCAAACCTATGGCTCGCGCCGGTGTAATCAACCGCTTTAGGCCTTGGGTAATCTGTTGGAAGATTTAAGGGCTCGTGACCTAACAGACGTGACTGCCAATAGGTGAGTTGCTTTTCTAAAAACGCGTCGCTCAAATACGCCCGCTGCCACAAAGCAAAATCTTTGTATTGAATCGCTAAAGGTTCGAGTGCTACGCCTTCATATAAGGCTTGGAGATCTCGAGAAAATACACCCATCGACCAACCATCAAACGCTACGTGATGAACACTTAAAAATAAGATGTGTTTATCCATATCCGTAACTTCATAAAGCCAAGCTTTGATTGGATAAGATTTTTCTAAATCAAATAAAGCATGACTGGCCTCATGCAATGCATCGGATACATCCGATGACGTAATATTTTGTATCGAAATAGTAAGCGGAGCATCCAGAATCGATTGATAATCAACGCCCGCTTCATCTTGGATAAACACCGTCCGAAGAATTTCATGGCGCTCAACCAAGACTTGTAGCGCGTTGGTGAGCCTAGGTACATCCATGCTTGAATCAAGCTCAAAACCAAACGGAATATGATACGCATCTGTCCCCTGCTCATACCGCTCAATGAACCATAGCCGCTCTTGTGCAAAAGACAAGGGAGAGACTATGTCAGATGTGGGCTCTATCTTAATTTGAATGTCATTTGAGTTAAGGTGAATTAAGAGCCCTGCTATCGTTTTGTATTTAAAAATATCTGCAACATGAATGGCTTCATTCAATACCTCAGACATGCGATGTGCTAACTGAATTGCTAAAATGGAATGACCGCCCAATTTAAAAAAATCATCCCGTATACCGACGCGCTCAAGTTTTAACAGCGAGACCCATATCGAACAAAGCTTAACTTCAAGCTCATTACGAGGTGCAACGTAGGTCTGTGCATCTGGATTAAAATCAGGCTCGGGTAAGGCGGCGCGGTCTAATTTGCCGTTGATGGTCAGCGGCAGTGCATCAAGATGGATATAAGCACGGGGTATCATATGTTCAGGAAGTTGGTTGGCTAGATGTGTTTCGAGAATATCCTGATTAATAAACGCATCAGAAACATAGTAAGCAACTAAATACTGGCTATCGTTTTTGGTTTTGGCCAGCACGGTGCTTTGTTGTATTTCAGGATAGGTTAAGAGCGCTGCTTCAACTTCGCCTAGTTCAATTCTAAAGCCTCTGATTTTCACCTGAAAGTCATTACGGCCTATATACTCTAAATTACCGTCAGGTAAGTAACGCGCGAGATCGCCCGTTTTATAGAGTCTGCCCTCACCGAAAGGATTTGAAATAAAACGTGCTTGAGTCAGTTCAGGTTGGTTTAAGTAACCTCGGGCAAGGCCTGCGCCGCCAATATACAGCTCGCCTATCACACCGGTGGGAACAGGAGTTAAATGCGTATCTAAGACATAGATCTGAGTATTCTGAATCGGTCGACCTATACAAACCTTCTCTAAACCTGGCTTACAGAAGAAGTGTGTGACCTCAATGGACGCTTCAGTTGGACCGTAGAGATTATGAACCTCGGTTTGAACAGCACTTAAACTATCTAGCCCTAGAAGATGTTGGGGTAATAACGCTTCGCCACTGCAAAATAAATATCGTAAATTTAATGACACGCGTTGGTCTACATGCTGCTTAAATTCCATAAGCGCACTCGGAACAAAATGAGCCACACTCACCCGATTACCAGCCATCAACTGGGCTAAATAAACATAATCCTTTTGCCCATCGTGACGAGCAAACACCACTTTTGCACCAGATAAGCTTGCCCAGAACATCTCCCAAACAGAAATATCAAACACATAAGGCGTTTTATGCAAAATAATATCTTCTGGTGTAAGTTGATATTCTTCTTGCATCCATTCAATCCGATTAACAAGGCCTGAATGTTGGAGCATCACCCCTTTCGGCTGCCCTGTGGTGCCTGAGGTATACATCACATACACCAAATCTTTTGGACCGCTGATAGGTTGAAGTGCCGAAATACTTTCTGCTAAATAAGGCTTTGAGTCTAAAGCGAGTAGCTCGCACGCCATATCGCTTAGTAAATTTAAAAACTTGGTTTGCGTTAAAAGAAGTTCGCTTTGGGTATCTTGCAGCATAAATTTTATGCGAGCTATCGGATAGCTTGGGTCAATCGGCACATAAGCACCACCCGCTTTAAGCACCCCTAAAATTCCAATGACCATATCCAATGAACGCTCAACACACAGCGCTATCAACGTATCAGGCTTGAGTGCTTGATACTGCTTTCGTATCAGATGGGCTAGCTGATTAGACGCTTCATCAAGTTCTTGATAGGTTAGCTGGGTGTCTTCATAAACCACCGCAATAGCATGCGGCGTTCTAGTTGCTTGTTCTTCGAAAATCTGATGAATGGTTTTGTTTTTAGCATAAGCCTTATCGGTTGCATTCCAGTCATAAATAATTTGTTGGTATTCAGGCAAGGTAAGAAGGCTTGTGTGACCCATAGGTGCATGAAGATTGAAATCTTCTTTTGAAATATGGATTAATAACCTAATAAAACTATCCGCTATGTGTTTTATATACGAAAGATCATAACAATCACGTACAAAACTCACACCAAAGACCATACCATCTGATTCAGGCTGACCAATAACGGACAAACCAAATTTTTCATATGCATCTTTCACATGTATTTTTTGATGTTTGAGCCATGCAGGATGAGCCAGATTTTTTTCTCGAAAATTATGCATGGTAAACATGACATGCATCAAATCAGCTATACCTGAAGCACCCCTATCTAAATGCGGTGCTAAAAGGCTTAAATTCATATGATGATATTCATTGAGATGCAATACCTGTTCATGTGATCGCTTAAAGTTAGATAAAAAAGAATCGCTTGCTTGATAATCAAAAAGCAGTGGCAAGGTATTAATAAAGGGACCTACGACGTTATCTAGTCCATACGGCCTCGTTGAAACCGTTAAGCCTAATGGAAATTGACCTTCACTTTGATTAAAAACACTCAATACATGATATAAACACGAAGCTAAAATAGAAAATAAACTCACATCATGTGTAACACTTAGATACTCCAAAGCACCCAACACGTTTTGATTTAATCTGACATCAAAGTGTTCGGCAGCATCATCACCTGCATCATGATTAATTTTTTTTAAACCAATCGGTGAGGCATTGGATAGCTTCGTGATCAACGATTGTATGGCATGTTGATATTGAGGTGATGCAAGCTCATGTGCTTGAAATGCAGCGTAATCAAAATACATTGTATCTTCAGAAATGACGGTTGTTACACACGATTTAATCGAAGCATAAATGTCCATAATCTCTGATAAAATTAAATTCACAGAATAACCATCAATCAACATATGATGAGCTGTTAAATTTAAAATCAAATCTGAGGAATCAGCAAAACTGATTATTTCAAGCTGAATCAACAAGCGTTCATCTAATACAAAAGCAATATTGGATTGTTGCCTCACATATTCATCTAAATCTACCTCATCCAAAAGCGTATGCACGATGCTTACATCTTCCAAGGGAATCATGCGATAGCCAAAATCTGGAACAACAACCATACGCAAAATGGCATACCTTTTTAACGTCGCTTTGAGTGCTTGTTCTAAACGATCCAGATTCGCATCAAATAATCGCACCCAAATGGGAACATTATATGTCGGTAATTTAGGTGTTAATTTATTGTGTAAATAAATACCTTTTTGGATGGCTGATAATGTATGACTCCCCGTTTGAAGATCTATTTTTTTGTAAATACTATGCGGGCTAGATGTTTTTAATACCTTATCCCTTGTCACATGCTGGGATAAGGCCAAAACTGTTTTGCATTGATATATACGTTTCAAGGTTATCTTGGTTTTAAAGTGTTGCGTTAGTAACCCCATCAGCTGCATGGCTAATAATGAATTTCCGCCTAACCTGAAAAAGTCATCTCGAATACCAACACGTTTTATATTTAAAATATTAGAAAAAAGCTGACAAAGCTGTGTTTCAACTTTATCCCTTGGGGCAACATAATCTTGAGATAATGCTTTCATCGGCGGAGAAGGCAATGCTTTCAAATTAACTTTACCATTGATGGTCAAAGGCAGAGTATCTAAAACGATGTATGCATAAGGCAACATATATTCTGGTAAAGTTTTACTTAACTGCGTATCTAAGTAGAACTTTAAATCAAGCATGGGCTTTAAAAGCAAGATGTAACTAATAGGATATTTCTGACCGTCTTGTGTAAACATCACGGTTAGTGCATTTTTTATTTCGGGTAACGCTTTAATTTTTGATGTGATCTCATCAAGCTCAACACGGTAACCATGAAGTTTGACCTGATTATCAACCCGACCAACAAATTCAATATAACCTTCCGCATGCCATCGTCCTAAATCACCTGTTTTATATAAGCGCCCCAAGCTTTCGTGCTCAATAAAACGTGCCTGTGTTTTTTGTACGTCATGATAATAATTTAACGCAACCCCGCATCCGCCGATATGAATTTCACCTACGACGCCGACAGGGCAATGTGTCAATTGATGGCTTAAAATATACATCTGTTGATTCGGCATTGCCGTTCCATAAGGAATATTCACAGCATCAAACTTTTTTATCTCATGCCAGATCGACCAAATGCTACCCTCAGTTGCACCACCTAAACTCACCACAACAGCCTTGGGTTGCCTTTGGTGAATCGTGCGAGCCAATACGGATGGAACATAATCACCACTCAATAAAAACAACCTGAGCGAAGTGGGCGTCGCCTGCCTTAAACTTTCGTCAACTAATAATTGAGCGAGCTGAGGAACAGAATTCCATAATGTAATCTTGTATAATTGAATTAATTCAAGCCAATAAGCCGGCTCTTTTGTTCGTGCTTGATCAGGAAAAATAAGACAACCACCCACGGCGAGCATGCCAAAAATATCATAAACCGATAAATCAAAACTTAGTTCAGATAAAGCTAAGATCTTATCTTCAGCGTTCACATGGTATTTCTGATTCACCGAACGTAAGGTGTTTAAAGCATTGCGATGCGATATTGTCACGCCTTTAGGTGTACCGGTCGAGCCTGATGTAAAAATAACATAAGCAATTGCGTCTGGTTGAACGCAAGGTAATAAAATATCTTGAAGTGCATAGTTTAATGCATCATCAAACTTTAGCTGGGCAACTAAATCCTCGATCACCAAGCAACGGTACTTTGCTAAAAACCAAGGGCACGTTTCGAACTGTTTTGCCTGCAATGCAGACATCAAAATCACATCAACATCCACGGAAGATAAGGCTTCGTCCAATCGTTCAATCGGCCAATCTAAACTCAGGGGTAAATACCCACTGCCACTTTTCATAATACCAAGCAATGCCAACACTTGGTGATAACTTTTTTCACATAACACAGCAACAAGCTCTGGATGACCGGCTTGCTTAGATAAAAAACAAACCAAATATTGAGCAACCATGTGCGTGTCATCTAAAAGCCTTTTGTATGTGTAATCACTCGCATCAACCGCATGATGATCAATGATTGCGGTATGTTCTAGTACACCTTGTGCTACCATGTTTGCTTCGTAATAACTAAACAGCGTATGCTCACTCACAGACATCACATCATCATTGGCCGCTTGAATAACCGCTAAATCTTGTGAGGCTAAACTTATGGGGGGAAAAAGATCCTCATCCCAATCGGCTTCAGCCAAATACTCTATTAATAAGCAATACGCCTCATGCATTTGACGCATGATCTCTGGATCAAACAACTGCTCAACGTATTCCCATTCAGCCACAAAACCATCGGGCGTTTCATACGCTTTGTTATCCAACCATGCTTGAGATGTTTGCGTAATCGAATACCGGCTCCCAAGATAAGATGCATCTAAAAAATCATCCGTGTTATGCCTCATCTCCATACCTAAGGCACTGGTTAGTACAACCGGCGCTAGCAATTGATTACTTGTCAAACCCAGCTCTTCACGAACCAAACGCTGAACATCAATACCATCAAACAAATGATGGGCAATATCAGACCAGAGATGCTCATGATTTTCGCTTATCTCATGAATAATATGCCGTGATGGTTGATGCTTATAATTAAATAATTCCAATATCGTGAAATCACCCAAAAGATGATTCACGTGCGAATGCAGGGGTAAACGATTAAATAAAGTTAAATTAATACATACACAATCTTGATTACTCCAATGACTTAATACTTTTCCAAAAACAACCATAATCACAGCCGTTGTACTAAGATGATGATTTAATGCCTTTTGTTGTATTTTTTCCCATATATTTTTCTTGATTGTTTTTGTAACACGTGCAAAATGGGGTTTATCAATCGATGCAACCGAACAGCGCAAAGGCAAATTCATATTAAAATTATAATCTTTTAACTTGTCGAGCCAATAATGCTTATCGACCTCAAACAAATCACTCGCTCGAATACAACTGACTTGCTGCATATAATCACGAAAAGTAATATTCAATGGAGGTAATGCAACATTTGGATTTTCATACAGTTGCGTTAACTCGTCTTCAAATATCCGCCAACTATTAATATCCATAAGCAAAGCATCAAAACTAAGATGCAAAATATACACGTCTTCTTGCTCTAGAAAACAACCATGGCTAACGCATAGATCAAATAAAGGAAAAACATCGGGTTGATATATTTTATGAGCAAGACGTGCACGTACCGCTAAAAATTCAGTTTCACTCAAGCTCTCCTGAGCAATAACGTAGTAAGGTGATTTTTCTAAATATTGCTGTTGACCATGAGCAAAAACCGTTCGTAACTCTGGATGCCGTTGAATTAAGATGTTAAACGCGAGCTCAAGCCTTGCCGTATCTAAATATTTAAATGAAAATTCATAATATACATGGGTTGAAACATTCCCCAAGTCAAACACGTTTAATCGACCCAGGTAATAAGCTTGCTGTGTATTATTCAATTCAAACGGTTCATACAACCTCGCCGTATCGCTTGATTGAATCACATAAGGATTAAATACAAATCCATGAATATGGTCTATTTCTAATTGTATATAAGAAACGATAGCCTGTATTGTTCTATGCTTAAAAATAACAGATACATCAATACGACAATCAAGTATAAAATTTATCTGGCTAACCAGCTGCATTCCTACAATACTGTTGCCACCCAGTCTAAAGAAATCATCGCATATGCCCACACGCTCAAGTTTTAACACAGAGCCCCATATCGAACAAAGCTTCACTTCAAGCTCATTGCGAGGTGCAACGTATGCATGTTCGCTTGGATTAAAATCAGGCTCGGGCAATGCTCTACGATCTAACTTACCATTGATGGTCAGCGGAAGTGCATCAAGATGGATATAAGCACGGGGTATCATATGTTCAGGAAGTTGGTTAGCTAGATGTGTTTCGAGAACATCATGATTAATAAACGCAGCCGAAACATAGTAAGCAACTAAATACTGGCTATCGTTTTTGGTTTTGGCCAGCACGGTGCTTTGTTGTATTTCAGGATAGGTTAAGAGCGCTGCTTCAACTTCGCCTAGTTCAATTCTAAAGCCTCTGATTTTCACCTGAAAGTCATTACGGCCTATATACTCTAAATTACCGTCAGGTAAGTAACGCGCGAGATCGCCCGTTTTATAGAGCCTGCCTTCACCGAAAGGATTGGGAATAAAGCGTGCTTGGGTCAGTTTGGGCTGGTTTAAGTAGCCTCGGGCAACTCCTGCGCCGCCAATGTAAAGCTCGCCTGTAACACCAATGGGAACAGGGGTTAAGTGAGCATCCAACACATACATTCGGGTATTATTTAATGGTTTACCAATGATTGTATTTAAACTTCCCGAGCTATACTTAAACGTCGTACTCGCAACGGTGCATTCAGTTGGTCCATATTCATTATACAGGGCTCGTCCTTTACTCCATATTTCCAACGTAGACGTATCACACCTTTCTCCACCAACAATTAATACACGTAGTTTAGGCAACGCCTGAACTTTAATTTTCTTTAATAAAGCAGGCGTAGTACGTACTACCGTTACGCTCTGTGAGTCTAAATAAGCAAGCAACTTATCAGTATTGTGTCGATATATATCGGGAAGAATACATAATACCCCCCCCACACTTAAAGCACTAAATATCTCTGAAATAGAGACATCAAACACATAGGAAGCATATTGCAATATTACGCCTACTTCAGTTGCTTGAATGTAACTTGCTTGACTAAAAACCAAATTCAGTAAGTTATGATGTTCAACCATCACCCCTTTAGGCTGTCCTGTCGTTCCTGAAGTATAAATCACATACGCTAAATTTTTTGGGCCACTGATGGGTTCAAGTGCCGAAATGCCTTCTGATTGATAAGGCTTTTGATCTAAGACAAGCAACTGACACGGCATGTCATTGAGTAAGCTTAAAAATTTGGTTTGCGTTAAAAGCAGTTCGCTTTGGGTATCTTCCAGCATAAATTGTATGCGAGCTAACGGGTAGCTTGGGTCTATCGGCACATACGCACCACCCGCTTTAAGCACCCCTAAAATCCCTATGATCATCTCCAATGAACGCTCAACACACAGGGCTATCAACGTATCAGGTTTGAGTGCTTGATATTGCTTGCGTATCAGATGAGCTAGCTGATTGGAGGCTTGGTTAAGTTCTTGATAGGTGATCTGGGTGTCTTCATAAACCACGGCAATAGCATTCGGTGTACTCGCTGCTTGTTCGTCGAAAAGCTCATGGATGGTTTTATGGTTCGAGTAAGCCTTATCTGTTGCATTCCAATCATAAAGCTGCTTTTGATAAAAAGATTTATCCTGACAAAGGAGGTGATATATAGGCTGATTTTGTTTTGAAAAAGCACCCAGTTTTTTGCAAAATTCCGGTAGCAACCGGTTAATATTTGAAAAAAAAGTCCATGCTTTAGGATAACGTATATAAAAATATTCTTGCTCAACATCAACGCCCAACTGAAGAAGATAAGCATCTTGATACTGATAGGCACACCCAAAACTTAATAATATCGAGGTCTTTTTGTGATTGCTCGCAGCGCACGAATAAAGTGAATGATGGATTAACGCATAAGCTTGATGGTTCAGTTCGGTTATTATTTTTTTATACGTATGCTCGGGCTTTACCTCGATATATTTTGTGATGCTTTTTTGATTCACCTCAACATCAAACGCATACAAAGCACCTTCTCGAGCGTTGTATAGCATCAAAAGATAAAGAACAAATAACTCTAAACGGTCATGGCTCCACACAAACCCATCGAGCTTGCATTCTTGATAAACATCATCTGCATCTAAGCAAACAGGCAACTTAAATATGAGGTCGTGCTGCTCGAAGGATTGATAAACACCGTGAAGCGCTTGCAGCCCCCTATCATAATGTACATACTTTAAAAACAGCGTGTTGGATATAGCTTGGTTTGCTTGATGTTCGATAACGGGCGCATCCCCGCGAATCAACATCACCACCGCATCAATAAATAATTCTGTGATTTCCTCAAACAATTTATCTAATACATCTGATACATCTGATACATCACCGGATGATAACTCAAGGCAAACCGTATCGAATAAAACCACACGAAGAAAATACGAGCATTTAGTTTGGGTCAGTTCAAAGCATAAACGAGGAATCTTGATAGCCCCAAGCACATCATCCATGTCAATTAAAACATCATATAGAGCAGTATCAAGTGTCGCTTTTGGAATAATTTGAAGATTAAAATTAAATAGGTCCAACCACTGGGGTGCATCTTCATTTTCAATAAGATCGACACAATGCCCGGCATCAATTAAGTACTTAACCAACATCACATTCAATCTATCGCTTGGGGAAACAAGCAACACACGTAAAACTTTCATAACATCATCCCTGCGCGATTAAATCATAACACTCAAAACTGTGGTACTACTTCATGTAACAACACGATAGATTACAGTAAAACCTTTAATACGTTTTAGCTTACGGGGAAGCTTAACAATGCAAAGTCAAAAACAGCCTTGTTAAAACGCATAAAACAAAGCTGTTCAATATTAAATTTTATACAATGTAGTATCTAAGGCCTAAAAGAATAGAATCAAGGGATGGGTTCTGCATCTTCGCAACTTGTGTTGCATGAATATTTCCTGGAGCGGCGACCATACTGAACGTATTAGACAATGTTGAGCCAAAGGCATGCATGTACGTTAATGTTATACCGAGATCTTCTCGTAGATTATAAATGCCGCCGACTCGAAGCTCTGGAAGCACGGCCGCTTTATTATCACGCTGGTAAGAAGTACCCGTAAGAAACGTGCCTTGACTTACCTCGCTTAAATTCGCTTGATTTAAACTCATTCGCAAATTCTGAACCATAAAGCCAACTTGTCCAAACACATCAACTTTTTCAAGCTTATATAATGCTCCCACTAAAACATCATATCCATCCACCGATTGTTTTTCTTTCACAGAAAGTTGGGGTATCTTGGTCGATTCGTTACCGTAAAATCCGCCGCCTATCTCTCCTGTAAAACGTAGTTTTTCATTGTAAAATTTAAGCATCCCGGCAGAAACACGGCCGCCCCAATGCTGTATCGATGAACGAGGAGAAAAACCATTAATATTGGGGTTATCTCGTTGCATCCAATTATAAGAAACTTCACCACCAATATAGGGCATAGATACGGGGGCTGGCTTGCTCCCCATATCGCCTGCATGGGCAATCGACAAAGAAAGAAAGGCTACGGTTGATATAACTGCTCTGGTATTTCTGAGTATATTCAATTAAATTATCCTTAATTTAATAATGCAAAATACATAAAAGTGTGGAGACGCACTAAGAAAATGCCATATAGTTTCTATTTTTGCAAGAGCTATTCTACTACTGTATAGGCTGCATATGAATTTTACTAATACTCACGATTTTGAGCATGAAGCAAAACGTATATTACCTTCTTCCATCTATGATTACATAGCTTCCGGCGCATATGATGAAGAAACGTTATCTAACAATAAAGATGCCTTCAAAAAAATTTACATCACACCCAGAGTTCTTCGGGGCAGCACGCAAACACAAACTGATATTTCACTCCTAAACCACGCCTTGCCATACCCTTTATTTACAGCACCTACAGCTTTGCACTGCCTTGCCCACCCATCAGGTGAAAAAGCAACCATCTCCGCACTCAATGAACTCAAACTTGGCATGACCTTAAGTACCATGAGCTCGGTTTCTTTAGAAGAGATTGCCGCAAGAGCAAACACACCGCTATGGTTTCAATTATATATTCATAAAGACAGAAGCCTCACACAAAATTTAATTCAGCGTGCAGAAAAATCAGGCTTTAATGCCTTGGTTTTAACCGTCGATGTACCCATCATGGGAAAACGTGAACAAGACATTCGGCATCAATTTAAATTGCCTGAAGGCGTTTCTGCACAAAACCTTCCCGATAATTATTTCAACACCCACGCCAACCAAGCCCAGGGTTCAAGTATTAAAAATCACGCAGACGCTCTTTTTGACGCAACTCTGACATGGGATGATATAGGCTGGATTAAATCACTTACAACGCTTCCTATTATTATTAAAGGTATTATGCGTGCAGATGATGCAATGCTTGCTTTAAAACATGGGGCGTCCGGTATTATCATCTCAAATCATGGGGGGAGGCAATTAGATACCATGCCCGCAACCATTGATGTACTTCCTGATATTGCCGACACTATCCAGCGTAAAATGCCTATTTTAATTGACGGTGGATTCAGGCGTGGCTCTGATGTTTTTAAGGCTCTCGCACTGGGCGCTGATTGCATTATGATGGGTCGACCTATACTTTGGGCTTTAGCTGCTCATGGCGTTGAAGGTGTTAAACGTCTTTTTGAAATTTATCAAGATGAACTGAAAGAAACCATGATTTTATGTGGATGCAACACAATAGAAGACATTAGGACCCATGGTCGTACCTTATTAAGCAGGAATTATTAATCATATGGAAGATATAGACTATATCGAATTTTACGTTGGCGACCTTGCTGAAACGGTTCATTTTTATAAAACCACGTTTAATTTCACGCCGATAGCTTATTTAAACCACGAAGATCGCTCATCCATACTTATCCAGCACGGTTCTATTCGATTCGTATTAACCACCTCGAGCGATCCAAACAGCCGTATATCAAACTTTATTCATACTCATGGCGATGGCGTAAAAGATATAGCCTTTCTCACACACGACATAAAATCATGCCTCGCATCTGCTATTCAAAACGGCAATCATGTCATTTCAAATTTAAGCACGCACGGGGAAGGCTCTGAGCAAATTATAACAGCAACCATCGGCGTCTTTGGTGATATGACACATACGTTTATCCAACGAGCATCCACACACAGCCAAAAACTTCCTCACTTTATTCCTATGCACCATCAACCCATGACGACACACGCTACCTTCACGCAGATAGATCACCTTGCCATCTGTGTTTATTCGAAAGATTTTTCTTCTTGGATTCGTTATTACCAAGACGCCTATCAGTTTGATATATTACATCAAGAATACTTGATGACTCCCAAAAGTGGTATGAATTCATGTGCGTTGATCTCAAAAAACAAACGTATCAAACTTGTTTTTGTTACGCCTATTCATGCAACTCAGCCATCACAAATTACAACCTTTCTCAACGCATTTCAGGGTCCAGGCATTCAGCATATCGCTTTTTTAACTCAACATATTGTATCGGCTGTTCATGCATTACATGAGACTGAGCTTGATTTTTTACCTATTCCAAAAACTTATTATAAGCTCCAAAAAAATAAATTTATAGAATGCACGTACGATTTCGAATTGCTTCAAAAATATGCGATTTTAATGGATAAAACCAACGATGGTTTTCTCTATCAGATCTTTTCTAAACCCATCAGTCAAAGAGCCACTTTATTTTTTGAAATCATCGAACGTGCAGGGTGCGCGGGCTTTGGAAGTAACAATATAAAAACACTTTTTCAAGCTATTGAACGGGAAGAATTAAAACATGAGCCTGCCACAGTCTAATCAATGCGTGCTTCCTAAATGGGTTCAAAACACAAAGCCATCTGCCATGGAAAACTCACTTCAGTATGCAACCGATCCAACCTTTATTTCTTTTGCCTTAGGTCTACCTGCTCCCGAATTGTTCCCAACTCAATACATCCAAGAAGCAACCCACAAAATACTTCAAGCCCATCCCCAGTTATTTCAATACGCTCCGCCAAGCGAAGAGCTCAAATTAGAAATCGTCAAGCTCATGTCTTTACGTGGTGTAACGTGCACGCCCAATCAAATCCTGCTCACAACCGGAGCACAACAAGGCATTAGTTTATTAACTCGATTACTGTTAAGTCATGGCAGTACTATTATTATCGAAGAACTGGCTTACCCAGGCATGCTCCAAGCTTTAGCGCCTTTCTCGCCCCAAATATTAACCGTCCCAACACATCCTAAAACAGGCATTTGTGTCGAATCTGTCGAAAAAATTCTTAAACATCACGTGAAGCCTGCATTTTTATACCTTGTAACAGACGGGGGTAACCCTCATGGGGTGAGTGTGAGCCAAGAAAAACGAGCGCACCTCGCCAAGTTATCAGAACACTACAACATGCCCATCATTGAAGATGATCCCTATGGTTTTTTAAATTATGAAACACCCCTTTCTCCAATAAAAAAACATGCACATAACACAACGTTTTATATTGGCTCTTTTTCAAAAATATTAGCACCCAATTTACGTGTCGGTTGGCTTATCGCACCAGAATACTTAATCCCCAAGCTTGCCTCTTTAAAAGAGTGCAGTGATATTAATACGTCAACGTTGACACAACATATTGTCCAACATATTTTACAAACCCATGGCTTAAATACACATTTAACTCACCTACGCCAAACCTACAAAAAGCGACGTGATGCTTTAGCTACGGCATTAACACGTTACTTTGATAATTTAACGTTTCATATTCCATCCTCAGGTATTTTTTTATGGGCTAGCTTTAAACATGACGTTCATACAACCCTTTTGCTAGAACAGGCCATCAAAAATCACGTTATTTTTATTCCCAGTGAATCTTTTTGGGCAAAAAAAAACATCAATATCTACAACGGTATTCGTTTTAATTTTTCGAACATCAGCACCGATAAAATTAATGAAGGTATCAAACGACTCGCCATCTTATGATTGTTCTGGTCTAATTGAATTGAACACTTTTATTAGAGAAAATGAACATACTAGGCGTATAAAAGAGCTATTTAAAACACATAGGGATATCATGAGAGTAACGAACGATCTATTATTTTTGAAACGACAAGAAATATCTTTCTATTTTTTAACGCATCTTGAACAGGCCGTTCAAGCAATAAAACAAGCCTACTTAAATCACAATAATCAGAAAACAATGAATCCCCCGAGTTCTTTTTTGCATTACGATAAAAAAAATAATGCTCGTATCATTGCCTTACCCGCCTATATGAAACAAAATGAACGTCATGCAGTGGGTATTAAATGGATATCAAGCTGCCCTAAAAATATTCAAAATAAATTACCAAGAGCTTCCTCTCTAATTTTACTCAATGATTATAATACGGGTTTTCCTATGGCCGTATTAGAAGGTGCCTTGATTAGTGCCTTGAGAACGGTTATTTCAGCATTAATAGCGCTTGAATTTTTGCATGAAAATCGCGTGATTGAAAACTTAGGAATTATTGGTTGTGGCACGATATCAGGACATTTCATGCGTTGCTTGGATGCATTGGGTTGGAAAATTAATAAGCTTAATCTCTATGATATCAGTCAAGAACGAGCCATGACATTTGCCGAACAACAAAAATGCCAAGTTAAGCTTTGTTCCAGCCTTGAAGAAGTGACATCAGAATCAAATGTTTTACTATTAACAACAACAGCTAAAGAGCCTTATCTTTTTGACCCCAAAATTTTTCAGAAAAATGCAACGCTATTAAATCTATCATTACGAGATATAAGCCCTGAAGTGATGTTAAATGCGTTCAATTTAGTTGATGACGTTGAGCATGTGTTGCAAGCAGAAACCTCACCGCATTTAACCTTCTTAGCCTGTGGGCACAAAGATTTTATTCATGGAACAATTTCGGATGCAATTGCTAAAAAAGTGATGCTTGAAAAAAACAAGCTTAAAATTTTTTCACCTATGGGCATGGGAATACTTGATATTGCTTTAGCCAATTTAGTATTTCAGTATTATTATCAACGTGAGGATGTAACCTGCATCAATGATTTTTTTTGATGGCTCATGCGTTTACTCTGGGGGAAGGTATGCGTGACCCACGTTTCATTATAAACGGTGTCTAAGTAACTTCTTCCCCAATCAGAACATAAGGTTACAACGGTGTTTGCCGGGTTGATGTAAGGGGCGTAGTGTTCAATGGCCGCTAAAACTGAACCGGTGGATGCGCCGGCTAGGATGCCATATCGTTGAGTTAAGTATTTGCAATGTTTAATTGCATCGATTTCATCGATTAAAATAAACTCATCAATTAATCCGAGATCTAAAATTTCAGGATAAGAACTTGATCCCAAACCAGGTAAGTAACGTTTAGCGGGTGTTTCTGAGAAATTGAGTGAACCGGTCGTATCCACAGCGATGATTCTTGTATGGGGAGATTTTTCTTTGAAGCGCTTAATGCACCCCATTAAAGTACCGGAAGTTCCAGCTCCAACAAAAAGAAAATCAACGCTATCAAATTCCTTCAAGATGGCTTTTGCTGTAAGTTGATAATGGCTCTCAACATTTTGAATGTTATTATATTGATTTAACCATACTAAATTTTTATCAAGCTCTAATTGTTGTTGAATGTATTTCAATCGACTCCCAACATACCCCAGGTTTTCATCAAGTTCGTCAATAATAACGACATTTGCGCCGAGCGCTTTCATTATTTGGATATTTTGATCCGTCGCTTTAACATCCGTCACACAGGTAAAAGGGTAATTTTTGCTTGCACAAATGTGGCTTAGCGCAACACCTAAATTACCGGATGATGATTCAATAATTTTGGACTGTGGTGTTAAAATATTTTCTTTTTCTGCATGTTCAATCATAAACTTTGCAGGTTTTAATTTGATGGAACCCGGAATATTGAAACCTTCTAGCTTGATATGAATATCAATTTTATGGCAATAAGATGAAGCTTTAAAAAAAATATCATCAAGAATAATGTCTTCAATAGCTTGATAAATCATCGATGCTACTTAGCAAAAAAAATATAAACTGAGTGTAACAAGCTCAATGACCGTGTCAATATATTAAAAACCCATTAATTCACTACACTCACCCGCCCGATCGTCATGATTCATGTACCCGCTATCTTCACCCTCGCGGGCACATAAACATACTTTACACCTGTTTAAATTGTCATATTTAGCGCGCTTTCTTCAACGGTAAACTCTTTCGCTTCAGCTATTTTCTTCTTAACGTTTTTAATAATCTCTTCATTACGTGGCTCATTCAAGATTTTACTTTTTTGCTCTTCTGTTAAAGGATTTTGCGCATAGTCATAATTCTCATGCGCGCCAAATCCAAGCAAAGCGATGATGCGCTTCTCTTCATTAATTACCGTCCATTCCATGACATACATTGTTTTACCGGCCTTCATATTACTATGAAAAATTTCTCCCGCAGCTTTACCTTTATTCTGTCGAAAATCAACACCGTGATCTCGAAGAATAGGACCGTGTGTTTGCAGTTGGTGCTTTACAGTATTTGCCTTATCAACGAGAATTTTCATATCGCCTTGAGGTTTTTTACCGATGACTTCAGCCAGTAAATGACTATTGAGTACCGTCCAATATTGGTTTTCAACCATCGCTTTTAGCTGTAAATTCATAACCGGTTTAGGTCTTTTAGGTTTAGGTTCAAAAAATTGAGGTCTATTTCTGTTCATAACAACATCTCCAAATTTATAAATATCATGCAATCACTGCAGACTCAGGGGGCATAATCGGTTCATCTAGCTGAATCGGTTCTGCTTCATGACGTTTAATAATCAAATAAGAATAATTTCCCAGCGATATATCCAGATTTAATCATCTTGATGGGGTGCTGCAGCACTCCCTGCCAAAATACCGCCATCAAGCGTTAGCTCAGTCCCTGTGATATATTTTGACTCGTCGGATGCTAAATATAATACCGCGTAAGCCACATCTTTTGGCTCACCCATATGACCTAACGGCACGCCTGCTGAAATTTGCTTCATCATCTTATCGCGTATCACCGGATCATCGCCAAGCATCGCGTCCCACAAGGGGGTAAGAATAGCCCCAGGATGCAGTGAGTTACAGCGAATATTATAGTTATTCTCAGCACAATAGAGTGCTACGGTTTTGGTATGGTTTCGAACAGCCGCTTTACTGGAGGCATAGGCTGCAGCCGCAGGAATACCCACCATACCAGAACGTGACGACATATTAATAATCGAACCACCTTGCGCCTTCATCAGCGCAATACCGTATTTACACCCTAAAAATACGCCATCTAAATTTATCGCATGCACATGGTGCCAACTTTTGAGGCTTGCATGTTCGGGATCTTGAGGCCCAGACGCTTCATCCAGCCCAATAATACCTGCATTATTGAACAACGCATCCAATCGGCCGTATTTTTGTGTGATTTTATCGGTCAGTGCGCGCCATTCAGCTTCTGATGCCACATCCAGATGTTCATAATGCGCACCCAGCGTATCAGCCAGTACTTGGCCTTCTTGATCACGAATATCGGTAAGAATCACCTGAGCACCTTCTTTCGCCAAAAGCCGCGCGGTTTCGGCACCAATACCTCGACTTGCTCCAGTGACTAAAACAATTTTATTATCCATGCGCCGCATACAAAAACTCCAACTTGAATTAAATTAAAACTAATCCATACTTAAGCTTAAGCGCTACTCACAATCATGGATTTATGAATTTTATGAAACTTACGTTTTTAGGTGCTGTAGGCACGGTAACGGGATCAAAATACCTTCTTGAAATTGATAAGAAGAAGGTTCTCATTGATTGTGGATTATTTCAAGGTGTACGTGAACTTCGACGTCGCAACTGGAATCCCCTACCGATTAAACCTGAAACGCTCGATTTGGTTGTACTCACCCACGCTCATATTGATCACTCGGGTTACCTGCCTCTTCTCGTAAAAAATGGCTTTACAGGCCCCATCTACTGCACTCAGGCCACCGCTGAACTATGCTCTATTTTGCTCCCAGACAGCGGTTATTTGCAAGAAGAAGAAGCCAAACGCGCGAATAAATATGGCTACAGCCGGCACCACCCTGCACGCCCCCTCTATACCCGTGAAGACGCACTTCAATGCCTCAAGCAATTTAAATCACTGGATTATCATACGCCACATGCCTTATTGCCCCAAATAGAATTCAGCTGGCATCGCGCCGGACATATTCTTGGTGCAGCATTTATTAAAATCAAACATCAAAATCGTGTCATCTGTTTTAGCGGAGATTTAGGGCGCACAAACGATGTGCTTATGAAACCTAAAGATAATTTAAAGCATGCTGATTATTTAATTTTAGAATCCACTTACGGTAATCGCCTGCACGATCCTAGCGATCCAAACGATGCCATTGAAACCCTGGTGAACAACACCATCCATCGCGGTGGCACGGTGCTTATTCCAGCTTTCGCCGTCGGACGTTCACAACACATGTTGTATTATATCCAACAGCTTAAACAAGCGCAGCGTATACCCGATGTGCCTGTGTTTTTAGATAGCCCCATGGCCATTGATGCAACACAAGCCATGCTCCATCATCAACACGAGCAACGTTTAACTCCAGACCTATGCAAACAGGTATGTCAAATTGCGCAATACATACAAACACCAGACGAATCTATAGCCTTGACGGAAGACCAGGCTCCCAAAATTATTATCTCAGCCAGCGGCATGCTCACCGGAGGTCGTGTACTCCATCATTTAAAACATCTTGCGCCTGATTCAAGAAATTCTCTGCTTCTTACCGGTTTTCAGGCACCAGGAACACGGGGCGACAGCATTCTAAATCAAGAAAAAAATATTAAAATTTACGGAGAATTAATCCCTATCAACGCTGAAGTTATTGCACTCAGTCATTTATCTGCTCATGCTGATTATGAAGAAATTCTAAGCTGGCTCAAGCATATACAAACCCCACCTAAAACCGTGTTTATCACCCACGGTACCCCTGCTTCGTCAAGTGCTCTTAAATCCTACATCGAGTCTGAGCTTGGATGGCATTGTGTTATACCGGCTTATTTAGATCATGTTAAATTAAAATAATCTAATTTAATATCGGGTGCCTAATGCCTAACCTCTACACGTAGTTAAGACAATAAAATATCTATTTAGGTGAATTTTCACGCATATTAGTCTATACATTAAATAATCAATAGAATTGAAAATTATAACGAGGGTTCATCATGAAACAAATAATTCCACCTGAATATAAAAAAAAATACAATACATTATATGATAGTTTATCCAGTAAAAACCCGATGGAAAAGCCTTTAAAAGACGCACTTAGAACCTTAGCCACGGCGCTCAATCAAGCTCAAAAAGAAGAGAATTTCCCAGGAGATCTTACTCGTATTGTTGAAAACGTCCTTTTAATTTCAGACAAAAATATAACGCTCAAAGAAAAAGAAGCGGCTTTAACTGCTTTATTAGAGCCGCCACCTTCGGCAAACAAATCATCAAGCACGTCAGATAATCCTATCACTCATGCGCTTTATAACGCCACCAAAGCGGTGGCTTGTATCGCCTGGGCCGGGGCATGTGCCGCTACATTGGGCGCTTTTTACCTCTATACCTTTCCCGTTGGGATTGCGATGGACCTTGGCTTTGCGCTTATCAATGATGGTAAACCACCGGTTGCCACCATGATGGCTTGCCTTGCGGCTGCACCGGTACCGGCAGCCTTCCCAGGTCATGAAATGGATGCACCAAAACAACCCATAAACAGCACAGCGCAAAATGAATTAAAAGCGGCTATTGAAGAGTTACGAGACACCGTAAGTTCACAGAAAAGCACAGATAATACGACGCAAAACGAGGAAGACCCAAACAACGCACCTGAAATGTAAGGGTTTACATGTCGTTCTTTAATTGCTAAATTACCCTCCATCATAAACATAAAGGGTAAATAATAATCATGAGCAATCCTCCGTACAAAAAATACATTTGTGTCATCTGCGGTTTAATTTACGATGAAGCAGAAGGATGGGAAGAAGACGGTATCGAACCCGGTACACGCTGGGCAGACGTTCCAGAAAACTGGTTCTGCCCAGACTGTGGCGCAAGCAAGCTCGATTTCGAAATGATCGAAATGGATTAATTCAAGCTTGGCTTAACAACAACGAGTAAAATAATGGCTATCAGAAGCCCTGTTGGAACTTCGTTAAATACGCGATAAAAACGACTCGAATGGGTATTATGATTATGTTTAAAACGCTTAACATAATGCCCGCACATCAGATGATACCCCCACAAAACAACCACAAACCCAAGCTTTGCATGCATCCATGCCGCTTGTTGATAATAAGGCAACATAAACGTCAGTAACCATAACCCAAGCACCGTGGTTATGATGCCTGCAGGCCAGGTTATCCCATAATACAAACGCCGTTCCATGATTTTAAATCGCTCTAAACTCACGGTATCTTCTGCATCTGCATGGTATACAAACAACCGTGGTAAATAAAATAAGCCTGCGAACCATGCCACCATCGCTATAATATGAAACGCCCTAACCCATAACATGTCATCCCCCTGCTTTATTGTTTATTACGCGCACGCTTCCAAAAATTTAATGCTTCGACCGAAAGCGAAAAACCCATGGCAAAATAGATATAACCTCGCGGCACATGAAACTGAAAGCCGTCGGCAACCAAAACCATACCAATTAGAATCAAAAAGCTAAGCGCCAGCATTTTAATGGTTGGGTGCTTTTCAATAAATAGGCTTACAGGCTCACTCGCCCAAATCATGATAACAATGGCTACACTGATGGCGAGCGCCATCACCCAAAAATGGGGCGTGAGCCCTACGGCGGTTAAAACACTATCGAGCGAAAAAATAATATCCATCAAGCCAATTTGAATCACAACACTGCGAAAACTTGCCGTAGCAACCTGTGTTTTTTTGGAGCTTGATTGCTTACTCTCTTGATTGGGCTCAACTTCTTGATGAATTTCTTGCGTTGCCTTTGCGATTAAAAAAGCGCCCCCGCCTAAAAGAAAAAGATCGCGTGCAGAAAAACTAAGCTCAGCAAAGCTTATCAGCGGCGAGGTTAAACGCACAAGCCACACCGCAGAAGCAAGCAACATAAGGCGCGTGACCCACGCAAACGTAAGCCCCCATTGGCGCGCGCGCTTGCGTGATTCCCTCGGAAGCCGTTCGGTCAAAATAGCTAAAAATACGAGGTTATCGATGCCCAGCACCACCTCTAAAATAATTAATGCGAGTAAACCAGACAGCAAATCTAACCATTCCATCGTATTATTACCCCAGATGATTTCAACCAATTCACTTTCATATAAAGTCTCTGCTATAATAGCGCGCTAGGACAGCTATCAATATAAAGTGAGCACCAGCATCATTAAATTTATCAAAAAAATGTTACGCCATAAAAAAGCTAAACGGCCTTCTATCAGCCCTGACTATATCATACCGCGTAACCAGCATCATGTATCTAAAACAGAAATCAGCGCGAATGCCTTAACGGTACTCAATCGCCTGAACGGTGCTAACTTTGAATCGTATCTTGTCGGTGGAGGCGTACGTGATTTATTACTCCGAAAAAGCCCCAAAGATTTTGATATCACAACCAATGCAACGCCCCCTCAAATTCGACGACTATTTCGCAATGCACGCATTATCGGCCGACGATTTAAGCTTGCGCATATTTTATTTCATCGCGACATCATCGAAGTCGCCACCTTTCGTGGACAAGAAAATAACCAAGAAAATAATGACGTCAATCAACGCACCAACGAGCAAGGCATGTTGGTACGAGATAACGTCTACGGTACGCTCGAACAAGACGCCTGGCGCCGCGATTTTACAATTAATTCGCTGTATTACGACATTCGTGATTCATCGATTATTGATTATACCGGTGGCTTTCAAGACATTGAGCGCAAACAAGTACGTATGATAGGCGACCCAACCACACGCTACCAAGAAGATCCGGTACGTATGCTACGTGCTGTTCGTTTTGCAGCAAAACTTAATTTTAGTATTGAGCAAGAAACGGCCGCCGCCATACCCACATCAAAGCATTTGCTCGCACCTGTGGCCGGATCACGTTTATTTGAAGAAGTGGCTAAGATTTATCAATGCGGCGCAGCCGAAGCCGTACAAAAGCTTCTCGTGCACCATGAGCTCTTCGGGCAACTTTTTCCACAAACCGATGCGCTCTTAAATTCAAAACATCCGGTTAATTCGCTGCTTGTGCTTGCGCTCAAAAACACCGACCGACGCATTCAAGAAGATAAGCCGGTGATTCCTGCATTTTTATTTGCCGTGCTGCTTTGGTTTCCTTTTATTACCCATAAAACACAGCTCGAGCAGCAGGCCAAAACAGCCGCATCAACAACAAACGTTGATGAAGAGCATGAAGAACTTGAGCCACTCGTGGCCTTAGAAAAAAGCATGAATCATGTGCTTCGCGAGCAATGCAAAATAACCACGATCCCTAAGCGTCACACACAAATCATTCGTGAAATCTGGCTGTTTCAATACCGCCTTCAAAAACGTACAGGAAAGCGCCCTCAACAACTGCTCGAGCACCCTCGCTTTCGTGCAGCGTATGATTTCTTAGCTTTACGTGCACTCGCAGGCGATGAATCCATGGAACTCGCTGACTGGTGGACTCAGTTTCAAGATGCCGATTTTAATATCCAAAATAAAATGATGGCGGATCAAAAAAAGAAAGGTACCAAACGCCGGAGAACACGAAAAAAGCCTAAAGAAACACCCGAATCATGACGGGAGTATCCTGCTATTTAGGGCTTGGCAGTAATCTAAACTCACCTAAGCGAAATCTTCGCTTAGCATGCCAAGCGCTTAAAGCACTCCCTCAAACGCATGTTGTAAACATCTCGTCGTTATATCAAAGCAAGCCCGCAGGTGTGGTCGGCCAGCCTGACTATTGCAATGCCGTGGTTCATATTAACACACGCCTCCCGGCGCACACGCTCTTAAAATACTGTCAAAAAATTGAAGCCGCTCATGGCCGTGTTCGAAAAAAACGCTGGGGTTCTCGAACGCTGGATATTGATATCTTGCTCTATGCACAGCATAGCATTCAAACGCCCGATCTAACCATACCTCACCCAAGACTTCACGTACGTGATTTTATGCTCATACCGTTACTTGAATTATGGCCGGAAGCACATCTGCCTGATACAACACGATTGGACGCATGCCTTTTAAATCAAGAAACATTCATAAAATAGACTATAATTATTACAAGGCATGAGTAATTTTGAGGAAAACATCATGAATAACCAAAACGTGGACAAGAGCAATGATTCTTCATGGGAAAAGCCCATGTTAGCGGTGGGCGTGGCTATCATAGCGGGCGGCATAGCAACGTTGGCCATGACAGGTGGGCTGGCTCTACCAATAGCTGCGCCCATCATGACCCTAGGAACTAATCTCATTAATACTTACACCACAGGTAAATCCGCAGTGGCTCTAGCTACCGAAGTTGCTTTACCTCAAATAACCACTGTTGCTAAGAGCCTTATGTCTGATGATCTTGAGTCCGCGATTCTCGAGTCTTCCGGTAAGGCAGCAGCAAACACTATAACGAGTAAACCACGTACATCAAGCCGTGATGAACTTGAGTCTGCCATTCTTGACTCTGATGAAATAAAGTCTAATGCTAACACAAAGACAACTGATCATGCCCCAGAGCCCGACCATGAGCCGCCATCTTTAAGTTAAGTGGATTTTTCTCGAATCCACTCGATAGCCAATAAAACAGCGCCCACGCATATCGCGCTGTCAGCTAGATTAAATACAGGCCAATGATAAGATTGATAAAACACGTCGATAAAATCCACCACGTAGCCGATGCGTACGCGATCAATTAAATTTCCTATCGCCCCCCCCAAGATTAAAGCCAAAGCAAACGCTTGCTTATACAAACGCGCTTGATTCAAGCGTACAATCCAAACCAGCAAAATCATGCTGATGAGTGTACTAAAGCCTGAAAAAAACCACATATGCCAGCGACCTGAGTTCGCTAAAAAACTAAACGCCGACCCCGAGTTAAACGCAAGCGTCCAAGAAAGCATAGAAAACACAGGCTTACTATCGTAAGGCGTTAAAAAGCCGAGCGCCCAATATTTTGTAAGTTGATCTAAAAATACCACCACCACACTTACACAAAATATGAGCGCTTTTTTCATGCCCACTGCCTCACTTCACCCGCTCCCGAGTTCGGTAGGTTCGTCACGCAACGCGTGCATAACTCAGGGTGCTCGGCGACTTGCCCGACATCAGGCACGCGGTGCCAACAGCGAACGCATTTTTCTGCATCCACTGAAGTTACTTCAATCCCAAGCCCCAACGCTTCGTTGAGAACGACATGTTCAGGTTTAGTATTCATGGGTACTAACGTCGCGCCCGAAGTAATCAAGATAAAGCGCAATTCATCACCCAACGGCTTTAATAATAACTCAGCTGATTCGTTCACATATAACGTCACGTGAGCCGCTAACGATGAGCCAATGCTACCGGCCTTACGTGCAGCTTCTAAAGCCTGATTGACCTCTTCACGAATTGCATACACCCGCTCCCAGCGAATATCATCCACAGGTTCGATATCGGGCCACGCTTCATACCATGTTTCTAGAAAAATAGATTGGCCAGAACATTCTGGAATCGCTTCCCAAATTTCTTCAGCCGTAAACGATAAAATAGGTGCCAACCAACGTACCAGAGCTTGGACCAAATGATACATTGCATTTTGACACGAGCGTCGTGCAGGGCTATCTACCGCAGTGGTGTATTGCCGATCTTTAATAATATCAAGATAAAACCCACCTAATTCAATCGAGCAAAAGTGATGGATTTTTTGATAAATCACATGAAACTGATAGCTTTCATACGCTTCCATAATTTCAGCTTGCAGCGCTTTAGCACGCCCTATCACCCAGCGGTCAAGTTCCACCCATTGCTCCGATGGCAACGCATGCTGTTTAATATCAAAATCAAATAAATTTGATAATAAAAAGCGAGATGTATTACGAAGTCGACGATACACATCGGCTGTACGTTTCATAATTTCTTCAGAAATACTCACTTCGTTTTTATAATCTGTTGAAGCCACCCACAGCCGCAAAATATCCGCCCCGTGTTGCTTCACCAGGGTTTCTAAAGCAATATAATTGCCTTTAGATTTCGAGAATTTCTTGCCTTCAGCGTCCACCACATACCCATGCGTGAGGACTGATTTAAAAGGCGGCGAACCCTGCATCGCAACTGCGGTTGTAATCGATGAATTAAACCAACCACGATGTTGATCCGAACCTTCGAGATACAAATCAGCGATTGTGTTTGCGCCGCCTTCAGGATTAAGCACCGCACGATGTGAAACACCCGAGTCAAACCATACATCGAGCACATCCATCGATTTTTCGTACTCAGCATGTTCGTCACCTAAGAGCTCAGCCGCGTCTAATTCAAACCAGGCTTCAATACCTGTCTGCTCTATACGCTTAGCCACCGCTTCCATCAGCGCTGGCGTCTCAGGATGCAAGGCACCGGTTGTGCGATGCATAAAAAATGGAATAGGAATACCCCAAGCACGTTGCCGTGAGATACACCAATCAGGCCGGCCTTCAACCATACTATGAATACGTGCCTTACCCCAGCCCGGGATCCACTGAACCGTATTAATTTGCTCAAGTAAAGCCTCGCGTAAGCCATGAGCATCCATGCCGATAAACCACTGCGGAGTTGCTCTAAAAATAAGCGGTGTTTTATGACGCCAGCAATGTGGGTAGCTATGTTCAATGCGTGAGGCATGCAATAAGACACTCCGTTCTCGCAAAGCATCCAAAACAGGCTCATCTGCACGTCGTACGTTGAGCCCTGCAAACAACGGTGTTTCTTCTGAATAACAGCCGTTGGCAAGCACGGGATTAACGCACGGCAATTGATTATGCACCCCAATCCAGTAATCATCCGGCCCATGAGCCGGCGCTGTGTGCACACACCCCGTACCCGATTCGGTCGTCACATGGGTACTTAAAACCACAGGAACGGTTCGTTCAAACAGAGGGTGCTTTAATTCGGCTTGATTTAAAACTTGACCCAAGGCTTTGCCCCGTACAGCGGCTTCAAAACCATAACGATTTAACGCGGATTCGCACAAATCTTCAGCAAGCACAAGGTACTCAGTACCTGTATCCACTAAGACATAAGTTAACTCCGGGTGAACCGACACGGCTTCGTTAGCTGGCAAAGTCCAGGGTGTGGTTGTCCATATGGGCAGTAATACAGGTTTAGGTTGTAAATCATCACCAAAACAGCTTAAAACTTGCTTGGGATCAACCGCATAAAATGCGACATCGATTGAGGCCGATTGCTTGTTTTCATACTCAACTTCGGCTTCAGCTAAGGCAGAGCGGCAATCCAAACACCAGTGCACCGGCTTAAAACCCTGCTGAAGATGCCCGCCGGCTAAAATATCAGCCAGTGCACGCACAACATTGGCTTCGTATTTGAAATCCATGGTCACATAAGGATTTTGCCAATCACCTAAAACACCCAAACGCTCAAATTCATTGCGCTGAATATCCAATTGCCCGGCCGCATACTTACGGCAATGCTCACGAAACGTTTTGGCGTCGACTTTAACACCGGCTTTACCTACTTTTTTCTCAACATTGAGTTCAATCGGTAAACCATGGCAATCCCAACCCGGAACAAACGGTGCATCAAACCCGCTCATGGTTTTAGATTTTACAATAATATCTTTAAGAATTTTATTAAGCGCATGCCCGCAATGCAGGTGCCCGTTGGCATACGGAGGGCCATCATGCAAAATAAACGTCGGTTTTCCTGCGCGTGCCACACGAATTTTTGAATACACATGCTCGGCTTTCCAAGCGGCTAAACGCGTCGGTTCACGTCCAGCAAGATTTGCTTTCATGGGAAAGCTTGTGTGCGGTAAATTTAATGTAGCTTTATATTCAGTCATGACATCACTCTAAGAAAACATGCTAAGAAAAATTGGGGGCTTCAAGACGCAATAAAATTGTTTTAGCATCCAGAATATCGGTTTTTATTTGGCTAATTAAAGCATCCAACGAGTTGAATTTTACCTCACCCCGCAATTGATGTAAAAAATATACTTCTAGATGTTCGTGATATAGCGAACCATCAAAATCAAACAGATGCACTTCCAGGCGATTGGTTACCCCGTCGATGGTCGGTCGCCGTCCAATATTCGCAACACCTTGGTAAACCTGCCCATTTTCGCGACGCACATGAACACAAAAAACACCGGTTAACGGCAAGTTCAAACGCTTCAACTGAATATTTGCCGTGGGCACGCCCCAGGTTCGGCCAATACCATCACCACGAACCACGCGTCCATACATACTGTAAGGCCGGCCTAAAAGCTCGGCAGCCTCATGCATCTGACCGGCATCCAGCAAACCACGAATGCGTGTTGAGCTCACCCGTGCCGATGCCAACACCATGTCAGAGTATATCTTCACGTCACAACCATCATGATGAGCTATTCGCTGCAACAGCGCCACATCGCCCTTTCGGCCGTGACCAAAGCGAAAATCTTCACCTACAAGCAAGCATTGCGCCTTAAATTTTGAAAAAATAAATGTTTGCGCAAACACCTCAGCAGGCATGCACGCCAACGCACGGTTAAACCCCAAGCAACCGACATAATCAATCCCAAGACGAGATAATTGACGCCATTTTTCTTTAAAATTGGTCAGTCGAGCAGAAGCGCGCTCGGGATTAAAAAACTCCAGCGGCTGGGGCTCAAACAAAATGACCAAGGTTGGCAGGTTTAACCGTCGTCCTTCAGCTTTTAATGCGTGCAGCAAAGCCTGGTGCCCACGGTGCACCCCATCAAAATTACCTAGGGTAGCCACCGTGCCCTGCTCCGGCATGCTGGCTCCAGTTGAAGATCGTAACAACTTCATATAAAAGCTACTTTTAAAACTGCATTTTTATCATGCTGCTTTGGGTTGAGGCTGAACAATCAACATGTCGCAATGCGATGCATGTAAAATCGCGTTAGCTGTTGACCCCAAAAGCAAACCTAAACCATGTTTACCGTGGCTTCCGGTCACAATCAAATCGATTTTATGCTCTTCGGCAAGACGTAACACTTCGTTTTTAATCGAACCAAACTCAAGCAAACGATGATTTTCGTCAACACCTAACTGACCGGCCAAGGCATTCAATTCTTTTTCTGCTTGATCACGAATCGATACTTCCACTTCAGCAAAACCTGCAAATCCCGGGTAGGCGTACGCAGGAATAGGTTCAACCACATGAACCAATAATAAATCAGCGCCGTTCTCATCTGCAATTTTTTTTGCTTTATGAGCTGCGTTAACACTAATTTCATCAAAATCCGTTGCAAATAATACTTTTTTGTACATACCTGTCTCCCTTGGTGTTTAATTTATAAAATTAATTAAAATAGTTTAGGTGGCTCTATCTTATGCAAAACCAACCACATCAGCAAGCACCTGCTTGACATCGTGCGCTGTCACCGATGCATCCACAAAACAATCACCCAATTTTTTAATTAAAATAAATCGTAATCGATTATTTTGTACTTTTTTATCATGATACATCCGTTCATAGACAGCAGATAACGCTATATCTGCCGGAATACGGCGAGGCAGACCGGCATACTCTAATAACTCATCGACTTGCTTTACATCAGCTTGGCTTAAATAACCTAATTGATAAGAAAGCCGTGCCGCACAATATAACCCAATAGCGACCGCCTCACCGTGCAACCAACGCTCATAGTTTGTCACCGCTTCCAGCGCATGTGCAAATGTATGCCCCAAATTCAATAAAGCGCGCTGACCTGTGACTTCACGCTCATCAAGCCGTATAAAATCTGCTTTAATCTGACAGCAAGTAGCAATAAGCTTGGGTAATGCTTGTTGATTCAATAAATCGTGCTTTAAATGATTTAAGAATTCGCCGCCCACTAGCAGCCCGTACTTAATCACCTCAGCCAAACCCGCTCGAAACTCACGTTCTGGAAGCGTATCCAGCGTATTTAAATCAATAATAACAGCCGACGGTTGGTGAAAGCTGCCCACCGCGTTTTTTGCACCGGGGTAATTAATCGCTGTTTTGCCACCTACGGCAGAATCCACCTGAGCAAGTAATGTGGTTGGAATTTGAATGCATGCCACACCTCGATGATAGGTGGAGGCAGCAAAACCTGTCATATCGCCAATCACACCACCACCGAGTGCAATCAAAACCGTATCACGATGATGTTGATGTTGAATTAATACCTCATGAATCATGCTCACACTGGCTTGGGTTTTATGCATTTCACCGTCGGGTAAAATCACCACGTGGCATTGAATATCATGTTGCTGTATCGCCTGGCGCACGTTATCTAAATAAAGCGGTGCTAAGGTTTGATTAGTAACAATTAAAGCTTGTGTTCCAGGAATAGCGGCTTTTAAAAGCGCGGCATCGTGTAACAGATGCCGGCCAATAAAGATGGTGTAGCGCTGGTGAGGAAGCTTAACATCAACTTCCTGTAAAACCTCAGGCTTCCCCATAAATATATTTAACAATATTATTGGTTACAGCTTTAACCGTCAGTTTATCGGTTTCAAAACTCACATCAGCCAATTCTTCATAAAATGGCTCACGTTCATCACGTAAACTCTCAAGCCGACCGGTTAAGTCATCGGTTTGCAGCAACGGGCGCTTGGTGTCACGTTTGGTTCGCTCAAATTGTTGCTGAAGCGATGTTCTTAAATAAATCACCGTTCCGCGAGCTGCCAAAGCATTACGATTTTCAGGTGTAATCACAACACCACCACCGGTAGCTAAAACAATATTTGTTTTTTGTGTTAATTCATCAATAACTTTTTGTTCACGACGGCGAAAGCCTTCATCACCTTCCACGTCAAAGATCCAGGAGAGATCGGCTCCTGCGCGTTCTTCAATCACTTCATCGGAGTCATAGAAACCCAGTTTAAGCTCACGAGCCAATGTACGGCCAATTGTGCTCTTACCTGCCCCCATAGGCCCAATCAGAAAGATATTTCGTACCTTAACGATGCTCATGTCTACTTACATACCCCTCTCAACGTCCAACCAGTCCAACCAAAATAAACCGCATTGAGTGCCGTGCTTATGCTTGTTTAAATAAAAATAACTGGGCAATTCTAGCACGCGTTATTCCTTATCGCACCCTTATCATCACGTAATCCTTGCTTCACGCTCGAATAGTAACGTAACTTCTTGAAAATTGGAATTCTTCTTCAGCATCTCATGATAGTATTTTTTTAATGCCTGTGTTAATTTTGATGCGTTTTATTCTTTTTAACTTTGTCTATCTTAAGTGTTGTTAGGAGTTCGAAATGGAATTTAAAAATTTATCTTGGGCCATCGCTGATGTGATTAATAGCTATCATGCAGACAAAACCGCAACATCGCTTGTTTCAGTCGATCTTAATGCTCCACTTGATACGTTCGTGCACATCCTCAATGAGAAAATAGCCGAAGCCACTACAGGAAGTAACAGCCAAAGTTCTCGTCGCACACTGCTCGAATACATGCTCAGAGGCATTCAACTGTGTGAACGAGCACACTTCTCAGAAAACTCAGATGAAATAGAAGCGCTCAAACCTCAATTTATACAATTTTTTCAAAACATTCAGCAACTTTTTAAAGGCCCTTACCTCAATATGTTTACTGGCAGTACATTCGTGGTCCCTGCCGATGAAACAAACAACCTCCCTAGTCTTTCGATATACTACTTAAATACTCCTTCATCTAAAGCTTATCAACTAACACACGAGCTACTCATAACCCTTGGACTTTCACCGGAGAGCCCAGCAGCCATCGTTGAAAAACATGTTGGCGAACTTTTTTTTGCCAAAAAATATCATGTGTTATTAGAGGAAAATGCTGAACTCAAAGCCAAACTCCACTCGATAAAACAGACCATTCAAGCGCTTGAACAAGAAATAGATACTAAAACGAGTAACACCGAAGCGCAGGTCGATGAAAAAAAAGCACCCGCAGAAATAGAAGCCCATCACTGGGAAATGGTTGGCTTTAATTCTGAAGACGAAAAAGTACAGCACCTTCTCGAAAAAAATGAAAAACTTCAAAAACGTTATGAAGAACTAGAAGAGCGCTCTCACGTGCTTAGAGCACTTTTGAATGGATTATCACATCGTGGTAAGCCTACGACTAGGCAAACGAGTAGACCAACACCTGGTACATGTAATCAAAAATCGGCGACATCTGCTTATCCTCATGTCGTAACAAGACAACCCAAAGCTGAAACTGTAGCCACACGCACTGCTGCTGCCGACAGTAGTCATCCAACCACGCGAAATCGGCGCGCAATCACACGAACAGGCCTATTGACCAATTTCTTATTTTCCCCAGCCCCCTATAACTGCGGTATCAATACGCACAAGACTGGACCTGATCCTAGCCTAGATAAATCTAATAAGATCAACTAACCTTAAATTTACACAACCCTAGTGATACAAATATTCTATGAAAAAACATCTCTCTATATTTTGGCGAAAAGGCTTATGGGCACTCATGAGCCTTTCGTTTTTATTACTTATTTGCTTCGGAAGTTTTTATATTTATGCCGAGAGCCAACTACCCGATGTTGATTCATTAAAAAATATTCAACTGCAAGTCCCGTTACAAATTTACAGTCAAGAGGGACGATTAATTCAAGAGTACGGTGAAAAAAAACGTATTCCCGTAACGTATGATGAGATCCCTCAAGCGCTTGTGCATGCCTTGGTCGCGACTGAAGATCAACGTTTTTTTGAACACCCAGGGGTTGATGTGATGGGCCTTGGCCGGGCTGCGGTGCGGATGATTCAAACCGGTACCAAATCTCAAGGCGGTAGTACCATTACCATGCAGGTCGCACGAAACTTTTTTCTCAACCGCAAAAAAACCTTTTTGCGTAAATTCAACGAAATTTTACTGGCCATCAAAATTGACCGTGAGCTCTCGAAAGAAAAGATTTTAGAACTGTACTTAAATAAAATTTATTTAGGTAACCGTGCCTACGGGGTGGGCGCCGCAGCACAAGTGTATTACGGAAAAGAACTCAAAGAGCTGAGTTTGGCACAATTGGCGATGATAGCAGGTTTACCCCAAGCCCCGTCATCACAAAACCCTATTGCAAACCCAACAGCCGCTAAAAAACGCCGAAATCACGTTCTCGAGCGTTTGCTCGAAACCGAGTACGTTACACAAGAGGCGTATCAAAAAGCCATCGAAGAACCCATCACCGCACGTTATCATGGCGTAGAAACCGAAGCTGAGGCACCTTACGTGGCTGAAATGATTCGCCAATCACTCTACGACCATTTTGGACCGGATGCTTATACGCGTGGCTACAAAGTGTACACAACGATTCATGCTGATTTACAAGAGCAAGCCAATCGTTTGGTGCAAAAACATCTGATGGACTACGACCATCGCCACGGTTATCGCGGTCCTGTGACCAAACTGGTTCCTCTTGCTGATTATCCACTTAAAACCCTGCACACCACGCTCAAACATTACCCTGTGGTGAACGCCCTCATACCGGCCGTTATTTTATCGGTTGAAGAACGTGAAGCAACCGCGCTCACACCTGCAGGTGAAACCATCACCCTCCCTTGGTCAGGCTTGTCTTGGGCACGACCTTCGCTCAAAAAACACGGTTGGGTCGGTAAATTACCCGAACGCGCAGCCCAAGTGGTTTCAAAAGGTGATGTGGTGTATATCACGCAAAATAATAAAAACAATACCTGGGAGCTGACGCAGGTTCCAGAAGCAGAAGCCGCACTCGTCGCCATCAATCCATCGAACGGTGCTATCGAAACCTTGGTGGGCGGGTTTAATTTTCAACGCAGTAAATTTAACCGAGCAACGCAAGCCGACCGTCAACCCGGCTCAAGCTTTAAGCCGTTTATTTACGCAGGCGCACTGGCCAAAGGCTACACACTGGCAACCCTCATCAACGACGCCCCGATTGCCATGGACGACCCCAGCCAAGAAGGCTTGTGGCGCCCACATAATGCCAATCACACGTTCAACGGCCCCACGCGTTTTAAAGCCGCCCTCACCGGTTCACGTAATCTTGTATCCATTCGTATTTTGGATGATATTGGCATTGATTATGCCGTTGATTTTGCAAGCCGCTTTGGTTTTCATAAAGAAAACTTACCGCATACGTTATCACTGGTCCTGGGTACACTCACCACAAGTCCGCTGGATTTAGCATCAGCGTACGCGGTGTTTGCTAACAATGGCTATAAAGTTGAACCGTATCTTATCGACAAAATTACAGATTCTGATGGCAGCGTTTTATTGCAAGCCACCCCCACACAGGTCCCACCTGATGACGGTGGTATTATTGAATCAACGCAAATGGAAGCGCCTCGCGTCATCTCCGAAGAAGTCGCATTTCTCATGAATACAGCGCTACGTGGCGTTGTTCAAGGTGGTACGGCGCGTGGTGCACAAGTGCTCAACCGACAAGACATTGCAGGCAAGACAGGCACCACCAATAATCAATTGGATGCATGGTTTGCGGGCTATAATCCCGATCTTGTGGTCACCACCTGGGTCGGATTTGATAACCCAAGTCCCCTGCATGAATACGCATCACGACTCAGCCTACCGCTTTGGGTTGATTTTATGCGCACAGCACTCAAAGACAAGCCCGAGCAAGAACTTAAAATACCCGAGCAAATTGTAAGTAAGCAAATCAATCCTAAAACCGGCTTGCTCGACACCAGCAACAGCGGATCGAGCATTCAAGAGTATTTTCGTGAAGATTCCGTTCCCGACGAAGGTTCGTCTCACGCCACCTCATCTGAAGACACAAGCGCACCCACACGTCAGGACAAACAATTGCAACACGATTATTTGTTTTAATTTAAAGAGCTTTGATAAAGCGCTTCCTGGTGCAGCTCTTCTACACCTTGTTTCATACCAAAGAAGCCAGCCGTTGCAAGCCCTGCTCCCGCCAGGGCTATGCCTAGCGGCACAATAGGTGCCACGGGCGTCAGCATCAGTGCCACAAGTGACAAAGCAACCACCGCACTACCTAAAACCAACGCAAACGTACCCAAAATCTCTAAACTTACCCCATGAAATAGACCATCCGAAACAGGTCTTGCAAGCAGCCCATCAAGATCGTTTATTCGCTCAGCTGGCACATTGGGTCGCCTTTCAAGCTCAGCTATTCGCTCAGCTTGAGTATCACGTTCACGTATCAAATTATCGCGTTCGGTTCTTAACGTGTCATGTTCACCCGACAATGCGTGATTATCTGTAATTTGGGCTGCAAGCGCCGCATCTACCCTAGCTTTTTCAGCTTGCAATGCTTCATGTGCACGCTGTTGCTCTTGAAGCTCTGCATGAATTTCCGTATTTTCTTGTCGAATAATCTCTATTCTAGCTTGCAGTTGTTCGTTTTCTTCCTGCATGCTTGCTTGCAGGCCACTTAATGCTCTATCATGAAAACTAGACAAAATTAAAAGCTGATGCTTATGCTTCGTAAGCGTAGCACGACATGAAGTCAAAAGATCTAGACTATCATTTAATACATTTTGACTAGCTTTTAACTGCGGTTGTACACATTCAAATGCCGCAAAATACTTCGTCAAAACCTGTAAATGCACTTCAAACTGTTTAAGTTGAGAAGTTTTATCTTGTAACATTGCAATACTGAGCTCATCACTATTAAGTAAATTAAAAACATCCTGTTGATGTGAAACGGTCAATGCATGCAAATCTTTAGATAAATTCTCAACTAAATAAAGCTTCAAGTCTTGAACAAGATTTACTAATGCCTCCGTACTATTATCAGAGCTAAGCTTTATATTAATCGTACGCTCAATTACTTCTAAAATAGCGCCTTGTGCTTTAGCAGAAAGATTATTTCTCAAATACGTTTGCATCAAACCAGAAAACATCATTTGTAAACTGCTTTTGATTGCTTGGGTTAATTCGCCCTTGCTATCCTGTTCAAAAATATGATGAATGTCATGCACTTTTTGATCAAAATTATCTAGAATCGCTAAAAGACTTTCGACAGGCGTTTGATCGTCTGTGATCTTAAGCTCATTTCTTAAAAATAAGCGAGCATGAGCAGCATTGACAAACGCATCACTTTGAAACGAGACAATACCTTTGAGAAAGGTATCTCCTGGACCACCAACATGTATGATACGATCATGATTTAAAGACAAAGCTCCAGCCGATAGATAAGCCTGTATACTCCCTTCATGCCCAAAAAAAAGCCAATCCGGGAAATATGTTGTTTGATTAAAAGCCTCATATGCCGATTTATTTTCTAAAATTATGTTATACGCTGCTAGCTTGATTTCACTTTTTTCTGCGCTGCTTGCAGCACGATAGTTTTCAAATAACTGATCAAGATCATTACTTATCAATAGATTAGTACGAGAGGCATTAGATTGCGAATCAAACGCAACACCATGCTTATCGAGAAAATCGTATAACATATATAAACTAATATCATGGACTTCTTTCGTTTTAAGTTCCGAATCTTTGGGGCGATTCTTAAGCTGCTGATCATAAGGATTACCGCTGGCTGTCCCATGATGACCAGGTAAATTAATCAACGTAAACGTTGTTATTTTAGGATCAACTACGTGTGGCACAATGGCCTTAAAGCCACGCGTACGCTCATTTTCAAGCAGAATTTCCTGACAATCGTTCACAATGGTGGGTATTTTAAAATAACGTGCATCCGTAATTTTAGCTCCTGTCATACACAAAACACTACCACCCGGTACAGGATCAAGCAAAAAGAGATTGACTTTAACCTTAGCCATATTGGTTATTAATTCTGATAAGTTATCAAATAACTCATTGATATATGGTTCTAATTTTGTATTCAAATATTGCTTCGTTTCTTTGTGCTCACTATCGCAAAGCAATTCAAGCAAAGCTTCTGGAGAATTAATCGCATTTTGATCCGTCGCTCCCAATATTTTTTGAATTCTGTCCAGTTCATGCGATGCAATAATAGACTCAACCGCCCCTCGACTATGACCGATGATGTTAAGAACGGTTTGACCACCAGCGATAGCTGGCAGAAGATCGGACACACCTTGCGCCATAATATGATAAAAGTCTGCTCCAAACGTTTTTGGTCCATCATAAACATGAACCAGCTCTTTTTCTGAACTATCACGTTCAATCGCTGTTGCATCTACTCGACTCCAGTCTTCATGACTTTCAACAGACTGCATCATATAATCAGTCTCATGTTGCTCAGAGCTTGGCTTAGGTATACGATCTGAAACGTAACTGAAGAGCTCTCCGCGTTGCGTTCTTACATAGTTATCAACCGTTTTTATTGTATCGGTTCCTAAAAAAACCACTACTTTCACGTCATCAGCCATAGTAAGCCTCTTATATTTATTTAATAAAAAATGTTCTTTATATTAACACGGAATCACACTTGTGTACATATATTGAGCACATATTTTTATTACTGGCGAATTCTTAAGGCTAAAACTATACTGTTAGATAACTGCTTATGGATGAATGCATGACTAAACTATAGAGAGGCATATGAAAAAATCAGCGCTGGAGCATGAAGTCGAGGCCTTACGTCAAGAAGTTAAGCGCCTGCAAGCAGCCAAGTCACAGCACGAGCCCCTGCCCGACGCAAAGCCCCATCCAACAGAAAAGCTCGCGCTTCATCTTGATCAGGACGCAAAAAAAGCGTTAACCGATTTTTTAGAGCAAGCGAAAAAAGACTATGAAAACCTTTCACCGGCAACAGCGCTCGCTTTATTTGCTTTAGGCGCCTTATTTGGTCGTGTGCTCACACGCAACAAAGGAGAGCGTTAATGCACAGAAATTTTGAGAAAAAACTGAGTTTATACTTGCGCAGTGAACGCGCCATGCTGGATGTTTTTGTGCGTGACCAATTACGTCAATTAGTTTTTGGGAGCCTGGGTTTGATTGCATTCTTAACAGCATTCATCCTGTTGGATATTGCCCTGTTTTTTACTCTGCAACAGTATTTTCCAACGCATATGACGGCGTTTATTCTAGCGGGCAGTCATGTTGTACTCGGTTTGATATGTGTTGTGTTTGCTAAGAAGAAAAAACATCAACAAGAAGTTGAAGCACTTCGAGACATTCGAGATTTTGCGAAAGCAGAAGTGAGCCACGACATCAAACTTGCCGCAGATGATGTGATACACATGGGTAAATCAGTCAAAACTTTCACCAATGATGTATCGTCGATTTTTAGTGGCGAGGCCTTCGGTCTAGCTGGCCTCATCCCTATCATACAAAGTATTTTAAAGCGTAAATAAATAATTAATTATTTATTTAATCCGAGAGCGCATCTCGAGCCGACACATAATCATAACCTAAGTCACGAGCGACCGCTTCGCACGTGATTTGTCCTTGATGTACGTTCAAGCCTTCAGCCAAATGAGGATCGCTCAACAAAGCGTTTTTAAGCCCCTTGGTGACCAAACTCAAAATAAACGGCAAGGTTGCATTATTCAGTGCAAACGTTGACGTTCTTGGCACAGCACCTGGCATATTCGTCACACAATAGTGCACCACGCCATCGACCATATACGTGGGTTCATGATGCGTCGTTGGACGACTGCTTTCAAAACACCCGCCTTGATCAATCGCAACATCAACCATAACCGAACCCGGACGCATGGCTTCCAACATCGCATTGCTCACCAAACGAGGTGCTGCTGCACCCGGCACGAGTACAGCGCCAATCACTAAATCGGCATGAGTAACATAATGCTCCAATGCTTCTTCTGTTGAATAGATTGCATTGATTTTTGAACCAAACTGGAAATCAAGCACACGAAGACGTGCCAACGAACGATCCAGTACCGTGACCTGTGCTTCCATCCCCATAGCCATACGTGCTGCATTGGTGCCGACCACACCACCTCCAATTACCACAACATTGGCAGGCGCCACACCGGGTACGCCACCCAATAAGATTCCGGCGCCGCCTTGGGTCATTTCGAGGCAATGCGCACCGGCTTGAATTGACATGCGTCCAGCCACTTGTGACATTGGCGTTAACAGCGGTAAGCCGCCCCCAGGCTCCGTGACGGTTTCATAAGCAATCGCGGTCACACCTGATTCTTTCAGTAAACGTGTTTGCATCGGATCGGGCGCAAGATGCAAATACGTAAACAAAATTTGGCCTTCACGCAATCTTCGGCATTCAATCGGCTGCGGCTCTTTAACTTTAATAATTAAATCAGCGCGATCAAAAATATCATCCGCAGTTTCTACAATTTCAGCCCCGGCATGCTCATACGCTTCGTCCGAAATACCAATACCAAGGCCCGCATTTTTTTCAACAATCACACGGCCACCTGAACGAATAATTTCTCGCACACTGCCAGGAACAAGACCCACGCGCATTTCTTGCGCTTTAATTTCTTTTGGCACACCAACTAACATAGGTTTCACTCCAATTTTTATGATTATTTTTAAGCCTTAAGCTTTTCAATTAATTCGGGCACCACCGTAAATAAATCCCCGACCAAAGCATAATCAGCCACTTGAAAAATAGGTGCCTCTTCGTCTTTATTAATAGCGACAATGGTTTTCGAATCTTTAATGCCGGCCAAATGCTGTATCGCCCCTGAAATACCCACGGCGATGTATAAGCTGGGGGCCACAATTTTTCCTGTTTGACCCACTTGATGATCGTTTGAAATAAATCCTGCATCCACTGCGGCGCGCGAAGCGCCCACGGCAGCGCCCAAAGCATCTGCTAAATCTTCGATTAACTTAAATTGCTCGGCACTTTGTAAACCGCGTCCTCCCGAAACCACACGCTTCGCGCTCGATAAATCGGGACGCTCCGAAGCACTCGACGATGCATCAACAAACGTCATATTCGAAGCAACTGCAGGCCTATTCATCACCTCAATCGCGCAGGGTGCTTGCTCATCCACCACCGCATCAAAAGCCGTGGTTCGAATGGTTAATAATTTAACCGCATCTAAAACACGCACGGTTTCAATCGCATTACCTGCATAAATAGGATGTTCAAACGTATTTTCATCAATAATTTGTGTCACATCTGAGATTTGCGTCACATCAAGCTTAGCTGCAACACGTGGTAAAATATCTTTCCCAAACGTCGTGGCTGGTGCAAGAATCGCGTCAAAACTCTCTGAACATGCCATCACCAGTTCACTTAAATTATCAGCAAAAAAATGGGTATATGCGACATCATCAGCCAGCATCACTTGTGTGGCACCTGCAAGTTTCGCGGCCTGTTCTGCAACCGCACTGCATCCAGCACCAGCAACCAACAAAATAATTTCATCCCCTAACGCCTGTGCTGCTTTAAGTACATGAGCTGTTGAAGGATGTATATGAGCATGGTCATGCTCAACCAGAACTAAAACGCGCATTATCTACCCCTTTCCCTTATCCTAGTACTTTAGCTTCATGCCGTAATTTGTCTAAAAGCTCATCCACCGATGCAACCTTAACACCGGCTTGGCGAACGTGAGGCGGCTTAACCGATAAGATTTCGGTATGGCGCTTAAGATCAACACCAAGATCAGATGCAATCACCACATCGAGTGGCTTTTGCTTCGCTTTCATAATATTCGGTAAACTTGCGTAACGAGGCTCGTTGAGTCGCAAATCCGTACTCACCACCGCAGGCAAATCTAGGCTGATGGTTTCAAGACCTGCGTCCACTTCTCGCGTTACCGTAAGCTTTTTAGAATCAGCATCCATCACCAAAGCTGAGGCAAACGTGGCTTGAGGCCAATCCAACAAAGCTGCGAGCATTTGAGGTGTTTGGTTATTATCACCATCAATCGCTTGCTTACCTAAAAGCACCAAATCAGGCGATTCTTTTTGAGTAATTGCATGCAATAATTTAGCAATATTTAAACTCTCAAGCGCTTCAGATGTCTTAATATGTATCGCACGATGCGCACCTAAGGCTAAGGCATGTCGTAAAGTTTCAAGACATGCATCTGAACCAATACTCACCGCAACCACTTCGTTGGCTTGATTTTTTTCAACCAAGCGCAAGGCTTCTTCTATCGCAATCTCGTCGAAAGGATTCATCGCATGTTTCACATGCTCCGTTTCAACCCCTTGATGATCGGGTTTGATCCGTATTTTTACATAAGGATCCACCACACGCTTCACTGCAACCAACACTTTCATGAATACTCGTCCCTTAATGAACATTTGTCACACGAAAAAAACATCTTGCCAGAGTTAGCCAAAAGACGTCAACCCACATGGGTAATCCAGCGAACTAATTCATCACGCGCCATGAACCATCGGCTTGGCGACACGCTTTGCCGTAAATTTGCTCTTGTTTGCCGCCAATATTGGCATACGTTGTGTATTCACGGCACGGTTGTTCGTTACGGTAATACGTACGTGTCGGCGTGACACTGTATTGATGACCGGAATCAGGATTTTTCCAACTTGTTTTTTTACCCGTAGGCGCGGTTTCTAATGCGCGCTCCATGTTTATTTTATCTTGGCGATCCATGTATGCACCAATTTTTCCACCCAAAATCGTGCCAGCGACCGCACCCACCACCGTTGCGACCACGTTTCCTGAGCCACCGCCGATTTGGTTTCCTAAAATACCGCCCGCAACGCCGCCGGCAACACTACCCACGCCTTCCTGATTGACCTCGGTACAGCCAACCACACTCAGTGCAACCCACACCACACACCATGCTTTTTTTTTCATGATATTTATATCCCTATATAATCCCAGCATTTATATAATCACGGCCTTGGCACGCACTCTTGGAGAAATTTGGCAAATAAGCTCGTACCCAATCGTTTCTGCTGCACGCGCAATACGTTCCACAGGAAGGTGCGCACCCCATAATTCAACCCGCGTACCCAACGCAATATTAGACGCTTCAAAATCAGTTAAGTCGACCGTAAGCATATCCATCGATACGCGTCCAACAACCGGTACGTACTGACCGTTAATATACACCGGTGTATCAGGCGCTACATGCCGTGGATAACCATCGCCATAGCCTGCAGCCACCACACCTATTCTTGATGTTCGCTGTGCTTTCCACGTACCACCATAACCCACACGCTCACCTGCGGTATACGTATGTATCGCAGTTATTTCTGAAATAAATCGCATCACCGGCTTTAAATCAAGTGAAGCGGCTGTTTGATCTGCAAAAGGTGAAACACCGTAGAGCATAATGCCAGGACGCACCACGTCGGCCAAGGCTTCAGGACACGATAAAATTGCTGCTGAATTACTGATGCTGCGTTCAAACACACCCTGGCTTAAATCAAGCTGATTAAATAAAGCTAATTGCGCTTGATTCTGAGCATGGCTCGGCTCATCTGCCGAGGCAAGATGCGTCATGACACCAAGATTGTCTTGCACCCAGGGGCAAGCTTTAAGCGCTGCAATCACGGTTTGTGCCGTAGGGACATCAAACCCAAGCCGGTGCATGCCCGTGTCCACTTTAACCCACACACGAATGGCTTGAGGTAAAGGCGTTTCTAGAATCCAAGCAAGCTGCTCTAGCTGATGCACCACCGGTTCACAACCCGCATCAGCTAAATCAAATAATTCATGCTGTTGAAACACACCCTGCATAAGAACGCAGGTGCGAGAGGTAAATTTTCGAAGCGCACGCGCCTCTTCAAAGCATGCCACACCAAACGCATCCACATGGGCATCGAGTGCCGGAACCACAGCCGATACCCCACACCCGTACGCATTGGCCTTAACCATCGCGATCATTTTCCTCCCCGGTGCGCACGATGTAACACGCGTGCAATTATGCCGCAACGCATCAACATCCACTTCAATCCGAGTCGGTCTCGCCATGCATTACTCTCCCTGATTTTGGCCCTGATACCCTTGGAATGCTAAATCTTCAAAACGTGTAAATTGCCCTAAAAAAGCAACTCTGGCACGACCGATAGGACCGTTTCGTTGTTTGGCAATAATAATTTCAGCCGTGCCTTTGTCGGGGCTGTCTTCGTTATAGACTTCATCACGATAAATAAAACAAATTAAATCCGCATCTTGCTCAATCGCACCCGATTCACGTAAATCTGACATCACCGGACGCTTATCCTGGCGCTGCTCAAGGCTTCGGTTGAGCTGAGATAAAGCAATCACAGGCACTTTTAATTCTTTCGCCAGGCCTTTTAAACCACGTGAAATCTCTGAGATCTCAGCGGCGCGATTATCAGCACGAAACCCAGGAACTTTCATCAGCTGCAAATAATCGATCACTATCAGGCCCAAAGAACCGTGTTCTTTAACCAAACGCCTTGCACGTGCACGCAAATCAGCCGGACTCAAGGACGGTGAGTCATCCACAAAAATAGGCGCTTCTGAAAGCATATGCACGGTTGATGTGACCCGCGACCAATCATCATCGTTTAATTTACCCGTTCGAATATTATTTTGATCAATTCGCCCAAGTGAAGACATCATACGCATCGCAAGGGAGTCGGATGGCATCTCCATCGAAAACACAAGCACGGGTTTTTTAGCCTCAATCGCCACATGTTCCGCAATATTCATCACCAAACTGGTTTTACCCATCGATGGCCGACCCGCGACAATCACCAAATCTGATTCTTGGAGTCCCGAGGTCATTTCATCCAAATCGGTCAATCCCGTAGGAACACCGGTGATCGCACTGCCTTGATGAAATAATGCATCAATTTTTTCAACTGCACGCACCACAATCGACTGCATGCCTTCAGGGCCGCCTTCTTTAGCCGTTTGCTCTGCAATAGAAAAAACGCGTGTTTCTGCAAAATCAAGCAAGTCCGACACTTCGCGTTCACCGGGATGATACGCCGCATCGGCAATCTCCCCCGAGGCTGCAATCAACTGACGTTGCACCGATTTTTCACGAACGATTTTTGCATACGCCACCACGTTCGCAACACTGGGTGTGTTCTTCGCAAGATCAAACAAATACGCTTCACCACCGACAACATGTTCATCATCACTGGATTTTAAGCTATCCATCACCGTCACCACATCAAACGGTTGCTCTTTTGCAACCAAATGCGCAATCACACGAAATAAGACGCGATTTTCAGTACGATAAAAATCCTCTTCACATAGTATATGACCTATTTTATCCCACGTTTCGTTATCGAGCATTAACCCACCGATAATCGCCTGCTCTGCTTCGACCGAATGAGGTGGGCGTTTTAATATATCCGTTGTTTTTTTCTGCATACGTGATTCAGTTTCTACCATGAGTTTACTTCGTTTGTTTTTATTTGGACTGTTATATAGTGTAACTAGAAATGCAATTGATATAAACATCATAAGGTGTAATAATTCGTCAACATTAAATCATGCCGCTTTTTTTATGAATCCTATAAGATGTGCCGTCATCGGCGTTGGGTACTTGGGTCGTTTTCATGCTCAAAAAATCCAAGTTTTAAAACACGCAAAACTCGTCGCCGTCTGCGACCGTCATGCCGCTATTTGTGAAGCAGCATCTAACGAGTTTGAAGTCCCCGGTTATCGTGATCATCGTGACTTATTTGGACTTGTGGATGCGGTTTGCATTGCTGCAACAACGAATGCGCACTTTGCTATTGCAAAAGATTGCCTCGAAGCCGGTATTCACGTCCTGATAGAAAAACCCATCACCGAAACGGTACAACAAGCAGAAGCGCTGATTGCACTTGCAAAAAAACATCAAGTTAAATTACAAGTAGGTCATATGGAGCGCTTTAACGCGGCACGCTTAGCGCTCGATGAGTACTTAGAAAAGCCTTTGTTTATTGAATCCAATCGATTAGCGCCGTTTAATCCCCGTGGCACCGATGTCAACGTGGTGCTTGATCTTATGATTCATGATATTGACCTCATTCAAACCATGGTGCGATCACCCATCAAATCATTGGATGCACACGGCGCGCCTGTACTTTCGCCGTCGATTGATATTGCGAATGCACGCATTACCTTCGAAAACAATTGCATTGCGAACGTAACGGCAAGTCGTGTGAGCTTTAAAACCGAACGTAAAACGCGCATTTTTCAGCGTAACAGCTACATCTCGATCGATTATCATCACAAGCAGCTGGCTGTATTTACCAAAGGCGAAGGCGAGATGTTCCCCGGCATTCCTGATGTCACGCGTCATCAATCCGTTTTTGATAAAGGCGATGCGCTGCTCGAAGAGATCAAAGCCTTTTTGCACTGTATCATGAATGATACAACCCCATTAGTCACCGGTGAAGAAGGTCGCGAAGCGCTCTCAACAGCGGCTCAAATTTCTGACATGATTCAACTTAATTTAACAACCAACCATGCCGAACCAGCAGAAGCCTAAACATATCGTGCTGGTTGCCGGAGAAGAGTCCGGTGACCAACACGCCGCAGCGTTGGTCAGGCAGCTGAAGCAAATCCATCCATCTTGGGTGTATACCGGTATTGGTGGTAAGCATTTAGAAGCCGAAGGCATTGATCTTATCAGCGATTTAGCGCGTTTTGGTGTGACCGGCATCACCGAAGTTCTGCGGCATTTTAAAACCATCAAACAAGCTTTTCGTGCCATATGCGCGCATCTCGAAAAAACCAAGCCGGATCTGCTTATTTTAGTGGATTACCCGGGGTTTAATTTACGTCTTGCCAAATTTGCCAAACAAAAACTCGGCATTCAAATTTTATATTACGTCAGCCCTCAATTATGGGCATGGAAACCTGGGCGCATTCATACCATTAAGGCGTCGGTTGATCACATGGCGGTGATTTTTCCGTTTGAAAAAAAAATCTATGAAGATGCCGCCGTGCCCGTGTCGTTTGTCGGCCACCCCTTGATTAAAAGCTTGGCCGCATGCCGTGAGCAAGCCCCTACGCGCCAAGCTTTAGGCTTGCCAGAAAACAAGCAGCTGCTTGCTATCTTACCTGGCAGTCGTAGCCATGAAATTGAGCGGCATTTGCCCGTGCTCTCGCGTGTCGCTGAAACCTTGTGTGCACACTTTCCTGATTTACACGTTGTGCTTCCGATTGCAAAAACACTGAGTCTCAAAACGATACAAAAGCACTGGCATGCCACCAACGTCCCCTGCAGCTTCATTGAGGGCCGTGCGGCTCATGTCATCACGTGCAGTGATGTGGTTGTGGTTGCTTCAGGTACAGCATCGCTTGAATGCGCCCTGCTCGAAAAACCCATGTGCATTATTTACAAAACTGGTTTGATTGCTTATTTAGCAGCATCTATTTTTCTTCGCGTACAATACATCGGTTTATGCAACTTGCTCACCAACCGTATGATTGTTCCAGAGCTTTTACAATATGATTTTAATCATGACGAACTCACTCAAGTACTGTCTGAACTTTTAAATTCAGATAAAAAAAAGCTCACGCGTAAAATTCAACGTGAGCTGAAAGCCCTCAATCAAAGCCTTTCAGAAGAGCAGGCCGACTGCTCACTCCCCGAATTGGTTGTGCGCTTACTTGACCGAAAAAAAAGTACCCAAAAATTAGAAAAAGGGGTAGCTTCTTAATTTAGCTTCAGGTAGAATTATTGAGCGTTTTATATGTGATACACCCGTTATGACGCTTGAACAATGCGTTGATTTAATCAAGAAATAAGGAAGTTATGATGAATGTTACTGAACCCACAGCTACAATTGACGCGATCAAACAAGAGCAAGGTTTGCAAGATTTGGTCTACCAACTCGTCAATCGTTTTTTGGCTGAAAATAAAAACAAACCTGTCAATGATCTGTATGATATGATTCTTGCCGAAGTTGAGCCACCGCTGTTACAAGCCGTGATGGAACGTCGTCGTGGGAACCAACTGCAAGCTGCTAAAATTCTCGGCATTAGCCGTGGAACCATCCGCAAAAAATTACAACGTTATTTTGGAACCAAATATTTTCGTCTTACAGATGAATAATCCATACCTATCCAAATAAATACTTTATACAAGAAGGTCGGGTGAAAACCCACCTTCTTTTTTTATAATACTGCTTTTAGGCAACGTCTTTAAAGTGCCCAGCTGCGTATTCATGCAAAACACTGGCTATAAATGTTTGATAAGGGAGCCCTTTATAAGCAGCCTTTTGTTTTAAACGTTCTAAATCGCCACTTGAAATACGTAACGTAATACGTTCATCTTTACGTAAGAAATTTTCCGCAGCCTCTCTAGCAAGCACCGTCTCTTCCTCCACATCGCTTACGGTATTCCACTCCCCTCGCTCGACAGATTCTAGCAGTTCACGCTCATCTTGATCGAGTTTAACATCAAATTTATCGCGTTTCTTTTTCATCATACACCTCCATGAACCAAATATTTTTTAGTCAGCTTGCGGCTAGGAAAAATAGTCTTAAGAAAAATTGTTTGCTTGTCTTTTACAACAAATGGTACTAAATAAACATATCCACTTAAATTAACAATGTATATTTTTTGATTAGGATATTTTGACTCATTAGGATGAGCGATAACATCCAATAAATGACCATGATGTAATGCTGACACGATATCTTCAAAGCAAACACCGCGCTCTTCAATTAACACCTGATTTTTTTCAGGTGAAAAATCATATTGTAATTTTTTAAGCTTCATAAGCCTAACAATAGAACAATGTGTGACTTTTGTCAAAATATTATAGGATCTAATATCATCACATCAACCGTTCACACCCATCAAGCGCACTTAAGATAGCCGACTCAATGCCTGAAGAGGTAGCTGGCCCTAAGGCATCGCCAATCACCCCAAGCTTGCGTTCTGAGTCCCACAAACTCCCTTTGTTTTGTGCATTCAGACATTTTGCATAACGCCAAATATGCTGCTCTTTCAATACAAAATTTAACGTTTGACCTAGTATATTTTCAACGTCTTGAATCATCTGCACACTGAATGCATCTGAAGCTTGTTTCAATTCATCATAAGCATGCGATTTGGATTGAATCGTTAAAGACTCAGACGACGGCATGCCTGGTTTGCGATGATTTTGAATGATCCAACGCGCCTCCGTCTGATGACTCAAAATCACATCAGCCATGGTAGAAGGCAGAGGCTTTTCAAGCCCGAGATAAAGCATCATGCAACTGCTGTAAGCCACATCGCCAAGCGCGGTTTCAAATTCAGGTGCAAGTGGTAAAACTTGCGGTACCGGTTGCGTCATCACCACACGGTCAAACGGTCCTAAACGTTCGTGCTTATCGGTGATTAAAAACCATTGCTGCCCACGTTGTTGAAGTTCGGTGACACACGTCGAATAATGAACACGCACCCCCTCCAGCCACCATTTAACCACTTGATTTAAATTTCCGTGACCACAAAAATATGGCTTTTGCTGCGTATCTATCCATTGCTTAGTTGAGCCATCTAGCATCATAAAACGTGGAGCCCATGGCGAAATCATGCCTAAATTTATCGCGGGTTGAATCACACCCATCGCCTGCTCATCTTGAAGCAAAAAATCTTGTGCACCTTTATCAAAACAAAAGTCATTTTTCTTGAGACGAGATATACGCCCACCCGCCCCTCGAGCTTTATCTAACACGGTGACATCATAATGATGTTGTATACGATGCGCTAACAAAGCACCACTCACACCCGCCCCAATAATCGCTATTTTTTCAAGCATGCTTTAACCTTAAGTTCGAAGTCAGAAAAATTAATATTCGGCAATAATCGATGAATTTTTTTATTCGATAACCGCTTCGATGCCACAAGAAAATGACGCTTCATCGGGCTTGCCGTTGCCATCACATCCGCATAGTGCTGCTCTATCACCGTTTCACCTTGATGCGCCGCCACCAGGCGTTGTAGCGTGCCCATTTTTTTTGGAAAGCCATCAGATACATTCACAAGACCCAGCCCTGTGGGATGTAAAACAGCCTGCATCGCAACCTGCGCCACATCTTCGATATAAACTAAATTACTGTACGGGGCTTCGTCTAGATAAATCACGGGTTGATGTGTACTCGGCATACGCCCTGGACCAAACATCCCCGCAACACGCATAATAGACCAGGCAAATTGGTTGGTTTGTGCAAATAATTGTATCTTAGCTTCAGCATCCAAGCGCCGACGCTGAATATCCGAGTTAATATGACAGGTACTTTCTTCATCCACCCATTCCCCGGCGTGATCGCCATACACACCACTTGAGCCCCAATAAACAATCTTGGCCACCAGATTTTTACGTATCAATCCATCTAAAACCTCACCTAACAGCGTATCACACGCGCCTTCAGGCAAAGGTGGAGCACAATACAAAATCGCATCAGGTTTATCATCAACATCAAGATTCAAGCAGCGAATATCACGGCATACATGCTTCAAGTGCTCTAATCTATAATCCTCTGAATAAGTCCGCGATACAGCAACCACCTGATGCCCAGCAGCTAATAATTGTTTAGCGCAATAATAACCGCCGTAGCCATAACCTAAAATTAAAATTTTCATGTCAAAATATAATTACCTGATAATGCTGATTTAATTAACGGATCAAGTACTGTCGTTAACCCATCATTTTTTTTAACATAATCATGACGCTCAAGAAATGTCATGGATTGGTCAATCGTTGTTTTGGACATCTTAGATAAGTGTATGAAGTCTTTACCTAAAGGCGCTGAAGTTCCATTAGATCGAGCTAAGATCGTGAGTAATTTTTTCTGATTTTTACTTAATAGATCCAGTTCAGATGCTACATGTGATCGTTCTTCACTTACATATTTAATCCACATAGATTCAATCGTATTTATCGTTGGTTTTTTCTTTTCATACATGAGTCTTGAGCACAATAAATTCAAGTAATATGGGTGCCTTTCCGTAATAGAAAATATTCTTTCTAACGCGTCGATTTCCATCGAGCTTCCCCATGTCATTTTTGCTGAATTTTCGATATGAATTTGATAGTCTTCCTGATGGATTCTATCCAAAGAAATGCGTTCACATAGTTTGTAAAACGGCCGTTTTCTATCATCAAATAATTGATTTAATAAATGTCGATTGCTTCCTGAAAAAATAAATGAAATTGATTTCGTAAGTTGTGCAACTTGACGTAATACCCCTTCCATCGCTTGGTCTGGAGCAAGCTCCCCAATGCATTGAAATTCATCAAAAAACAACACGAGTTTTTTATTTGTTTTGACGGCGAGATCTTCTAAACGCTCCAATACATCTAAGATATGTTGAGATGGCTTTTCTACTTTGCTATCAATTTCAAGCGAAAAACCAAGTTTACTAACAACCGCGCGAACACGTGAACCTTCAAAAATATCTGTGGCTAGTGCTAGCGCTTTTTTAGGAAAACTTTCCATCGAAGCGATTAATTTGCTCACGCCATTCAAGATTGCCCGCTGAATATCCAGTTCATCGACGGCTGAAAAGAAATCAATATGCGCGTATGGGAGCTTGCTTTTTTTAATCGCATGCAGCGCGAGACTTGTTTTGCCATAGCGTCGTGGTGACACGAGCAGCACAGGGCGTCGGTGCTCAATACAATGCACAAGGCGCGAAGTTTCATCCACTCGATTACAAAAGGCTTCGCCTGAAGCGATTGATAACGGGAAAAGATCAATGGAATCTTGTTGGTCCATAAAATGTGGTCCTTCTTTTAAGGTCCTTATATTATGAACTCACTTTCAAATTAATACAAACTACAAAAACCAATGAATTTTGCGCTCGATTTATCTAGCAAGTACTCCCCATTACTTGGGAGTACTTGCTAGACTAGAAAACTCTTCCGTCATATCGGGTGGTGTGGGTTTATCATCAATCAATAAGCAAAGTATAGATGCAACTAAACCAGCAAATACCCCGATTAGAAAGAGTGGTGAAACAGTGATGAGAGCTACGAAGACGACACTGGCTAAGATACAGCCGAAGAAGGCGTTTAATGGTAAATTTGAAGGTTGTCCTGCATAAATCACGTCGGGATCATTTTGGAGCCTTGGTGAAGCGAAACGAATGGCACCCACATCGTATTTTAGTGCAGCAAGCACAACGTCTTTGTCATCTTGAAATTCGCGGCTTACATACTCAAGCTCATAGTGTTTTGTTGTAACTTCAAAGCATGGGCTAAGTCTTAATTCATCAACAGAACTACCATTGGCTGGGAGCCCCAAATAAGCTCTCTCGTTCTGTTCACGATAATATTGCCTTGATGCTAGAGGATTGTAAGCGGGGTTTGGTTTATATTCTCTTTGTGTAACGACGCCTGGGCGAGACACTGCTTTAATAACAAAGTTTTTATCGGATTTCTGAGTTGAACTCGCTTTTTTCATAAAAAACATCGTAACAGCTCCTTTGATTAAAGCACGGCTATCGCGCAACCATTGGCTGGTTCAAAATATATCACAATGACTTATCTTTGTCAATGCGGAGTGTTGCAGTGTAGTAGCACCGTCATCCCTTAACCTCTTCCAATAAAATTGAGAAAAAAGTTTGTTAGCGTACGCTTCCGCACTGCTGGACCTCAAGCCCCCCGTTGCTTCTTTGAATCGCCCGAAGCGATTGATAACGGGAAAAGAGCAATTGAATCTTGATGGTCCATAAAATACGGTCCTTCTTTTAAGGTCCTTATATTACAAACCAAACTTTAATCTAAAATCAATCATGATCAAAAAGTTGATTAAGTGTATCATGTTCCAATAATCTTACTTTATTTAATGATATTAGGCATGCCTTATGAAACTCATGTGGTTTAGACGCGATCTTCGTATTCATGACAATCCCGCGCTTTATCAAGCCAGTCTCGCACAACAAGGCGTGATTGCTTTACACATCACAACGCCCACCACCTGGCAACGTCATCATATGTCGGCCGTGCAACAAACTTGGCTGAACCAAAATTTAGATGCGCTAGATCAAGCACTAGAAACCCTCCATATCCCCCTCATTCGAGCTCAAACGGATTTTTTTTCAAATTCGTATGAAATTATTTTAGAGCTGATTAAGCAATATCAAATCACCGAGGTGTATTTTAATTTAGAATACGAATGGGATGAACGATCACGCGATCATCAAGTCATCAAAAAATTAAAAGCGGCCCATATTCCTGTCCATACGTTTGGTGATCAATGCATCATTCCACCCGACCAAATCTTAAATAAGCAAGCAGAACCTTACATGGTGTTTACACCGTACAAAAAAGCCTGCTTAGCTTATATAGAAGCCCATCCATCACAACTGACAACAACAGACACGCCTTGCACTCAAAATAAAACATCGATCACATCTGCTAATCATTGCACCCATACACCATCACACAGCCAAGATATCAGCTGGTTAAAACCAGGAAATCAGGCCGGCTTAGATACACTGCAACACTTTATTAAAACTAAAATTCAAGATTATGACCAAGATCGTGATATTCCAAGCATCGATGGTACATCGTGCATCTCGCCTTATTTAGCCCTGGGTATTGTTTCGGCTAGGCAATGCATTCAGTACCTACTCGACTTAACACCCACGCAATGCTTGACTCAGCTCAGCGAAAATTCTGGCGTCATGACTTGGCTCAGTGAGTTAATTTGGCGTGATTTTTATAAAATGATTTGCTTTAATTTCCCTCAAATCAGTCGAAACCAACCGTTTAAAGCTAAAACAAACCGTCTTGAATGGTCTACAAATCAAGCGCATTTATTAGCCTGGCAACAAGGTCAAACCGGTGTGCCGCTTGTTGATGCCGCGATGAGGCAACTCAACCAATCTGGCTGGATGCATAATCGCTTACGCATGGTGAGTGCCATGTATTTAACCAAAAACTTATGGATAGACTGGCGCGAAGGCGAAGCTTATTTTGCATCCAAACTGGTTGATTGGGATTTTGCATCCAACAACGGCGGATGGCAATGGAGCGCCTCCACAGGTACCGATGCAGCCCCCTACTTTCGCGTGTTTAACCCCGTCAGTCAAAGCGAGCGGTTTGATCCACAGGGAGTTTTTATTAAACAATTCTGCCCTGAGTTAAAAAACTTAGATCATAAACAAATCCATGATCCTTATCATCGCTCGAAAACACCTATTAACTATCCAAAGCCTTTGGTGGATTTAAAAAGCTCGCGCGCCTATGCCATTGAAAAATTCAAGATGATGTAATTTTTATGATAAACAGCCTATACTTCGTATACATGCTTATTTTTTGTTGCTATCGATGAAAATCAATCAAAATATTTCGTTAACAGCTTTCAATACCTTTGGTATCGATGTTTCTGCGATTGCTTTTACTGAAGTCGGTTGCTTCGAACACCTTACCAACGTTTTGCATAAGAATAAAAAGCCACTGTTGATTTTAGGTGGCGGCAGTAATATTTTATTTACACAAAATTTTGATGGCTTGGTGATTAAAAATAATTTTAAAGGGATCTCGATTCTTGAAGAAAATGATCATGAAGTACTCATTAAAGTAGGCGCTGGCGAAATATGGCATAATTTTGTTCTTTTTTGCATTCAAAATCATTATGCGGGTATCGAAAATTTATCGCTCATACCTGGCAGTGTTGGCGCCTGCCCGATACAAAACATTGGCGCCTATGGCGTAGAAGTTAAGGATGTGATCACTGAAGTTGAAGTGTTTGATCTATACGAGCATGTCACCCGAACGTTTTCAAATTCAGCGTGTGAATTTGATTACAGAAGCAGTATTTTTAAAACTTCCGAAAAAGGAAGGCACTGTGTGACTTCCGTCACGTTTCGATTAAAAAAACAAGCCCATATTCATACCGCCTACGGTGATATAGAACAAGAATTAGAATGCATGAAAATCTTATCCCCTTCCATTCAAGACGTAAGTCGCGCGGTGATTAATATACGTTCTAGAAAACTGCCTGATCCTAAAAAGCTTGGAAATTCAGGCAGTTTTTTTAAAAATCCAATTATTTCAGAAGAACATAAAAATAAAATATTACTCAAGCATGCCAACGCACCCCACTATGCTCAACCCAACGGATCGTATAAACTGGCCGCAGGGTGGCTCATTGAGCAATGTGGCTGGAAAGGCAAGCGCTTTGATAATTACGGTGTGCATGAGCATCAATCACTGGTTTTAGTTAATCACGGTGGCGCGCACGGGCGTGATATTTATGATTTATCTGAAAGAATTATCGAATCTGTTTATCATACATTTGAAATCAAGCTCGAACGAGAAGTCAATATCCTCTAATCATATCCGCCGCTCGATACCCTGATTTAATCGCTCCGTTCATAAACGACTGATCATCACTGTCATCAAAAAACTCGCCCGCAAAAATAAAATCCCCCATACGCAATGGATAGCTTCCCCAGGTTTTATAACTGACGCCTGGAGGAACCGCACCCGCATAGGCATACCGATGCGTATTAAAGCGAAAACCTTGGTACGTCTGCTTTAAACCTGGCCATAAACGCTCAAGTTTTTCAAGCATAGGCTGAACAATCAACCGATCAACCTGCTCGGATGAGTGTTGCATAAACTGATTTTGAACAATATCTCCGCTAAAATAAGCCCGAATAATCCCTTCGGAAATTTCAGCACCATGCGCATCGAGTTGTCCGTTCGTTTCATCCCAAAGGCTGGCATGATTCAATAAAATCACACCCCCATCATACCCTTGATAATCATCACCTAAACCATCGATGTAAGCTGTATTTTTCCAGATGCGCTGATCAAAAAACAAATACACATTGGCCACCGTACCGTAAGGATAATTTTTTTCGTCAAACACACGGGCCATCGCTTCTTGATAGCCATCAATATCGACTTGGATTTTTTTTAGCATAGGAGGCGGCAAGGTGGAGATTACATAATCAAAAACTTCGTCCGCTTGATGATTGATAATATATTTATTATTCAATTGATTAATATATTTTACAGGATCATCGGCATGAATCACCACATCATGCCATGTGGATGCAGCCTTAAGCAGCGCATCAGTTATTTGCCCTGTGCCTCCAATCACTCGATATTTTTCATCATGCTTGCCGCTAATTTGATACATACGTGTATCCACATCAAGCATCATTTCTTCAATAACACCCGCTGATATCACACTCACGTCTTGCGCATAATAATTTGCGATCGTAGAAAAAAAATAATCAGCCAATGCTGTAGGAGCACCTAACTCATAAAGAAAATAGTCTTTTACAGAACGTTGTTGAATGCTTAAAGCGCGAGAAGCATCGGGATGACGTTTTAATAAATTTATATCTTCAGCAAGTTGCTCTAAATATTTTCGTTGATTCGAGTTTTTCGCAAAAAATGGCTCAAGATACTCATATTCTGTCTGAAATTTCTGACCATCATAGAGCACTGTCTCGACCAATTTTTTTTGACGTGGCCTGTACCAGGTTTTAAACTCTAATCCCAACGCATGTGCTAAATCTCGTATTTCTGTTTGTGTGGAATCAATAAACTCGCCACCTGTATTATAAAACGCTTGACCATACGGATTAATTTGCGTGCCGACACGACCACCCAAGCGATCTGACGCCTCAAACACCACGGTTTCAATGTGCGCTTCATGGAGTTTTTTTGCGGCTGAAAGCCCCGCGAGACCTCCGCCAATAATCGCGACTTTCGTTGCGTACATCAACGGTGAAAAAAGAAGTGTTAGGCAGAGCAGGTATACATTCATCGACGATCCAGATAATATTTCTAGGTTATAAGCCTATCATGTGTTTTCGTGCCGCTAATTATGAATATAAAATTCACACAGTCAATGAAATATTACCCTATTGTTGCCGTTTGGATGCTGCTATGCATCATGCTGAATACAGCTTACGCACAATCCACCGCGCGTACTGCAGAATTTTCTAATCATAAAACAAACGTATGGAAAACCGTGATTTATCCCAAATCAAATCAGGTTTTAAGCATGCACCGTCATCGTTATGACCGCGTGCTGATTGCGTTAACCAACGGCACACTCAAAATCACGAATAATCAAGGCGAGGTGCATTATTTAAAGCTTAAAAAAAATAAAGCCTATTATTTAAAAAAAGATCCTATGGATGAGCTGCATCAAGATGAAAACATCACAAAACACCCGATTACCGTCATGGTGATTGAACTTAAAAAATAAGTATAAATATGAATCTAAATATGATGATTATTCCTGGCAATCCACCGGCCAGTTATTTTTATGAAGCATGGAGAAAAGAGCTCGAGCTTCTAACTCAGAATCAAGTGCTTATTGATTATTATCCATCGTTTGATGGTGTCTGTTGTTCACAGGAATACTTAGAGAAAATTGAAGGTTTTTATGCTGAACAAATAAAAAATCATACAAAAATTAATTTGATTGGGCATTCGATTGGAGGCCATGTTGCGCTCAAACTTCTAGAAAAATACCCCGAAAAAATTGAGCACTGCGTGCTCTTATTTCCCTTTCTTCACTCCCCAGGCATCAAAGGCAGGCTTATGCTCGCCACATTACATCAAATCAACAAAAGAGCCTTTCTTAAAACACGTCGATTCAAACTACTCAAGTTACTGAGTTATCTTGATCAAGACATTCAAAAACTGACGGTTCAAGAAATTGATAGCAGCTTAAATTTTGCGTTCCACGAACATAAAACCATAGGGCGTAAAAAACAGATCAAGATCAATCCCAATCCAGCCTTATTAAAAAAAATTACGCTGTACTATACAACTAAAGACACCTGGTGTTCAAAAAAAAACGTTGTATCTCACCTTCATCCCGCAATAAGCACCCAGCACACAACAGTAAATCATAATTTTGTGACGTCTCCCGAGCAACGCCACACCCTGAACCGCAGCCTTTTGGGTATAATCCAGATGAAAAACGTAACACATTGAATTTAAACTACTTTTTATTTATATCGCGTTTGCGAAGCACCGTACTTTCTGCTAGCCTAATTGATTAACGTCTAATTAATGAAGGTACCCAATGGATAAAAAACAACAAAAAAGTATTTTTATTGGATATGCATCTGGCTTAACACGCGTTATGTTCACCCATCCGATTTGGTCCATGAAGGTTCGAGCTCAACAAAGTCTTCCCCTAACGTTCAACCCTCGTATCCTTTATCAAGGCGTGGGTGTAAGCGCTGTTACGTATCCCATAACCGTTATCATACAGCTTGAACTCAATCAATTTTTACAACAAGCGCATACGGCATCATCAAACAAATTTCAGCAAATAGGTAACGCTTTTTTAGCAGGCATAGGCGCCTCATTGGTAAACTGCCCCATTGAATACAGCGTGATTCAACAGGGCCTCACACAACAAAGTTTTCAAAAATCTACCGTTGATATACTGCGAACGCATGGCTTAAGCAAGTTTTTTACCGGACAAATCGCAACAACCCTACGCGATGGATCGTTCGCGACCTTCTTTTTAGTAGCCCCGTTGCTGCTCGAGCAATACATTAAACCCTATGTTCAACACGAAGATGCTAAGTCGATGATCGCTGGCATCATTTCAGGTACGGGCGCAACGCTACTGACACAACCGTTTGATACCATCAAAACCATACAGCAATCAGCACCTAAAGCCTTATCAAGCACCCAAGCCATCAAAACGATTTATAGCCAATACGGGCCCCTTGGTTTTTTTAAAGGCGGATGTGAACGGGGCTCCATGGTGATCACGTCAATATCTGTTCTCAATACAACAAGAAATGCTTTAGAACGTGCGTTGTGTGATGGGCCTTAACCGAATATTTACATCGCTTCAAAAATTGCAGCAGCCCCCATACCGGTGCCAATGCACATGGTCACCATGCCGTATTTTCCTCCAGTTCGACGCAAGCCGTGTAATAGCGTTGCTGCTTTAATCGTACCCGTTGCCCCTAACGGATGACCCAGCGCAATTGCCCCACCCAGCGGATTCACCTTGTCACGCGGCAAACCCAACGTTTCGATTACAGCCAGTGCTTGCGCTGCAAACGCCTCGTTAAGTTCAATCCAATCCAATTGCTCCAAACTTAATCCGGCTTGTTTTAGCGCCAAAGGAATGGCATGAATCGGGCCAATCCCCATCACTTCCGGTGGAACACCAGCAACAGCAAAACTTAATAAACGCCCTAAAGGCTTTAAGTTATACGCTTTAAGTGCTGCTTCGTTGGCAAGTAATGCAATCCCGGCCCCATCACTCATTTGCGATGTATTTCCGGCGGTGACCGAGCCTGTACGTGCAAACACCGGCTTTAAACGCGAAAGGGCTTCATACGATGTGCCTGCGCGTGGACCTTCGTCTTGGTTCACCCATGCTTCTTGAATATGTACATCACCCGTGTTCAAATCAGGTCGACGTTGCTTCACTAAAACCGGTACGATCTCGGCTTTAAAATCCCCTCGTTCTTGGGCCGCTAATGCACGACGATGACTTTCGACTGCAAAGGCATCTTGTGCTTCGCGTGAAATATTCCATTTGGATGCCACTTTTTCTGCCGTAATGCCCATACCGTAAGCTATCGCAACATGATCATTTTCGAAAATAGCAGGGTTAGTTGTGTACTTATTGCCACCGAGCGGCACACTCGACATACTCTCGACACCCCCGGCTAATGCAAGTGCTGGCACATCACCGCACGGCATGCTAGCCGCCGCCGTTGCAATGCTTTGCACCCCTGACGAACAAAAGCGATTAATCGTCATCGCAGGCACGGAGTTTGGCAAACCGCTGAGTAAACTTGCGATACGCGCCACATTCATGCCTTGCTCGGCTTCTGGCATCGCGCAACCAATCACCACATCTTGAATTGCCGCCCAATCAATATTTTCGTGACGCGCTCTTAATGCTTTTATGGTGCAACTTAATAAATCATCCGGCAGCGTGTGCTTAAACACACCTCGAGGCGCTTTTCCGACGGGGGTACGTAAAATATCCACCACATACATCTGTGTCATGCGTTACTCTCCTTGTTTTTTGCACCTAATTTCGTAGGGGTTTTCCGGTGGTTAAAATATGCTTAATACGCGCTTGGGTCAGCGGTGTTTGTGCAAGCCGCATAAATGCCGCATGCTCCAAACGCAGTACCCACGCTTCATCAACTTCGGTTCCTGCATCCACATCACCACCGCACATGACGTAAGCTAATTCTGACGCTAAAAAAGCATCATGCTCACTGATAAACCCGCCCTCTTGCATGTTTGCGACAAACGCTTTGAGCCCCGCGGTACCTGCGCGACCAGCAACTTTAAAGCGTGCTGATATCGGTGGTGTATAATTTAAGGCTTGCATCGATTTAATTTTAGCCAGTGCTGCATACAAAACCTCATCTGCATGCATCACCCAAGCATCCGTTGCTTTCAAAAAGCCGCGTTGCTGAGCTTCCGCAGCACTGCCGGCGACCGTTGCCATGGCTGCTTGCTCAAAATACGGCTGCAAGCGCGGCATAATATCGCGCCCGACCGTTTCTGCGGCTGCTCGCAGCGCAAACTCTTTTGAACCACCGCCTGCCGGTATCAAACCAACCCCGGCTTCAACCAAGCCAGGATAAGACTCAAACGCAGCAACCACGGCGTCACTTTGCATGATAAGCTCACACCCACCCCCTAATGCACGCCCTCGCAAGGCCGACACCACAGGAATTGTGCTGTATTTCACGCGCATCAAAACATCTTGAAAATCTTGGACCATGGCCGCTAAGGCAGCTACCTTTCCAGCTTCAAGAAAGGCCGCAACCCCGGCTAAATCAGCGCCAGAACTAAAGTTACCGGCATTTTTTTGATAAATAACCATACCCTGGCAACGGGCTTCGGCAACGGCTACCGCTTCAAACAAACCATCTAACACCGCCTGGCTGATGGTATTTGATTTTGTTTTAAACGACAGCACCCCCACATCATCTTGCAGATGCGATAAACACACGCCTTCATTCTCAAACAAAACAGCTTGGCGTGTGGGAAATAGTTGACGTTGATACACCGGTAATTCACGTGCTCCTACATAATCAGCTAATTCAGGCGAAAACGCTCGGCCTTCACGATAAAATTCAAAAGCATCACGCACTAACCAAGCAGGTAGAGGCGCATCGCTCATGCTTGTGTTTGCCTCTATCGATACTTGAAGCCACGCAGATGTCTCCGCCACACCAAATGCTTGCCAGGTTTCAAACGGGCCTTGTTGCCAACCAAAGCCCCAACGCAAGGCGTCATCCACATCCCGCACGTTATTCGCAATGCTCTCCAATTGAAAAGCTGAATAATGAAACAAATCACGAAAGCATGAACGTAATAATTCAGCTTGAGGTGAATCGAGTGTCAATAAAGCCGCCATACGTGCTTTAGGATCGGTTAATTTGAATACGGCTTTAATATCATCATCTACGCCTCGTTCTGACGGCCTGTAATCACCGAGTGCCACATCATACACATCAATATTTTTACCCTGTTTACGATAAATACCCTGCCCTGTTTTTTGACCTAAGTGCCCGGCCTCAATCAGCTTCGATAACCATGTCGGTAATTTAAAATAATCATGCCATGGATCGGCTTTCAAGCCCTCCTGCATGGTATGAACCACGTGCTGCAACGTATCCAGCCCGACCACATCCATGGTTCTAAACGTGGCTGATTTAGGTCGTCCTAATAAACCACCGGTTAGAGCATCCACTTCTTCAAGTCCCAACCCTAAACGCTCAGCATGATGAAGCGTCGCTAAAAGTGAAAACACGCCAATTCGGTTCGCAATAAAATTAGGGGTATCTTTGGCACGCACCACGCCTTTTCCTAAACGGCTGGTAAGCCATGTTTCAAGCTGGTCTAATAATTCTGGAGACGTCTGTTGTGCTGGAATCAGTTCAGCTAAATGCATGTAACGCGGGGGGTTAAAAAAATGGACACCACAAAAACGTGCGCGTTGCGCTTGTGGAAAAATTTCAGCTAACGCATTGATACTCAGGCCTGAAGTATTACTCACCACAATCGTATTTGAATTTAAATGCGGTGCAATGTTTGCATAAAGCGCTTCTTTCCAATCAAGTCGCTCAGCAATCGCTTCAATAATCAAATCACATTCAGCAAGCTCCCCTAAATCCGTTTCGTACTGACGCGCTAAAAGTAATCCGGCGGTTTGTTTTGTACCTAGCGGTGAAGGTTTTAATTTTGTTAGTTTTTTAATGCCTTGATTCACCACCGCATAAGCATCGCCATCTTGCCCTGCTAAATCATATAGACGCGTCTCAATGCCTGCATTGACCACATGCGCTGCAATTTGTGCTCCCATCACACCCGCACCCAACACAGCTACTTTTTTAATCAATGCTCGCTCCTTCATCACGCAACAACTCCCTTTCAAAAACATGTGAAATGCAGTATAACCTTAAATATAAAAAATAATAAGTTGCGAATGCTTATGGTGCTTAGGGCTCGATGGGTTCCGATATTTTTTTTACTGTGTACGTTTAAAACCTATGCCATGGGAAGCAATATTAATTGGGATCGCGCCGTCAACGAAGCCATTGTGTCGTACGGCCTTCCGGTCGAGCCCAAACTTATCAAGAAATTTAAGAAATCTGGGGTTCATTACCCGCCTGATGAGATTGCATTACTCGCATTCAAGCAAGAACAACACATGCAGCTCTGGGCTAGGAACCATGACCAAGCTTGGCACCATGTGCATACCTACCCCCTCACCGCGTCCAGTGGTCACGCAGGCCCTAAACTCCAAGAAGGTGACCGACAAATTCCCGAAGGGATTTATCACATCACTTATTTAAATCCTTTCAGCAACATGCATTTATCGATGAAAATCGACTACCCTAACGCGTTCGATCGACAACATGCGAGTTTTAAACGACGACGTCGATTAGGCAGTAATATTTTTATTCATGGTAAAGACTATTCGGTAGGCTGCCTTGCAGTAGGAGACCGCGCCATCGAAGAACTTTTTTTACTCACACATCGCGTGGGGCCCGAGCATGTCCAATTGATCATTGCCCCAAATGATTTACGTCGTGCAAGGCCTATCAAATCGGGAGCCAATCAACCTCATTGGCTCCCGACACTGTATCAAAATATTCGGTTGGCCTTACATCAGTTCCCTCTGACCAAAACGCTGGATAAGCTCCAGCAGGCTCAGGCTCGTCTGGAGCTAAGTCATCAAACGCTTCCGTAGCACACAATGCATAACAGGCACTCACAACCAGCGTTACTCATTGGTATTGCAATTGCAGGAATAAAACTAAAACTAACGATTAAACCAAGCTTCATTCCTGACAGCATCGCTGTTGTTTCAAGTCAATATGTGCGGGCTGAAGCAAGGTTAAAACATTATGAATGTATACGAACATCGTCTCGGGCATCTATGGCGGGCATCACTTATCACTCATAACAGCAAAAGATGCCCGCAAAATAACACGGAAACAAAATCCAATCAATGTGATGGATATAGTACAAATGAGTTATTATTCATGCTCGGGTGATACAACATAAATACCCGGTGCATTTCTTAAGTATTCTTGGTAGTCCATGCCGTAACCAAAAATAAAGTGATCATCCACTTCTAGACCAACATAATCAGCATGCTGCACAGCATTCGGTTCACGTTGATGATGCTTATCAACCAACACCGCGGTTCGCACGTCATCGGCGCCCATCGACTTGATTTCGTCGATAATCGCTGAAAGTGTCACACCGCCGTCTAAAATATCATCGACAATCAATACATTTCGACCTTGAAGATCGATGGTTGGTTTTGCACGCCAATCCAGCTCGCCACCTCGGGTCTCACCACGATACCGCGTGGCATGCACATAATTCACTTCAAGTGGAAAATCCATACGTACCAATAAATGCCCCATCGGAATTAAGCCACCGACCATCACACACAGTACAACCGGGTTTTTATCCTGTAAATCGTGTTTAATCTCAACCGCCATTTTATCGAGCGCGGCCTCAATTTGTTCGAGTGTAAATAATTGCGTAGATTTATCGAATACGTCTTGAATCAGATTTGGATTAGAATTAGTCATTAAAAAGCTCAGCGAGAAAACAAGCTCTAGTATACAAAATGCCAAGCCCTTATTCCAAGCATCTTTGCTTTATTTCTCAAAAAATTATAATTTTAGCTCGGTAACAAAAAAATATTTTCTGACGATTGCCGCAAGGGTGATAAAGGATGTTGGTACTTTTGCATCACTAAATAATAAAACCCTGCAGGAAAAAAAGATGCCAGCTTACCCATATCGTTTAGAAACAAGCTTTTTTTAATCCAATACTCATTTTGAATTGGTGGAACATAATAAAACACTTCAAAAGCCGTTTGCTGATAACCTCGAGCCCATAAATCACGCTTTAGCAACAATGAGGATGTCAGGGTTACTGATGAACGACCAAAACCCGGAAGCCGATGAAATCGCCGCGCCATACCCCATAAACTCAAGGGATTGATGCCCAAAAAAATAACATGCCCCATAGGTTTTAATACACGATCAATTTCATCTAAAACATGTTTTTCACGCCCAAAAATTTCGTGTGTCATGGGTGCAATAACAGCATGTAGACTGTTTCGATGAAATGGAAGAGCTTGGGGCGATCCGATAAAATCGACTTTGGGTGCGTCTAAACATGGCGTACACGTGTATTTTTGATTAAACAGCAATGTATTAAGCCATAAATTATCGCCGCATACGCCTAATTGAAGCAGAATTTCACCACGTAAAAAATCATCATGCCTGGCCAATTGCATGCTAAACGCTTCACCGAGATGATGACCTTGAGGGGTTTCAAACCAATCATTCAACGCTCGGTACTGGTATCGCTGTTCATCCAGGTTCACGAGACGTTAACGCTCCGTTTGTTCCTCATCTAACTGCTTTCGAATCGCTTGAACATCGGCCACCAAAGCTTGCTCTGCCAATTCTTTCAGGCTCGATTCAGGTAAAACACCCGAATCTGAATATATAGCAATCCCTTGCTTAAAGACCATGAGGTGAGGAATCGACTGGATACTAAACATTTCAGCAAGTTTTTCTTCGTGCTCAATATCAACGGTGGTAAATAAAATAGATCCGTACTGTTCTGCAACACGCTCATAGATTTTTGAAAACTGCGTGCACGGTGCGCACCACGTGGCCCAAAAATCAACAAAAACAATGGATTCGGTATCAATCGTTTTTTGAAAATGAGCCGTACTTAACGCAACAAGATTCGTCCGTGTATCCATAATCAAGCCTCCTGCTTATGTTATTGCTGAAAGAACACGCTGAAAGACATCGGTAACCCCACCTTGGCCAGCCACACGATGAAATTGAGGCGCATGTTTTTCAGTTGCGCTTAAATGTTTATAAAAACTAATCAACGGTTCGGTTTGTGTATGATACACCTCCAAACGTTTACGAATAATGCCTTCACGATCGTCTTCACGCAAAATTAAGGCTTCACCGGTGACGTCATCCAGCCCTTCTGTTTTAGGCGGATTATATTCAATATGATACGCACGTCCAGAGGCAAGGTGTACACGACGACCGCTGATACGTTTGACAATTTCTTCGTCATCGACAGCAATCTCAATCACATGATCCAATTGAATTTGAGCTTCTTGCAACGCTTCAGCTTGAGGAATGGTTCGAGGAAAACCATCCAATAAAAAACCCCGCTCACAATCCGGTTGTTTTAAACGCTCTTTGACCAGAGCAATAATAATATCATCTGAAATTAATTGCCCAGCATCCATAATTTTTTTTGCATTCAAACCCAGGGGGGTTTTTGCAGCGACAGCCGCACGCAACATGTCACCTGTCGAAATTTGAGGAATAGAAAAATGTTCAGCTAATTGAACGGCTTGTGTTCCTTTACCTGCCCCAGGCCCGCCCAATAAGATTAATCGCACCGATTCCATGATATCTCCTAAAATACACCCATATTTAATGGGACCATCGTACCGTTTTGTAGCCATATTGTCACGCATTTTGATTTGCTTCACACCTCGTATCTGCTACATTGTATGCGCAATGATCTCGTGTATAACCCATCAATCATAAAAGGCTCACCATGACCGTACTTGTTTTTGATATTGAAACCGTCCCCGATCTTGAAGCAGGGCGCAAACTGTACGATCTTGAAGGGCTTTCAGATACCGATACGGCCCAAGCCATGTTTGCCTTACGTCGACAAAAAACAGGCCGTGATTTTTTGCCGCATTATTTACAACAGATTGTCGCGATATCGTTGGTGATGGAAAAAAATGCGCATCTCAAAGTCTGGTCGCTTGGCGACGAGCGCTCCAACGAAGCTGAACTGATTGAGCGTTTTTTTACAGGTCTTGATAAACATACCCCTCATTTGGTGAGCTGGAACGGCAGTGGTTTTGACCTCCCCGTTTTACATTATCGTGCACTCAAACATGGGATCGCAGCGCCTCGCTATTGGGACGCCGGCGAAAAAGACCAAAACTTTCGTTGGAATAATTACCTTAATCGCTTTCATTATCGCCATCTTGATCTGATGGATGTGCTTGCAGGTTATCAAAATAAAGCCTTTGCACCGTTAGATGAAATCGCAAGCATGCTCGGTTTTCCAGGAAAAATGGGCATGCATGGCGGACGTGTTTCGGAAGAATATTTAGCCGGGAATATTAAAAGCATTCGTGATTACTGCGAAACGGACGTGCTAAATACGTATTGTGTCTACCTCAAATTTGAAGCCATCCGTGGCAATCTGAACGAAGAGGCGTATCTTGAAGCAATTCAAAGCGTGCGTTTTACCCTCGAAGCCGAAGACAAGCCTCATTTAAATGCTTTTCTTCAAGCCATGCCGCTGGTGTGAAAATCACTGGATACTACGCTATCTACATCACCATGAGACTTAACCACATGAGGCTTTACCACATGAGACTTGACCAATGTGTCCATAAACGACGTACGTAAAGCAGACACTCCATAGGCTAATTTTACTGGCTCGACTGCATGCTCCTGACCAGACTTTTGCTCAGCTGGAATCGGCACAGGCTTTGTTTCTATACGATAATAAGGGTGTACTGTATTCTTTTCCGAAGCATGATGCGCCAAAAAATTAAGCTTCATATCCAAAGGCGATCGACGCTCAATTTCTTCTCTAGGAAGTTCACCCTGCATACCTTTGGTTGGTGAAGCTGGAAGTGCTCCGACCGAACGTGGGCTAGCATCCGACTTTAGACGCTCTTGAACCAACCCCGTATAGTGATTGGATAATTGTTTTGCCCCAGTCATTCGGAGTCTAAGGTGCTCTTCATGAATACACCGATCTAACTCTTTTTCTTTTTGTATAGAAGTGTGTATTTTTTGTTGTGATCGTGGTGAAAACATATGCTTGCTCTTAATAAATAGTGTTAAAAAAGAGCAAACCTTACAGCATAAAACTTGCAAAGTAAATAAAATATAGCTTTTTTAGAAAAATTTAAGCCAATTACGACGGGCCAATTTAGCTTGGCAGGTTTTGAGTTGTGCTTGATAAATACTTGCACGCGTACGTACTTTGCGTGCCACACGCATCAACCAAGGCTTACGTCGATAGGTTTTACGTTGATAGCCACCAATACCCTCATGATACGCTAAATATAACGCTTCTGGATCGCGCAGCGAAATACCCGCACGCTGATGAGCCTGATTCGCATACCAACCAATAAAGTCTACGCCATCTGCAAAATTGGTGCGTGATGCAAAAACTTTACCGCGTGATTGTTTATACCCGTCCCAGGTATCATCTAAGGCCTGCGTGTAACCGTACGCGCTCGATGGCCGCGTCCAAGGAATCACCCACAGAATTTTTTGACGTTCGGGTTTTGCCTCCGCATCAAATTTAGATTCTTGGTGCATGATGGCCATTTGAATCGACGCCGGTATGTGCCAACGTTGCTCAACCGCACGCGCTTCACGGTACCAATCAGGGTATTGCTTAAAGATATGACAAATATTATTAATATCACGCGGTGGTGCCGTCACACACCCCGTGATAGAAAATAACACACCTAGTATTGCGATATAATAAGCTTTCATCACTTATTATTATCACAATACTAAAAAATATAAAAATAAATTTATTTTTTCTTTTTAGGTGGTAAATATAAATCCGTCACCGTGCCTTCAAACATTTCAGCCGCCTGCGCGATGGTTTCTGAAACCGTTGGATGCGGATGAATGGTGAGTGCGATATCTTCAACATCACAGCCCATTTCAATCGCAAGTGTCGCTTCGGCAATCAAATCACCGGCATTCACGCCGACAATACCTGCACCTAAAATACGTTTTGTTTTAGGACAAAATAAGAGTTTCGTCATACCCTCTTCACGACCCATGCTAAGCGCACGCCCACTCGCCGCCCAAGGAAACACCGCTTTTTCGTATTCAACACCGTCGGTTTTGGCTTCACGTTCAGTTAAGCCCGTCCATGCAATTTCTGGATCGGTGTACGCAACACTTGGAATGCACTTAGGATCAAACGAATGCTTCATGCCTGCAATCACTTCGGCCGCCACTTTACCTTCGGGTATTGCTTTATGCGCCAACATGGGTTGACCAACCACATCACCAATAGCAAAAATATGGTCAACATTGGTTTTCATAAATTTATCAACCGCGATAAACCCACGTTCATCCACGTTCACACCGGCTTTATCAGCTGAAATATTGCCGCCGTTTGGTTTGCGACCTACAGCCACCAAGACTTGCTTAAAAACTTCAGGCGTTTTGGTTGCATGCTCACCTTCCATCGTCACGTGAATACCGTCTTTTTTAGCATCCATCCCAGTCACTTTGGTTTTGAGCAATATTTTGACACCATGCTTGGTCAAACGTTTTTTGAGAACATTCACCAAGTCCGTATCAGCCCCTGGCATCAGCTGGTCGGCAAATTCGACCACCGTAACGTCAACACCCAACGACGAATACACCGTTGCCATTTCTAAACCAATAATTCCGCCACCTAAGACCAGCAAACTGCCTTGAATATCGGCAAGTTCAAGTGCGCCGGTTGAGCTGAAAATACGCTTATCTTCAGGAATAAACGGAAAACTGACCGCTTCACTACCCACAGCAATGATGGCATGTTCAAAATCAACCTGGGTTTTGCCATCGGCACCCGTGACTTCGAGTTGCTTCGGTGATGTAAACTGAGCATTCCCCGTCACACAGGTCACTTTGCGTTGTTTAGCAAGTGCGGCCAAACCGCCAACTAATTTACCGACGACTTTATTTTTCCAAGCCACAATTTTTTTGCTATCAAAACTTGGTTTACCAAAACTTACACCAAGCCCGTCCATTTCACGTGCTTCATCGGTCACTTTAGCAACATGTAATAAAGCTTTGGACGGAATGCATCCGACGTTTAAGCACACACCACCCAGCGTATCATAACGCTCAACCAACACCACCTGCTTACCCAAATCAGCAGCTCTAAATGCGGCCGTGTAACCACCAGGACCACTACCGATAACGACTACATCCGCTTTAATTTGTTTTGTCATAATTTTGCCTTAATATCTAAATTATTATAATAAAATACGTCGCATATCGCTCAAACCTTCACTGATAAAACGCGTGAAACGTGCGGCTTCAGCTCCATCAATCACGCGATGATCGTACGATAGCGAAAGCGGTAACATCAGCCTTGGCACAAAATGCTCACCGTCATATACCGGCTTCATGCTAGAACGAGACAAGCCTAAAATCGCCACTTCAGGACTGTTAACAACCGGCGTAAACGCCGTACCCCCAATACCACCAAGGCTTGAAATGGTAAAACATCCGCCTTGCATATCGGCGGGCATCAAACCTTTTTCCCGCGCTTTTTTACTTAAGCGCGCCATTTCTTTGGCAATATCGCTAACAGGGCTTTGGTCCACATTTTTAATCACAGGTACAACCAAGCCTTGCGGTGTTTCAACCGCAATACCAATATGACAATAATGCTTATAAATTAAGTTCTCGCCACTTGCATCCAGCGAGCTATTAAATTGAGGAAAGACCTGCAAGGCACGAGCCACGACTTTGCATGCAAATGCCAGCAACGTTAATTTATAGCCTTCTTTGTCTGCTTGTTTCAGCTGAGACTTTCTAAATGCTTCTAAATCCGTAATATCCGCTTCATCAAATTGCGTCACATGCGGTATGGTCACCCACGAACGATGCAAGTGCTCCCCTGTGATACGCTTGATTTTATTCAGCGGCTTGGGTTCAATCGAGCCAAACTTACTGAAATCAACCTGTGGTGCTTCTGGCACGTTAAATCCGCCACCCTGTGATTTTTGCTGTAACTTATGCTTAACAAATTGCTCGAGATCTTCGCGGGTAATACGCTCTTTTCGACCAGAACCGCGTACATCATCTAAATTTACACCCAATTCTCGGGCTAATCGACGTACACCGGGGCCTGCCAAAATAACCGCGTTTGATGAGGCAGCTTCAGGCATGGCTTCGACAGGTTTGACGTTGTTGACCACCGGTGCACCTGAATGCTCAGCCAAGGCCTCGGGCGGCAAATCCGCAGAAACCACTTTTTTCTCAGAGATAATGTCTGCAGGTAAATCAATTTCTGGTGTTAATGCAGGTTTGGATGGCTCCCCGGCATCACTCACCGACAGCATTAAAATCGCATCACCTTCTGATATTTTGTCACCGAGCTTTAAACTCATGGATTCGACCACACCCGCCATAGGCGATGGGATCTCCATGCTGGCTTTATCAGACTCTAACGTCACCAAAGGTGTATCGACCTCAACCGTATCACCGACATTGACCAACACTTCAATCACGTCAACATCACTCACACCGCCAATATCTGGGACTTTAACTTCTTGTTTATTCGTCATCCTAACCTCTCATTAATGCGTTGCAGGATCTAGTTTTTTAGGATCAATCTTGTAGCGCTTTATTGCATCAGCAACAACCGATGCAGGTAGCTCATCCTGATCCACTAAAGCTTTGAGTGCTGCCAAAGCAATAAACTTCGCATCCACTTCAAAAAAGTGACGCAGTTTTTCACGTGTATCACTACGACCGTACCCGTCGGTTCCAAGCGTGACATACGGCGCGTTCACCCAAGGACGAATCTGATCAGCGTACAAGCGCATGTAATCCGTTGCGGCAATCACCGGGCCTTTTTGCCCTGCTAATTGCTCCTCTACGTAGCTTAGCGATGGCTTTTGATTAGGATTCAAGCGTGCTTGACGTTCCAGCTCTAAACCTTCGCGACGAAGCTCGGTAAAGCTTGTAACACTCCAAATATCAGATGATATCGAGAAGTCTTGTTCAAGTAATTCAGCCGCTTTAATTACTTCACGCAAAATCGTGCCTGAACCCAGTAATTGCACATGCTGTTTTTTAGGTTTTTTGCACGCATCTAAACAATACATACCACGTAAAATACCCTCTTCAGCACCTTCGGGCATATCAGGATGCGTGTAATTTTCGTTCATGACAGTGATGTAGTAAAACACGCTTTCTTGTTTTTCAATCATACGATACAAGCCACGCTGAATAATCACCGCCAGTTCATAGGCAAACGTTGGATCGTACGAAACGCAATTGGGAATGGTCGACGACATCAAATGACTATGACCGTCTTGATGCTGCAAGCCTTCCCCGGCGAGCGTTGTGCGGCCGGCGGTTGCACCCAATAAAAACCCGCGCGCTTGCATGTCGCCCGCAGCCCAAGCTAAATCGCCCACACGTTGAAACCCAAACATAGAATAATAAATATAAAACGGAATCATGGCCAGCTGATTGGTGCTGTACGATGTGGCTGCCGCAATCCATGAGCAAAACGCGCCGGCTTCGTTAATGCCTTCTTCTAGAATTTGACCATCACGCGCTTCGCGATAATACATAATTTGATCGCGATCTTCGGGTGTATACAACTGCCCAACCGGTGAGTAAATACCAATTTGGCGGAATAAACCTTCCATACCAAACGTACGTGACTCATCAGGAACGATCGGCACCACGCGCTTGCCTAACACTTTATCTCGAAGTAGTACTGAAAGAATACGAACAAACGCCATGGTTGTGGAGAGCTCACGCTTACCCAAACCTGCCGTCACACCAGAAAAAGCCGATAAAGCCGGAACTTTTAAAGCCTCGGCTTCTGTATTTCGCACCGGAATATGGCCACCTAACGCTTCACGCTGTTTTTTCAAGTACTGCATTTCAGGACTGGTTTCCGCCGGGCGATAAAACGGTATATTCGGTATTTCTTCGTCTGTAATCGGAATACTAAACCTATCTCTAAACGCTTTCAGCTCTTCGTCTGACATTTTCTTTTGCTGATGGGTAATATTTTGGGCCTCGCCCGCAGCACCCATGCCGTAGCCTTTGATTGTTTTGGCTAAGACCACCGTAGGTGAGCCGGTGTGCGCAACCGCATCAGCATAGGCTGCATAGACTTTTTGTGGATCGTGACCTCCACGATTTAAACGCCAAATTTCATCGTCGGTTAAATGCTCCACCATTTTTTTCAACTCGGGTGAACTCCCAAAAAAATGTTCGCGAACATAAGCGCCGTCATTACCTTTGTAATTTTGATAATCACCGTCGACGCATGCTTCCATGCGCTGTTGTAATAAACCGTCTTTATCGCGCGCAAACAAGGCGTCCCAACGTCCACCCCAAATAACTTTATTGACATGCCAACCCGCACCACGAAAAATCCCTTCGAGTTCTTGAATAATTTTTCCGTTGCCGCGCACCGGGCCATCTAAACGCTGTAAATTGCAATTCACCACAAAAATTAAATTATCTAATTTTTCGCGCACAGCAATCGAAAGTGCTCCCACCGATTCAGGCTCATCCATCTCACCATCACCCAAAAAGGCCCAGACTTTACGCTGGCTTGGCTCGATTAACCCTCGGTTTTCGAGGTATTTCAAAAAGCGTGCTTGATAAATTGCCTGCAACGGCCCAAGCCCCATCGATACCGTCGGAAATTGCCAAAAATCAGGCATGAGCCATGGATGAGGATACGAAGATAAGCCGTCAGCCTCAACTTCTTGACGAAAATGATCCAGCTGATTTTCAGACAAACGACCTTCTAAAAAAGCACGCGCATAAATACCTGGCGCAGAGTGCCCTTGAGCATACAATAAATCAGCACCACCCGGCGCCTCTGGGCCTTTGAAAAAATAATTAAACCCTGTTTCATACAACGTAGAAGCCGAAGCGTACGACGCAATATGACCACCCAGCTCAGGTGAATGCTTCACCGCACGCAGGACCATGGCAACGGCATTCCAGCGAATCAAGGCATTAATACGTTTACCAATGCCTTCATCGGATGGCATGGGTTTTTCATCATGCCGATTAATCGTGTTGCGATACGGCGTATGAATGGCCGTTGCAAGCGACACGCCCGACGCATCCGCAACGCTCAGTAATTGTTGAATTAAAAAAGCGGCGCGCTCTGGCCCATGTTCTTTAATCACGGCCTCTAGCGATTCAAGCCATTCGCTGGTTTCTGTTGGATCGAGATCTTTTGATAAATCTTTTGATAATTGATTAGCCATATTATATTTTCCTTAGCAACAAACGGGTGTGACTTGCAGGCGCTTATAAACGGGGCCTGCACAAGCACTCATACAAACACGGTAGTCTGCAGGGCAGTCACACGACGATTTTCGGCATTGTAGTGGATCGCGAAAGGATTGCAACTGAAGCGCTACGCGCTTTCCTTGCTCACACTGCTCATCAACGTAAGTTTTATAACGCTGTTCCATCTTTTCATTTTCGCGAACTTGGCAGGCTTTGCAGCTATCATCACACGTCCGCAAACAAGACTGTTGGTTCTTTAAACAAATCTGTTCACACGCTCGCTTTTCTTGTGCCTCTGCCACATCTTTAGGATTAGACGTGCAACTCAGCAGCCCCAATAAAGCACAAGCAACAACCATAATTCTAACAGTAGCACGCATATTGATTTAATCCTTACGCATTTTGTCAGTCAACGACATCGGTGTGGGATATTTTAAAACCACAACATAAGACGATACAATAAACGTGAGAATCGTCGTTGCTTGAATTAAATTAGACGCCACATCTGATATAAGCTTAGTACTTAGAGCAATACTTGCAACCAATAAAGAAAACTCACTGGCCTGGCCAAGTCGCATGCCCACTTCTTTGGATACTGATTTTTTTTCGCCCGCTTTAGATAACAAAAAGTGAAAGCACCATGGCTTAAACACCAGAATAAGCGAAGCTAAAATTAATGCAGGAATCACGACTTGCGCGGCTGCACCAAAATTAAACGTTGCCCCGACCGCAAAGAAAAACATGACAAGAAAAAAATCACGTAACGGCTTCAAGCTTTCTGCAATAAACAGCGAAATGGGACTGGATGCCAACGAGACGCCTGCAACAAATGCACCAATATCTTCAGATAGACCCAGGTGCTCCGCAAGCATCGACAACGCCAAACACCAACCAATGGACAATAAGAAAACATATTCTTGGGTTCGGTCAAATCGCGCCAAGAGCTTCACGAGAACATAGCGCTCCACCGCAAAAGCAAAAAAGACAAGCGCTGGAAGTGTAATGCACACAGACACCAGATCACGCCAATCCAAGCCACCGACGTTTTGTGCACCGTTGATTAAAATCAACACCACAATCGCAATAATATCTTGCATCAACAACACGCTTATCATCACTTCACCTGTGTGCTGATGATGCAAGATGGTCGTGGGTAATAATTTTAAGCCAATAATCGTACTGGAAAACATCATCGATGCACCAAGTACAAGCGATTCAGTCACCGATAAACCAAACCAACGGCCAATACCGTAAGCAACCAATGCAAACAACAGCGAGCTCAGGGTTGCAATCCAGGTCACCTTTTTCAACATATGCAAAAGGTTTTGCGGCTGCAGGTGCAAACCTAACAAAAACAGCAAAAACACAATCCCGACATCCCCCACTTCACGCACGGCTGTTAAATCAGACACCAGTCCCAAACCCCATGGACCCAAAGCAGCACCTAATAAAATATACGCGACCAACAGCGATTGACGTGTGTAGAGCACCAGCGTCGAAAACACTGCAGCACCGGTAAAAATTAAAAAAACCGTATAAAACACCACCCCTTCTTGCATACGCCCACATCCTCCATACTTAATATTCTATTATTTGTAACTACTCGTGTACCCCGCCTACACCCTGCGGCTTGTCCGCAGGGTCCATGAGCTTGCTGGATGCCGCGGACAAGCCGCGGCACGTAGGGTGATCCATACGATCAGGCCATTAGATCAGGATAATCGCTGACAATCGCATCTGCACCCCATGCCCAAAATTGACGCGCCCACTTTTTGGAATTCACGGTATACACACACACAGCAAAGCCTTCGTTTTTAATTTCTTGAATTCGTTCTTGATTCACCACGTGCTTCGGAAGATGGACCGAGACACCGTTCACGTTCTGTAATCTTGTCAGCCAATCTTTTTTCCAACTGAGCAGTAAGAGCCCTAACGGCAATTCAGGTGACACGTGAGAACAAAGCTGTAACGCCTTCTCATCAAAACTTGACAACAACGGGAGCGGCGCATCGTCCGACCAACATTGATTAATGCACGATAAAACAGCCGTGGTTGTCTCATCGGTACGTCCAGGCAAAGGCTTAATCTCAATGTTGGCATGCAGTGAATGACGTGCAAACCAATGTAATATTTCATCGAGTTTGGGAATTTTTTCACCACGAAAATGCGAAGAAAACCAGGAGCCGGCATCACGTGACGCGATATATTCGCTTGAAGCGTCCCCAAACTGACCTCGGCCATTGCTGGTGCGTTTGAACGTTGTGTCATGAAACACAAACAGCTCACCGTCGGCACTCATCATCACATCAAATTCAATCGAGCGCGCGCCTAATTCACGCGCTTTTTCAAATGCTGCAAACGTATTTTCTGGTGCATAAGGTGATGCGCCACGATGCGCAATCAAAGGTTCTAGGGTAATTGCCACGCATGCCTTCAAATGTCAAATTTTATCATGACATTAGAATAGCGCATTATTCTCGGATACACCATGCATCTTCGTATGATCTTACTCTATCAAAAACAAGCAATCTTCTCCTGTAGATTTAATTTCAATCACCTTGATTGTTGATTATAACAACCTAAGTGTGCTAAAATAATTCACACTTAACTTTTTTAGAGCTTTATTATGCCAATATTCCACGTCGTTCATACCTGTCCTGTTTATACAGCCAACCTAAATCCAGGAGAACTCCTCATTACGTTGAGTGACATTGCCGGAAAAAGTTCACAATTATTCATCGTTGAAGAAAACACCTCCAAAGAAGCTACCCACTATGGTCGCAATCCTGCCCCCCTTCTATTGCGTATTGGGGAAATCGCTGTTACTGAGCTAGACGAAGATATTCTGGACGAATTAAAAGCTGCACGTTTACGATTGAACGTTAATCATATTGGCCCCCTCGAACTCTCGGATACGGACGCAGCAAGAATATTACGCCAATACACTGCGCCACAAAGCCCAACCACCGTTACAAACCGACCCTTGAGTCCTGTTAAATTAACATCAGAAAGCCTTAATATACACCACCTTATGTATCATGCCGAACAAAATGCTACCACAAACGAAGGTGCTCTAGATAAACCATTATCACCACGTATTTTTTAAAATTTTTTACCCAAACTCATCAACATGTAAAGCAAAGTTTTCTTGCATGTTGGTGAGTATTTTAACTGCGCGCTTCTTCCGTATAGTTATCTCAGATTGATTTACGCATCAAATCCGTTTATAACAAGGCATTCATTTATCTTCATGCTGAGTTATTGATGCCTTTTATTGAAAAAACCCCCATCGACGATGCGAATTTTAATGTGCTCGATTATGCCGACGCACACGGTTTTGGCGATCTTCATTTCAAAATTGACCCGATCACAGGTATGCGTGCCATCATTGCGATTCATAGCACCCAACTCGGACCCGCTTTGGGGGGATGTCGTTTTGTAGAATACCCAGACTCCAATACTGCACTTTACGATGCTATGCGCCTGGCACGCGGCATGAGTTATAAAGCCGCCTCTGTCGGTCTGCCTTTAGGCGGTGGCAAAGCCGTGATTTTAAAACCCCAAGGCGAGTATGATCGCGAAGCTTATTTTCATGCCTTTGGTGAATTTGTAAACTCGCTCGGTGGCCGCTACATCACGGCACTCGATAGTGGCACCGACCTCAACGACATGGATATTATCGAGCAGCATACGCCTTACGTTGCAAGCTCATCTCGCTTGCAAGGCGATCCATCGCCATTCACAGCAGAGGGCGTGTTACTTGGCATTCAGGCAGCTGCCCAATTCAAATGGAATAATCCTTCGCTCAAAGGCCTTCATGTCGCCATTCAAGGGCTGGGGCATGTTGGCTACGCGCTTGCGCGCAAATTACATGCCTTAAACGTTAAGCTCACGGTGGCCGATGTGAATGCAGATGCTGTGGCACGTGCTGTGCAGGAGTTTCAAGCTGAATCAATCTCAACCGATAAAATTCACGAAGTCGCGTGTGATATCTTTGCGCCATGTGCGCTGGGAGCTGTATTAAATAATCAGACGATTCCAGCGCTACAAGCCTCCGTTGTTGCGGGCGCTGCTAACAATCAACTCGCGCACACCTGCCACGGTCAACAATTGCATGATCGCGGTATTTTGTATGCACCTGATTATGTGATTAACGCCGGTGGGTTAATTTTTGCGGCCGATCAATATTTAAATCATGCCATCAAACCCAACCCCGAGCAGCTGAATAATATTCATACTTCACTGCTTGAAATCTTCCATCGCTCTGCTCGAGAAAATCTCCCCACCAGCACCATTGCCGACACCATAGCTCAAGAAAAACTGGAGGCTCACACATGAAGCACTTAAACCTCACCGAGCCGCTCTACCAGTATTTACTGGACTCCTCACTGCGTGAACACCCTGTCTTGCAAAAACTGCGGGACTATACAGCAAACTTGCCTTTGAGTGTGATGCAAGTTGCCCCTGAGCAAGCTCAGTTTATGCAGTTTTTATTGCGTATATTAGGTGCAAAAAAAGTATTAGAACTCGGAACATTCACAGGTTACAGTGCGCTTGCGATGGCCTTGGCCTTGCCTGATGATGGACGTGTGATCACGTGCGATATTAACACCGAATGGACCGACCAGGCCCAGCCGTTTTGGCAAGAAGCCGAGCAAGCCCATAAAATCGATTTACGACTTGGCCAAGCTTTAACTACACTGCAAGCACTTTTAGATGCTGGAGAGGCTCATACGTTTGATTTTATTTTTATTGATGCCGATAAAACAAATTACGTCGCGTATTATGAATACGCGTTGCAATTAATCAGCCCTCGTGGCGTGATTGCAATTGATAACACCCTATGGAAAGGTGATGTGATTCATCCCGACGACACACGTCCTCAAACCCGTGAAATTCGGCGCCTCAATGCCCACCTGCATGCCGACACACGGATTGACATCAGTTTATTGCCACTGGCCGATGGGCTTTTTTTAGTAAAACCGCGTTAGAAAGCCATAGGCGCCCTAAAAAAAACCTCAAAGACTATTATTTAATCAAAAAAAATGTATAATACAGACTTCGTTGACATTCAATGACATTCAATATCACTTTGATGAGGATACTTTGATGACCATGAGCGCCCAAGAGTTACAACAGTTATATACGCTTACAAAACAGCACTATAGCCCATATAACCCAGACACGAACACGCAAGAAGCCTTGGCGTTACGTGTTAAACAAGAACTTACATTTCGCGATACGAGTACAGTTCTTTCATCGAATAAAGAATGTAATATTGATCGTGTTGTGGGCATGTACCTTGAAGTTAAACGTCAATCCACAGCATCGTATACATCAACAGCCGGTTCACCTAGCGTTTCTACTCGCAGAATGCCTGAACCATCAACCGATACATCCAGCTGGTGGCGTGGGTGGCACATGCCTAGCTTTACCTATGTTGATAATCGTTGGGACTGGAGCACGAGGAACACAACAACCAACACCACCAATCATTACCATGGCTCAGCACCTGACAATCGAGAAAATGGCCGCAATCCACGCGACGAACAAGAACCAACACTCGAACAACGTCTTATACAAATAGGTATCATGGTTATCGGAGCCATTGTTTCTGCCATTGCGATGATGACATTATTACCGCTTTGCTATGAAATTTTTAATCATATCAGTCGTATATGGCATAACGAAGGCACCGCTCAGGGCTCACTTTTACTCCTGGGTGTTGCAACCAGTTACTGCTTAGCTATGTTCAGCATTTACGAAATTGCCGGCGGCCTTGTCATGGGTCTGATGATGGCTGCGGGTTTTGCTAACCCTGCTGCATGGGCTTGTGCTGCTATCGCTTTGACTGCCGTGATTGCAACTCCGCTCTTTAATATGTTTATTCGTGAAGGCATTTATACTATGTTTTCAGCGTTTGACGATCAAGCCTTAGTCAGCACGGATAATCGCTTTCGAGTACTCACCCCCGCTGAAGAAGAGAATCTGGATAAAAGCATCGATGCGGATCGCGTGAATTTTGCGACACTCTGCAAATATGATGAATTAAAACCAACGCAAACACGTCAACGTTTTGCGTTTTTTGATTATAACTCGGATGCCATGAGCCGCGTGCTTGGAGAAACAAGAGCAATGCGCTATGCAAACCAAGCTCATCCTTTACAAGCGACGCATCAAGAATCTATTCCTGTGGCTGAAGTTGTACATGAGGGTGACATTAGGTTCAAATAAAATCACGCACAGTACTTATATTCCAGGCGACGGTGTATTATCATCATCGTCGCTCGGGGTATCTAACTGGGGTGCCTCACCCAACAGACGTCGATTCAAATCACCCAAGATTTTTTCTGCTGCACATAAGTTCGGAGCATGCATTATTTGTTGTTTTAACATTTTATAGTCTGCCTCTCGGGGAATTCCTCTATCAGCGTTTAATATATCTAATCGAGTCAAACTGTTTTTTTGTAAACTCTGTCTCATGTCATCAATAATAGTATTCATTACATCAATCGAGTCGGCTGTTTGAAGTAAAAACTTAAACTCTTCATCAAGATTAACCAACTCCGTATCCATAACGTTAATTAGAGCTTGTGATACCCGTTGAACGGCTTCAAACTCAGCTAAAGGCGTTTGCTGCATATCATCAATCACATGAGCAATAGCTTCAGATCCAATTTTTGCTTTTAATAGCTCAAGCTGAGCATGATCAACGCTTTCGATGCTTTCAGTATCTGTGGCATCCGACAAAGGCGAACCATTGGTATGCTCCCTAACTAATGCAGGCTTGACAAGCTGCTGCAAAGCTTGAGCCATGGCGTCAAACAAACAATCCCCCAGACTTTTTGTTTTGTCATTAATAAACCAATGCTCGTTTTCACGATTATTTAAGGTGATTGTGGGTGCGTCTGGCGTACTTGTTGTATATAAAGCTTGATGCCTTACAATTTCTATAACATCTGTTCCATCTTGATTAAATTCATAATCAATCATATTCACATCAAGGTTAATATCGAGCATTTCGGCTAAAGCTATGGCTTCATCCGTGGTTGCCCACGCGCCTGGCTGACGCATCTCAGCAAAATACTCTTCCCTAGAAACGTGATGATCCACGTGAAAATTTGAACGGAAAAATTTAGCCTTAGGAGCAGGACTACTCAGCAAGTGATCCAGCGCTTTTTCACGCAGTACATCTTCAAGCTGCTCTTGAATTTGCGTTTCATCAAACAAATCAAATATAACTAAATCGATACCTAACTTTTCTTGTATGCGGTCTTCAATCGACATGATTATTCCTAAAATTCATCAGGTATAGATTAATTATAGAACAAGATGTGGGTTTTCACTTGCTACATCATAATTTTACGTTATGATAGAAGAGCATCTTGACAAGGAGTCTGTGTATGAATAAACCATCCCCTGAAAACCCCTGCGGCCTCGACGGCTTTGCCTTTCTTGAATTTTCGGGTCCTGATGCTTCTTATCTTCATAAGATTTTCCATCAACAAGGCTTTACTAAACACGCGACACATCAAGCAAAACCTATTAGCTTATTAAAACAAGGCGATATTGAATTTATTATTAATACAGCACCCCAAAGTCAAGCAGCCCAGCATGCACAAACACATGGTGCCGGTGCATGTGCCATGGGCTTTCGTGTTCATGATGCGAAACTAGCCTTTGAGCACGCCATAGCTCACGGCGCAACCGCTTTTAACGATGCAGACGATGTTCAGCATGGTTTGCCGGCAATCAACGCCATTGGTGGCAGTGTGATTTATTTTGTTGATGAGCATCACGCACCGTTCGCAAATCAATGGACCCTTCATCAAAACCCAACGCCAGCGCCCGCTCAAGGCCTGCTTCACATCGACCATCTCACCCATAATGTCAAACAAGGTCAGATGGATAGGTGGGCTGAATTTTATGAAAAAATTTTTGGCTTCAAACAAATCCGATTTTTTAATATTCAAGGCCAAATGACGGGTTTAATTAGCCGTGCGCTCGGAAGCCCTTGTGGAAAAATTAAAATTCCACTCAATGAATCCAAAGATGAGCAATCTCAAATTGAAGAATTTTTACGTGATTATCACGGTGAAGGCATTCAACACATTGCGCTCAGTACGCATAATATTTATGACTCGGTGCATGGCTTACGTAAAGCAGGCCTTAAATTTTTAGATGTCCCTGATACTTATTATGAAGGCATACACGACCGCATTCCTTGGCACCAAGAACCGCTCGATAAGCTACAACAGGCGCGTATTTTAATCGACGGAACGCCAGACCCTGCGGGCGGGTTATTACTGCAAATATTTACAGAAAATATTTTTGGGCCGGTTTTTTTTGAAATCATTCAGCGTCGCGGTAACGATGGTTTTGGAGAGGGTAATTTTCAAGCTTTATTTGAAGCCATTGAACGCGATCAAATCAAACGAGGTACGTTATCAGCATGAAACTTGCAAGCTTAAAATCAAACCAGACACGGGACGGTAGCTTATGCGTGGTCCATCAAGACCTCTCATGTGCCGTTGATGCAACCGCGATTTCCCCTACACTTCAAGCCGCCTGTGACAATTGGCATGTGCTTGCACCTCAATTAGAAGCGCTATCTGAAGCACTTCATGCCGGTCAACTCGAAGATAAAACGTTTGCTTTTGATCCGAGCTTATGTGCATCACCGTTACCACGTGCCTACCAATGGGCCGACGGTAGCGCGTATGTCAATCATGTTGAACTGGTGCGCAAGGCTCGTGGCGCCGAGCTTCCTGAGAATTTTTGGACCGATCCACTGATGTATCAAGGTGGATCGGATACGTTTTTAGGGCCTTGCGATCCGATTCTTGTGGAGGATGAAGCGTTTGGTATTGATTTTGAAGCTGAGCTTGCCATCATTACCGGTGATGTACCCATGGGTGTTTCGGCCTCTGATGCCGGGCAATATATACGGCTGTTTATGCTGGTCAACGATGTTTCGCTACGCAATTTGATTCCCAATGAGCTTGCCAAAGGTTTTGGATTTTTTCACGCGAAACCTTCGAGCAGCTTTTCACCCGTTGCCATTACGCCTGATGAGCTTGGCGCGGCCTGGGATAACGAACGCGTCCATTTACCACTCTGTAGCTATTTAAATAATGCTTTTTTTGGCAAACCCAATGCAGGTATCGATATGACGTTCTCGTTTCCTGAACTGATTGCTCATGCCGCTAAAACACGTGCACTCGCGGCAGGAACCATCATTGGTTCAGGTACGGTATCTAATCTGGATAGAAGCCAAGGTTCGTCATGCATTGCAGAAAAACGCATGCTCGAAATTCTTGAAACGGGTGAAGCAGAGCATCCTTACATGCAATTTGGTGATAGTATACGTATTGAAATGTTAGATAAGCATGGTCGTAATTTATTTGGCTCCATCAAACAAACGGTGCTCAAAGCATGAAGCTTTATGATTACTATCGTTCAACCGCAAGCTATCGCGTGCGTATTGCGTTGCATTTGAAGCAATTAACCTACGAAACGATACCTGTACATCTGGTGCATCAAGGTGGTGAGCAACACACGGCTCAGTATAAAAAAATTAATCCTCAAAGCTTGGTGCCAGCACTCGAACTTGACATAGACACGCAGCCACTCACGCAATCACTGGCTATTTTAGAATATTTAGAAGAAACATACCCAACGCCTCCCCTGCTCCCTCAAGATGCACGTGCCCGCGCTGAAGTACGCAGTTTAGCGCTTTTAATTGCCTCAGACATGCATCCTTTGAATAATTTACGGGTATTAAAGCAATTGCGCACGCAATTTCATGCATCAGAAGATGACGTGAACGCATGGTATCATCATTGGCTCGCACTTGGATTTGATGCCTTTGAAGAAAAACTTAAACACCTGCCTCGAGGCAATCAATTTTGTTATGGCCATCACGTTAGCATGGCTGATATTTGCTTAGTTCCCCAAGTATATAACGCACAGCGGTTTGAGTTTTCGCTCACGGCCTACCCTAATATTCAACGCATTGTTGATGCATGTTTAGACCTGCCAGCGTTTCAAAAATCGGTACCTGTTACGACTGAATAATCAAAAAACAAGCAAAAAAAACAAGCCTGTCTATACTCATAATATAATGATTAATTAGATTGGCTAATATTATGAGGATTCAACCTGAAAATAGCGAACAAGCTCAAATTAGAGCGAAGCTTCGGGAAAAGCCCAAAAGCACAGCTCAAATCAAGCATCTAACTAAAAATTTTAAACATCATGCGGCCACCGGCCATGTTGAACTCGCCCATACAGCATTAAACTTACTTCCCAAAGAACAACAAAATAAACTTGATAAATCAACTTATTTCAGTCAGATCATCGAACAGGATAGAGCTGATTTGATGGACGAAGTACGCCAACACGGTACGCCACAAGATAAAGCTCAATTTAATATAGAGCGGCTCAAACTAGAAGAAAAGCAGCACATAGATAGCCTATTAACATCGATGATTCAAACCAAAGCCAAAAAAGAAACGAAACCTCAAAGCAGAGAGATTTTTTCCCGAATGAAGGATAAGTTAAATAATATGATAGGAAGAAGCTCACCTATCGTGGCAGAAGAGTTATCGCAAAAATCTGATATCAGCGATGACAAAACCGACAGTATATCAAATCATAGTAACGACACTTCTGATGATCATCCTGAGCACGATCATACGCGATTTGATAATCGAATATAACGTTTAGAGCGCTTGACAACCACGCTATTCAATTGAATAATACGCGCATTATTTGTCACTCATCCGTATATTTCTGTATATTATTGATGTAAATATCGCTGTCGAAGGAAAATAACACATGAATAAACGTATGCTTGCGAAAAGCTTATTCGCGGCAACATCCCTATTTTTTATCAGTGCAACATCGTTTGCAGAACCTCAAAATTTAGATAGTCTTAAAACCGAAATTCGCAGTTATCATGATACCGGCGCTTACGAAAAGGAAATCGCACAGGTCGTGAAGCAAGCGGAAACATACATTCACGCCAAGGTCGAAGCAAACAACAAAGCAGAAAATCCAGCGCGCCTTGCGCTCGTACTTGATATCGATGAAACCACCTTATCCAACTACAACGGTATCATCACACGCAAGTTTTGTGATAATTCAAAACTTATTAACCATGATATTCGTCAAGCGAATGCACCCGCGATTGCCCCCATGCTTGCTTTGTATAACGATGCAAAAGAACAAAAAGTAGCCATCTTTTTTGTCACTGGCCGCAGGCCTAGTTTGCAACGCGCAACTGAAAAGAACTTGAAGCGCGCAGGCTACACAAGTTGGCAGGGTATCTATTTTAGACCCGATCTTGATAATAATCAGTCGGTCATACCTTACAAAACTCAGGTAAGAGCCAACATCACACAACGAGGCTACACCATTATCGCATCCATTGGTGACCAAGCGAGCGATTTAACCGGTGGGTATTCAGAAAAAACGTTTAAACTCCCTAATCCCTTTTATTATCTTCCCTAATACAAAAAAACCAGCGTCTTTTGAACACACAAAAGACGCTGGTTTTTATAGCATATTAAATATAGTCCACAGCCATAATTTCATATTCTACAAGACCACCTGGGGTATCAACCACCACCACATCATCCAGCTGCTTACCAATCAACGCCCGGCCAATGGGTGAGGTGTAGGATATTTTATTTTCCTTAATATTCGCTTCATCTGAACCGACAATGCGATACGTGGTATTCGTTTCATTTTGAATATGGTGTAATTGAACCGTCGCACCAAATACAACTTTTCCGTCATTTGGAATGGTTGTTACATCAATCACCCGAGCATTCGATAATTTTGACTCCAACTCTTGAATACGACCCTCAGCAAAGCTTTGCTGTTCACGTGCTGCATGATATTCGGCATTTTCTTTCAAATCACCATGAGCTCGTGCCACTGCAATCGCCTCAATAATTTCTGGGCGTGTTTTGGTTTTTAATGTATTTAACTCTTCTTTGAGTACTGCTTCGCCCTCAGGCGTCATGGGGTGCTGTTGCATACTATCAATCTCCCTTAAAAATCTTATAAATCTTATAAATCTTGCAAATCTTGTAATCGCGTGACGGTTTCCCGATCTTCATATTTCATGGCTAAACATGCAGCCTCTGCACCTGATAACGTGGTGGTATAACTTACGTTATGCTGCAAAGCACTTCGACGAATAGCAAACGAATCAGCAATCGCTTGTTTTCCGTCGGTTGTATTCACAATAAAATCAATTTCATCATTTTTAACATAATCTACCACGTGAGGCCGCCCTTCCGCTACCTTCAGGACCCGACGACAGTCTAAACCAGCTGCTTGCAAAACTAAAGCCGTACCTCGGGTTGCTAAAAGTTCAAAGCCGAGTGCGATCAATTGCTTTGCAATTTCGCCTACCCGCGTTTTATCCATGTCACGTACCGATAAAAACGCACAGCGACGCCGGACAATATGAGCCCCGGCCCCCAATTGCGCTTTCGCAAATGCTTGACCAAACCGACGAGCCACGCCCATGACCTCTCCTGTCGACTTCATTTCAGGCCCAAGAATCGAATCGACACCAGCAAACTTAACAAACGGAAAAACAGGTAATTTAACCGCATAAAACGAAGGCCTAGGCACATGCAAATTCAAACCTTGGTCGCGCAAGCTGATACCCACTTTGCAACGCGCAGCAATTTTAGCTAAAGGCAGTCCTGTGGCTTTTGATACAAACGGCACCGTACGTGATGCACGTGGATTCACCTCAAGCACATACACATCATCACCTTGAATCGCAAATTGTGTATTCATTAATCCACATACGCCAAGCTCTAACGCCATTTTTTTCACTTGTTCCATCAGATCATGTTGGACGACAACGCCTAAGCTAAACGGTGGAAGTGTGCAGGCTGAATCACCTGAGTGTACACCGGCCTGCTCAATATGTTCCATCACGCCACCAATCAACACCGACTCGCCATCGCACACCGCATCTACATCCACTTCGGTCGCATCACTTAAAAATTTATCAACCAGCACGGGCGAACCTTCTAAAATATCCACCGAGTGTGTTAAATAATGCTTAAGATCTTCTTCCCGATGCACCACCTCCATGGCACGACCGCCTAAAACATACGAAGGCCGAACCATCACGGGGTAACCAATTTGTTCAGCCAACACAACGGCTTCAGCTGCGTTATAGACCATGCCGTTAGCCGGCTGTTGTAGCTTTAACCGTTGAACCACCTCTTGAAAGCGAGCCCTGTCTTCCGCTTGATCAATCGCATCGGGTGAGGTACCTAAAATAGGAACCCCATTTGCCTCCAGCGCACGTGCCAAATTCAGTGGCGTCTGCCCACCGTAATGCACAATCACACCCATGGGCTTTTCAAGCTCAACAACAGCCAGTACATCTTCAAGCGTGACCGGCTCAAAATATAACCTGTCTGATGAGTCAAAATCTGTTGATACTGTTTCTGGATTGCAATTAAGCATCATGGTTTGATACCCCGCCTCACGCAGGGCCATGGCCGCATGCACACAGCAATAATCAAATTCAATCCCTTGACCAATACGATTCGGTCCACCGCCTAAAATCAAAACTTTTTGCTTGTTTTTTGTATTGGGGCGTGATTCGCATACGGTCGCATAACATGAATACATATACGCGGTTTCGCTCGGAAACTCTGCTGCACACGAATCAATGCGTCGGTATACCGGCCTAATATTTAAAGCCAAGCGATGCTTACGCACACTGGACTCATCTGATTTTAAACACTTAGCTAAATAAGCATCTGAAAAACCGCGTTGCTTTAAGCCACGCATGCGCGTTGCATCTATATCTTGGAGTGCACAGGCTTTAAGCCCTTCTTCTTCACGTACCAAGCACTCAATTTGGTCTAAAAACCATGGATCCACTAAACTTTCTTGGTGAATTTCATCTCGCGACAAACCGTAGCGAAAAGCATCGGCAAGCGCCCAAAGCCTATCGGGTGTGGGCTCGCGTAAATGCCCCCGTAAAACCGCCAAATCATCGCCTGTAAAACGTGACGTTAAGCCCATGTGGCCTGTTTCTAAGCTTCGAATCGCTTTTTGCAACGCCGACTGAAAGTTCGAACCAATCGACATGACTTCACCGACCGATTTCATTTGCGTTGATAACGTATTCGATGTTTGAGGAAATTTGTCAAAATTAAAACGCGGTATTTTAACCACAACATAATCTAAGCTGGGCTCAAACGACGCGGGTGTGCGTCCGCCCGTGATTTCGTTTTTAAGCTCATCTAAGGTGTATCCAACTGCAAGCAACGCTGCCACTTTTGCAATAGGAAACCCCGTAGCTTTAGATGCCAAAGCAGAACTGCGTGAAACACGCGGGTTCATTTCAACGACCAGCAATTGTCCATTCGCGGGATTCACCGCAAACTGAACATTGGCTCCACCGGTTTCAACGCCGACCGCACGCACGACGTTCAGCGCAACATCACGCATATACTGATATTCTTTATCGGTAAGGGTTTGTGCCGGCGCGACCGTAATCGAATCGCCTGTGTGCACGCCCATGGGATCTAAATTCTCAATGGAGCAAATAATCAAACCTTGATCGTTTGAATCACGTACCACTTCCATTTCAAATTCTTTCCAGCCCATCACCGACTCATCTAAAAGCAGTTCTCGCGTAGGCGATAAGGCGAGCCCTTGAGTACAAATTTCTTCAAACTCTTCACGATTATACGCAATCCCGCCCCCGGAGCCCCCCATCGTAAACGACGGCCGGATAATCGTTGGAAAGCCGAGTTGAGCTTGTAAAGAAAGCGCTTCTTCGAGACTATGTGCAATTTCAGAGCGCGGCATACTCAGACCAATGCTGGTCATGAGTGTACGAAATTTTTCACGATCTTCCGCTTTATCAATCGCCTCACGTGTCGCGCCAATCATTTCAACGCCGTGCTTTTCTAAAACACCTTCGCGCACTAAATCAAGCGCACAATTAAGCGCCGTTTGCCCCCCCATGGTGGGTAATAACGCATCTGGTTTTTCTTTTTCGATAATGCGTGCCACTTCTTCCCAAAGTACCGGCTCGATGTACGTTGCATCGGCAAGCTCGGGATCGGTCATGATGGTTGCAGGATTCGAGTTCACCAAAATAACGCGAAAACCTTCTTGCTTTAAAGCACGAACCGCTTGTGTACCCGAATAATCAAACTCGCAAGCCTGACCAATCACAATAGGACCGGCACCAAGAATTAAAATAGATTTGATATCTGTACGCTTTGGCATATGAATCACGCTGCTTAAGTGAGGTGGCTTATTTTATCGATTTTTTTGTACTCTCGATACCCCAATTAAACATGTGTTTTAGGTCATGCTATACGTCAAATTAAATTGAGCTTCTTGTGTGTAAAAATGCTGGAAGCCTATACCCGTATTCATGGTTTGACCTGGCGCACGACTTAAGCGACTTTTACCCCAATCTGCAAATTGATACCCGACACCTAGAGCCCAGTTAGCATTAAGATTTTTTTGAACACCAGCGCCAAGGGTATAACTAAACCCTGTTTCTGTATTCGCTTGAAAACCAGGAGAACGAAGCACTGTACTGATGACCGGATCGGCCTGAAACCCATACGAGGTATTAAATGCAATACCCATACTTCCTGTTAAAAGATTTTGATTCGATACCGCATATGATACACGCCTTAGGCGGGCATTGGTGGGATGCCGAAGATGTTGAACTCACGCAAGAAAAGATTGAAACGGCGCACAGGCTTGGGCTTAGAGTAGCCGCTTGGTCTTGGCCTGAGCGTACACGTCATCAAGATATTGACTTGCCGCTTATACAACAACTGCTTAGCTTCGGTGTGGATGGTATCATCACAGATAGGCCAGACCTTGTTGTACAGCTTTTGCAACGAGAGCCTCTTTATATTATACGCGACGATAAATTCTAAAATGACATAACCCCCACCCCATCAATTCAACATGATCATAAACTAATTTAAAAGCATCATGCTCGATGGTCTTTGTTGCAATCATCACGCGTGTACCTTTTTTTGTCATGCTTATTTTATTAATTAAATTCCCTAATGTTTGCTCGGATAAACATGTTGCAGCTAAATAAATAATATCGGCATCCGAAAAGTCATACGTCAAGAAATCATGCTTAACAAAGCTAATTTTAGACAACTTTTGTTCGTCTATATCACCTGCAAACGCGCTAGATTTCAAGATAGCATGAGCCTTACTCAGGCTTGCCAAAGATTTTTTATATAAAACATCCATTAACTCAATGCCTACACACCGGTTAAAATCAAAATAAAGTGCGGCAGAGAATACAGCCTTTCCAGCGCCAGAACCGAGATCGTAGAATATATCATTTTTTTTGGGTTCTGCTTTTTCAATCATTTTGTGAAACGCGAGTAAATCGATTTCACCATAAATAAATTCTCGATTATTCTTATATTTAATGAACCGATAAATTCTCGACAGGATTTTTGAATGATTTTTTTTAAAGACCGTATTTAAAAATCGATCCACATCAAACACTGTTTCAGCATTAGATTGCGTGGCAATTTGTGCACGAAGCTGTCTTTTTTTTAACAATGGAATAGCATAATTCGTTAAAAAACGCTTAGAAAAAAATAAAACTCCTGGCAAAGATAAAATAACATAATCCATATTCATTTATTCATTTATTCCTATATTCCTCAAAAGCGTTTCGTCACGTTGGTCATCTGTATCGTAACCTGTTCATACAGATATGCTGCAACAGCTCCAACATGACGATACAACATATTCTGCCTATGAAGAGTCATCTTAAAGATCTCAAGCTCGAATAAATGAACTTAAACCCGAGAGCCGGAGACCGAGACTAACCCAGTTGTTGTCCATGTTGCTGCGATTGATCGTTAGGGTTGGCTTCTGCTTGTTTTGAAAACAAACTTTTTGCCACCAACAAACCACCCGTAAGACACAACGCACCACCAACAACCATTGCGCCAGTATGGATATCTAACGTATCGCTACTTTGAATATTAGCCGGTCTATCTCCATATAGTCCATACGCAATACTGGCCATACATGCACCAATAGAAGAACAGTAACAACCAAGAGTAAAACCCGTTCCAGTTATTGATACGCTCAATTCGCTTTTTATTTTTTCATGATTTACAGATAAAAATGATGCCATCTCATCAAATTTTTCACTTCTTGTAGAGAAAGATGCCTTATGCTTCTCGCTAGATGCCAGTAATCTATCTAAAGAAGCTTCTAATTTATCAAAAGGTATTTGCTTCTCGCTAGATGCCAGTAATCTATCTAAAGAAGCTTCTAATTTATCAAAAGGTGTTTGCTTCTCTTCTCTGTTAAAGCTGTCCCCTTCGTTTACAAATGTGCTCCTCGCACTTTCAACAGCACGTTTTAACGCATTAACCGCTTCATCAGTTGAACTACCTGTTGGTACCGTATTAAGCCATCGTTCTGCTTGTTCGGACGCAGAATATAACTCATATACTGTTTCGCCATGCTTGCTTTTATGGCTTTTTATCAACCAAGATTCGTCCATAGCTTTACCACGATTCATATCATCAATTACTATTTCCAGTTGCTTACGGATAAAATCCAATGACAAGCTATCATTCAATAAATTAGGCTTATGCGTGAGCACTATAAACCAAAAAATTCCCGGCAATATACGCTCATCCATCGCATTCAATAAGAAAGTGGTTGCTTGTGCACAAGCCTGCTCAGCAAGGTATGTTACAAATGCTTTATCTCCTTCAAATATAATCCGATTGAACGCTAACTTATGTTGTAATTCACCTATTAATGAACGCATTTGAATCAAAGCATCCGATTCATTCAGGAGTGAAACTTGCTCCTGATACTCAGAAATCATGACACCTTCGCGCAGTTTTTTTAACTGAGACCCTTTTCGCCAATGTTGCATGAGCGTTGGATTTTTATTAAAAATCTCTCTTACTTTAGCACCTTCAACATCAACCCATTTTTGTTGTAGTTCATACAGTGTCTCATCACTCATATGCGACAAAGCATTTGGATCTTGGATCAAACGTTCAAATGCAACAAAATATTTTCGGCCAAGGCTCTCACTGTAAAAGCAAAGGTCTTCACGTAAGGCTTCATGAGCATACATTGCACTAAAGAATGCTTCAGAAATTTTCGCAAAGTGATATGAGGCGCTACGCCAGTTATAACTATCACAGACCAAAGCGCTGTTGGCTGCTAAAATTTGATGGTCATATGATTGAGCCAAATGCTTTATGACATGTAATAATTTATACTCACCCAAGGCGCCCATTTGCTCAAAAATGGGTTGGTAGATGCCTTTTGTCTTTGTCGACAAAGAAGCATCGGTCAAAACAATCGGAGTTGTTACGATATCGACCCATGCTTGATAAGCTTCATGTCTTTTTTTGAATTCTTCAACTTGATAGATGTGTTGTTGTACTTCAGTATTACTTTCAATGAGTTTATCAATTTCACAACCATTGAGCCATGTTGATTCCGGTGAATTGATGATGTGCATCAAAAACTTCATATTTTGTTTACAGGCTGATAAAACCCCATTTTCAGCCCATTCATCAAAATAAAATAACCTTGAAGGATTAAAAAAATCATCCATCACTGCATCAGGATATGCGAGCAAGATATCAATGATGTAGTGTTGATTAGAGCTACGATTAAATTTATTCATCAAGGTTTCATGCTTTATAATCATGGCAGCAACAGATTCTTGTTTTTTCGCCAATTCATGTAACTCACGAGCATCTAGATATTCTAATTGATGTAATTCATACTGCGCATTTTCTGCTTGCAATATTTGCTGATTTTGAAATAACGCATTCAATTGAGGATTTGATTCAAGTAGTGCCATAAAAGCTTCACAACCACCACGATTGCTTAAATGAAAATGATATATTTCATGCAATTGACTGCCATTTAAAACAGATAATCCATTTTCATACAAAAGATTTTCTGTAAGATCCGCGCTACCAACCACCAATAGTAATAAGTGATAATCATTTTTTAGTATTTTTGTTAAAGCATAGGCACTAAGCCCTACATAGAGGTACTGCCTAGTTTCCGTCAATGCTAAAATTTGATACGCAACTGAAGGGTATTGCTTGGCAAGGCCCCAGAGTCTAGAGTTCAAACAAGAACTATGGAGCCTTTTTAATAGATGAACATCTTTTGCTATGACTAGGGCTACATGTTCCGCGTTTTTTGCTAAATGATATAACTCATCAGCACTCATTTCTTCAGCTTTAAGCCCTTCGCTGGCAATATTTTTTACTCCATGGCTTGCTACAAGACTCGTACTTGCAGAAGTCGTCGTAGAATGAGCAACATTAAATATCACTGAACTTTGAGCAACAGGGGAAACAGGACGTGGTTCTGAAGGTTGTGAACTGGCCTTATGTTCAGCGGTGTTATTGGGATCGGTTTTGGTTTCTTTTTTAGCATGTCTAAAGTTAAAGATGACCCTCTGACGGTCATATATCGTTCTTGTCTCTTCATCCATTAATATTTCATAAGCATTCGCTATTTCCTTAAATGCTTCAGGATCACCACCTTTATCAGGATGATGTTTTAAAGCTAATTTACGATAACTTTTCTTTATTTCATGAGATGTTGCGGTAGATTCTATCTCTAAAATGGAATAATAATTAATTTCGACTTGATACGTTAACATAAGGGCTCTACCACATAATGATGAAATTTTAGAGCAAAAACCAACCAACAATAACAACAGATTGATTTGCTGATTCGCTTTTGTTTTATACAGCAGAAGCGTAATCAAACTCATTATGCCAAACACAACTCGGATTGGCTACACAGCGTGTAGCCAATGTTCCCAATAATGACCTGAACTTTTCGCCCGCTACAGTTTTCACGGGCACTTCTCAATTACAAAGCATTGGAAGGAGTTTCAGATAAATCATCTGGACTATCCAAATTTTCAATTTTCTCTTTCAACTCATTAATTTTTTCAAAAAATTCTTCACTGATGTTTTGTACCGCTTCGATTGATTTTTCGCGGGAAGATTTACTAAAAAACATTTGACGCTCTGGTTTATCAATCATCTCACCGGTGAATATTGCTTGCAACTTATCGCACGCATGAAAAAATGCCCGTAGAGCCGTTGATATATGCTCATCTATCCATTTAGTTATTGTAATATCTTCAATAAATTGCTCGCACATCTCTAATGAACGTTGACTGTCCTCAGCTAAGCGCTCCAATGCTATTTTTTCATCACCATACTCGTTTAATAATCTAAACAAGTTGGGTTGTATGAAATTAATCCATTTTGAATCTGCTGGATTTTGTTTGATTCTTTCATCAGCTATGGTGAGTAAATGTTTTTTTAACACACGGATGTATTGCGCTCTTATTGTTTTTGAATCTTGCCCTTGATTGACTGAGCTTAAGCACTCTTCTTCAACACCATGCACAATTAATAATTGTTCTCGAATAAATTGTTGCTCAGGTGAAGAGAACTGAGGAATAAAATTCCATTTGAAACCAGGTAGTTCCACATGCCCTATGCCATAGCCTTCTGCAAACTTTCGAGCAACTGGAAACTCTAAAAAATGTTGTATGACAACAGCATCACTGTTTTTGGCAGCCTTGAGAAAGCTGGCAAATAGCACTGACTCTATCATTTCTTTAAGTTTACCAGGAGAAGCCCTACCTTCCAGATAGGTTAATAACTCAATATTCCCATGGTTAGACGCATGATGATAAGCTCGTGAAATTAATGCTTGTAATTCTTGTTCATCGCAGGATTCTGCTATAACTTCTATTATATCTATACGGCCCAAACCAGCGGAAATTTCAAATATCATGTCACGATGCAATTTCGATACTTCATTAACCCTGTCAATATCAAAATTATGTAAAATCTGCTCGCAAAGCGGTGTATTTTCAACGAGAAGCATTTCTATAAGCTTGCCGCACTCCTTCTCAGGGGCGTATTCAACGAGAGCCATGAGCTCATCTTCGGTTGTTAGTTTTTTTGTAATACTTGAAAGCACATGTTTAAACGGACTATAACTATGCCCATCAAAAACCTGCTGCATTAAATAATCTTTCTTCTCGGGAATAATCGCACACAGCTCCATTAATTCAGAAGCAGTGTTTATTTCATTTGCTATACCCGGAAGCACATGTGCAAACGGGCGATATTCATTAAATACCTGTCGTATAAAATAATCTTTCTTCTCGGGAATCGTATCACACAGCTCCATTAATTGAGGTGCGGTTTTTATTTCTTTTGCAATACCCGGAAGCACATGTGCAAACGGGCGATATTCATTAAATACCTGTCGTATAAAATAATCTTTCTTCTCAGGAATCGTATCACACAGCTCCATTAATTCAGAAGCAGTGTTTATTTCTCTCGCTATACCTGGAAGCACATGCTCAAACGGCCGGTATTCATTAAATACCTGTCGCATAAAATAATCTTTCTTCTCGGGAATAATCGCACACAGCTCCATTAATTCAGAAGCAGTGTTTATTTCTCTCGCTATACCTGGAAGCACATGCTCAAACGGCCGGTATTCATTAAATACCTGTCGCATAAAATAATCTTTCTTCTCGGGAATAATCGCACACAGCTCCATTAATTCAGAAGCAGTGTTTATTTCTCTCGCTATACCTGGAAGCACATGCTCAAACGGCCGGTATTCATTAAAAACCTGCTGCATTAAATAATCTTTCTTCTCGGGAATCGCCGCGCAAAATGCCATCAAATCGGCCGGTGTTTTGATTGTTTCTAACACAAGCCCCATGACTCCCTCATTAGGATCTCGCGTGTTAACTATCTTGCTTCTCTCTTCTTCTGAGAGCTTATAAAGAAAATCTAGCCATTGTTGCAAAGTTTTCATTGTTTACTTCCCCGGTTAACATCTGTATAAAAAAACACTTTGTGTTTTAATATTATACACAAAACATAGTGAGATCAAGTATGAGTACAAATTACCTCATCAATTGACCAAGAAAAAATGATTTTTTTGATCTGATGGTAAGTCATTCTAAATTTGAAGTGCTTGATTTTAATGGTGCGCTCGGAAAGGTTTGAACTCTCGATACCTTGGTTCGAAGCCAAAGAGATCAAGTATATTTATTAATAAAATCAGCGACTTGCGATGTAACGATTTGCCAGAAACTACCTTAAACTGCCTTAAACTGCGTGATACAACGGGGGTATCACCACACTTTGTTACAAATCTGCTACACCAGAAATTTATGCATCTTTGATTAAATTTACAATCAATTTAATCATGATATCTTTTTGTGCAGGATCACTTTGCGCAACCAACAATGCAATGGCAACCAACGCATTATCATTAATCTTAGATTCACCTGTTGATTTTAAATGATGTTGGTTACGTTGCAAAAACCAGACAAACATAAAGGCACCAATGCGTTTATTTCCATCGGTAAACGGATGATTTTTGATAATAAAATAAAGCAGATGTGCCGCTTGCTCCTCAATGCTTGGGTATAAATATTCACCACCAAAACTTTGCACAATATTACCTAATATCCCTGCAAAACCTTGGTCTTTAGGACGACCAAATAATTCGGTCGCTTCTTGTTGCTCCATCAGATTTTGTTTCAAATCATGAACTGCTGCCATAGCTTCAACGACTGTTATTTCAACAGTAATATTTGTATTCAAACCGCCTTCTGGAAAATTACCTGTGTCATATTGGTTTAATAAAACAAAACTATGCGCATAATCTGTTAATACAGATAGCAAGCCTGTGGCTTCCGATTGACTTAGCAATTTAGATTGAGGCTCTTGAAATAGACGAATTGTTTTCTGAAGCTCTTGAAGCTGATGTTTCTGTTTATTTAAACGCTCTTGATCGAGCGCATAGCCTTGAACCAAATATTCTTTTAATATTTTATTGGCCCAAACTCGAAATCGAGTTCCTTCTTTTGATTTTACGCGATACCCAATGGAAATAATGATATCTAGACTGTAATGCTCAATATCTCGACCAACCATTCTTTGCCCCTCCTCGCGAACTATCCGGAATTTCCGGACGGTTGCATCAGGAGTCAGTTCTTGTTCAGAATACACATTTTGTATATGTTCATTTATAGTTCGAATATTTTTATTAAACAATTCGGCCATCTGCTTTTGTGTCAGCCACACCGTGTCATCATGAATAGGCACTTCCGTCTTTAAACTTCCATCTTCAGCTTGATAAAGCAATACAGAATTATCCATTTTAATATTCTTCCCGTTGGAGTAGCTACGTTCGAGTTCCGTCCTTAAGCTCGATTATACCAAATCGTGCGGCATGAATAAATAATTTAAAATTGAGACGATTGATTTTAATGGTGCGCTCGGAGAGATTCGAACTCCCGACACCTTGGTTCGAAGCCATATAACTTAAGTAATTTAATTAATAAAATCAGTTACTTGCGATGTAACGATTGTATTACATACAGCCTGAAACCACCTAAATAAGCCATGTTCAAACTGAGCCTGTTACAAATCTGCTACACCATTCACCCGCTCAAATAGAGCTTTCATGATTCTCGACCTTCAAGCCAATTGAAAAAGTTAGACAACTCGTCCCAAAATGACTCGAAAGGTGGCAAGTCTCGCACTTGGTGCGCTAGTTGAATATTCCAGCCAGCAAGACACGTATTTTTATGCTCAAGCAAATCATGATACTGAGGAACCTTTATTCCTTTGAAAGAACACTTTTTTTCTAATACATGCATGACCTGTATTGCTAACCCATTGGATTCAGGACGACGATAAAAATTAATAACATCATATAAGTCTCTTGGACGGGTGCGCTCAGCTAAAGCTCTGGTTTTTTCAGCAAACACTTCTACGTAAGAATAACAATAAACCTGCATCTTCTGTGTTGAATGATCTGAATACGGGTGCTTAACCAAATTGAGAACAGGTAAGTCTACCAGCACTTCCGCCACAGTCAAATCAAGTTTTATTTTTGGCATTTGACGTGATGAAGTCGGTGCAATAGGGCCACGATAATAGATACGGCCCTGACATGTACCGTCCTTGTAACAATCAAATACCATTTTTTCAGCGGGCAACTCCATACCCGTCATATCATAGATCCAATCAGCTATTTCTGAAAACGTGCTTTTAAGAAACTCAATATCTAAATGAGCGTTATTTTGCAGCGTAAAATCCAGATCTTCAGAAAAACGATACGTCTCAAAATAACACTTTTTTAAGCAGGTACCGCCTTTGAACACCCATGACTTACCCAATACTTCATGCTGACCTATCCCGGCAAGTAGCCAGCCAAGTAAATAGTCCTTCTCAATCACTTGGGCTGAAAGATGACTTTCTGTTGCCATTTGCAATAGCTCTTGTTTTGGTATCACAGCTTAATCCTATAGTTGTAATTGCGCTGGTATTTTTATTCGCCACCGAGTCATAATGCTCCCTTCCTTAATGGATGGATCTAGGTGCGCTATACCTTGCGTTAAATGTTGTCGACATAATTCCGTAAGCTCATTTTCTTCTCCTATGATTTTTGAGTACAAAAAACCGAGCCTTTTAAACACCGCTCCATTCCCCAGCTGTATTACATACGCAGCCAATTTTTCCGGTGAATAATGCGGACTTTTTATATACTCTTTAAAGCAATCAATAACATGTTGAATGCCACCACCCAGTTGAGGATTGTAAAACATATCTATCATAGTCTTGTGTGGATCTGAGATAAGTATTTTTTTATTTTTTTTCCAAATAACTTTTGTGCCAAAATTTATTTTTTGAGATATATGAGTCAGTGAAAACGAAATATTATGAATGGCTTGTTTCTTATGTATCACCACCTGTTCTGTAAGCACGCAAACATCACGAAATAGTTGCTCGGTAAGATCCCAGTATTCACTGGCAGACCAACCACCAATATAACAAGGAGCATATAATTCCGGAACCAGCACCCATTCGTCCTCTAATGCTTGCTGATTATTAACAGCATCAATAGGTACAATAGCGTAAAGTCCACGACGAATACGTGTTAGCCAACCCTGTGTAACCCAGCGCGAGAGCATCTTAGATGCATCGGTTTTTGAGACGCCAAGGGTTTCTGCGGCAGAAGTAACCGTAAAAAGATCTCCGACTTCCCGCATTAGCTTTCCTACTTGTTCTTTTGATCTGGACATATGGCTCCATTTTAATATACTTTAACATATAAAATTCATTTTAAAGGTGAACTTTTAATCTTATATTATATCACAGGTTAAGCAAAATACCATATACTTTAAAGCCAATAATTCACTTTTATGATGAATTATTTATATTGAAATATATCTAACCAGGGATCAATTTAGACTTAACGCTTCAGGCCGCTCTTTTTATGCGTCACTGCAGGTGCTTTTTATCTGCAGTGACGCAAATATAAAAAAGAGAAACGTATATAAAATAACGCTTCCTATGCAGCCGCAAGCTTTACAGCAGGATTACCAGAATAGGCATGCCTCTTCTTGTCGTTCTGGTTTAATGCGACCAAGTAAAGCGCTTATAAACAAAAAGATACTTTTTTAGTCCGGTCCAAATTACCTATAGTCTGGTCTTCATGAGTGTCCACACACACACTTATTCTTTCCCAAGCTTGATTGTTAATAGTTTGTATTGCCTCAATTAGCAAGCAAGCCTGAGAGCATACAGCTTCAGGTTCAGTTTTTGGGTTAAACCGCTGTTTACACTTTTGAGCAAACTCTTCTATCTCTAAATTGATTTTATTTATATTACGGCGTAAATAGAGGTATTCTTTATCTGATACTGATGAATCGGCAATAGATTCTAGTATTTCAATCGAGTTTTCGACAGCCTCTGTAAAATTAAATGGATAGATAAAGTCCCTGTTGTTCGGATGCGCAAAATTGAAAAACACCGGATTCGCTGGTTAACGGTGGCTGAAGCTAACCGCTTGCTAAGAGAGTTACCCGCTCACCTAAGGGATATGGCGGCCTTCTCTTTAGCAACAGGGTTAAGAGCTTCTAATGTACGGGAATTACAGTGGCAAAACGTCGACTTGACGAAGTGCCATGCTTGGATTCACCCGGACCAAGCCAAAACTAAAAAAGCGATTCCTGTACCCTTAAATGAGGATGCACTAACTGTGTTAAACACAAGACTTGGAACACATCCCGAGTATGTATTTACTTATCACGGGCATCCGGTCAAGCAATGTAGTACCCGCGCTTGGGTTAATGCGTTAAAACGGGCTGGCATAGAGAACTTTCGCTGGCATGATTTAAGACATGCCTGGGCAAGCTGGCACGTCCAAAATGGGACAAGTTTGCAAGAGCTTCAACAGCTCGGCGGCTGGTCTTGTTTTGAGATGGTTTTGCGATATGCCCACCTTTCCGGTGACCATTTGCGCACCGCTGCAAATCGAATCGAAGGGCTAGGTATAAAAATAACATGAGGGAGTTGGGTCAAGGTGTAGTACCAGGGTGTTACAATTCCGCTACATGCCTTGTTTTAAACCCTCGGGAATATCACGTAAGTGCTTGATTTTAATGGTGCGCTCGGAGAGATTCGAACTCCCGACACCTTGGTTCGAAGCCAAGTACTCTATCCAACTGAGCTACGAGCGCGTAAAGATGGGTGTGTATAATATGGTGGGCCGTATAAGATTCGAACTTATGACCAAAAGATTAAAAGTCTTCTGCTCTACCAACTGAGCTAACGGCCCTAAACAACGTGTATTACTCTAAACTGCTTTTCTATGTCTTTAAATATGGTGGGCCGTATAAGATTCGAACTTATGACCAAAAGATTAAAAGTCTTCT
>JARGOS010000001.1:418222-431948 GCA_029212505.1 Legionellaceae bacterium | reverse complement strand
GCTCTACCAACTGAGCTAACGGCCCCAAAGACGAAGAGATCATACCCTATCACACGAGAATTTCAAGGGGTGAATGACGTTCTGTTGCTATTCTTTTCATTATTTTTCACATAAAGATCGTTTGAGGTGGCTAAAACACGCCAACCATCAGCATGAAAACGTTTTTTACACGCTAAAAGCTGTTGACTTGAGACAAGCACAAGCAAGACATCTGCCCCCATAGCACCACACCCTTTGCAGGCTAACACATCGTGATCACGCGCCAGGTGAGCAAGTTGCTGTTGTGTTCTTTCCGCCACTAAATTTAAATCAAGCAACGCTTGATGGTAAGCATTCACCGCCTCAATTAATTGCGTACTGTCGGCGCGCACAAAAGCGTCCTGGCCTGACAAAACAAGCGTACTTAATGCCGCCATGGCATCCGTCAAGTCTATATCTTGAAGATGATGATGTGTTGGCAGCTTATCGCCTGTATGCAATAAAATAAACGCGATATCTTTAAATGGCCAAGCATATGAAGCCGAGACCGCATGCTGATTTATAGACACACAGCCTGATGACGCTTGCGCTAAGACATCATAGCCACTGGGACGAACGCCTTGGCCTGTCTGCCAACTGCACGCCCAATAAGCTTCAAGTAAAGCTTTTTGATCGGTATGTGTTGATGCTTGTGCTGCCCAATATGCTCCTAAAAATTGTGCGCTGGATGCACCAAGCCCACCGATGCCATCATAAGGATCGTGCCAAGTAAGTTGTGCCTCGATACCTGCGCTAGACCAAAACAAACCCGCAGGTGAATCGGGATGAATGGCCGGGCTTATTTGCTCTTGAGATAGACTCACCTCAAAACAAGGCGTGGTGGTGAGCACAATCGCAGGGCCACCTTGCAAAGCCGCGTACTCACCCAGTAAAAATGTTTTTGCTGGAATCGACCATGTCGCTGTATGCATCATCAGTGTCATAAGCTCGCAGGTGCAGCGTGACGCAGCTCAGCTAATAGCTGTGTTGCATGCTTTAAACTCACGCGACGATGCAACGTAAGCCAATGCTGCAAACGCTTTTTTAATACAGGAAGCTCATCATCGTTAGCGCCGGCGACTAAAAGCAAATTATCGATATGTAACTTCATATGGCCTTGAATAATACCTTCGGTACATAAAGCATTAATTGCACCGAGGTTTTGAACTAAGCCTACAGCCGCTAGAACACGTGATAAATGAGATGCCGACGTAACACCTAACATTTTTAAACAAATCTGCGCAGTAGGATGCAGTGCGGTGACGCCACCGACAGTACCCACCACCAAAGGCGCCGTTAACTCGCCGGTTAAGATCCCGTCTTGGTAGCGCCATGTTGAAATGGCTTGGTACGTACCCGACCGTGATGCATACGCATGAACGCCTGCTTCGACTGCACGCCAATCGTTACCTGTTGCAATCAAAAGTGGATCAATCCCGTTCATCACGCCTTTATTATGCGTTGCGGCACGATAAGGATCGATTTCAGCAAACAACGAGGCTTCTTGTATGCGTTCACCCAGATCTTGATCGACGTTATGAATCACCACCCGTGCACGTGCAAGCTTTTGATCGTTTAAATTGGATAAAATACATAATCCAACTGTTTCTTGGGTGAGCGCTTCAATCGGTTCTTTGAGATATTCAAGCACCTGATTAATAATATTCGCGCCCATGGCATCACAACTGTTCATACTTAAATGAATCACCGCCATATCACCCCCATCAGGACGAGGTAGGCGACGCAAGATCATATCCGTAACACCGCCACCTCGCTGCACCATGGTGGCAGCAACATCTTGGTTGGCCTTTTGAATCAGTGATGCGCGATGCTCTTTAAAACACGCTTCTAAGAGATCAAAATGTTCAACACGCGGTATGTGTATTTGGCCTAAAATGCAATCACCTAAAACTTCTGTAGTAATATGACCTTGTTTTCGAATCCATTTGGCTGTTTTAGACAAAGCTGCAATAATCGACGTTTCTTCAACCGCCATCGGAATCGCATAGTCTTCACCATCGATACAAAAATTTGTTGCGACACCTAGAGGCAGTTGAAAATACCCAATCACGTTTTCAATCAGTTTATCACCCAGATCGAGCTCCCGGACGCCGCCGTCGCACAAGTATGCTACATCCTCTGGGCTCAAAGCACCCATATCAACCAAACGCTGAAAACGCTCGGCACGTGATAATTTAGAAAAACCTTCAAAGCCAATAGAAGCATGATTATTTAACAACGGATTTTCTCCCTTAGCTCACTTAAATTAAGACTGCCCGTGCAAAATAAAGCGACACGTAGTTCATATTCAATGGTTTGCATCACATGAATCACCTCTTCCGTTGACTGCATCGCCGCTTCTAGCATGGGTTTTGCAAACGCAACGGTATGTGCACCTAACGCAAAAAGTTTTGCGGCATCTAAACCATGGCGTACACCACCGGAACCCCATAACTCCAAATCTGGTGCACCATCTTGCCCAAAACGTATACTTTGAGCGGTATCAATACCCCAATTTCGAAACGTTTGCGCGGCTTGTTGGCGCATGGGGGCATGCTGGGCACGATGCCCTTCAATACGCCCCCAGTGTGTACCACCTAAACCACTCACATCGACCGCGGCAACACCGATATTCTGTAAACGCACTAATGTTGATGTTGAAAAACCACAGCCTGTTTCTTTCACCACAACAGGCAGGCCTAAATTTTTAACCAACGCTGCGAGTGCATCCCAACAACCTTTAAATTGTGGTGTACCTTCGGGTTGAATGCATTCTTGTAATGGATTGCAATGAATCATCAAAGCATGAGCACCAAGCGCTTCGGTCAAGCGTAAAATAGCATCCACTGGCGTTGTAATCAGCTGAGCAATGCCTAAATTACCGTACAATTCAACGCGAGGGCATGCGTCACGCAACGGCTTCCAAGCTAATCTCGCATGAGGATCGGTTAATTCACGACGCTGCGACCCCACACCCATCGCCCAACCGGTTTCTGCACAAGCCTCCATCAAATGACGATTTACATGCTCCGCCTTGGCATGACCTGCGGTCATCGAAGCGACCATGAGAGGCTTCTCGACCGCCATGCCCAGCCGTGTACTGGAGATATTTAGTTCATCAAAATCAAGATCCGGTAAAGCTTCGTGCATTAAATGCACCGCATCAAGCCCATTCAACTCACAGGCCTGATTGGCTTGCATCAAAGCAAGCTCAATATGATCTTGTTTTCGCTTCTCAAATTGGGTGTAATTGTCCGGCATGCTTAGTCCAAAGCGCTTAGGTATCAAATGCCACAAATTCTATCATACTTACCTTACACTCAACCACTGAAGATAACACCGATTTACCTTCGCAGAATAATATAGTATACCTGTACGTACGCTACTATTTTTTAGTAAATGACTATTTATGGACTCAAATATTAGCTTAATCAATCAATCTCCTAAAAAATCACCATCCCGCTACAGCCATGCTTACCCTTCTTTTTTTTCGACTCATACAACCTCACCTCTGTTTCATAACCGTCTTGCTTTAGTTCACAAAATAGGTGAGTTCATCGAGGAAGCGATTGATACATGTTATTTCGAATATTGGCTAAGTGATATGTTAAATACACCTTTTTGCCGTAACGAAACACAACAGCCTAAGGTCAATATTGTCCCGTTTATTTTACGTATGATTGAAATCATGGATGAAAACTGTGCTATAGATGCGATCTTAATCTGTATGGTCATTTATATTGATCGTTATTTTAATCTTCATAAAAATGATTGGCTGCACGGTGATAACGTTGAACGTCTCCTCATGTACAGTGCGTGGCTTGCGGCAAAAACACTTGAAGATACGCCCTTAGATTGCACGCCATGGGCTGCGTTAAGTGGCCACAGCAAGCAGCAATTTAAAACACTTGAATGCTATTTTTTAGATGAACTCACGTGGAATACTCATATTAGCGAAGCTGTATACCAAAATTTCTGTCATGCACTAAGCACCTATCAACCTCAGCTTGATTATCAAACCATGCATGAAGATGAATTGCGAGGCCTGGCTTTTATTTAGATAAATCTAATTTAATTATCTTATGCACCCTTTGTATTTAAAGCCGATTTCGTATTATCCTAAGCTATGCTTGATAGGTATGGTAATAAACGGCAAGGATGAATAACGCGACTGCAACGTTAACCCAAACAACGAATCGTGCTACAAAAAGCGCACGCTTTTTATTCGATGCTAAAAACCATCGCTACCAGTGCGAAGGGCACTGGTCAACGCTTTACCTCGGGGATATAACCGCAGAATTTGAGCCTCCTACCAAAAACTCATCCGCTTCAAAACAACCCCTCTCAATAAGTGCAGAGCGCCTTGAAGCATTCGATAGTGCAGGTGCGCTTGCTTTACTCCAATTCATCGAAACGCTCAAACAAGCAGGTTATGATACAAAGCTTACGCATTTTAACGACGGTCAAAACGAACTTTTACAACTTATTCAAGATAAACAGCATACATTAGACGAGCATCCCCCTGCCCCACCCCCCAAGCCCCATACCGGCGAAGATTTTTTTGAAGCCCTGGGTCGAGAAGCCGTCCAGAAAGTACGTCAGTGCGACGGATTGTTAATTTTAGTTGGCGATCTAACAAACAAGCTGGTGCTAGCTTTTGGTCATTGGCGTGGTTTTCAGTTCCCAAGTATTGTATCCAACATCAACAGCACAGGCATCAAAGCCCTTCCTATTATTGCGCTTTTGTCTTTTTTGATTGGTGTGGTGCTTGCTTATCAAATGGGTTTGCAGCTTGAAACCTACGGTGCGAATGCTTTTATTGCTTATCTATCGGGCATGGCGATTTTTCGTGAATTTGCGCCTTTAATTACCGCAATTATTGTCGCCGGTCGAACAAGCTCTGCTTTTACCGCACAAATAGGCAGCATGAAAATTAACGAAGAGATTGATGCGCTCACGACCATGGGGCTCTCACCGACTGAGCTGCTCGTTTTACCCAAAGTTTTAGGTTTATTATTTGTGTTGCCTCTTGTTGTTTTTTGGGCCGATGTGTTCAGTATTTTGGGCTCGATGGTCATGTCAAAATTTATGCTTCATGTCAGCTATTACGAGTTTTTGACCCGCTTAAAACTCGAAGTGGGTACCCAGCAACTGATGCTTGGTTTATTCAAAGCTCCGGCTTTTGCCTTATTAATTGCATTAGTCGGTTGCTTTCAAGGCTTTCGTGTTCAAACCAATGCCGATAGCATTGGCAGCCAAACCACCAAAAGTGTTGTGCAAGCTCTTTTTCTGATTATTATTACAGATGCGATTTATTCTGTAATCTACAGCTGGTTGGACCTTTAATGACTCAAAGCAATACGCCCATTATTGAAATTTCTGGCTTAAAAAATTACCTTGGCGATCAGTGGGTGCATACCGACGTCAACTTATCCGTTAATAAAGGCGAAATCTTCGGTATTATTGGTGGCAGTGGTAGTGGAAAAACAACCATTTTGCGTAGTATTTTAATGCTTTTAAAGCCAACAGCGGGCTCCGTTCGGGTGTTTGGGCAAGCATTAGAAAATATAGATCAGCACGATGCAGAAAGATTGTATAAACGCTGGGGTGTTTTGTACCAACATAGCGCCTTGTTTTCTGGCATGAGTGTTTTAGAAAACATCATGTTTCCCATGCAAGAGCTCGCAAATTTGCCTGAGGAGTTTATTAAACAGCTTGCGCTGATTAAGCTTGTTCTTGTGGGTTTGCCTCCGCATGCAGCTTATAAACTGCCGTCCGAGCTCAGTGGCGGTATGCAACGGCGTGCAGCTGCTGCCCGTGCAATTGCGATGGATCCCGAGCTTTTATTTTTAGATGAACCCACATCTGGACTTGATCCGTTAGGGGCTAAGCAATTTGATGAATTAATTTTATTTTTACGTCGCGCACTCAACTTAACCGTGGTGATTGTGAGTCACGATATTGATTCACTGAGTCGAACCGCCAACCGTGTTGCCTTTGTCGGCGAGGGCAAAATTCTTGCCATCGACCCTATTGACAAATTGATGAAAAATAAACACCCTTTAATTAGTAAGTATTTTAGTAAAACATAAATAGTAAAACATAAAACGGCTTAACTCAGGAGGCTTCATCGCTTGGAAGCAAAAACGCATTACACCCATGTCGGGATCGCCGTCTTACTCCTTGCTGTAAGCTTACTTTCCGCGAGCTTATGGCTTTCGATTGGGTATGATAGCAAAAACTACCGCAACTATTTAGTTTACTTAAACGAGCCCGCCGGTAGTCTGACCGAAGACTCGATGGTCAAGTATAACGGCGTACTTGTTGGGCTTGTGAACTCGATTGAACTGAATCAAAATAATCCTCAACAAGTGATTCTCGTTTTAAAAATTGATGAAGATATTCCTATAACCGAAGGCACCCAGGCAACACTTATTTCTCAAGGCATCACAGGAACAACCTATTTAGGCTTGTCGTCTACCTCACCTTCGCTTAAACCATTAAAAAAGACACCGGGTAGTCCCTACCCTATTATTCCTTCAAAACCTTCGTTTTTTTACCAACTTGAAAAAAATATTGATAAATTAACCCAACAGGTGAACCGTGTTTTTGATCAAGAAAATACGGATAATATTCGCCTTACACTTGAGCATTTAGAAAAACTCTCGGCAGTGTTCTCCAACAACGACACCAACATCGATGAAAGCCTTAAAGAATTACCCAAGTTAATTAAAAGCTTCAAAGTCAGTGCTCATAAGTTTGATACGATGGCTGATGACATCTCCGTCTCAGGTAGGCAGTTTACAACAACCATGAAAGCTGGAAAAAATAGCATTGATCAAATATCACAACAAACCCTTCCGCCAGCGACTTTGTTGCTAAGACGCCTCAATGAGATCGCGGCAAACCTTGAAAAAATGAGTGCGGCCATGCGGCAAGACCCATCCGTTGTTTTACGTGGAAGTGCTCCACCTAAACTTGGCCCAGGAGAGCGTCCATGAACCCCGTGAATAAACTTAGAACCAGCAGCTTATTATTTAGCTTCCTAGTAGTATCAGGCTGCGGGCCTGTAAAAACACCGGTCACCCATCAATACACGTTAGATATACCCGCTCATAAACAAGCACCTCATCAGCGCCTGAATTATTCGTTGCTTATTTCAAAACCCGAAGCAATGGCCGGTTATCAAACCGAACAAATGCTTTATGTGCAAAAACCTTTTACACTTGAACCTTTTGCTAAAAATGCTTGGGCGAGTCCACCTGCCGCCATGCTCTATCCCATACTCGTCCAACATATCCAAGGCAGCCATGTGTTTCGAGCGATTACCTCAAGCCCATTTGCCGATAAAACAGATTATCGATTAGACACACAACTGCTTACGCTCAATCAAAACTTTTTAAGCAAGCAAAGTATGTTGAATTTTACCGCTAAAATTGCGATCACCCGTGTTGCTGATAATCACGTGCTTGCATCACGACTGGTTGTGAAACACATTCCTTGCCCAAGTAACACACCGTTAGGTGGTGTTGTTGCAGCAAACCAAGCAAGCTCAGCATTTGCAAAAGATACGCTTGAATTTGCAGTCACACAGGTTCAACGAGATATTATACACAAAAAAACTTAATATCTTTTAATATCTTTCATAGTCAAGCTATAAAAATCTTTGTACAATGAGATGTCATGATAAATAAAAATAACAAACTGATTTTAACAGAAGGATACTTACAGATGAGCACAAAATTCTTACTGAAAATGGGAGCTCTTGCGGCAGGTTCGCTTTTGATGGCATCGTGTTCTCACACCAACGATATGTTTGATCGTGCTGGCTTATCCTCGAACGGCTTAGGTCGACTGACGCATTTTGCGGGCCAAGAAGCTGGAGAAATGTACACAACGCAAGCGCCGCATAACCAAATCTATTTATTTGCTTATGACAACAGTGGCGTTGCATCAAAATACGTGAATTCAATCCATGCTCAAGCAAATTATCTCAAGTCACATCATAACGCCCGTGTTCTTTTGGCAGGAAATACCGATGATCGCGGTAGCCGAGAATATAACGTCGCGTTAGGTGAGCGTCGTGCAAAATCGGTCGCTCAAATGTTACGCGTGGCCGGTGTTGATAAACGCCAAATGCGTGTGGTGAGCTATGGCAAAGAGAAGCCCATCAACTTAGGTCATGATGCCGAGTCACGCGCTCAAAACCGACGTGTCGAATTAACGTACGAGGCAAAATAATGAAAGCATCCGTTCATCACACCGTCGTTGCCATGGGATTAAGCTGCTTTCTAGCTTGGCCTGCGTTTGCTGAAGCTCCTGTGGTGGATGAGAGCGAAAACTACGCGCTCTTTGATGAACAACTGGCTGCAACTGAGCAGCCAGACTTTCCTCTTACTCAAGCGCAAAATATAGGCGAGGAAGAGCGCATTGCACTTGCCTTTGATGACACAACGCGCAACGAAATCCCCCAAGATGACGATGCAACCCTGTTTGATAAGTTGCAAAGCATGCAACAAGAAGTCAATACGTTACGCGGCCAACTCGAAGTCCAAACCCATGAACTTCAAGTATTAAAGCAACAACAACTCGATTTTTATAAAGATCTTGATGCGCGCTTACGCGATCCCAACACTTCCGCATCAAACACCGTATCAAACGCCGTTGCCCAAACATCTCATCCAATCACCCAAGATGCGCAAGATACACAAGATGCTCAAGAGACTGAACGTTCAGCGCCTCGTGGTAACCCTGCAGATGAACAAATCAGCTACCTTGCTGCTTATGAACTGATTAAGAGCAAAGAATTTGATAAAGCTGTGATGGCAATGAATAGCTTTATTAGCCAATACCCACGTGGTGGCTACACAGCCAATGCCCATTACTGGCTCGGTGAATTATACATGGTTAAAAAAGCCTATCCTGATGCAATTGAGCAATTTAAAACCGTGCTCAAAATTTTCCCGTCATCCAGTAAAACCTCTGATTGTTCACTCAAAATTGGGTATGCACTCTTAGCTTCAGGGCAAAAAAACCAAGCTCGACAACATTTACAAAACGTTATTCGAGATTACCCCGACACACATGCGGCTGAACTTGCGGCCCGAAAATTGGAAAATATCAACAGCTAATGAATCGTTTTTCGCACCAACTTCGTATTACCGAAATTTTTCATTCACTGCAAGGTGAGTCCACCACCGTCGGGCTTCCGACGGTTTTTGTGCGCCTAACCGGTTGCCCCTTGCGCTGTCATTATTGCGACACCGCTTACGCGTTTCACGGCGGAAAAACGCTCGAAATCGACCATATCATAGAGCAAGTTCATGCCTTTGACTGCCAACATGTGTGCGTTACCGGCGGTGAACCTTTGGCACAACCTGGATGCATCAACTTGCTTACACGCTTGTGTGATGCAAACCATGCTGTCTCGATTGAAACCAGCGGTGCACGCGATCTTAAAGATGTAGACCCACGCGTCATGATTGTTATGGATTTAAAGACCCCGGATTCAGGTGAAAGCAGTAAAAATATGTTATCTAATTTGGCCCATTTAAAACCGACCGACCAAATTAAATTTGTGATATGCAGTCGTGAAGATTATGCGTGGGCACGCAGCATGATCACCGAACATGATTTAACTCAGCATGCACAGGTCTTATTTTCCCCAAGCTTTGAACAAATCCAACCTAAAACACTGGCCGAATGGATTTTAGAAGATCGGCTTCCGGTACGATTCCAGCTGCAGCTGCATAAAATATTATGGGATGATGCCCCAGGGCATTAAATTTTAATTTTTTATTTTTTAATCTTATATTTTAAGGATAATGTGTTATGTCATGGTGTGCCGAGGCCCCTGCTAATATTGCTCTGATTAAATACATGGGCAAAGCGAGCCCAACCACAAATTTACCACTCAATGCTTCGCTATCTTATACACTACCTCATCTCATAACCCGCGTTGAATTGGAGCCAATAGAACACAATGCCGAGCAGGCCGACCGTTGGGAAGCATTACATCACCCTGGGTTTATTTCACATGCATTTTCAGACAAATCGCAGCAACGTTTTTTAAAGCATCTCGCCTTTTTGAAAAAGCAATTTAATTGCGAAACCAACTTTATTGTTCGTTCAGCCAATAATTTTCCACACGGAACGGGGCTTGCCAGTTCAGCTTCAAGCTTTGCAGCGCTTACGCGTGCGGCCGTCGAAGCATGTGCCGCCTGTACCAATACACCCGCACCTTCTATCCAAGAGCAAGCCAACTTAAGCCGGCTTGGCTCAGGTTCTTCGTGCCGTTCGTTTTTTGAACCTTGGGCGCTCTGGGAGCATGACACGGTTCGTGAGATTGAACTGCCCTACTCTGAACTGATTCATCAAGTGATTTTAATACATGAAGATGAAAAAGAAGTGTCTTCGAGCGAGGCCCACAAACGTGTCAGTGTACTGCCCGAATACCCTGCACGAAAACTGCGTGCTGAGCAGAATCTAACTGAGCTATTACACGCATTAAAAAACACCCAATGGGAAGAGGCGTACCGTATTTGCTGGCGTGAATTTCAAGACATGCATGCGCTTTTTTCTGCATCCAGTCCACCGTTTAGTTACATCACAGAAACAACGCATCGCGTACTCGAAAAACTCCAGCACCTATGGAAAACACAAGGCGACGGTCCTCTTGTGACCATGGATGCCGGGCCCAATATTCATTTATTATATCGCCCCACACAAGCAGCCCAGGCAGAAGCCTTCAAACATCAAGCCTTACTGAGTAACCTGCATGTCTTATGATTTTGAAACCACCACACACGGCAAATGGATTTTAGCAGGTGAGCATGCGGTACTTCGCGGGCACCCGGCCTTGGTGTTACCCCTCACGGAAAAAACACTCACGCTTCGCTACAAAAAATCAAACCAAGCGCTTCATATCACCCATGAAGGTCCTTACGGCGAAGGCTGTAGTACACCTATTTGGCAATTAATCGACACGGGATTTGATGCACTCAATCTTAATGCGTCTCATCTTACGGGCGAACTGAACATCATCAATCATATTCCCATTGGCGCAGGTATGGGCGCGTCCGCTGCTTTATGCGTTGCCATGACCCGTTGGTTCCAAACGATATTTAGCTCCAGCATTCAAGAATTTGAATTTGCACGCATGCTCGAAGATTGCTTTCATGGCCAAAGCAGCGGTTTAGATATTTCAGGTGCCGCAGCACCATCTGAAGGTGTTTATTTTAAATCCGGCGTAACCACGCCAATACAACACGCTTGGAAGCCCCATTGGTATCTTTCCTATTCAGGCGAGCCTGGCATTACATCTGAATGCATTCAACACGTTCAAGCGCTCTGGCAGCACGACAGACCGCGTGCTGAAGCCCTGGATAAGCAAATGGCTGATAGCGTACACCAAGCACGTGACGCACTTGTGAATACAACACCGCTTGCAATCCAACAACTCGCCAACGCGATACAGCAAGCGGCGGATTGTTTTCTAGGTTGGGGGCTCATCAACACAGCTTTACAAAATCATATGACAGCCTTACGTGAAGCCGGTGCCATGGCAATAAAACCCACGGGTTCTGGTGGCGGTGGCTATGTTTTAAGCCTATGGGAGCGCACACCACCCGAAACACCCCATGGATTAATTGCTTTATGATGATTTGGATGGATGGGGACGCATGCCCCAAGCAAATCAAAGACGTACTCTACCGTGCGTCAACACGTACAGAAATATTATTAATGATTGTTTCAAATCATTTTTTTACAACACCACCCTCCCCGTTTATAAAAAAGCATATCGTTGGTTCTGGTTTTGATGTGGCTGATAATTATATTGTCGAACATATTCAATCAGGTGATTTACTCATAACAGCCGATATCCCTTTAGCTGATGCGGCTATATCTAAAGGCGGTACGGTGATTAACCCTCGTGGGGAGCTTTATACTGCGCAAAATATTAAACAACACCTCGCGCAGCGCAACATGAACGAATCCCTACGAAGTACGGGGATGCTCAGCGGTGGCCCCGCAAAACTTGGGGCCAAACAAACCCAACAGTTTTCAAATAATTTAGACCGTTTTTTAGTAAAGCATAAAAAATAATTTTATTAAAAATAAGCCCCTGCGTAAATATCACAGAGGCTTATGTTAAACAACGTTATTTAACGGATGGTGAAGATGCTGCATCTACAGGACGTACCTCTGTATGATACCCCGTCGTCATATAATACGAAGTCACAGAAGGGTACTGATCTGCCACTTGAACACGTTGTGTAGCTACGCCTTTTTCTCGAAACACAGCTTCTTGCATTTGCAAATCTCGTTCATTTTCTTCAGCTAATTTATGACCTAATGTTGCACAACCACCGGTCCAAGCGGCAAGCACACTAACAGGTTTCGCAAATTTTACAGCTGATTGAAAAAATCTCATAACCATCTCCTCATAAAACATTTTAATTATCATTAAATTTAAAACGTTATCTGCGTGCTATCTAGCCCTGGATCGGGCAGATAACAAACTAAAAGATGGCACGATCCAAGGCAAATGAGAGTGGAATAATAATACGAAAAAAAGAAGGTTTGAATAAACCCTCAACGCGCGCGCCAGCACATGCAATTACACCAATTGCAAAGCAAAAATACGTATGTATGTGCTGAGATAAAGACATCGCTAACTCTTTATTAAAAAATATTTTAAAAATTGCTTTTTTTATATGCTGTTTTTTATGCTACCGCCTTAATTAAAGTACGTCAATATTTATTCTGCATGGATTAGAATAAAATATTTACAAAACAAACCTATTTAGGTAAAATAAAAAACACAAAGGCATAATAAAAAACAACCAAAGACCTTAATACTGACTCGTGGACGATATTGAATGCCTCAATCAAAACTAACCCCTGAAGACAAACGAATAAAATACAACATCTCTTTAGAGCGCTACGAACAAGAGCATGCTGGCCTATTAAACGCAGGCTTTACCCCACCGCAAGCCAATAAACTCATCCTACGACAATCATCTATTAAGGTGGTTGAGTATGTTTTAAACCATCATACGACACTGCGAAAGGAACCTTTTTATTTTAGCTCAGAACAAATAATTGCTATGGCATCGAATAGTGGTGGCGCACAAGCGCTTAAAACCCTGTGTGATTGTTATCAAAAACTGAAAGAGCTCGATTTTACACCAGAGCAAATGGTTGCCATGGCATCGAATAGTGGCGGCGCGCAAGCGCTTAAAACCGTGTGTAACGCCTATCAAACAATGAGGAATTTAGGCTTTACACAAGAACAAATCGTCGCCATGGCATCGAATGGTGGCAGTGCGCAAGCGCTTAAAACCCTGTGTGATTGTTATCAAAAACTGAAAGAGCTCGATTTTACACCAGAGCAAATGGTTGCCATGGCATCGAATAGTGGCGGCGCGCAAGCGCTTAAAACCCTGTGTAACGCCTATCAAATAATGAGGAATTTAGGCTTTACACAAGAGCAAATCGTCGCCATGGCATCAAATGGTGGCGGTGCGCAAGCACTTAAAACCCTGTGTAACACCTATCAAACAATCAGGAATTTAGGCTTTACACAAGAACAAATCGTCGCCATAGCATCGAATGGTGGCGGTGCACAAGCACTTAAAGCCGTGTGTAACGCCTATCAAACAATCAGGAATTTAGGCTTTACACAAGAACAAATCGTCGCCATAGC
>JARGOS010000001.1:0-418122 GCA_029212505.1 Legionellaceae bacterium | reverse complement strand
ATCGAATGGTGGAGGCGCACAAGCGCTTAAAACCGTATGTAAGACCTATCAAGAACTGCAAGATATCGGTTTTACAAAGGAACAGATCGTCGCCATGGCAGCGCATGATGGCGGTGCGCAAGCATTAAAGATAGTCATATCACATGCCTCACACCTTCTGCAAAATGGCCACTCCTTAGAAAAAATTACCGCCTTAGCTGCTCGCCGAGGAGGCGCTCGAAAAATTTATCAGGCGCTATCATACATATTGCTTGAAGATATAGAGAACCCATTTGAAATCCTGGATCCGCCCAACAACACGCATACAAACGATCGTTTATCTTTGGAGTCCTTTTTCTATGATGGACAACAAGATGAAGAGCATGAAGAAATGTTGGACGACTTGGACGACTTGGACGATTCTGAGTCTTTTGCAAACCTCGTTAATTCTATCGACGATGCTCCTAAAGCACCCCAATACGACCCAAACAATCCTCACAATTTATTCACCGCTCCCCTATCCAAAAGATCTTATGCATCTTTCAGTGAAGGCAACGCATCGTGCAATGAAGAAAATCCAAGGCAACAACAAAGGACTCATACTTAGATCTCAACGCCATTTATGCCCAGTGGCGACCCGCAATACTTGAGGCCAAACAAACGCAACACCACGAAAATGCCGGGACAGCGATATTCACCTCACCAAAACACCGGCAGGCCTATCAAAGACGGAACACATCAATAATTGATTCAACGCTTCATTAGGTACATAAGCAACATCCCCTAATATATTAAAAAATCATAATTATTTTCTTAAGCTATAGCAACATTCAACTTAAGATAAGGACCATTAAAATTGAAAGGTCGATCGCGTACATCCGAAGATACTATCGCCATCGTACCTGTTGCAAACTCAGGTGTCAGAATAACTGTCCCCGCCTGAACTAACGTGCTTGGATTGACGGTCGAAATAGCATTAATATAAGCTGCAAAACGATACCCAACCTCAAATGTCAGTTTCGGTATATTTTTTCCAAAATAATTATAAAAAACACCTAATTTTCCATCAAAACCAGGAACAACCCGTGTTGCATCAGGTACTGTTATTTCTTGCTGACTAACACCAACTCCAAGCGCAGTTAGTCGAGCCGATGTTGAAGTAAACTGATCTTTTACACGCACGTTTCCTGCAGTCAGAGTCCCCACAAAATCACCTAACACACCAAGACCATGTGTTACTGTATACGCAATATTTATGCCTAGATCAGGACCCACACCAACATAATCTGAAGTATTTTTTAGCTGAAAAGAAAACGAAGGATCAGGTGACAATGCATAACTATAAGGCGTTGCCGGTGAGCCTTGCATATCACTAAATACCGTAGTAAGCGTCTGCTTAATGCGTAAAACATTAAGACCACCGTATAGCTTGGCTCGTAACTGACTATGGTGCTGGTGTTCAAACATTCTTCCTACATTAAGTTCAATGCTATCAAAATTAAATGCCGCCGTGCTATCTGCACGTTTGATACCAAAAACAGGTGGGCTTTGTTCAAATGGTGGTGCGACAAATTCAACGGTAGCTAATGTTGTACTTTGCGATGCTTGTTTAAATGATGAATCACGCGTGTTCAGATGAACCCAATCAACAGACGCTTGATACAGTGCATTAGAAAACGTATAGTTTCCCCCAACTTCAAAGCCCGGTGAATAATCTGGATTAATCGATTGATAATGCCAGCTCTGATACAGTGGCTGCAAACCAGATACAAAAACCGCATAATTCAAATTATTACTATTGGGCTGAAAATATAATAAACTTGCATAAATATCTGCTTTATTTACAGGAGCCGTTCCGACCGTACCCGCAAATGCGTGAGGTTGTACTAGACAGAACAGCCCTCCCAAAAAAAAATTTAATGATTTATTAAAATCCATTTCTAATCTCCATTATTTATCAAATGACATTACACTAGGGCGTGTTGACAATTGGCCCCCGACGCCTAACGTGCCTCGGCTTGACCGAGGCATCCAGACAAAAAATAAGTCTTTATGTGGGTTTTCAGCCAATTGTCAACAAACCCTAAAGATACTGAAAAATAATATCTCAACATCTTAAATAAATACATACATTTCTTTCAATAAAATACTGCATCCAAGCAACAGCATAAATATTGCAAAACCTCGTTTTAATTTAACACCATCAACACGTTGATTAAACCTAATCCCGACAAACATGCCTAAAATTGCCAGCCCTAAAAATGGACCCAAAATAGACCAGTCTATATCGATGCCTGCAATCAGCCAATCACCTTGAAAGCCCAGCAATGAGTTCACCATGATCACAGCGAGCGATGTACCTATGGCTTGCTTCATGGTTAAACCATACAAAATAATTAAAACAGGAATAATTAAAAAACCACCACCCGCACCAACCAGCCCCGCGAGTAAACCCACCATACCACTACCTAAGCACAGTTTGATCGGATGATCGTAAGGATCATACGATGGCCTGTTTTTAGAGCTTGTAGCTACGGGCTTGAGCATGAGCGAACCTGCCAGTAACATCAAGAGCGCAAATAAGCTCATGATGAAAGCGCCTCGCGAAAGCGAGTATCCTAAGACTGTCAGGATAGGATCAGGAAGAGCCGGCACAAGATAACCACGGGTCAACAAAATCATAAACGTCGAAGGCAAAACAAACACTAACGTATCTCGCGTTTTAATCAAACCTTGTCGCCAATAATTCACAACCCCCACGGCTGCGGTACTACCCACCACCAAAAGCGAGTATCCTGCCGCTACATGAGGCTTCATACCAAACAAATATACTAAAATAGGCACGGTAAGCATCGAGCCGCCACTACCAATCAAACCAAGCAGCAACCCCATGATACTGGACAGAACAAAACCCAAGATAATCAACAAATTTAATTACTCACAAATCATCGCTTCAAGACGCTGTATTAAGCAGCATGAACAGGATAACCGCATGCCATCCATCCAAGAATACCGTCTTCTAAATTATAAATTTCAAGCGACGGGTCTTCTTGCAGGAGCTGCTCACACGCAAACTGACTACGCTTACCAGAGCGGCAATGCACAACAAGTTTACGTGCAGGATGAGCTTCCGGCAAAGCACTTAAACTTATCGTCGCAAGCGGTATCAACGTCGCTTCAGCAAGATGCTCAGACGCATATTCAGAAGGTTCGCGAACATCAATCACAAGCGCCTCATCCTGTTCGATCCATTGTTTTAATGTGTGTGCATCAATTTGTTTAATAGCCATAAAATATCTTGCTCCAGATTAATATAAAAATTTAATTCACAAAATGATAATACGTTTCATCGTCTTTTATCATGCCTAAATCATAACGCGCACGCTCTTCTAGCGCTTGATCACCTGATTTAAGCTCGTTGACATCCGCTTCAAGTGCACGATTACGCGCTGTCAGTTCCTGATTTTCTGCCATACGTGCATTCATTTTTTTTTCGGCACGTAACCACATCGGCAAGCTATCACCACCAAACCATAATTTATATTGCAGCCCCATCAATACCAACACCAGTCCTATGACAATAACGCGCATATTATCTCCGCTTAAAAGCATGTTATGATGACGCCTCATTCTCACATACACGAACGCCCTATGCCACAAAAAAATTGCCAACATCTTCGTATTGCGACACGACAAAGTCCACTAGCCCTTTGGCAAGCTTACTATGCGCGTGACAAACTCTTGGAGCATTGGCCGTCTCTATCCATCGAATTACTCCCCATGACCACGTCAGGCGATCGCTTTGCTGACAAAAAACTGCTTGAAATTGGTGGAAAAGGTTTATTCGTCAAAGAGCTCGAAGAAGCTTTGCTCGATGGTCGCGCCGATCTTGCTGTGCACTCCATGAAAGATGTACCTGCAGTATGTCCTGAAGGCCTCGTGCTCGACACGATTTTTGCACGACAAACGCCAACGGATGCATTCGTGAGCAATCAATACCCAAGCCTCGCTTGCCTCCCCCAAGGTGCTGTGGTTGGAACCTCAAGCTTACGACGTGCCTCTCAATTATTAGCTTTAAGACCTGATCTCACCATAAAACCTATTCGAGGAAATGTCGGCACACGGTTAAAAAAATTGGATACGGAAGATTATGACGCGATTATCTTAGCTGCAGCAGGACTTGAGCGCCTTGGCCTTGAAGCACGTATTCAAGAAACGCTACCCAGCAGCATCATGCTCCCCTCACCAGGTCAAGGTGCGCTCGGTATTGAATGCCGAGCAAACGATACCGCATTACAACAATTACTCGAACCGCTGCATGATGCGCATTCAGCTTTATGTGTTCAAGCCGAACGTACGGTGAATGCGATGCTCGGCGGAACCTGCCACACACCGGTTGCCGTATATTGCCGTGAAGCACACCACAAGAACAAGCTCACGCTTGATGCTTTGGTCGCCTCAGCCGATGGTGCAACCATTATACGTGATACCCAGGTGGGTACACCTCAAGAAATACTCCAGCTCGCCGAGCGTTCTGCACACAGCATGCTCTCAAAAGGTGCAGCTGCCTTGCTTCTCCATGCATAATCTCAATCACTTGCGTGTGCTGAATACACGCCCCGAGCAACAAGCCTCTTCACTGACACAAGCAATCGAAGAGGCTGGAGGCATCTCTGTTAATTTACCTCTGCTAGAAATTAAACCTATACCCATAAAAATCAATCTAAATCATATTCATGCCGCAATTTTTACCAGTCCAAATGCAGTTCACTGTTTTTTTGCAAGCTTAGCATCACAACATTGGCCCCATGAAATTCAATATTTTGCGATAGGCCAAGGCACAGCCGATGCACTCATGCATTATGGTTTATCTTCAGCTACGTGCCCCCAAGAAGCCAACAGCGAGCATTTACTCATGCTCGATGCATTACAATACAAACAAATTCAACATAAAAACATCTTACTGATTAAAGGCCAAGGCGGGCGTACCTTGATTCAGACCGCATTATCCGCACGAGGCGCCGAGGTTGATATACGCGAAGTTTACCAGCGCGTTTTACCCCATCATTCTAAAAAACGTATCGAAACACTCTGGCATGAAGACGCTGTCGATATTATACTGATAACGAGTGAAACAGCGCTGGTGCATTTATTTGAGCTCTTTGCTAAGCAAGCACACGCTTGGCTTTGCAGTAAACCTTACGTTGTCATCAGTGAACGATTGCGTCAAGCAGCACACAAACGCGGTATAAAAACCGTTCTCGTGAGTTCATATGACCGTATCATACATCAGCTCTTAAGCTATTCTTCTATATCATAAGGATCATGACGTCATGACAGCATCGCCCCCCTCAAAAACAAAACCTTCGGTCTCTAAAAATATCCCTTGGTTGATTGCACTCGGTGCGATGCTACTCGCGATTTCAGCCCTGGTTTTAACTTGGCAGCTCACCCAGACCATCGAACATCAAACACATCACATCAATACCGGGCTTAGCCTACTAAACGAACAACAAGCCAATCTTGAGGCCCGCCTAAAAAACCAACATATCCATGTTCAAAAAACCCAAGCAACGTGGCAGGAGAAGCTCAATACCTTGAGCAATAATCTTCAGGACACACGTCAAGAATACAATAACCTCACCGATGACTGGCGGTTACTCAAGGCCCGTCACCTGCTTGAGCTTGCGGCACTTAACGCACATTGGGGTACTGATAAAGACACAACGATTGCCATGCTTCGTGAAGCCGATACGATTTTAGCCCCCATTCATCACTCAAAGCTGTTAGCAGTACGTGAAGGCTTGGCACACGACTTAACAGAGCAGCTGGGCGCACCCACAACCGATGTGACTGCATTACTTACGCGCTTAGATGCCATAGAAGCAAGAACGTTTCACCTTCCAATCATTGCTTTACCTCAAGATCAAGAAGATAAAGAAAAATCAGCTGAACAAACCTCTGAGGCACCGAGTAACATGGGTGTGCTTATGAAATTCTTAAAAAATTTGGTGGTGATCCGTCACACAACCGAGACGCTTGATCCCAAACCCACCTTGGCTTACGAAGCGATGCTGTCCGCAACGGTGCGCCTTAACCTCCAAGAAGCCACGTGGGCTATTTTAGAACGTAACGATGCCGTTTATCACTTAGCACTCGCTCAAGCGGTGACAAACCTCGAACGCACGTTTTCATCCGAAGCGACGGCCACACAAGCCTTAATTGGGCAAATCAAGCAACTCGATACGGTCGCTTTACGTACGGATATCATTATTCCCGACCAAGCGTTAACGGCACTTAATCAGCTGATTAACACCCCCGCATCATCTGAAGAAGGAAACGCATCATGATGAAAATCCTTCTGATTTTACTTCTTCTTTTTGCCTCGACCTGGCTTGGCCTTCATTTGCATGGCGATCCGGGTTATGTTTTGTTCGTTTTTCGCCATTGGACGCTCGAAACCACCGTATGGGTTGCTGTTGCTGCAATCATGCTTACCTTTGCTGTACTTCACCTTTTCTTTGCGTCGTATAATAAAACCATCCATTTACCCGCAAGCTGGCATCATTGGCGTCTGAAGCGCCGCGCAGGACGTGCGCGCAATAAAACAACCCAAGGATTAATCGAGTTTAGCGAAGGTCACTGGAAATTGGCTAAAACACATTTAATGCAAGCCCTGCCCGATGCCGACACACCGCTGATTAACTACTTGGTTGCTGCACGCGCTGCACAAGAGCTAGACGAGCCCAAGTTGCGTGATGATTATTTACGCGAAGCACAGCAATCGATGCCTGATGCAAAAATTGCCGTTGAACTGACACAAGCACAACTTCAAATTGCTCATCAGCAATGGGAGCAAGCACTCGCAACCTTACGCCACCTCCATGATTTATCACCGCGCCATCCTTATGTATTAAAATTACTCGCCCGTCTCTACGAGGCCATTGCCGACTGGCCCCAACTGATTCAGCTTTTACCTGATCTTACGCGCCATAAGGCCTTATCTGAAGTGGAATTTAATACGCTGCAGCACCGTGCTTATCTTGAAGGGATGTATAGGTATGTTCAGCAATCACAATGGGATGCATTGCACAAGCTCGTTGATACATTGCCCAAAAAATTAAAACATGACCCTGAACTCATCGCACTGTATAGCCGTGCACTCATGCAGCAAAACAAAGATTCAGAAGCAGAATCCTACTTACGTCGCGCGTTCCAAAAACATTATCATGATCGTTTAATCTCAGCTTACAGTGAATTAAAGCCAGCCTACGCAAAACTGCATGCGCTTGAGTCGTTACTTAAGCAACATGCGCTTTCACCTGCCCTGCACCGTTGCCTCGGAAAGTTTTATATTGCTCAAAAATTATGGGGCAAGGCGCGCACGCACCTAGACCAAAGTTTGGCGATTGCCGAAGCTCCCGAGACGTACGCGGTACTGGGTGAGTTATTAGAAGCGCTGGATGATATATCAGGCGCGTTTTCAGCCTACCAACAAGGTTTAAATAAAGCTTTGTTACTTAAAGAATATCAAGGCTCATGAATAACCGTTTGTCTTTGCGTACCTAAACCTTCAATAGACAAAACCACCTCATCGCCAGGCTTAAGATATTGATCTTCACCCCAGGATTTTGCATTACCTGGGGCTGACCCCATCGAAATAATATCGCCAGGATAAAGCGTAAAGTATTGGCTGACATAGCTCACCACGGCCGTATCATGATGAATATAATCACGCGCGTCTTCTTGCTGAATATATTTACCTTGCTTACCGATCACAATACCCAGCTCAGCTTCCCAGTCTAATTTTTTCATCATGCGTGTGTATAAAATAGGATCGTGAGGGCCACATATGGCCGATGTCGGTTTCATGAAAAGCAGCATGTCTTGCTTGGGCATTAAGTTTAGTCCGAGCTCGCGAGTATGTAATGCTGAGTTAAGTCCCACGCAAACTAATTTTCCTGGGCGGTTCAAACATGCTGTGATATGCACCGAAGGATCTAACACAGGCAGTGTTTCAATATCTAATGCTTGTAAGCGTTTTAAGATGGTCTCATCGGGCAGATGCTCAGGGTCTAAATCAACCAGATGTTCAGACAAATCACGCAATAGGCCGGAAGCATCAAGCATTCCTGGCTTTTCATGCCCCAATTTACCGTACCGAAACAGCTTCATGTTTATCCCCTAGATTTAAGTGCATGCAAACAAACCTATTCAGTATAGACCCATTATTATGACTAAAAAAACCAAGATAGATCATAATGCTTTGCTTGTGGTCATTTCTTGCGATATTATGCTCAAATTTACCCCTCAAAGAATCTCCCATGAACACATCATCTGGTTTGAAAAATAAAAAATTACCCGCATTAAAAATACCAAGGGTCATGGACACTGAGGAGCAAGGATTATTCGATGATATGGAAAGCATCCCGGTGGAGCATACAGAGCTACGACCACGAACACAGCGCTTGCCTAAACTACAACATCTTTCGATGAAAGCAAGCGGTTTTTTTCCTATTATTGATAATCAAGCCGCAAGTGATGGCTCAACGTCAGGATCAACAACGCCCTCTCTTTCAAGTGTTGCTCATTCTCCCGTAGCCAGAGCTGCTACTTCGTTACCTATCCCTAGTTTAAATGCTCGTTTACCTAATCATCTACCTGCATCAACAGGACATTTAAACACCCTGGAGGGCACGAGAAAGTTACGTCGTCAACCCTTTGATTTAGCATCTCCACGACCAAACTCAGAGCGATTTGGACTTCTGCCATCCATGTCCTCAGGCACACCGACGCGTGACACAATCCCAACACTTCGCGTGTACAGGAGCCACCTCTCTTTATTGAGAAGTCTTACTGAAGATTCTGATTATGATTCTGATTCTGAACATAACCCGGTTATGATGGGTTAGAATCAGCATCAGCTGCTTCGTAATAATTCACGCCGATATGAATCCGTTCACGATCATTTTTCTTACGCCAGCGATTGGTATCTCGCAATGAATACACACAGCCGCAATATTCCTGCTTATAAAACTCTTCGCGCTTAGCAATTTCATACATGCGAGCAGCACCACCGCCTTTGCGCCAATTGTACGTCCAATACGTCATGTTGTCGTAACGTGCGGCCGCACGCTCACCGGATGCATTAATTTGATTCATATCTTTCCAGCGTGAAATCCCAAGCGAACTACAAATCACAGGAAAACCATGTTCATGTGCATACAAGGCAGTACGTTCAAAACGCATATCAAAGCATGCCGTGCAACGCTTGCCACGCTCAGGCTCCCACTCTAGTCCTTTGACACGTTCAAACCAGTTATCTTTATCATAATCAGCATCAATGCACGGAATATTATGCTTTTCTGCAAACCGTTTGTTTTCTTGTTTACGTATTTCATATTCTTGAACAGGATGAATATTAGGGTTATAAAAAAAGATGGCAAATTCAATTCCTGATGCCGTCAAGGCTTCCATCACCTCACCCGAACAAGGCGCACAGCAGGAGTGCAATAAAAGCTTTTTTGCTCCATTTGGTAATTCTAATATTTCTCGCTTTAATTCAGTTGTCATACGCTATCTCTAAACGATCTAAAAATCTTTAATAAAATGCTTTCTGTAATATTTTAACTCATCTATAGAATCTTTAATATCATCGAGCGCTAAATGTTTGGATTTTTTCTCAACGCCTTTGATTAATCCCGGTGCCCATCGCATCGCAAGCTCTTTCAACGTACTCACGTCTAAATTACGATAATGAAAAAATGACGCGAGCTCGGGCATATAATTGCACAAAAAACGACGATCTTGGCAAATCGTGTTCCCGCACATCGGCGACACGCCTTTATTTACATAAGCTTTCAAAAAGGCTAACGTTTTTTGCTCTGCATCGGCTTCGGTCATACGACTGTTTTGAACACGCTGAACCAAGCCCGACGCGTTATGTTGCTTGGTATTCCAGTCATCCATACCGTCTAAACGCTCTTCGGATTGATGAATGGCAAGCATCGGGCCTTCATCCAAAATATTTAAATTTTTATCCGTGACAATTGTTGCGATCTCAATAATCCGATCATGCTCAGGCGAAAGCCCTGTCATTTCTAAATCAATCCAAATTAAATTTTGCTTATGTTTCATGCGTTATCCAGTTATTTTTCCCAGTTATTGATTAGGGCATGTACAGCCATAACACGGCGCTCATGGAGTTGATGCTTAATTTGTTCACCTTGATACCCCTCCTCTATTAGTACACGAGGGTTAATATGCTGACAGACTTCAAAAACTTGCTTCCACCGCGCAATATATTCAACATCATCCATATCGTCTACACCCTCAGCCATCGTACGCGCTTCACACACCCTTAACAAGGCATCAAATCGAGCATAACGACGAAATGGATCAATCCGCTCAAGCGCCGTTACGCTATCTTCAGCACTTAAATGCGATAAAGCTAAAATTTGATCCGCATAGTTTGTGCTTAACAGCGCTAATTGCTGATATTCATTCGGTATGCGCAAGCGCTGACATAACGCTTCTACCTTTTCTTCCCGAAGGCCATGAACAAGTGCAGCAAAGCGAATCACAGGATCATGAGATATTTTACTTGCAGCCACCAAAGCTTTTAAATCCATACCGTCATGAAGCTCAGGTAATACAGCAATCAGTGCATCACAAGCGTGTAATACTTTAATAAAAATTTCGGGATGCTGACCGTACAAGCTCTTGTGCCACTCTTGCCAAACACGCTCAGGAACCAAGTGAGCAAGGTCACCCCTTTCAGCCATTTTTTGTATAAGAGCACAGGTTTTATCAGCAACCACAAACCCAAGATGAAAATAACGTGCCGCAAAGCGCGCCACACGTAACACACGCACAGGATCTTCAGAAAAAGCAGGTGATACATGTTTGAGCTGCTTGGCCGCTAGATCGCGTTGTCCACCGTAAGGATCAATCACCTGCCCATCATCATCCATAGCCATGGCATTGATCGTAAGATCCCGTCGACTTAAATCTTCTTCGAGCGTCACGCTGGAATTAAAATCACACACAAATCCATAATAACCATCCCCGGCTTTACGTTCGGTACGTGCCAGCGCATATTCTTCTTTTGATTTTGGATGCAAAAATACAGGAAAGTCACGACCGACTTGCTGATAACCCTGCTTTAATAGCTCATCGGGCGTACCACCGACCACAACCCAATCACGCTCATGAAAAGGCTCGCCGAGCAATTGATCACGAACCGCCCCCCCAACTAAATAGATTTTCATAAAGCATTCTTTTTTTTATTCACTTTTTTACTCACAGTGTAACCCGCGCTTTAATGCTTTCACAAGAAAACGTGCAGGCGCAATCGCTTGAGCTAAGTTACGCGATAGCGATGTAGGTTCTCCAGAAATATGAGCCGCTAAATATTCAGCGGCCAACGGAATACTGGTTAAACCGCGTGAACCAAACCCTGCACACACATATAAACCCGGCCAATACTCCCCTGCATGAGGTAAAAATTTCCCGCCATCTAAAGCCAGTTTCGCAAATTGCTGTTTAAATTTTTCCACATGAGGAACGGATCCGACAAGCGGCACGTGATCAAGCGTTTTAGCACGATGTCCAGTCCAAGCATCCGTCACCGTATTCGACCATAGCGCTTGGTCATGAACGTGATGAGCAACAGGAAGCCTAGCAAGTTTAGCTAAGTTTTCTTCATGTTCAGCCGCATGTGCTTCGCCATAACTTGCACCAAACCAATGATGGCCCTCGGCATCTTTAGGCAATACATGACCGGCACCACACAACGGCAGTTTGAGTGCAGACGAACGCGTGTTACTTGCGATGGCCGTGAGTTTTCCTCGAACCATACTGAGAGGCAAGTCTTCGGTTTGTGGAAAATCACGTGCAGCACCACCGTTGGCTAAGATAACAATGGGTTCATCAAACTCAAGGTTCGTCACATGAGTATTCGGCTCCCAGGTAATACCTGGCGCATCCAACAAAAACTCACATAACGCACGTATATCAAACCAACCGGCAAGAGGCACCCACAAAGCCTCTTGATTCAAATCTACACCGGCTAATTGCGAGGCTTGCTCTGGGCTTAAAAATTGCCCCAACGTAGGATAATTTGCAAGCCATGGCAGAAGTGTCGCATGGGATGCACGCATTTTATCAGTTACAGCACATTGAAGAATCCCGTTTTGTTCGCCTTTAATTTTTCCGGCTTTAAGCCATGATGCATACGTGGGCGCTGCATATAAAAAAGCATGCAGCATCCACGTGGTCAGCGGTGATGGATACGCCGATAAATTAGGGTAAAGCACGGCATGACGGTTACCCGACGCGCCCATCGCAACTTCAGCGTTTGAATCTAATACGCGCACCTGCCAACCTCGCTTGGCTAAAGCATGCGCTGTAAAACAACCCGCAAGACCCGCGCCAATAACCACCGCTGCTTTTTTTTGGCTCTTAATTTTGGGGGCAACATGCCAGGGTGTTGTAGGTTTGATTGGTGTTAGCTTATGACCGCTATCTGAGCCCGACAACATCGCGATGATCGCGCGCATGCGCTCAGAAAGATCATCAGCAACAAACCATGTATCCACATGCCAAGTTCGTAACGTTTTTTCAAGCACCGGCTCACCACACACAAGCAGCGACTCAAACGCGTCTTCGACATCACCATAGATTAAATTTAATACAACACGTCCATCTTCCAAATCAAACCGATGCAAACCTGGGGGCAACACAGGAAAAACGGTATTTTTGGGCGATAAAACGGCAAAAATTATTTTTTTTCCTGTATCTGAGCGCGCCTCTGCAAGCACACGCAGTGCTGTATCAATCAAAACTAGACAAGACTTGGTCGGCTGCTTGCAATGTATATTCTATATCAGCAGACTGATGCATCGACGAAACAAAGCCTGCTTCGAAACGCGAGGGTGCAAAATAGACACCCGCATCCAGCATGCCATGATAAAAAGCGCAAAACATCACATCATCCGAAGCGGCTACATCAGCCTGATTGCGAACGGTTTGATTGCTTGTAAAACAAAAGCCAAACATGCCGCCCAAAGATTTTGCTTGCAGCGGTAAGTGATGCGTCGCAGCCACCTCCATGAGCCCGGTCACCAAAGCTTTGGTTTGATAACCTAACGCGTCATAAAAACCTTCAGCTTGTACCGCCCGCAACGTTGCAAGTCCAGCTGCCATCGCGAGTGGATTTCCGGATAACGTTCCGGCTTGATAGACTGGGCCTTCGGGTGCCAAATAATCCATAATAGCGGCTTTGCCCCCCAAGGCACCTACAGGCATACCACCTCCAATCACTTTACCGAGTGTGGTTAAATCAGGGGTTATATTATAGCGTGCTTGTGCCCCACCCAAAGCCACCCGAAAACCAGTCATCACTTCGTCAAAGATTAAGAGCGCACCTGAGTTATCACATAAAGCCCGCAAACCTTCTAAAAATCCTGCATCGGGTAAGACAAATCCCATATTACCGGCAATCGGCTCGATAATAATCGCAGCAATATCATCGCCATGCTTTTCAAACACTTGGGTTGTTTCTTCGAGATCATTAAAATCAGCCACCAGCGTGTGCTCTGCTGTACTGGCTAATATTCCAGGGGATGACGGTATACCCAAGGTTAATAAGCCCGAACCTGCATTAACTAATAAGCTATCACTGTGACCATGATAACAGCCTTTAAATTTAAGAATTTTAGATTTGTTGGTATACCCTCGTGCCAAACGAATGGCCGTCATGGTCGCCTCAGTACCCGAATTAACAAAACGTATTTTTTCAAGCGCTGGCATGCATTGACGAATGGTTTCTGCCAAATCCGTTTCTTTCGCCGTCGGTGCACCAAAACTCATGCCTTGATGCATGGCATCCGTTACGGCGGCCATCACATCAGTATTGCAATGCCCTAAAATCAACGGCCCCCATGACCCAACATAATCAAGGTATTGCTTACCGTCCACATCCCAAACATGGGCACCTTGTCCACGCTCAAAAAATACGGGCGTACCACCGACACCTTGAAATGCGCGTACCGGCGAATTCACGCCACCAGGAATCACGGCTTTTGCCGCATCGAATAATTGATCAGAGCGAGTCATGGCTGCATTCCTTATTTAGTCAACACTAAAAATTAAAACTAAAAATTAAAACTAAAAATTTTGCATATTGTATAGGAAAATAAATACTCAGGCCATATAATAGCCCACCATGAAACAACCTATTTACGATGTCATTATTATCGGCGCAGGAGCCGCAGGCCTGATGTGCGCCATTGAGGCCGGAAAACGCGGGCGACGCGTGCTCGTGCTCGATCACGCCAACAAAGTCGGTAAAAAAATACTGATGTCCGGTGGTGGGCGCTGTAATTTTACCAATTACTACATCGACCCCACGCGCTATATCTCTCATAACCCCCATTTTTTAAAATCGGCCTTAAGCCGCTACACTCAGTGGGATTTTATCGAGCTCGTCAAAAAACATAAGATTCCGTTCTATGAAAAAACGTTGGGTCAGTTATTTTGCGTCAATAAATCAAAAGATATCGTCAACATGTTGCTTGCTGAATGTGATGATGCGGGTGTCACGGTACAAATTAATACCAGCATTCATCAAATAAAACAACGTGAGCCTCACGGCTTTCAACTCACAACCTCCCAAGGTGATTTAAGTACCGAGTCCCTGGTCATAGCAACCGGCGCGCTCTCGATACCAACCCTGGGTGCAACGCCTTTTGCGTATCATATTGCCGAGCAATTTGGCCTCAAAGTTTGGCCAACACGCGCAGGCCTTGTGCCGTTTACACTTGATCCACGTGATAAAGAAAAACTCATGCCATTATCAGGCATTGCGCTTGATAGCGTCGTGCAATATCAACATATTGAGTTCAAAGAAGGTTTATTATTCACGCACCGCGGCTTAAGCGGACCTGTTATTCTTCAAATATCATCGTATTACCAACCCGGCGAGCCTATCTCTATTAATTTGCTTCCCGAAGTGGATCTGCTCGAAGCTTTAAAAACTGCGCGAACAGCTTCACCTAAAAAACAATTAAATTCGGCGCTTACCACATACTTGCCCAAACGTGTTGCTGAACTATTTACCCCCGAGCATCTTGCGACAAAAAATCTTGCGGATTTATCTAATACTGATTTAGAACAGATCGCAAACAGCATCAATCACTGGCGTATCAAGCCTAACGGAACCGAAGGTTACCGTACCGCCGAAGTGACACTGGGTGGAGTTGATTGCAACGCTGTTTCTTCCAAGACCATGGAGGTCAACACAGTACCTGGGCTTTATTTTATTGGTGAAGCACTTGATGTCACCGGCTGGCTGGGTGGTTATAACTTTCAATGGGCGTGGTCATCAGGTTGGGTTTCGGGTCAATTTGTATAGAATGCACGCTAAAAGTTCTGTTTTTTAATTTCTTTTCAAAAACATTTATGTTATACTTAAAGTGTACCGAATGGGGGTGACCAGGTTTCGACGTAGGTTACAAAACCTGAAGGGCATGCCGAGGTGGAGATCACTCGTAAAATATACTCAAATAAACTTAAATGCTGAATCTAAAAATGATGCAAACTTCGAAGGTTTTGCTTTAGCTGCATAAGCTTTAGTTAAAATATTCGAGCCGTGTACTGCCATAAACCGCGGTATCCCGTTGACCGAGCTCGCTTATCGGTATCGCATCAACGGTCAAAAGAGATAAGCTCGCGTAGTGTGGCGTCTCGACGCATTACGTTAAATCAGAGAATCGCCAAAGATTATCCTGCCCGTCGGAGCGTCGTTGGTTAAAAATAAAAGACAAGGCTAAGCATGTAGAACTGATGGCCGAGTGTTTGCGGACGCGGGTTCGATTCCCGCCGCCTCCACCAATTAAGTTGTTGATTTATAAATAAAAAATACATTGCCTACCCTATCGCGGCACCATAGCGGCATGGTCCATACATGTCCAATTCAATTAGACCAGAACATTTCAACCCGTTTTGTAATATAGAGCCAGACCATATTTGTTTCGATTGTTATCACATATAGTGAACCATAGTATTCATAGATATTATTTCTTATGGACGAGCATTTGCTTGCCTAAATTAGTTATTCGGTATTTTTGGATTGGGCTGCGAGGCGAATCCGGTTGGGTCATTTCAACAGCCATTAAATCTAATGCGGGTTGTAAATAATTTTGTATGAATGTTGGCCGATGATTGAGTGATAGCACCTCCATCATAGCTTTCGTGCTCAAAGATTCTTGAGCCACAGCCTCCAATAAACGCATTACTTGTTCGGTTACTTGTTCGGTTACTTGCCAACCTATCATGGCATCCCCAACAAATCCATCATGCACTGGTAACCGTATCAAAAAATAACTGCGATCATCATCGGTTTCAAACACAGGCGCCGGTGAACCGTTGGTCTTCATGACGCGCAAAATTTTGGGCACACCCGTCGAGCGGCCTTCGGTTAAATCCAGTTCTTTGAGGAATTCGCCAATACGCCGGTTGCGGTAGCGGCGACTTACAGCGCGACCTGCTTGCAAATCACGTAACTGTATTGATCGGTCTGGCCCAGGAAAACTCAGCACAACCAATTCCTCTGGCGTAATACGCACCTCTATTGGCTCGCGAATTTCGTAGGAACGGTGATAAACAGCATTGACCACGGCTTCCTCAATAGCTGCCAAAGGATAATTCCAGAATCGCTCGGCTTCCGGACGATCGGGATGTTTCACGACAGTACGTTCTTGGGAAAAGCCTTTTCCGTGGGGCCGCCGACCACATTCATGCGCCGCCCAAGTGAGTCAACGCGCATGGAGGTGGATAAACTTAACCTTAGTTGCACTTGGACATTGTAACCACCGCTCTTTTCTGCAAAAAAAAAACTTGTTTTAATCCTCATTAACCACTAATATATTTATATTATTGGAGATATAAACAAATGTCGATTGAGCAATTTTTTTATGAACACCCCGTGTTTCGGCATGAGGAATTTGTTCAGTTCAAATCACAGCACGGGACAATTAAATCTATCTCCGTAAATACGGCCTTAACTTATTATACTAAGCAAGGCCGTATCAAACCTATTCGTCGCAAGTTATATGCCGTTGTTCCACCCAACCAATCCAAAGATAGCGTCTTAATTGATCCTTATCTTATCGCTGGAAAAGTAACGGACGACGCAGTGCTTAGCCATCATGCTGCCTTGGAGCTATTAGGCGCGGCATACTCCAGTTTTGGCCAATTAACCTACCTCACACAACAAAAAAGCAAACCCTTTGAGCTTGATGGCCACTGGTATCAATCCGTGGCTGTGCCCATCGCATTACAAAAAAAACAAAGGCATGATATTTATGTAGACACGCTGAACCGACAAGGTGTTGATATCAAAGTAACCAATGCTGCGCGTACTTTTGTTGATGTACTGGATCGCGTTGAACTCTGCGGAGGCTGGGAAGAAGTTTATCGCTCGATAAGCAGCCTTGCTATCTTAGACACTCAACAGGTTATCAACTATTGTCTCATGCTAAACAATGCCCGATTAAATGCAAAAGTAGGTTACTTTTTAAGCCTAAGGCAAGGCGCCTTTGCAGTCCCCAAACAGCAATTAACGCCCCTGCTTGCAGAAAAGCCCAAAGTTGCGCAATATATCCCTGGCCCGGCAGACGAAAAATTTCAATTAATTAAACCATGGAATATCTACCTACCTTTATCTGTAATCAATCAATCATGGGAAGAACCCGGTGCTGAAATCTAAAGAACAACTCATGAGCCATACGCGAGCTGGTGGTTATAAACCAGAAATTCTTGAAAAAGTTTATCGACTGCTTGATGTATTTCAACAAATTATGTCAGTTTCCTATTTAAATGAACGTTTAGTTTTAAAAGGAGGTACAGCGCTTAACCTTTTCTGTTTTGAGCAATTACCAAGACTGTCTGTTGATATCGATCTCAATTACATTGGTGTGCTTGATCGCGAAAAAATGCTGGAAGAAAAACAAACGATCATGGATGCAATTCAGCAGCTCATGGTACAAAATCAATTTGAACGCCATCGAGCACCCATGAGGCATGCCGGTGGTAAGATGGTGTGGTTTTATCCAAGCCTTTTAGGACAACGCGGATCGCTGGAAATTGATATAAATTTTATGTACCGCCAACCGTTATTTCCTGTGTTGTGGAAGTCCCCAAATATTGAAGCCTACAAAAATAGCCAAGGGCCCATATTAGACATTCATGAATTAGCCGCCGGGAAGTTATCTGCGTTATTTGACCGAAGTGCTAGCCGTGACTGGTTTGATGCGCATCACCTATTAACTCAAATGTCCTTGAATAAGCAAAAATTAAAACTCGCCTTCGTAACTTATTTAGCAATGACCAAAATTGATTTAACGCACATGGTACCCGAACACATTGACTTTGATTTAACAGATTTACGCAACCGGTTAATACCGGTCATGCACCAATTATCTGTTTCAAAAAATCCTCGTGAATTAAAAGCATGGGTAACAGCTAAAATTGATGAGCTTAGACAGCAACTATCCAGTATATTACCACTTGAAGAGCACGAGTTACTGTTTATTAAAAAAATACGATATGATGGGAAAATAGCACCTGAGCTCATCACAAATGATCAAGAAATGGCTCAAAAGATCCTCACTCATCCAGCGATTAATTGGGTAATTAAACAACAATAACGCGTTTCACAAAAATACCTGTTTCTCGATGCTCAGATTATTATTATTTCTTGTATTTCAGGCTGGTAATATTTCGCTTTGCCTGCCTTAACGGTCAAGTTAGTCAATGGCTGATAAGAAGCCTCGCTATGGGTATGCCCGCATAATATTAAAAAATCGATAGATGAATTGCTTTCAGCTACTTGCATTAATACATCACCTACTACTTTCGAGCTGAAATAAGGTAGCCAGTTTTCATCACTAACTTGCCCGTTATGCATACAAGCCTCTTTGAATGGAGGAACATGAGTTAAAACAATAATTTTTTCGGGACGCTGCTCAACCGCTCGGATCAAATCTTTTTTCAGTGCCAGTGCATCCATATCAGCCAATTGTTGCATTTTTTCGAGTAATTGAGATTTACCCAAGATTTTTTCCTGGAATAAATCAGCAATCATCCGGCTGTCATTAAGCGATATTCGGCTATTTTGATAGTCACCTAATCGACCATCAGCCCAACCATCCTGGCCCAATAAAATCGTATTATTTTCTAATAATTGCATTCCAGAGGCTGGTAACCAAAACAATTGCTTATGCGAGTCGCTCAGTATTTTAAGTGTTTCGCGAACACCATGAACGGTTCCTCGATAATAATCATGATTGCCTAAAATGAAATAAATGGGCTTATTAATTTGCTCAGCCATTTCGCGCATTAGATCTACCAGGCAAGGAGCTTCGGCAATATCACCACTTATCAGGATCGCATCAGATTGTGTATTAATAATGGGTGCATAAAAACGTTTGCGATCGCCAATATCAAGAAAATTAAGATGTATATCCGTCAACCATGCCAGTTTCATATTAATTACCCTGTATTAAATTTAATTTTTGTTCGAGTAATTCAATTCTATCATTAGCAAGGCTTCCGTATTGACCAAAATGACCTGGGATAGCACCCTTAAACGATGGAGAAATCATGACTTCTTGTAATGAATTAATCAAATAGTCTTGCAGGCATGAATCTGAGCTTTTAATTTCATCGACTATTTCAATACGCCCATCCAACACTGATACAATATCCTCGAAATCATGACTAGCATAAAAATCCATTTTTCCTCTTGTTTTAAATGCTTCAAATTTGGTGGCTAAAAAATAAGGGGCTGTAACAACACGAATTTCAAGACAGTCAGTCAATGGGTAGAGGCTTGAAAGTGCAATTGCTTGCTTATACCAACGATTTCCGAATCCCAAAATTGTTTCATCAGTAGGCATTACATCAAGAATAACATCATCATAAAACCAACGACAAATGACATCTTCCGTTATGGATTTTTTGAAGCCTTGTTTGTTAAGTTTTTTCTCTAACTGGTAGTATTGATTCCTGGAAATAACATCCACAATACAATCAACATCAAGCGTATAGCGCACGTCTGGCACAAGAGGGTCAGATAGAAATAAACCCGTGGTACATCCGCCCAAAAAAACAACCTCGTTTCGAATATCACCTAATTTTGTTGCAACAAACTCTAACATTCTTAGATTTGCCAATTTCACATTGTTATTATCCAGCATGATTTAATTTTTCCTTCAAAAGCGCTGTTGCAAGGCTGCGTTCTCTTGGTCGTCCTGAGCGAAGCACATCAATAAAAACAAGCAGTTCATGAAAAGCCGAATCAGGATTTGCTCTTAAAGTTTTTGATAAATTGGGGTGAATAGGTAATAGCGCAACGCCGCGCTCTTCTCCCATTGCATCAGGCCATACGGGAATAGGGTCATTGCCCAATGCGATTTTATCACGAAAAATTGGTGCCGCAATTGCTGCGGGAGTACCCCGAGTATATTCGCCCAGTTTTCCAGGGAATAGAAATTTGATTGAGTGTACTAAAAACTCTTCTGCTGCCTGAATATTTGGGAAAAGCTTTCCTTGTTTATCCTTCCTTAATAATCCAGCCTCATCTAATCGCCTAATGGCTGCATTAACCTCAGCTAAACTAATCCCCAATGCAGTGGATAATTGTCTCTGAGACAGATTTACACCTATATTTGCCAATAGTTTTATTAATACGACGCAATCCTGTGACTTTAACATGGTATTATTCTCTAAATAACATACATAAAGTGTACCACAGGTGTTCGCTGTTCGCGAACAGAAGAACGATAGATTTTTCGAATGTGAGATAAATCCTTACTACACCTTAATTTAATAATTTAACTATTCTTGGATCACTCAGGGACAAATCTCTAAATCAAAGGGTTTATTGCGGGTTTATTTGCTGACAATTAAGGATGCTCAACGACAACTGGACATCATCATGAGCGACCACAATTAAACCAGATTTTATGCGGGTTTTCATAGTATTTGATGATATTTTATGATCACCACGAAATCCTATGATAGCGAGCTCGACTCCCGCCGCCTCCACCAATTAATTAAATCACCACTGACCACCAAAGACTATCACAAACCTTTGTAAATCAACGTGTTAAAGGCGATTGTCTCGCTCATTAAGTTGTCTTTCGTGGTTTTCTGTTGGCTCAAGAATCACCCAAAATAAGCCCAAAAGTTTGGAGAAAGTACTCAATATCTGCCCAAAAAATCTAGCTATTTTCGTCGTCTAAAACACGTCATTCCGAGCGGCGTGAGCAATCTCTTGATAAATCATAGAGGCCCTTATTCTCAAGCTCATTCAGAATGAGGCATCCAGTCAATATGGCCCTGCGGCCTCCATTTAAATTCCCAATTGTGTGCTTTCTCTAAAATGAGCGAGTAAGCTATGATTATCCTCGGTAACATAATCAATCGCACGTTTTCCTTTTTTATCCACGATACTTAAATCGGCACCATGCTCAATAAGCAACGACACAACCGCAATATTTTTTTTCTGTGATGCGCGATGCAATGCAGTTTGACCTGTCTCAGGACCAAAAGAATTGATATCAGCACCCATGGCAATGAGCAATTTAACAGCATCTAAATCACCGATATTGGCAACAGTTCGTAACATCTTATCTAAATTTGGGGTACTATCTTTCATATACTTCTGATGAAGATGATCAATAAAGAGTTGATTTACCCTACCCTCTAATTTGGACAAACAAATATCAACAGCAGTCAATCCCTGCATTGTCTTGTCTTTAATGTCGTATCGAGCATCAAGCTCAAGAAGTGATTTTATACAAGGTAATTGATTTTTATAAACCGCCCAATGTAAAGCAGTCCATCCTTTATTTGGATTTTGGTCAATTGCATTCATCATATCGGGATATGTGTTTAATAGCGCTAACAATTCTTCCTGTCGCCCATGTGCAGTTGCGTTTCGAATCGCTTTACCTGGGTCTTCATAGTTAAATATACTGTTCCCGCACACGGGTAATTGCTCTTTAGATGTTTTGACTAATTTGGCGTTCAATATACTAAGAATTTCATTTCTATCAGGTCCACTTCTTCCAAAGTGTGTGTTTAAAGCGCTTTTAATATCTGTGTCGTGAAAATTAATATACTCATAACCCGTCTGTGATAAGAAGGCATTTAAAAAAATAGTCAACGTTCGATAATTAGCATCTAAAAAAGGATGAATACGAATATACCGCTGGAAAGCGTCAATACAAAAGTTTGCCATATCAAGAATATTATTAGTATCTAATTGACGCATTTGTTGCACAATATCATGTGCATATTCAGCAAATTGCACTCGAATTTTTTCAGGGGACACATAAGTGATATAAACCCTATCCATCGCCAGTGTTTCTTCTGAATTTAATGTACGAGATGCTTTATTAAAAGCCAAACCTAAATGCATCGCCAAGGTATTAATTTCAGCTTCCATAAACTGCGCAAACATTCTGTCTTTTTCTGTCAAAACACGTGTTGTCGTAATAAAGTGTTCTCGGTAATAGCCACATAAGAAATAATACATGGCTTGCTTACCGTGATTCGTATCAATATAGGTTGCTATTTGAAAAACACTGTTTGCTTCCAACCAAACAGGCTGACCATGCATGGCACGCTCTTTGTCTCGCTGAGACATTAATTGAGGATTATGCCCCATGAGCTGTAAGCGTCCATCCAAGAAGCGTGGCATTTTTCCTGCGCGTAAAAATGCTTTATTTTTTGCATTATGCATATCAAATAAAGGTACGTGCTTCATGGAAAATGATTCTGATGTTCTAAATACACCTACATGTTCAGCTGAAAGGCTTGCTCCATGCGTGATGCTTTGTCTGATTTGATAGGTTGTTTTAGCGCAATGTTTATGGATATTTTTTAAAAATTCTGCAAACTGCTCGCCATTCATGGTAGCACTCAATAAAGCCGGAGCCGATTGCTCGCTGTACAATACGGCGCTTTGAAAATCAGTTGCTTGTTGGGTAATCCAAGATGGGTCATAGCGACTCGACCCCAACTGAGCATAATGATTTTGTAAATAAACTAAAAAACCATGAACCAAACCTGATACTTTCATTACAACCTCGTTGTAAATTAGTAAAATCTTGTGTGGCGACTTGAAAGATAATCATCCGCAGAAAGCAAACTGGCTACCTGTTCTTCAATATCGCCGTCAACATCATCTTGCGATTCTAATAGTGCTAATTCATCTTCTGTTGGCTCTTGCTCAAAAACATGAATACCCAGGTCAGAAAGTAACTTTTTAATCAGCAAAAAATGTTCTTCATTCTGAATAAAAGAGAAACGCTCATGAAGTTCAAGACGAGTTGAATAGCCACGAGTGCGTAATATTGACATCAAAGCATTTAGACTGTTCTGCCCCACAACAAATGAATCAATTTCATTTTTTAAAGCAAGCTCTGGCACTAAATCATTTATCGTGAACCTCGCACTTGGATTAAGTGGATGAGGTCCAGTTCTTGATGGATTACGGATTGATTGCTCGGATAGCCAGCGCGCAATCGCACTGCGTTCAAATTTCGCTTTTGTAACATCATTCCGAAGTGAGACCGGATCTGTCATGATTGATAGGGTTAGTGGGCATATGTAGTCTTTAGGAATTACATCATCTTCGACAAAACCTTTAATTTTTTCAGCGTTGCTTAACGAAGCTAATTCTGGCGCAGGTGTTGCAAAGATTCTCGGGCTAGAGTGAACAAAATAGTCGCGATCATCGCTTACTGTGAAGCCAAAACCAGGCTGATGATTAAAAAAACGTTGCCTGTTTGTTCGGTGGTTTGCTTGAGACAATGGGCTTCCATAAGCATGTTCTAGCACAATGTTGCGCCCACGTGGACCTTGTGTTTCTTGAGTTGCTTCTGCTAAGGCATTCACACCAACTATCATTCCTTGACGAGCCTCATTCTCAAAACGTAATTCTCTAGGCACTATAATCTCCTCAATCCGGTTCTCTAGGGTAAAATCATTGGTAGTTACCCGCCTGAGGATGTCGAGGAAGCTATCGTCATCTTCTCCTACGGGAACCTCTCCTCCCCCTGTTTCAGGGTAAATACGTGCAAGCTCATCTGCATTTAAGGCTTGATTTAAATCAATACCGAGTTGCTGACAAATTTCTGCTTCAATTTCTTCAAAATGGCGAGCATGCTCCTTAAGTATATGAACAAACGTAGCGATCATTTGGAAATCGGTGCTTGTTAGTCGGAGTGTGCAATCACTTTCAGATAAAAAATCAATTAATTCAAGTGGGAAATTAGCGGCCCTCAAGGTTGCGTTTATCAATTCTTTTTGACGTAACGTTGGTGTTTTAATTTCAACTTTCCACACACTACCGGCAGGATTAATACCTATCTCAGTGACAGCAAAATCTTGATATCTGCTAAAATATTTAAGACTCGTGCTGCCAGGATGATTTGATGCCCGAATCCAGTTGAAGTTAGAAATATGCTGAGCAAAATCAACCTCTAATAAACTCGAAATTTCTTCTTTAATTTCTGAGAAGTTTTGCATGAATAGGCTGATAAGATTGATTAAGTAGATAATAGGAGCAGTAGTGTCACTTCTTAAAACGAACGTTTTATCATGCGCATTATATTGAAGAGCAGATCCCCCCAAACCGGCCTCATCAAGGAGTTCCCGAATCGTGTTTTGAGTATCGTCACAGGATGGTCTGAAGTGTATGATCCAATCACTATCAAGCTTATTAATTCTGAGTAAAACGATAGAAGCGAATGGATTTTGGTACACTACAGCGATTCTATTCGTGGTTGTACCTATTGTTCTATGCCACATGTTGTTACCTCTTTGCATTATGAGGCGTAGCGCCAATAATAATTTGTGACATAAAGTCATCAATTGATGTTTTCAAGCCAGCGTCTGATTGTATCGCTGTCAATTCGAATGGCTGCCTTGTGCTGGGATGTATCCCGTTATCGCTCAACCACTTGGTCAGCCAAGTGCGCTCAAATCTTTGTTCTGTTAAATCATGTGCTAAGTACACAGGATCACTCATGATTTGCAAGCTCAGCGGGCAGATATATTCATCTGGTATTTCTTCAGATGGAAAGCCAATGTCTTCTATGACTTTTGCATTTGGTCCAGAAGATAAATTATTCGTTTGGGATGCTGAAGACACGCCGTGACCAGTCAACCTATTTAATTCCATAAGTTGAGCAAGCATGACTAATGATTGCATGCTTTGCTGCATTGATTCTGCTAAACGAATAAATGTCAAAATACTTACCCCTGAACTGCCAAGTCTTGGGCCTCGCGATACGTTGTCACTCGCTGAAGAAGGAACGCTGATAGCTAACCCTAATCTATCAATAGGCATTCCCATAGGCATTCTAATAGCCGCACTACGATCGAGCCCTTGATTACGCTGAAAACGATTTAATAGACTGCCAGCAACAAGCCTGCTTGTACTAAACCTAGTGCTTGCTTCATTCAATATTTCAGCATATCGGCCGGCACGAAAAGCTGTTACTTGTTGTTCTTCTTCAGAAGAAAGTTGAGTAATTGCTTCAGGTGGTCGAGAAATAACATCAGCAGAGCGAATCGTATTGATATCAGCATGGGCAATTTTATCAAGAAACTCGCCCAGTACTTGCTCCTTGCGCTCTGGCCCTACCCATAATCCAAATTTATCTAAAGGCGATTCATTTCTAGAATTGGGTGTATCAAAGCGTAACCCTGCATGCTGCATAAGCACAGCAATCATAACCAGCTTATTGAGTTGCTCAGTGAGTTGCTCAGTGAGCACAGGAAACTGCATTAAGCGATCATAATCACTCAATACGCTTCCCAGGATGGTTGAATGAGTCAACCTATGCTCAAAATTAGGATTGGCGCCATACGCCAGTAGCATTTTTGTAATTAAGGGGTTTTTATGAACCGCGGCAAAAAAAATAGGCGACGTATTAGAACCCTCGGGTGAATTTGCGCTAACACCAGTCTCGAGATAGAATTTAACAAGAGAAGGCTCGTTGTATTCGATGGCCACTAAAAGTTTTTCATCATCTGTTCGTGCTTCTGTTAATTTAATCTGAAGCTTTGCACGTGGTGAAAGACATGAAAATGCCCTGTCTTTATCGCCTAGAAGTATTGCCATAACTCATCGCCGAAAATACAATTTAATTTGGATTTGCATTATACCTAAAGCACTCATTAAATTCAAGATGTTGATTTCAGGCTCAGTATGGTCGTTTAGTGATTGACTCACCTTACGCACGGGACGCCTTAACAAGTCATATTATTTAACTCCTGCATAGCGATCTGATTTGCCCGAATAACCAATTTATATTTTATAGCAAAGTGGTTTAAGCCTGTTTTGAATTTAAGCATTTCAAGTTTGCAATAGGCGATCATGGAGGCGTACATATGATTACATTGGGTTTTAACTTTTTTTGTCGGTGATTTTTCCAAGCTAGCATTTTGCTTAATTGATTTATGAAACTCTTCAATTCGCCACCGTTTTTGGTAGACTTCATAAAGACGGTCAGCAGAACAGTGCATGTCACTAGAAACTAGTGAATGCCAACAAGCTTTTAAATATCTTTCACCCCTTGCAGAAAATGAGCGCGCTTTTTTATCCGATCTATTGGATAATGGCGTGATAAAGCCTAATAATATCAATGGATTACAAAAAATTGACGCGAGCTCGACTCCCGCCGCCCCACCCATTAATTAAATCACCCTTGCTTTACCCATCAAATTCAATTTCGCCGACTGGTACGGCAGAACTAAAATAAAAACCTTGAAAGGTATCGCATCCAAATGATGTGAGCAAAGACAGCTGACGTTTATCCTCAACGCCTTCAGCAATAATTTCAAAATTCATTTTTTTACACAGTTTAATAATGCTTTCGACCATGACGAGCGCATCATCACTTTCTGTGATGTTTTTCACAAAAGATTGATCAATTTTCACTTCATCAATAGGAAGTTTTAATAAATAGCTTAGAGATGAAAATCCTGTTCCAAAATCATCCAATGAAATACTAAAGCCATCGTGCCTAAGTTCGTTCAAAAGGCTAACTGTCGCATCAAAATCATGCATAAAAACACTTTCGGTTAATTCAATACGAATATCTTGGTTACGAAGCTTATGTTGACGCACGATTTTTTTTATATTGGAACCAAAGTTTTTATCTGCGAGTTGATGTGCACTCACATTGATTGAAAGCGTTTCAAAATAAGGCATCTTTTTTTGGTTCTTCCAGCGAGCTAAATCAGAACACGCTTGAGAAAAAATCATTATACCAAGCTCTGAGATAAGATTATTTTTCTCAGCCAGAGCAATAAAAACATCGGGGGATATCGAACCATGCGTGGGGCTATCCCATCTCGCTAATGCTTCAGCCCCTGTAACATGATGCTTGTTATTAAATTGCGGCTGATAATGCACCTTGATTGCCTGATGTTGAATGGCTTTTCTTAATTCATTGACTAAATTAACTTCAACATTCACTTCAATTTGATCGACCTCACTAAAAAAGTGTACCTTATTTTTTCCGGTTGTTTTTGCATGATACATCGCAATGTCAGAGCGCTTCAAAATATCGGTGTAGCTGACCAGCCGCGGATTGCAGATTAATGCCCCAATGCTTGGGGTTGTTAACATGGAGAGGCCATGATGAAAAAAAGGCTTAGAGAGCGCACGAATAATCGTTTCTGAAATTTTTATCGAAGTATCTTGATACAAGGCTTGATCATGCTTAACATGCTCTATCACAAGAATAAATTCATCGCCCCCAAGACGCACCACCAAATCTTCAGGACGAACACATTGTGTTAGCCGCTCTGCGGTTTTTTGAAGTAAAATATCGCCCGCCTCATGACCAATACAATCATTGATATTTTTAAAGTTATCTAAATCCAAAAAAAACACCGTGATCATCTTATCATGTTCTTGATCAAGTGCTAATGAATTAATATATTCTTCAAGATAACGGCGATTAGGCAAACCGGTTAAAGCATCTTGATACGATGCATTATGAAGCTTCGTTTTGATTTCTTCACTGCGTATACGTAACACACAATCTTCTAACTCAGACATCATAACATGCAACATCTGACGTTCAATATCGGTCCACTTATCAGCATATCCGATAACTTTTTGACGCCATAACGAAAAAGAGCTTCTAGGCTCTAGATGTCGCTCACCATCAATCACTTTGATATTGACGGTTTCAGGCACCCCTCCCCACTTAATCGTCTGTTGCACTTCGTCCTTACCAAATAATACCATCAACTCAGGTAATTTTTCACTTCGTTGAATAGAAATACCCGCCATGTTTAAATCTTTGCTAAAAACATGTTGACTATTGGGTGCAAGTAAATCATGGGCTTCAAATTTATTGTCTGTTGTGTTTTTTAAAAGCTCTTCAAAAAATTTTAGATATGAATTAATGTCGATGCATGTATTCTTTTTTGTGGCAACACAACCTCTTTCGCCTACAACAATCCCAACAAAGTCTTGTTTTAGAACTTTTCGAAGCTTAATAAGCACGGCTTTAAGCTGCTGAAAATCATTATCCATCGTATGAATGGAACGAAAAGCTTGCTCAATTGCATTTTTTCCGTTCATGGTCACTTTCATTTCATCAAGTGTTAACTCTGGCTTTAAATAGGTAAGAATAATGGCTGTAAACAACTCACATGAGGCCTTCATTTCTGACACTAAGTGATATGGGGGTATTTTAGGTGAATAATGATGAAATGCCATGAGTCCCCACAGCTTATTACCTGACATAAGGCCAATCGACATCGAAGCTCGCACACCCATATTTTTTAAATATTTTACATGCATCAATGACATGCTTCTCAACAGCATATGTGACTGATCGGCTTTTTTTCCTGAAGGTAAAATTTCTGGAATTAACTTAACAGGAACTGCATCAACATCCGCCATAATTCTTAGCGAAGAAGATGCATAAAGCTCACGTGCTTTTTTGGGGATATCTTCACTCGGAAATCTCAACCCCAGATACTTAATCTCGGTTTGCTCAGATACCGATTCTGATATAACCTCCCCCAGTCAGGCAAAAACTTATAGAGCATGACACGATCATACCCTGTGTTTTTTTGAAATTCATCCGTCATCGCTTCAAACAAATCGGGCAAAGACTCACATAAACGTATTTTAGCCACCATATGATCAAGATTACTTAAAAGTTGATGTGAGCTTAACTCTTTTGATGTAGGAAAAAACTCGAAAAAACATAAATGTTCATCCGTGATACTCCCCAAACACTCCCAATGCTCTGATGATATCAAACCTAAATCGGTAAAAAACGTCGTTTGTGTCGCTTTAGGTAATAAACTTTGAAACAAAGTCTTACGATCATAATCCAGCCATTGACTTAATTTTGTATTAAGAATAGGCGTATCTAAAGCAAGAGGGCTTGAAAGCACTGAATTTAATAATAATAAAAAATTGGCTGAATATTGTATGATTTCTTCGGTCTTAGCGTCCACCAAAACACAAAAGCCATGAGGCTGAATTGTACCAATAAACTGCACTTCCTCGTTTGCGCAAGCCTCGGCTTCTTTTGCCGTAATTTTACGGGTTTCCATGCAATCAAAATCCTTTTCATAACATCATTTATCTAGTTTAGCATGCCTTTCAGATCGCGTCTTAACCCATTAAACCCCAACGCGCTGGATTCCAAACCAATCACTCAGTCGCTCAAAACACATCACGGCTGCATCGGTCACATCGTTCATAGATATATGATGCTCTACAACATAATTTTCTAATGCCTTCATCCATGGAGCCCATGAGATATTATCTGACGCGTTTTGAGTGACTTCTTGAAAATAAAACATAGGCTGCGTGTTGATGTTGTTATTTTGACACAGCTTTTTATAAATTATTTTTGCGCCAAGCTCTGAGCCTTTAAACACATAAGAACACCCCAAATAATGTGCTTTGTTTGACATCAAAAGCGCTAAAGGTTCACCATAGACTGGCAGATTAACCTCAACATTTAATAAATCTTTTTTTAAATGCTCATGCTTTAGATCAATACGAAACAAAGAGTCGAGATACGTTTGCGCAAAAAAAGTATCCGCTTGTTTTTGCCATGCAGCAAAAGCCTGTAATGTTTGATAAAGAATCGCTTGATATGTTCGGGCATCTAACGTCTTTGATAAATAATTGTTTAAGATGCTTTGGCGCTCAAGATGTGTATGAACGGCTTTCGTTTTTGCTTTTAAAGCATCATGTAAGGCATTCATGGATTACACCTGATTGAGCGGTATTTTAATGTACTGAATACCTGTGGAAGAAGGCGCTCCAAACTGACCCGCACGCAAATTAACCTGAATCGACGGCAATAATAGCCGAGGCAGTGGCTTATCTGCATCTTTTTTATTTCTCGCTAAAACATACTCATCTTGGCTGACCGCATCATGAATCATTTGATTTTTTTTCTTATGCTCACCCACGGTTGCCACACATGCTGGAGCTTCTCCCTCCGGTGGATAATCATGGCATGTGTATAGTTTAGTCTCATCAGGTAACGCCATAATTTTTTGAATGGAATCATAAAGTTGAGCCGCACTTCCGCCAGGAAAATCGGCTCGCGCCGTGCCCACATAAGGCATCAGCAAAACATCTCCCACAAACACAGCATCTTCAATACAGTAACAAATACACGATGGCGTATGGCCGGGGGTCGACATCACATGAACAGGTAGTTTTCCAATATAAAACACCTCGCCTTCGGTGAACAAATAATCAAATTGACGACCATCCATCGGCGTGTCTTCCGCAGTATCAAAAATAGGTACCCAATGTTCAAGTACATTTTTAATATGTTCCCCAATTGCAATTTTTCCACCTAGGCATTGCTTCAAATAAGATGACGCGGTTAAATGATCCGCATGCGGGTGTGTTTCTAAAATCCACTCAACCGCTAAGTTATTTTGTTTAACATAATCAATTAATTCATCGGCTGAGCGCGTATGTGTTCTTCCTGTATTTATCTCATAATTTAAAACCGAATCAATAATGGCACACTGCTTGGTCTCTTCATCAATCACAAGGTAAGTAAATGTCGCTGTTTCTGAATCAAAAAAATGCTGTATTTGCATCAACGTCTCCTGTACCGCGCACAAAAATTTTTTATTTTATTTTTTATTCCAAGGCATTTTAGCGATTAATTTTGCCATGCCACAGGTACCGGTTAACCCAGCAAACGTTAAGCCACACCCTAAAAATCCCGTGAATAAAGTAAACAAAGGGTTAACGTAATAAGCTAAAACACTGCCCAATACCAATAAAACACCTATCGTGAGTTGCACTTGTTGATCAAGCGGCAAAAACCAACGTTTTGATTGATTAATCTTAAAACCTGCAATTTCCCATGCCTCAATACCTCCTTCTAAATTATAAATATCCAGCTCGGGATAGATGTCTAATAATGTTTGACATGCTAACCCTCCACGCTTTCCGGTTTTACAATGCATCACAATTTTTTTATTTTGAGGTAATTTAAGCTGCTTTTTCTCTAACGCGCCAAGCGGGCATAAGCGTGCTTCAGGTATATTTTTTGCCGCATGCTCACCAGGTTCACGAACATCAATGACAATCGCTTCCCCATCACTCAACCATTGCTTTAACGTTATTGCATCCACATGTTTCATGATTATTTCCTTATTCGCCAAATTAAACTAAGTCCAGTTTAGCTGATCAAGCGTGTTTTAACAGCTAAAGTTGCATCAATACATCATCCATGTGATGATTTGTTTACTTTGCTTTTATTTTTATAAGCTCATAATATAGGATGGCATGCATGAAAAATACATCTAAACATATATCTATGGATACTAATACCACCTTAGAACGAGCAGAACTGAATGCGCGTTTACTTAACACCCCGCTAGCACACGAAACAAAATTAAGTCTTATCAAAGAAGCCCTTGAAACAAATACCTATCACATCAACAGCAACCGAATAGCCGAAGGCTTTTTAGAATACGCGGAAGAACCATCCAGAATAGAAGAAAATGAGTTTGCTTGATCATGAACGAAGAACAAAAAAAAAATTTTACCGATGCGCTTTTATACGAACACTATGATGCAGCAAACCTTATCATTCGCCAAGCACTGAGCGACGAACATCATGATACTGTCTTTGCTCTCATCAGTTCTGCAGAACAAGCCTTAGAGCTGATGATACGCGATGCAAACACAGCAAAATTAATGCTTCAGAACCCCAGGTTAAGACAACTAACCGGAGGCATACGTCATGACAGTACACCCAACCTGATAGGCTTTTATAAACTGTCAGAACGACGGCCGTCTTTTTATGCTGATATCAATCAAGAGACGGGGAACGCTGATGTATTTCGAGAAACGCGCGAATTAGGTCGCGGCGCTCATGCTCATGTACGCCTGTTTTCAAATGCAGAGGGGGCATCATTCGCCGTCAAAACGCCTCACCATGAGGCATTAGGCACGTCTAAAGAGTCCGTGGTGGGCGCAATCATGGATTATCAACAAGAGCATGCCATCATGCGGCGTGCATATAAAAACCCGCGCACCTGCAAGCTTTTTTATGCCGCAGAACACCATGAACACGGCAAACTTAACGCCACGCTACGTAGCATGATGCCCCATATTCGTGGAGTACAAGTACATACTTATCTTCAGCGCGTTCAGTCGACACACGAACTTGCACACATTATTTTGGAGATGACCGCGTCGCTTATGCGTCTTCATCAAAACAACATCATTCATGGTGACATCACACTCAATAATATCATGATTAGCCATGGATCAGATCATAAAATTACGTTTGTAGATTTTGGGTTATCGTATTTACTCACCGCACCTACCGCTTTATGCTTCACACCCGAAGAACGTGTTGATTACCTAGCGCCCGAGCGCTTTGATTACCCTTATGAGCCCGCGCCTCATACCAGCCAAGATGTGTATTCGTTGGCTTACACTATTGATTGCTACATTATCGACACACATCCTGAAGGGGAAAATCTTACACGTTTGTATCCCAGCATTGATGCCTTTATGCAACAAGGGCAAAACATAAATCCCGCGCTTAGACCAAGCCTTGCCTCATTCCACGCGGCTTTATCCGACGACATCGGATGGCCTTATGATGACGGTATTACAGTGCCGTCAACGAGGATATAAGCAATTGTAGCCGTTCACGATTTCGAAACACGTTTATATCTAATTTATAGGCTATATGCACACGACGCACACGCTTATTCGGCCAGGTCGCCAAATCAATATTAAATGCAATCGCATCCAGTGCCTCACCCCCATCTTCATGCATGAGCTGAAGTTTCAAATGATGTTGACCCACGAGACGTTGATCGAGGATCTCAAACACATCATCAAATATAGGTTCTGGAAACAACTGTCCCCAAGGTCCACCTTGTTGTAATTCTTTTGCAAAGCTTAAACCAAACGCATGTTTATCTAACGAACCATCACTTAATACCGAACCTTCAAGAGCAATACCGGCCAACTGCTTTTCCATTTCTTGCGTTAAACAATCTCGAAATAGCTCAAAATTTGACGGCGATAAGCTCAAACCTGCCGCCATCGCGTGCCCACCAAATTTAGTGATTAAACCTGGATTTTTACTGTCGATTAATGCGAGTACATCGCGAATATTAACACCTGGAATCGAACGCGCTGAACCTTTGATTTCGTCATCACTCACACACGCAAATGTGATGACAGGCCGGTGATATCGCTCTTTGAGACGCCCCGCTAAAATACCAATCACGCCTTGGTGCCATGCTTCATCCATTAAACACAATGCGACAGGCAGAGTCTCTTCGTGATATTTTCCTAAATTTGATAATTTATCGAGCGCTGCGAGAGCTTGAACTTGCATCTCACCTTCAATTTTTCGACGTTCAACATTGAGTTCATCCAATTGCTGTGCAAGCTCGCGTGCTTTCTCATCGGTTTCAGCCAACAAGCATTCAATACCACGTGACATATCATCCAGGCGCCCCGCAGCGTTGAGCCTAGGAGCCACTGCAAAACCTAAATCACTTTCGCGTAAATAACGAATATCTCGTTTCGCAACTTCAGCCAAGGCACGTATACCCGGACGACATGCACCCCCTCGTATGCGTCGCAAGCCTTGTTCTACCATAATCCGATTATTATGATCGAGCCCCACCACATCGGCGACCGTACCGAGCGCAACCAAATCCAGAAATTGCGCCATGTTGGGCTCAGCTACACCACGCTCTTCAAACCACTGTGTTTTGCGTAAATGCTGGCGCAGCGCAAGCATCACATAAAAAATAACACCGACCCCTGCAATCGATTTACTTGGAAAATTATCACCGGGTTGATTCGGATTCACAATCGCAGCCGCCTCGGGCAGCGTTTCTGCCGCCAAGTGATGGTCCGTCACGAGAACATCAATCCCGGCTTCACGTGCAGCTAACACACCGTCAAAACTTGCAATGCCGTTATCTACCGTAATAATAAGCTTCGGTTTACTTTCTACAGCAACGCCGACAAGCCCGGGCGTTAACCCATAGCCAAACGCAAAACGATTGGGCACAAGAAACGAGACATGTTGAGCACCCATCACACGTAAAGCCGACACAGCTAAAGCACTGGATGTCGCCCCATCTGCATCAAAATCACCGACAATTAAAATACGCTCTTGTTGACGCAAGGCTTGCTCTAAACGTATCACCGCTTTATCCATGCCCAGCATAGAATCAAACGGCAACAAGCCTTTCAGTTGCTTATCTAATTCAGATTTTTGTTGAATACCCCGCGACGCATAGATGCGCTGCAGTATAGGAGAAAAAGAAGCTAAATCAGCGGGTATTTCTGGGTTAGGCCGTCGTTTAATTTTCATGTTTTTTTCTTACTCCAAGGCCTAAAAGGCCAAAAATGACGCCACGTACGTTTAGGCTGTGCTGCAGGCCATACCCATACCCCGTTGATGGGATAATCCGCGCCCTCTTGCACCTGCCCACTCAAAAACATTTGGCTCTCGGTGATAAAACGCAACCAAAACGGCGTGCTTTTTAAACCGTCCAGCAAAACATGCATCGAGCGCTGCAATACGTGCTCTAAAGCTTCCGTTTGAGGTGGCGCTTGATGTTCACACAACAGCAGCCATGTATTCGCATCGCAGTAATGCAGCTGCATATTATCTTCTGCCAAAAACGCCGCAAATGCTGTATATAATTTTCTCGAGGCCTCATCACTGAGATTAAGTGCATCGCCCCCCGCGACGATGGCCGCATTATTATGCGTTGCTTCCCAATGCACAGGCGTCACCACAAGCCAGGCACCAGGAAAATCTTTCGGTAAATTATCATGATTTTTTAATGCTTTTAAAACTGGATCCAAACCCATCACCTCTATATTATAATCCCGCGATATTAAAATTTTTACTTATCAAAAAAATATTTTATGGTTCGTCTCAATTAAATCATGAACAATATCCAATAGCTTATTTTCGTTCTGTTTTTCACTGAGTTATATCAACCCTTGTTATATCAACCCTTCAAACATACATTACGCTATTTTTATTCAAGATTTTATAAATTGCACGCCATTTTCCAAAAGTATCAATAAAAATGTCGTGCAACCCTAGAGCATAACAACCACGGATTGTGAATCCTAAATCTTATTGTAACTTACAGGGCAACCGCATCTAAACGTACACTGTAAAAACTAAATGCCTACGTTCCGCGCGTTATGCGCGGAATCCAGTTTTTAGCATGATGTACGATTACCTGGATCCTGCGCATAAAGCGCAGGACGTAGACCAAAAAGAGCAATTTAATGTTCAAATTTTAGATGCGGTTGCCCTGTTGTAACTTCTAGAATCCAGTAGCCTTATGCTACAATCACATCAAACATTTCGAATCATACAGGCAATTAAGCGCTATGGAAATTCAATTAGAAGCACGTGAACCCCATACCATCCAATCGTACAGCGACACAGCCGTGACCGTAAATCATGAAATATACTCTAAGAGTCTTATTATTAGCCGCGACACGATCATCTCTGACTGGCCGGTGACCCAAGCTGCTGATTTTAACACACAAATATTGGGCGCACTGATTGCCTTAAAACCTGAGATGATTATCTTAGGCTCACATAACCCGGGTGCATTACGCTGCCTCGATAGCATTAGACGACTTTGCGAGCAAAAAATTGGGGTGGAATGCATGGATATCGGTGCGGCTTGCCGAACATTCAATGTCTTACTAAGCGAAGAACGTGATGTGGTTGCTGGCCTTATTTTTACGCATCAATAATTTCAAATACACCCGAAAACCAAGCTAGCATCGCCGTTTAAATGCGCTCTTTATATACACCATCAGGCATGTTATGATTCGCTGCACTCTGTGCTTTTTATACATCAACCTAATGGAATAAATCTTATGAAAAAAATCCTCGCAGCAACACTTGTTTCAGTCGCTATCAGTGCTTTACCTTCTTGCGCTGTTGTTCAGGCAACTAAACAACCCGAAAAGAAAGACATGTCTGTCGTTCGAGTCGGCGCGCATCGGTCAACCCTGATTGCTGAACTTGGTAAACCTGTTCATACCGAAACAACAGCCGGTGAAACCATCGATGTGTTTAAGTTCATTCAAGGCTACTCCAAGCTTACAAAAGCCGCGCGAGCAGTCGGGCATGGCATTGCAGACGCCTCAACACTCTTTCTCTGGGAAGCGGTTGGCACCCCGATCGAGGGCATGGCTAACGGTGAAGAAAATCAACTGGAAGTTCACTACAAAAACAACAGAGCAACTAAATTTATACCTCTTCGAGGAAAAGCTGTTCGCTCGGTAGCATAAAAAACACTCAAGCCCACTTGCGAAAAGGTGGGCTTGGTTTTATTATGCGCACAGGAAACTATTTGTTAAACATGCTCTAACCTAAAACTTAAATAAGGAAACTCCATGGACAGGAAAAACACTGCCCTTGCTCACGCCCTCACGTTATTGATGTGCTCTTCGAATGCAATACATGCTCATTCAATTACCATGAATTCAGCTCAGCTTAATGCGATGGCACCCAAGTCTGGCCAACATAAAACACTTATTGGCTCTGGTTATCTTTCAAATGCACGCTACCCCATGCAGCACTGCCTCAAAGATACCGATGTGATTTTATCGAACATGCAAGCCGAGCTGTCTATTCAGCAAACAACCGATATGGATGATTTGGCACAACAACTTGATGTCGATTTATCATCCAGTACCGGCTGGCGAAAATTATCCGTGAGCGCTGCAGCAAAATACATTCGCGCGCTTCAAAGCAACACACACTCTCTTCATTTCACTTACTTAAACACCATATCAACCGATGCAGCCTTTAATTTTGGTGATACGTATGGAGAAGATGCACTCAATTCAACGGGTCAAGCCTTATTTCGTCAAGGTGTGGATGAATTCATTGCGACCTGCGGCGATAGCTACGTTGATCAAGTCCGACTCGGCGCAACACTTGCCGTCACCCTTCAGGTGAACTTTAAATCCCAACTTCAAAAAACTCAATTTGAAGCATCGTTCAAAGGTAAAATTGATACCTTGTCAGAAACCTACATCAGCTTAAATCAAGCACTCCAAGACAGTGGTTCTTCGGCATCCATCGAAATCCTCGCGTTTCAAATGGGTGGACAACCGATGTATTTAAACTCTGTCCTCGGCGCAAATAAAGATGGTCATCATGTCGTCCATTGCTCAGCAGATCAGCAAGAAAACTGTGTCAATATTTTAGACGATGTCACGGCCTATGCCCAAGCGTCAGGTGCCTGGGAAAAAACAGGATTTACCAAACAAATTCAGCTCGATGAATATTCTTTGCGAGCAGAAACGCTGCATCCTATCCAGCCTTCGTATGCACGCATATCCTCTTACCGTAACTTCGGCATTCCTATTCCTAAAAAAGCAATTTCATCGCAAGCCATTAATGCTCGAAAAAAATTAAATGATTTATATGATAAAAATCAAGAAGACATTTCATTTTCAAACGCAATTGTAAGCTCAGCGCCCTTTCCACTTTTAGAACAAGCAACGCAAGTTGAATTGAAACAAATCTCATCCATGCTGAAATCTGACGCAAATATCATTCAATCGCCCGAAGCGATCGAGTGCTTTTTGCCCGAGACACAAGAAAGCTGCCCTCAAATTGTAAACAACATCGAAAAGCGCCTTCATGCGCCTGATATGACGAAGTTGAATAAATTGAGAGGGGCCTATTATGTGAATATAAACGGCGCTGCTCCTTATTTATTCATACCAAAATCAAATGGTAATAACGCAATGGATATTTATGGTATTCATATCGAGCCCTCTGGAATTCAAACACATAACTTAAGCCTGATATATAATCCACAATTCAGGATCATTGCCCCACGCGGTGGTTACTCAACCTACGACTTCAATCATAAGCAAACTCGCTTTTATATTGATTACTATGGTCAAGAAGATTGGCTTCATCAAGATGCTTCCGGGTTAAGTTATTATGGCCACATTCCTTGGAATACCTGCATTAACGGCTTTTGTTCAAAAGCTTATAACAGCATGTATGTTGTTCCATTTTAAACCACAAACAGTTAACATTTTTAATTAAACTTATAAGGAAAAGTTCATGGACAGAAAAAGATTTGCTCTAGCTGGCACGCTCTCATTTCTCATGGGATGCTCGCTGGGTCATGCACATTCAATTACCATCAATTCAGCTCAGCTTAATGCGATGGCACCCAAGTCTGAGCAGCAGAAAACGCTCATCGGTTCAGGCTACCTTGCCAATGCACGCTACCCCATGCAGCACTGCCTCAAAGATACTGATGTAATTTTATCGAACATGCAAGCCGAGCTATCGATTCAGCAAACCACCGACATGGATGATTTGGCACAACAACTTGATGTCGATTTATCATCCAGTACCGGCTGGCGAAAATTATCCGTGAGCGCTGCAGCAAAATACATTCGCGCGCTTCAAAGCAACACACACTCTCTTCATTTCACTTACTTAAACACCATATCAACCGATGCAGCCTTTAATTTTGGTGATACGTATGGAGAAGATGCACTCAATTCAACGGGTCAAGCCTTATTTCGTCAAGGTGTGGATGAATTCATTGCGACCTGCGGCGATAGCTACGTTGATCAAGTCCGACTCGGCGCAACACTTGCCGTCACCCTTCAGGTGAACTTTAAATCCCAACTTCAAAAAACTCAATTTGAAGCATCGTTCAAAGGTAAAATTGATACCTTGTCAGAAACCTACATCAGCTTAAATCAAGCACTCCAAGACAGCGGTTCTTCGGCATCCATCGAAATCCTTGCATTCCAAATGGGTGGGCAGCCGATGTACCTGAACTCCGTTCTTGGTTCGAGTCAAGATGGGCATCACGTCGTCCATTGCTCAGCAGACCAGCAAGAAAACTGTGTCAATATTTTAGATGATGTCACGGCTTATGCCCAAGCGTCAGGTGCTTGGGAAAAAACAGGATTTACCAAGCAAATTCAGCTCGATGAAACCTCCTTGCGAGCAGAAACCTTACACCCCATCCAGTCTTCGTATGCGCGCTTATCCTCTTACCGTAATTTCGGCATTCCTATTCCGAAAAAATCGATTTCATCGCAAGCGATTGATGCACGCAAAAAATTAAATGATTTATATGATAAAAATCAAGAAGACGTTTCTTTTTCAAACACAATTGTAAACTCAGCGCCCTTTCCACTTTTAGATAAAGCAACTCAAGTTGAGTTAAAACAAGTCTCATCTATGCTGAAATCTGACGCAAATATCATTCAGTCGCCCGAAGCGATCGAGTGCTTTTTGCCCGAGACACAAGAAAGCTGCCCTCAAATTGTAAACAACATCGAAAAGCGCCTTCATGCACCCGACATGACGAAGTTGAATAAATTGAGAGGCGCTTATTATGTGAATATTAATGAAAAATGGCCTGTGCTATTTATTAATGAAATAAATTCTATGACTGCGGCGATGAAAATGTACAGCACTAATATTACCTTAGGTACTGGCCCGACATATGATTTAAGTCTCATATTTAACCCCAACCTACGTATTATTGCACCCCGTGGCGGTTATTCTGTTTATGACGCCAACAACACAGAAATTAGGTATTACTTCGACTATTACGGAGAAGAAGACTGGTTGAGACAAGATGCATCGGGCCTCGGCTATTATGGAAAAATTCCATGGCGTACCTGTACTAATGGCACTTGTTCAAAAGTCTATACAGCAATGACTGTTATTCCTTTTTAAATTTCGATTCTCAAATTTAGGTGCGGTAAACCGCACCTAAATACAAAGCACAGATAACTTAAAAAAAACTAAGCTCTTCCTATCACCTGATTCATTTTATTAGCAAAACGCACGGCTTTTGTATTAGCTAACCGTCTATGCTGCTCTTTCAACAAGCTAATCTCTTGGTCCTTCGCTTGAATAACTTTTTCAAAAGCCTTTGTTGCCTCTAAATTAGCTTTAAATAAGTTGGCACTTCTTTCAATAATTTGCTTGGTGATTTCATTGTTATTTAACCATGACTCATCAGGTTCTTTATCACTTTCAAGCTTATTTTTTATAGCCCAAATAGCGCCTATTGGCTTATCTAGTAGCTGATTAACATTATTATGTGAATGATAATCTTCACATACATATACATCCCATGAATCATCAAAATCTTCAGGCATCCAACCAGATTTATGCTCTTGCCAAGCAGCACCATTCAATCCCCAGGCATCTTTACCTCCGTGCAAAGTTTCTTGAGCAATAAATCCCAAAGGCGTAAAAATAACAACTTGTTTTCGAGCTATTTTTTCTGTTAATGCTAACAACCGCACGCCCTCTTCTTTATCTAAATGTTCAATAACATCAATTAAGAATACTGTATCTACTGAATTTTCACCAAACTGTGAAACAGCAAAGTCCCAATCGCCATTTAAGACAACAAATAATTGATCATTTTGCTTATCTATATTTTTATTTAATTCTTGAACATATTCATGAAAAGGCTCAACACAAATATACAATTGCGGTTTAATAAATGTTTTAGGGTATATCCCAGCTCCAATATCTAATACAGTCTTTATTTCTTGTTCTAACTTATCTAAAACAGATTTGTCAAACAATGTCTTATCTATGATTTCAATATGGGCCATTGATTACATCCTTATTTAATTTGTATGCATTAAAATCCAATTGATTAAAAATAAAATTAACTTTTGTCTTAGCTGGTTACTCTAACTGAATAAAACAATAACACCAAGAAAGTTTATTAAAAAATCGGTCCTTTGAAACTCGTAATTTAATGAGCGATAAGTATATACTACGAGCCTAAATTGATACAAAGGACCAATCAGACGTGAAGATCTTAGTTTTAGGTGCAACTGGAATGCTAGGGAGCACTATTTTTCAACAATTATTTCATCATTCACAGCATCAAATATGGGGTACCATTCGTAACACTAGTAACTTAGAATATTTCCCAGAAAATGCCCATCAAAATTTGATAAGTAACATTGACGTGCTCGATCATGATGCCTTGGTGCATACCTTTACACAGATTAAACCCGATATTGTGATCAATTGTGTTGGTGTCATAAAACAACTTGCGCACGCCAATAATCCGCTCACAACGCTACCGATCAATGCTATGCTGCCCCACCGTCTGGCATCACTTTGTGAGCTTACGAATACGCGACTCGTTCACATCAGTACAGACTGTGTTTTTTCAGGCAACAAAGGCATGTATGTTGAAGAAGATATTTCAGATGCAACCGATTTATATGGCAAATCGAAGTACATAGGTGAACTCCATCATTACCCCTTGGCCGTCACGCTACGTACATCGATTATCGGCCATGAAATCAACTCGAATTATAGTTTAGTTAATTGGTTTCTTTCACAACATAGTGATGTTTCCGGGTATGATAGGGCTATTTTTTCTGGACTCACGACACTCGAGTTTGTGCGTGTTATTCATGACTTCATCATTCCACACCCTGAACTGACGGGCTTATATCATGTCGCCGCACAGCCTATTAATAAATTTGAGTTATTATCGATCATAGCTGACGTATACGAGAAGAAAATAACCATTACACCCGATAGTGCGCTCGTTATTGATCGCTCACTCAACGCACAACGCTTCAACCAAGCCACGCAATACAGCCCCCCTGATTGGACGACATTGATCACAGCAATGCACAACGGCTACATCAATACAAAAGAAAGGAATCTTCATGTTTGAGAATAAGACGCTTTTGATTACTGGCGGTACAGGTTCATTTGGCCACGCGGTATTAAAACGATTTTTGAATTCATCCATACAAGAAATTCGCATATTTAGTCGTGATGAAAAAAAACAAGACGATATGCGACGAACGTTTAATCATAAAAAAATCAAATATTATATTGGTGATGTCCGTGATTATTCATCCACCAGTGACGCGATGCGCGGCGTTGATTATGTCTTTCATGCAGCCGCACTCAAGCAAGTGCCTTCATGCGAATTTTATCCCATGGAGGCTGTCCGTACCAATGTTTTAGGCACTGAAAATGTCTTAAATGCTGGCATCAATCATGGTGTGAAACGGATGATTGTTTTAAGTACCGACAAAGCCGTTTACCCCATCAATGCCATGGGCATGTCCAAAGCCATGGCAGAAAAAGTCATGTTGGCAAAATCTCGACAAATGACAGATTCCAAGACATCTATATTTGCAACACGTTATGGCAATGTTATGGCATCGCGTGGTTCTGTTATTCCTTTATTTATCGAGCAGATTCAAAACAAACAGCCGTTAACCATTACCGACCCTACCATGACACGTTTTCTTATGTCACTTGAAGATTCTGTCGAGTTGGTCTTGCATGCCTTTAACCATGGAACAGAGGGTGATATTTTTGTTCAGAAAGCACCTGCTGCAACTATTGGTGATGTTGCACAAGCCTTACTAGAAATTTTTCGGAGTGATTCTGAAATACGAACTATTGGTACTCGTCATGGCGAAAAATGCTACGAGTCTTTAGTCTCACGTGAAGAAATGGCCATGGCAGAAGATATGGGCGCCTATTATAGAATTATGACCGATAATCGTGATTTAAATTATGACAAATATGTTGTGGAAGGCGAAGAAAAAGTCTCGCATCTTGAAGATTATACATCTCATAACACACAACAACTTAACATAGACGAAATCAAAACCTTATTGCTCAAGTTAGATTATGTTCAGGAGAAACTCGATGCTTAACATCATGACCCTCGTGGGAACACGCCCCGAACTGATTAAAATGTCTCGTGTTATTGCAGCATTTGACGAGCACTCAAATCATACACTTGTTCACTCAGGGCAAAACCATGACTATGAACTCAACCAAGTATTTTTTGATGATCTAGAAATACGTAAGCCAGATTTCTTTTTAAATATATCCACTGATTCACCCGCAGATGCCATTGCTGATGTTATCTCAAAATCTGATGCTTTATTTAAAAAATTAAAACCTGATGCTTTACTTTTATACGGTGATACCAATACCTGCTTAGCGATCATTTCAGCTAAACGCCGTAAAATCCCAGTTTTTCATATGGAAGCTGGCAACCGTTGTTTTGATCAACGCGTACCTGAAGAACTCAACAGAAAAGTGGTTGATCATTTAAGCGATATCAATATGGTCTTAACAGAACATGCTCGCCGCTACTTGATAGCTGAAGGACTCCCACAAGAAACCATCATTAAAACCGGCTCACATATGCATGAGGTGCTGGATTATTACAAACATAAAATCACTGAATCAAACGTTTTAGAACGCACCAAGCTTCAACCTGGTCGTTACTTTTTAGTGAGTGCACATCGTGAAGAAAACGTGGATTCAGCCAGTAATCTACGTGACTTGTTAACAGGACTCAATGCACTTGCTGAGCATTACCAATACCCGATTTATTTTTCGACGCATCCAAGAACACGTAAACGCCTCGACCATTATCCTAAAGAAGACATTCATCCACTCATTCATTTCACAAAACCACTCGGTTTTTTTGATTACATCAAATTACAAACAGAAGCATTTTGTGTGTTATCTGACAGCGGTACCATTACCGAAGAGACCTCGTTGCTCAACTTACCTGCTATCACCATACGCAATGCGCACGAACGCCCTGAAGGCATGGATGAAGGAACACTGATCATGAGTGGCCTAACAGCAGATAGAATCTTAAATGCTGTGCGTATCGTCACAAAACAACATCAAGAAAACAAAAAAACCGCAAAACTCATTCCCGATTATGATGCAGGAAAAGTTTCACAAAAAGTATTACGCATCGTTACCAGCTATGTCGACTATATCAACCGCACCGTATGGTCTAACAACACAATCAAACAAAAGGAAGTTGCCTGTGTCTGATCTACAAAATACAACTGCTGAGAAGCACCCCTTCACCCCGCTCGTTTCCATTATTATTCCGGTGTATAACGGTGCTAATTTTATGGAAGAAGCGATTGATAGCGCCTTAGCTCAAACTTATCAAAACATCGAAATCATCGTCATTAATGATGGCTCTAAAGATGAGGGTAAAACCGATGCTATCGCAAAAGCTTACGGTAACAAAATACGCTATTTTTCAAAAGAAAACGGTGGTTGTGGTTCAGCCTTAAATTTAGGCTTAGCTAAGATGCAAGGTGACTACTTTTCATGGCTGAGTCATGATGATAAATATCATCCATCTAAAGTAGCACACCAAGTTAATATTTTATCATCTTTAAGTAATAAAAACACAATCATTTATGGTGGTTATGAACTGATTAATACAAAGTCTGAAATAACCAATACAGTTCACCTTGATACAAGCTACTCATTGGAAAAACTCAACACACCGCTCTTCCCCTTACTGCGTGGCTTAGTTCATGGCTGTTCTTTGTTAATTCCTGCCAAATATTTCAAGGAAGTTGGTGTCTTTGATGAAACATTACCCTCAACACAAGATTACGCGCTTTGGTTCGATATCATGCGTGTTGCTCCTATACACTTTGATAAAGAAATTCTAATTCAATCAAGACAACACCCTGATCAGGGCACGAATACGATCAACAATATTTTCGAAGAAAATAATACCTTGTGGTCAGAATTTTTACAAAAATTAACGCATGAAGAAATGACTAAGATTGATGATTCACCGTTCTTGTTTTTAAAAAGAACAGCAGACTTCTTAGCAAAAACACCGTTTACAAAAGCAGAGGAACTAGCCCTCTCTATGGCTCATGACATTCTAAAAGGACTTAAAATAAAAATATCCGTCATCATTCCTTTTTATAACCGAATAAATTTAACACTTGAAGCTATACAAAGCGTATTAAACCAAACATATCAAAATTTTGAACTTCTCTTAATCAATGATGGATCTAATAATGATCTGTCTGAGTTAATGACGTTTATCAAGCATGACAAAAGAATCATATACATTCAACAAGAACATTCTGGCCCAGCTTCTGCCAGGAATACAGGCATCAAGCATGCTACTGGGGATTATATTTCATTTTTAGATTCTGACGATTATTTTTATCCAACTAAACTCATCATGCAATTAGATTTTATGGAGACCAATGGTCTTTTCATATCACATACATCTTACGATAGAGAGGATCTTCGTAATAATAAAAAAACTAGAATGTCTTCAGGAGCTCTTCATGGCGATGTGTATCCACAGATAATCTCAAGCTGTCCTATCGCATTACCAACCGTTATGGGTAAAACACATGTATTCAAGAACAACTTGTTTTTAGAGCACTTATCAATTGCCGAAGACGTCTGTCTATGGATTACCTTAACTAGCCAATATACCTTAGGTGGAATTGACGTAACACTCACAAACGTACGTATTAATAACAACACAACAGCTTATAATCCAGAAAAAGCAATCTTAGGATTGATTAATATTGCACATTTTACATTGACGCACCCAAAATTTCGTCAACATAAAAACAATATTCATGACATATTAAAAGCTGGCATACTATCTCTGTGCGAATTAAATGACCCGAAAAAAGTTCAACAATTAACAAACTTACTTAGATTCAGTTTGCATAAAAAATACTATAAAACTCGCTCTTACAATCAATATATATCAGATGTAACACTTGTCATCAAAAAATATTTAAGCTTATTTCGTAGTGCACCTGTACGGATAATTCGTTCGATAAAACACAACGGGATAAAAAATACATGGAACATTTTTTTTATTAAAATAGGACGTCTATATTCTCAATAGCGTTCAACCTAAAAAAAATCAAACGCCTTGCACCATGCTTGAAAGTTGAGTAACGACCAAATCAAGTAGGTGTTGTCCGCGCGTTTAGAAAAATGGTCGCCCAAAACAGATTGAACATATTGTGGCTGGAAAACACCTTGTTTCTTAATAAGTTGGGGTTCTAATGCCTGTTCAATCCATGGTCTTAATTTACCTCGGTACCACGCTGCATCAGGTGGTCCAAAACCCATTTTGGGTTTTTGATAGATTTTTTGAGGGACCCATGGTTTTACTGATTCGCGAAACAAAATTTTGCCCACATTATCTTTACATAGATATGAAAAAGGAACGGTTTGAACAAAGTCAACCAACTCATTATCTAATAGCGGAAGGCGTGTTTCTAGCGAATGCGCCATCGAAACTTTGTCTTCAAGGGTTAGCAGTCCAACAAGATAGGTTTTAGCATCCACGTAAAACATAATGTCACGCCAATCGTTGCTTGGGCATTGATTGATAAAATCATCCATGATGTCACTTGCGTTAAACCCACCGGTTGAGCATAAAAAATCTTGCGTGAATACTTGATGATATTGCGTCGGATTAAATAAAGGATTGAGTATTTGTTTATAAACAGTTTTACGCTGAACATCCGTCATATGCATGGGGTTTAAGCTGTTTTTACGTAATATTTTTTTTAACAACATACGCATGCTAGGACGAGGCGGCTTTGTGAGCCCCAAGGCGGCGTAACGCCCTACATAACCCGCATGAAACTCATCCCCCCCGGTTCCTGACAACACCACTTTTGCGTCTTCGGCCACACGGCCTGCGATTAAATAATTAACGTAGCCCATACCCATACGTAAATCTTCTAATGCATACACATAATCATCAAGCGAATGGCTTAATGCTTCTTGATCAATGGTATACTCGACGCGCTCAAGGCCGGCATACTTAGCTACTTGCCTGGAGTATTCCCGTTCATCAAAATGACGTCCGTTAACAACACCTTTCAGATCAAAAATGCAACTGTAGGCTTTAACACTTGGATCCAGCTGATGAGCCGCCATGGTAATCGCTGTGGAATCAATACCACCTGATAAATAACTTGTGACCGGCACATCGGCTGCCAGTTGTCGCTTGACTGAGTCTTGTAAAATACTTCGATGCTGTTCAGTTAAATCTGATAATGTTCTAGATGATGAGCGCTCAAAGGTGATATCCCAATACGCTGATTTGGTTATTTTATTATTTTTCCATGTTAAGCACGTCGCAGGCTCTAACTGCTTAATGCCTTTAAACATGGTGTCATCACACCACAAATTTTGGAATGAAAAATACTCCATGATGCCAGACATGGAAGGAGCTTTATCCACCAACCCCGATGCTAAAATCGTTTTAATTTCGGAACCAAACACCAAAATATTTTGAGGTGTTTCTGCATAATACACGGGTTTAATGCCGTACCTATCTCGGACTAAAATAAACGTTTCTTGATTAGCATCCCAAAGTCCAAAAGCAAACATGCCGTTAAGTTTATTAAACAGCTGCTCACCCCACTCCTCCCAGCCATGCACCAGCACTTCCGTATCCGAATGATCGGTTGCAAAACGATGGCCTTTTTGTATAAGTTGCTGACGAAGTTCAAGATGATTATAAATTTCGCCATTGAACACCACCCAAACCGTGCCATCTTCATTGGTCATCGGTTGTCGGCCATGTTCAATGTCCATAATCGACAAACGCCTGAATGCAAACCCAACCTGATGACCTAAATAAAATTGCTCGTCATCCGGTCCTCGATGGACCATAGCATCTGCCATATGTTTCAGTGATGTTTTATTTGGAGGAGCTCCAATAATACCTGCTATTCCGCACATGTTAGCACCTCGTGTACACAATCAGCTTAAGATAAAACGGATTGATAAGTATCAATAATATGGGATGCAACAACATGAGAAGCATACCTTTGTTCTGCAATTTTACTAATATTGATTGCATCAAATTGATCTTGCTGTGCAACCATATCAAGCATGCCTTGAGCTAAAGCTTGATCCGACTGCTCAACAACAAGACCTATGGACGTATCATTTACAATTTCACTAGGACCACCGCAATTCGTGGTTAAAATAGGAAGCCCGCAACTCATGGCTTCAATCGTTACCACAGAGAACGTTTCTGTCTCGCTAGACACCACTAAAAAATCACTCGATTGGTAATGCTGAACCAGGCCATTTTGATTAGACCAGCCTAAAAATTCAACATGTTCTTCTAACGACAAACGCGCAACCATACGAACAAATTCGGCTTGCAGCGCGCCGTTTCCTAAAAGCTTGAGACACAGTCTTGGCTCTGTTTTAATTGCAATCGCTAAAGCTTCCAGTAACCTATCCACGCGCTTCACTTCGACAAAATGACCAACCCAGAGCATGTATATTTTAGTATTAGATTTTTTTGATGCGACCGGAGCCGCACAAAATAAATGCGTATTGACTAGATTTGGCAACACACAGGTGCTCGAAGGCTGCTTAACCTGCACTTGGGAGCAAATATCACCTAAAAGCGCATGACTCACCGCAATCAATTTTTGAGAGGCATTAATGGCCAATTGCGTTTTTCGTTTACGTAAAAAAGTATCTGTTAATAACTTAAAAGGTCCCATATGCTCAGTGATAACAAAAGGCGTATGATATTTTTTAGCAATTTTTCGTGCTGCCGTACCGTCTAAATAAGAGGTATGCGCATGAATGATTTGAAAATTAAACGTAGGCTTTAATCGCTCAATGCATCGCAGTGCACCATATGCGTATGTATCAGCGTCGATTTGAATTGAACGAAACGAAAGCCCGGCCAAATAAGGAAATTTGATGACCGGTACGTCATCTACCAATTCCCACTCACAAGAATGTGCACGTAACCAACGGCGATTTTCTTGAAAAAAAGTTCGCGGCCCAATCGGCTCACCACTTAAAACGCGTGCATCAATTCCTTGTTGTCTTAATGCTTTGACTTGTTCATGAACAAATATCCCACCGGATGGATGCGCTTTTCTTGGATACATATTTGATAAGATCAAAACACCCGCTTGTTTAACCACGTCCTGTCGCGTCATGCTTGATCGAGAGCGTAACATGTCGTTCCTTTTCACATAGATAAAATCTTTTAGCTAAGTGCAGGCAAAATTACAGAAAAAAGGTGGTTATATCAAGCTATCCGGAATTATTTATTATAATTATCAAACGTATAATTTAACCGCCGGTATAAAAGGTATATACTTCACTGCATCAAGACAAAGCATGCTAACAGGAGGTCGCTTGAATTCAATTTTTCATGAAGAGTTAAAGTCGCTTAGAACACACTGGCAAATGTGGTATTTGCTTGGCAGCCAAGATATAAAATTACGTTATCGTCGGTCAACGATTGGGCCTTTTTGGCTAACAATAAGCACTGCCGTTACTATCTATACGATGGGATTTTTATATTCTTATTTATTTCGCGTCGATATTCACACATACTTTCCATACCTGGCTTCCGGTATTATTTGCTGGACATTTATATCAACGCTGGTACAAGAAAGCAGCTCCGCACTCATCGAATCAGTAACATACATCAAGAATCAAGCGTCTTATGTTTCTATCTTTCTCATGCGCTTGATCTTGCGAAACTGTATCGTATTGTTTCATAACTTGCTTGTATTTATACCGATTGCCATTTATCTCAAGCTTGGTATCAATTGGCAAACGTTACTCATTATTCCAGGGCTTTTTATTCTTTGTATTAATGCCTTTGCATGGGGTGGTGTGATTGCCATACTAGGAACTCGCTACCGCGATTTCGATCAAATCATTAAAAGCCTGATGCAAGTCGTCTTTTTTACAACGCCTATTATGTGGCTACCAACACTTTTACCAAAAGAATACCAGTGGGTTATTGATATTAATCCTTTTGCTCAATACCTTGCCCTTATTCGTAACCCCCTGCTTGGCCAAGGTTTTGCTTTGAGTACAATTGTCTCGGTCAGTATACTGTCTTGTATAGGGCTTAGTTTTCTTGCTCTGTGTATCAATAAATACAAACATCGTATTGTGTTCTGGTTATAGGTGCCCTATGTCATCCATCGAATTAAAAGATGTCTCGTTAGATTATTTAATAAAAACAGGTACAGCCTCGTTAAAGCAAACGCTGTTGTCCTTAGTTAATCCAGCAAAAAACAAACATATCAGTATTAATAATTCAAAGTTTCGTGCATTAAATGGTATCAACTTAAATATTCAAAAAGGTGATCGTGTCGGGCTTTTAGGCCAAAATGGTGCTGGAAAAAGCACGTTACTACGCGTCATCGCAAAAATATATGCGCCTACCTCGGGTAGCTTGAATATTACCGGTGAAATATCTAACTTATTTGATGTGAATTTAGGCCTCAATGTTGAAGCGACAGGGTATGAAAATATTCTTAACCTCGGGATTATGCGGGGATGGAGTAAGCAAGACGCCTACAGCGTAATCGAAGATATCGAATCGTTTACAGAGCTCGGCGAATTTCTTAAAAAACCTGTGTGTACCTATTCTACCGGTATGCAAATGAAATTGGTATTCGCGGTAGCAACAGCTCGTCCGCCTGAAATTGTACTCATCGATGAAATTATTGGGGCTGGTGACGCTCGCTTTATGAAAAAAGCAACGCAACGTATCGAAGACATGGTCAATCAAAGCCATATTCTCGTACTGACCAGTCATTCCAATGAAATTATCAAACGCTTTTGCAATAAAGTAGCGATCTTAGAAAAAGGAAAAGTCATCTTTTTTGGTGACGTTACCGAAGGGATAGAAACCTATCAAGAAAGTTTAAATTACGCCACTTAAACAGCCTCTATCCCGTGAAATTAGACTCGCAAAGCATCATAATCTTGAATCATGGTGCTTATTGCGGCATCCCAATTATATTTTTGGTGAATACTTTCCTGGCCTCGCTTCCCCATCAAGGCTGTTTCTTCTCGATCTTTATCTAATTGAAACAAGGCATCAGCAATACTTTGCGGACTGCTGGGTTCAAACGTAATCCCGTTTTTTTCACGATCAATATGTGCTCGCACATCAGGAAAGTTTGAAACGGCTACAGAAAGGCCCGCTAAACTGTATTCAAAAAATTTATTTGGATAAAACCAATAAAAATTCTTACAAAGATTTTCAAGCATCACAATCCCACAATCTGCACCTTGGCTGGCAGCAACCACATCATCACGCCCAACGGCCGGTAAAATGAAAATACGGTGTTGAATACCTAGCGATTCAGCCAATTGCATGTATTCAGGGCCATAAAATTCCACACCTGGTCCACGAATCACAAAAACAAAATGTTCATCCAGCTTTGCATGAGCTTTTATCACATTTTCAATATTCCGGCTTGGGCCAACACCGCCGATATACAACGTAACAAAGTGCTCCGGTGATAAATTCAAACTTTTTTTTATTGACTCAAATGTATGATTTTCATGTGTTAATGACGCAATGTCAGGATAATTAGCAAGTAACTTAGGTCGACATTGGTGGCGACGCTCATACTCATCTAAAATGGATGTGCTGACAGAATAAAATAAGGTCACATCTTGTAATAACCGCCCCTCAAGTTTTTGATAAAAGAAACGCTTGATAGCCGGCATCTGAATATATTGTCCATGTTTATAAGTCACATTTTCAGACCACATTTCATGAGAATCATAAATCAGGGGAACTCCACGTTGTTTTGAAATAACCCAACCGGTCGCCAACGTGGTTAAATCATTTGCATGAACAAAATCAAAATCAAAATCTTTGCTGGCCTTAACAAAATGTGACTGATAACTCATTTTAACTTTTTGAGTTAAATGCATGGCTTTAATTCGAACATAGGCAATATTATCTGAAATATTTTGAATCAAAATCTGTTCTTTTTGCCCCGTAACTTCAGGACAAAAAATTGTGATTTGATAGCCTTGAGCTGCAAGACTGGATGCCACTTTATTAATGCGACAATCAATTTCAATCATACTGATGGTGAGCATCAGTATTTTTTTTCCTTGAGGTGTTTTATTTATACAGTTATGCTTAGAAGATGATTTAAGCATTAAATAAGCTACTGTTCTTAAATTAAAAAGCTCAACAGCATCCGTGAGCCCTGTCCATAGTGCACTTTGTCGTATCAATTGCTTAAACATCATGATTATCCATATTACCTATCTAATTAATTAATTTTATCTAAATCTCAAGAAAATCATGCAAAACACACGCAATTTTAAGAGCTGCATCACCCATACCGTAGGGTCGCTGTGTTAAATCACCGACCTGAGTTAAACTACGCTCGATTACCTGCGTCATCATCGCTTTGTTTTCTGGAGAAACAACCGTATTCCACCCCATATCAACCAGCTCCTGCCACTCCGTTTCATCACGTAACGTAACACACGGCACATGGTAAAAAAACGCTTCTTTTTGCACACCACCCGAATCGGTAACAATCAATGATGCATTCTTTTCTAACATGATCATATCTAAAAAACCTACAGGCTCAATCACGTGAAGTATATTTTGAACATCATCTAATAAATGATATTTTTTTAAAACAGCATGCGTCCTAGGATGGAGCGGCAAAACAATCGGCATTTTTTGGCCCTGTTCCATCAATGCTTGCATAATATTCATTAAGCGCTTGGGATCATCTGTGTTTTCTGCGCGATGAATCGTTGCTAAAATATAAGATGACGAAGATAACTCAAGACGTTTAAGTATTGGACTTGTCGTTTCTGCTTTTTTACCAAAATAAAGCGCGACGTCATACATCACATCCCCAGAAAAATGAATTTTTTCTTCTGGAACACCTTCAGACTTAAGATGATGGTGAGCGCCCTCTGTGGGAACAAACAGTAAGGTCGACAACTGATCGGCAACAATACGATTGATTTCTTCTGGCATTTTGCGATTAAATGAGCGCAAACCCGCTTCCACATGTGCTACAGGAATATGCATTTTTGACGCAGCTAAAGCTGCCGCTAAAGTAGAATTTGTATCTCCATAAATTAAAACTAAATCTGGCTTTTCTCTTTGGAACACATCTTCTAAACCAGCGAGCATATCGCCTGTTTGCTTGCCGTGGCTGCTAGAACCAATTGCTAAATTATACTGGGGCTTTGGAAGCTCTAATTCATTAAAAAACACATCCGACATGTTGTTGTCATAATGCTGTCCCGTATGCACCAAAATTTCGGTTAGACCTTGGTTGGTGGAAAGCACCCGTGTTAAAGCGGCGGCTTTAATAAACTGTGGTCTCGCACCGATCACGGTTAAGATTTTTTTCATGGCAACTCACTTTATCACTACTGTTGATTAAATAACTTCAAATACTCATGCGCCAACACCTGATAGTCATACTTCTGTTCTACCGCTTGCTTACCACGCGCCCCCATGGCGAAGCACTCCTCAGCAGAAAGCTCGCTCATCTGCACAAGAGCATGCATAATAGCATCAGGATTCGCGGCTTCACATCGGATACCGCACCCCAAACGCTCAACCATACTATCAGGCGCGCCACCTGACTCAAGAATCGGTTTTTCTGCCATCATGTAATCAAAGATTTTATTCGGGCTCACACCGTATTGATATAAATCCACCGCATTCCACCCAAGATACAACACATCCATTTGCCTCAAGAAGCTTGGTACTTCATGTTTAGAAATACTGTTAAAAAAAGTAATGTTATCTAAATTTTCTTGCGCAGCATAGGCTTGTAACTCAGCTTTCAAGGCGCCCTCTCCGAGCAAGAAGACGTGAATCTTTTTCTGATTAGATGCTAATTTTTTCATGGCCATCAGTAAATATTTTAAAGCATTCGGCTCACCCAAAGCACCTGCATATCCTACTAAAAAAGCACCTGTTTGTTTTACAACTTCAATGCAATCAACCATCGCTTCCGGTAGCTTTTGAGGTAGTTTAAACATACCTGGATTTGTTCCATTCGGAATCACATGAAATCGCTCAGATGCTAAGCCTCGGCTCTGCATATATGGCAACGCTTTATCGAGCAGAGAAACCACGGCATCAGCTTGCTGATAAGCACGTTTTTCGATGGATGCAATCCAACAAGCTAAAGGATGCAGTGGATGCAGCTTAGCTAGTTGGATCAACGAAAGAGGCCATAAGTCGCGGACTTCAAATATCAGCTTTGCTCCACATTGACGCGCTAATTTTTCAAGTGTTTTAAAGTGAAAAGGATGCGCTGACGATACAATAATGACATCAGGTTTACCCGTAAGCTTCATAATCTTTTTTTTATGAGAGCGAAAATTAAACGCATACTGAAGCATGTTCATCAAACGACTTAAACCGTTTTCACGGTAAGCACGCGTTTTTAATAATATAAACGGGACATCTTCTATCATTTGTTTCTTAATCGCTTCCCGTTGAGGTTCGGATGCTTGCTTTAAATGATGATGACTTGCGCCAATCACAAAAGCGTTGTGACCGGCTTGATTAAAGGCTTGTGTAAAATAATACGGTCGATAAGACATGCCAAGCGACGGTGAACCCGCATAATGATGACAGTACCATATGACTTTATTTTTCATGGTATCACCTAAAGTTTTTGTGCTAACCACAAAGCGGTTGTCAGTTCAGCAAAACGATGCTCCGATTTTTCAAGCTGTGTTGGGCTAAAATAATCGTATGGTTTTTCTGTCATAAACGCTTCTAATACAGGTGTAGCTTTTTGGACATGGTCTCGCAGTTCAAGCCCGAGTGTTTTACGTATAGCTTGATTTTTAGTGACATCAAACCCGCGCTTATAGCGCGCTTTACAAATTTTTTCAGGCACCTGTTTTTCCAGCATTTTACGAAGCATCCACTTACCATAACCGTTTTTTAGTTTTTGCCGTATAGGCAAGGCACACGCAAGCTCAATCAGGCGATAATCCATAAAAGGCAACCGTGTTTCGATACTATGCGCCATAGAGTTGCGATCTTCATACCGTAACAGTGTCGGCAAGCTAAATTGTAAAATATCAGCTATTTGCCTTCCCCGGACATCACCTGAAGCGCCTACCTGGAGCGAAGCCATGTCGCCAGGCAGATTCAAACCGACCGTTCGTCCTGACGCTTGTGTGTATCGCACACTGTTTTTCAGAAAAGTTGCCATTTGACGCTTTTCGGCCCAAAGCATTTGACCCAGGCCTAAACCAAACGAAGCCGCAGATGTCCAATCATGTGCTTTAAGCAATGCTTTGAGATAAAAAAACTGATATTTCCGGTAACCAAGAAAGGCTTCATCACCCCCTTGGCCACCTAAAATCACTTTAAAGCCGGCGTCTTTAATTTTGTTGTAGAGCACATGCTGCGCTATCACGCTTAGGCTTGGAAATGGTGCATCTTGGTGATGTAATGTTTGCCAGAAGGCATCACCCCACGCATCGGCTTGAGGCGCAACAAAATGTAGCTTAATATCATGCATCGAGGCCACCTGCTGCGCAAGCAAGCCCTCCGACTGCTTATCTTGTAATGAGCCAAAACAAAATGCTTCGATATCTACTTGCTGCTGTTTTGAAATAGCCGCAATACCTGACGAATCTAACCCACCGCTCATGGCAACCGCAACCGGTACATCAGCACGTAAACGCAGTCGATTTGCATCATACAATAATGCACGCACTTCATCGTCCAGTTGCTTATCTGTCAAGCCTTGGATCATCGCGCTCGCAGATGACACACGTGCTTTCAGATCATAATAATTGATAATTTTGGGTTTTAAATCTGTTGCTAATAAATTAAATTGGAGCACATGCCCTGCGGGAACGGCATGCAAATTTTTATACGCGGTGCGTGAACTTTCGTCTTCATATACCCCATACTGCAAGCCTTGCTTTAAATACATAAAGTCAGGTGATAAATTGCAGTAATTCGCAACCGGAGCTGTCGTTGATGAAAAGATCAAGCGCTGATTATCAAGATAATAAAAAAGCGGTTTAACGCCAAAACGATCGCGCCCTAATATCAGCGTGTTATCTTGTGCATTAAAATATGCAAAGGCAAACATACCGTTGCACCGTTGAATGCCATCCATGCCCCAATGGCTCAACACGTGAAACAACACTTCGGTATCCGACGTCGTACGAAACAGAACACCTGCGTGCTCGAGCTCAACTTTAAGCTCGCGATAATTATAAATTTCACCATTAAAAACCAAATACCCCAAACGCGTTGCATTCTTAAAAGGCTGGTTGGCTTCATCCGATAAGCAAATAATTTTTAAACGATTATGGCCTAATTGTAAAACTTGACCGTTCGGTAAAGTATACGCTTCGGATGCAACAAAATCTGGCCCGCGATGCATTTGAGATGCTAAAAAAGCATCGATAGGAATATCAAAATTATAACTACCGACTATCCCGCACATGCTTCGTAAACCTTTTTTGTTAACGTCGCGACGTATTTAGGATCATGCCATTTCTCAACAAAAGTTTTAGAACGTGCGCCTTGTTTAACAAGCATTTCACGTTGCGTAACAATATTCTCGAGTACATCTGAAATATTATCTTTTGTCATATTTAAAACGGGAATCTCTTGCGCAAAACCAGGAGGCAAAAATTTCAAATCATTTGGATTAATATAGGCCGCAACAGGAATGCCCATTTTCATCACTTCAACCGCTAAGCCACCGTACCAACCAATGAGAAGCTGATCAATCACTAAATCTGCGGTTTGATAAATAGCCAAAGCCTCGTCATAGGGCATGTTTTCGACGAGTTTAAAATTAATTTTATTTGGAAATTTTTCTTGTAATGCTTCGACGGCTGCAATCACATAGGCACTGCCTTTGGCCACGCGCTGTGTCGGAGCATGAACAATATTAATTTTATCATGCTCAAAAAATATATTAGATTTAGACTGAATCGCATCAAAATTGGGTATGGTGTAAGGCAAGAACGATGATTTATTTTCTGGAAGAAAATGTAATAAATCCGGATTTAATGCAAAGGCGTGGTCACAATACGACATCATTTTTTTAATTGCACGTTGCCGACGTTCATCACGCTTGCCTGAATTACAAATACCATCATGACAACCATCATACGTACATGCGGCGTACTGTGGTGTTCCTGTTCCAGCCTTAATACGCGCCATGGTTCCGTATTTTTGCCGTGCATCACACCCTTGATAGGTCACCACTTTAATGGCCTTTTTACGATAAAAAGGTAAATCAGCAAGATTCAAACCCAAGCCTAAATAATGAATAAGACTTGAACCAAAATTAAAGTGATACACATCATAAGCTGCACGTGTTTTAAAAAAAACGCATACGCGATGGTAGAGCTGGCTTAATAACGTATTTTTGGCAGGCATCACTAAATCACTTGGAAAATCATACACGGATTTACCGATAGAAAGCGCCTTTGAGTCTAAGCCTAACTGTCGTTCGCCTTGGGCCAATCCAAACGCATTTCCTGCAACGTTTGATGGCAGGTGTAAAACTTTCATGATTGATTCTCAAGCAAGGGATGATAAAAATTAATGAGATCCACATCCTGATGTTTAAAATAAATTTTTTGATAAATCGCCTCAAACATATCTGCAGTCGCTGTGTATGAATGCCGATGTTCAACAAAAGCGCGTGATGCTTGGCCCATGCTATCCCAATTCTTTCGTTTTTCAATAAGCTCTATCAACACTTCATAAATTGTATCTGGATTTGCGCTGACAATAGGACACTCGTTAAGATAAGAAAAGCGACGGAACAAATCATATTCTGGGCTATTATCTAAAGCGCTTATCACAATTTTACCAAAAGCAAGGCCTTCGAGCGCAGCTTGAGCGTAACCAAAGATAAGCTGATCCACATAAATATCACAAGCTTTAATTCGCACTAAAGCTTCGTCGTTTGGCACCGCTTCAATGATATCCAACTGCACATCGAAACCAGCTTTTTCTAAACGCTTAACGGCATCAATTAAAAATACCGTGCCTTTTACGCCTCGATGATTACAGGCATGTGCAATACGTATAGGGCTGCTTTTCTTAGTCTCAGGATACAGCGGCTCAAAACGTTCCGTATCCACGGGATAACACGTAAGTGGCAAAATATCCCAACGGGGTAAATTAATACAATGCACCAAACACGCAATCACAATATCTGCTGATGCGGTCATGCGTCTCATTCTTTTCTGAAGCGTCGCCGCCGTATTTCCAAAGCGACTGTACTCGATCATCAAGCCATGGCGCCAGAGTACATTGGGTATCAGATCATAAACAAACGCATCGCTACCGTACGGCAACAAAACAATTTTTTTGCGACAAAGTTTGAGTATCGCAAGCTCAAGCCTTGAAAATAAGGTATGCCTCAGCAAGCCGCCATCAAAATAATAATGGAACACATCATATTTCCACAGCGCGCGCATGAAAAAACAATACGCCATGAGATTACCTAAACATAACTTAATTATTTTAGGATAATTCCCGTGAGGTGATAGCACCTTATCAAATGTATCTCTCGGATATATTGGCGACTCAACCAGAACTGCTGTGTCGCTAACATAACCTCGTGCTTTAAGCGCACGAGCCATGTAGGCAATCGAAATAATCGGTGTCACCCCGAATAACAATTTAGGTTGCCTACGTGCCGCGGCTTGTCCGAGGCATCCAGCAAGTTTAACAATAAAAAAAACTAGAAGATTCAGTGGTAAAAAAACCAGTGCAAGCACAGCCCAAGGTATATCAATCAGACATCTAATCAGTGCTTTTAAAAAATTATTCATGCGTATCACACAGCAAATATTTCAGCCCCTCATCTAACGACGTAAACTTGAAGTCACCTGCATCGTGCATAAATTTATCTAGATTAGGAACAATCGTGAGTGCAGCCGTATCCGGCCGGTATTTAATTTTCGCTTGAACACCTAACTGCGCTTCGAGAGCCTCGACGATCGATGCCAAACTTGATGCGGTTGGATTTGCAAAATTAAATACACCAACCAAGCCTTTCTCAATCACCAATCGAATGCAATGAGCCACATCACGCGTCAACGTTGGTACAAATTGCAAACCCTTGCTATCAACACCATCAATAACAATTTCTTCACCTTGCTTTACACGATTCACCAGCATATTAATCAACGTATGCTTAGGTGTAGCACTCGGGCCATACAAAAAAAACAAGCGCAATACGGTGACTTTAAAATAGGCTTCATAAGATGCTAATAAACGCTCAGCGATTAACTTACTGTTCGCATAAAACGACGTCGGTGCAAGTGCAGAAGATTCCAACAATTGACTTTCATAAGGCTCGTACACGCTTCCCGTTGATGTGAAAATAAAATGTTGTACCCCTGCTGCTCGGGCATAATCCAATAAACGCGCCGTTGAATCACAATTCACACGAAACACATGATCGGCTTGCTCTGGAAACTCACGATAATGCGGTGACTGTGCCATATGGATAATAATATCCACGTGCTTTGGCAATAAAGCAACATCAAATGTTTTTGATAAATCGCATGTAATATATTCGATCGCACCATCTTTTATTTCAGGGGTAGCCCGCACCAAAGTCGCCAGCTGATGCTCATCAGACAATGCACGCAATACTTCCGGACCTAATAAACCATTTGAACCTGTGATTAAAATTTTCATATTACTTTTTATGCATCCAAATAAGTCGTACAAAATTGCTCAAGCGATAATAAAGACCAAATCATCAAACGGTGGTTAACTTGGCCCGCTAAGTGTTCCGACACTTTATTTTGAATATATTGCTTGTCTAAATAATGATAAATATGAGAGCGATCATTAAACACAATATTTTTAACATACTCCATACTTTCGCCTTGAAACCAACTCGCATCGGGTGCTGAAAAACCTTGTTTTACTTTCTCAACGACGTCAGCTGGGAGAAATTTCTTCATCATGTCACGTAGAATTAACTTTCCATCGCGTGACTTCTGTAAATACCGCGAAATATCTTCTTGCTTAGCTCCAGCAGACACCACCTTATCTAAACAGCCTAATTTTATCGAGGTCGGTAATTTTAATGCGAAATCAACCAAATCATTATCTAAAAAAGGAACCCGTGTCTCTAAACCATGCGCCATCGATAGCTTATCCTCGATGACCAGCAATCCATGTAAAAACGTTTTAGCTTCAAAATATAGCGAATGATTCACCAATGTTTCTGGGGTGATTTTTTTGCTCGAAGAAACGCCTTTAAATATATTTTTAAATGCATCAAACGGCGAAAAATGACTGACATTATTCCAAATGGGTGAAAACGCTTGTTGATGGTCCCGCTCTTCTATAATACGCTGCCAGTAGCCGTAATAACTTTGCTGATAATCTTCAAATTTTTTATGTTGAACTTGGGGATAATAGCGCCAAGGATATCCTGCAAAAATCTCATCCCCCGCAGTCCCTGCCAAAACTACTTTTCCAAATTTACTGGCCAGTCGCGAAACATAATAATTCGGATAGCATTGCCCAACGCGCGGCTCTTCTACGTGATACGCCAAAGACGGCATACAACGCTCCATATCACCCGCTTTAAGCACCATTTCATAATGCTCGGTCTTAAACAAATATGACATGCGTTCAGCTTCACGTCGTTCATCAAACGTCTGCTCTATGCCAGACGCAGAGCTTAAATCAAAACCACACGTAAACGTTTTGATATACGGCAATTGTAACGAACAAATCGCTGTGATGGCTCCCGAGTCCATCCCTCCAGAAAGATAGGCTCCAAGCTCGACATCACTCACCAATTGGCGATTCACGCTTTGACGAAAGAGATATTCTAATTCTTCAATATACTCATCTTTCGAAAGTGCCTGCTCAGGCTCTTCGTAAGAAAAGTCCCAATACTTAAATAGCCGCTCTTCAGTCTGAGTCACGGATAAGATTGAACCTGCAGGAAGCATCTTAATATGTTTAAACAACGTGCGATCAGAAATAATATTCTGGAACGTCATATATTCAACCAAAGCCTCTTGATCCATTTCGGCTGCAACGCGCGGATGCTTGAGTAAGGCTTTAATTTCAGATGCAAAAACAAGGCTATTACCGGCCATGGTGTAATACAACGGCTTAATACCATAACGGTCACGCACCAGCATGAGTTCAGATTTGGTTTTATCCCAGATTGCAAAGGCAAACATGCCGTTAAAACGCTGAACAGCGTCAAGCCCCCATTCAGCAAACGCATTAAGCACCACTTCGGAGTCTGTTGTCGAATGAAACCCATATCCTCGCGCTTCAAGATCCGTTCGAAGTTCTCGAAAGTTATAGACTTCACCATTATAGGTGAGCACAAAACGACCGTCGCGTGTCACCATAGGCTGATGCCCTTGTGGACTTAAATCAATGATGGCCAAGCGCCGATGCCCTAAAGCAATCGGCCCCTCAAGCCATACACCTTCGCCATCCGGGCCCCGATGCTCCAACGCATTCGTCATGGCTTCGATTAAACGCGTTTCGGCAGGCTCGTGGTTACGATTGAATAATCCTGTTATTCCACACATCGTATTTAATCTATGATACCAACAGCGTCTTTACGTGCCTTGACCTCAGATTTATGATTATCTCGCCATGCCATCAAACGGGCTAAACCTTCCGGCAGTCTTAGATCAGCTCTAAAACCAAGATCTTTTTCTGCTTTTTTAGGGCAACCAATACGGTTTTTAACAAACGTTTGCCCGGCCGGCTCAAACAAAATATTAAGTTCAGATTCGGTTAACTCAAGAATAATTTCAGCGAGTTCTTTAATGCTCGTACGTACACCTGTTCCAACGTTATAAAATTCATCTGTTGCATCCGCCTTCATGGCACACACGTTGGCTTTTGCGCAGTCTTCAACATAAATAAAATCGTAGGCTTGGCTACCATCACCGTATAAAACCGGTGCCTTACCTTTATCCAAGTTATCCAGCATTTTCATGATCACCGCAATATAAGCACCTTGGTAATCTTGGCGCGCGCCATACACATTCATGTAACGTAAACCCACGTAATCAAAGTGCTCGCTTGTATCTTTGTAACGGTGATACAACGAACGACACATATGCTCGCCCGCAATTTTGGTCGCGCCGTAGAATGTTTTATTATTATAAACATGATCTTCAGTCATAGGCTCTTGGAGCGCGTCACCGTAGACCGATGCGCTTGAAGAATAAACCAACCGCTTAACCCCTTGGTTCACCATCGCTTCTAAAATATTAAACGTGCCTGCAACGTTTACTTCGAATGCTGAACGAGGATAATCAAAACAATGCAAGAGCCATAATGCGGCAAAATGAAATACACCATCAATACCACGCATACCTGCATTTAAAATATCACGATGCATGATATCGCCACCCAGTGGGAAAATTTTTACCCGTGGGTCTTTCAGTGCTTCACGTAAGTTTTCTTCGCGTCCTCGCGTAAAATTATCATAGATACGAACTTCGCCGATGTCTTCTTTTAATAAAGCATCAACCGTATGTGAACCAATTAAACCTGCCCCACCAATCACTAAAAAATTCTTGCCACGTATATCCATGTTAACTCCAATAAGTATTATTTATTTCCATTCAAGCGGATATGCTTTGCTTTGTTTCTAAAAGCCCTACCACATAATCCGAAAAACCAAAAGCGCTGGTGAATGCTGGCGAAACAGCATTCAAAATATGTGTTTCATTGGTGGTTTGTTCAATTAAAAAATCCATGACCAAACGGCAGCTGAGTATATCAAGCAATTGGGCTCGTATGCCAACTTTTCCACTCAAAGACAGATCGCTTGAGGCTAAACTTGGCACCAAGGTTTGCGCTGTATTCACAAACTTAGGCTTTAAGAAGTTAAAAATTTCTCGATGCGTGTAATTTCGAAAGCCTTGCTCGTTATTTTTATACTGCCTTAATAAATGATAAAGCACGGGCATGGTTTCTGTAATATTCATATCTTGGATACCGCGATATTGCTCACGTCCCAAAGCTGGCACAGCGGTAGGCCCAACATAAATTTTTCCAGACACACTTTTCGTAAAATGAACCCCCAAAAAAGGTACGTTCATATCCGGTACAGGATAAATCAAATGATTAATTTTAATTTCAGACGCAGGCTTTACTTCGTAATATAAACCTTTAAACGGCAACATGGTGTAGCGATGACTCAGTCCACACGCGTTTGCAATTTTATCAGCGTATAAACCTGCTGTATTAATTAAATGCTGATAATGCCACGAGGATGATCCGGCACACACGGTTCGTGTTTTAACATCAACCTGCTCGCAACACGCATTAAAATAAAATTTTACACCACGTGCGGCTAGGCTTTGATGGAGATGCTGCATAATCGCTTTAGGATCAACCACGGTGGTTTCAGGAACCAATAACGCGCGCCCTGTTGCCGTATGCGCCAACGGTTCTAATTCGGCTAACTGCGTTTCATCAAGCCATTCTACAGATACGCCATTAAGTAAACCACGCTCATAGAGCATACGTAGTGTATGTTCATCTTCAGCTTGTGTTGGAATAATCACTTTGCCAAGTTTATTCCAAGGCAAGCCATGCTCCTGGCAATACGCACGCATAGCCTTAGCACCCTCACCGCAAAGTTTAGCTTTCAACGAATCAGGAGGATAATAAATACCTGAATGCAACACACCGCTGTTGCGCCCGCTAGCATGCTCGCCTACTGCGCCTTCTTTTTCAAGAATCGAAATTTTCGCTTTTGGATAGGCATCTAATAATTTTAATGCCGTTGATAAACCCAAAATACCTGCGCCAATAATAATAAAGTCGGTGGTGAACTGCTCCTTGGAAGCTTGCATAAAACTACGCACTAACCCCCTCTTTCATTCGTACAAAACCATCTAGGCTTAATGCATATTGCTCGCCTGTATGCTCACATACCACACTCGCTTCACCTTGAAGAGGTAGCGCTAAACGCTCGCCAAAACGACTCATCCAACCAATTTGTCGCGCAGGAACGCCGGCCATAAGCGCATAAGGCTTCACATCACGATTAATCACAGCACCCGCCGCAACAAACGCATATTCACCCACCGTAACACCGCATACAAGCGTACAATTAGCACCAAGCGTTGCGCCTCGTTTGACGAACGTATTACGGTATTCATCTTTTCGACTGACCGCCGAACGTGGATTATAGACATTGGTAAACACCATGCTTGGACCACAAAACACATCATCTTCAAGCGTCACGTTATCATACACTGAGACATTGTTTTGAATCTTCACGTTGTTACCGATACAAACCTTATTACCAACATAAACATTTTGACCCAAGCTGCACTCAGTACCAATTTTTGCGCCAGCACTTACATGAGCCCAATGCCAAACACGTGTACCCTCACCAAGCTTGGCACCAGCATCAACGATGGCTGTTTCGTGTATATTTGCGGTCATAGCTACAAATCCTCAATTACAACTCTAAAGGCAGATGAACGGTTTTATCATCGCGCGCTGAACGATAAGCTGCAATTAATAACTCCAAACAGGCAAGGCCCGAACGACCGTCGGTAATATCTGCAGGTTTACCCTGAAGGCAATCAATCACATTGGCATAATACGGCACATGCCCAAAACCATACACCGATGACGTCGCATAATTTTCAGCTTGAATCGCTTCGTCTTCAGGTCGCGCATCTTCAAATTCCCAGTGCTGCACTTCGTTAACCGCAACACCACCAATACGCACCGTGCCTTTTTCACCCAGTAAAGTAATCGAACCTTCGTAATTTTTAGGGTAGGTCAACATGGTCACATTCACAGAGCCCATGGTACCTTGACGCCAGCGTATGTTTAACACACCGCTGTCTTCCGCTTCAATTTTACGCCCCAACGTCCCCATCATGGCTTGCACCGAATCCACAGGACCAAGCAGCCATTGAATCAAATCAACATAATGACTGGCTTGGTTCATGAAGGCACCACCATCCCATTCCCAAGAACCGCGCCACCCCCCTTGATCGTAATAATCTTGCGGACGTGTCCAAAAAACGTTGACATTGGCCATATGAATACGGCCAAAACGTCCTTCTGTAATCGCGCGCTTCAGCGCTTGAATGGGTGGATTTAATCGATTTTGTTTAACAACAAATAAACGCACTTCGGCCTTATCACAGGCTCGCACCATGTCGACTCCATCTTGCCAACGGGTTGCCATGGGTTTTTCAGTCAACACGTGGCGACCGGATTCTGCCACTTGAATCGCTTGCCGTGGGTGAAGACCGCTGGGCGTACATAAAATCACTAAATCAATATCCGCTTTTTCAAGCATCACATCAAGATGGGTATACACGTCGGCATGATACTCTTGTGCAACAGCTTGGGCTGCTGCTTCATCGCGATCACACACGGCTGTTAAATTCAAACGATCTTGGTGCTTAGCTATGGCTTGGAGATGGTTTTTTGAGATACGACCGCAACCAACCAAAGCGACGTTAATTTTACGGTCTGTAATTGTCCAAGACGCTCGTTTGATCATTAGGCACTCACCATATTATCATTTTTATGCGCTCTAAAAGCACCACGGGTGTCGACAATCAGCCTTGCATGCATCGCAATCATGTCATAATCAAAGGCTTGGTGTGCTGTGGCAAGCACCACACAATCGTATTGCGCGATGGTTTCTGACGTCAGTGGCACGCTATGCAAATCAAAATGATGCGACCTCATTGCAGGAAAAACAGGAACATGCGGATCAGAATAGGCAACATCGGCCCCTTTATCTCGCAAAAGCTCCAGGAGTTCAATCGACGGCGACTCACGCATGTCATCCACATCACGCTTATAGGCAATCCCTAAAACGAGCACTTTGCTATTTTTAAGCGCTTGCTCGCGTGAGTTTAATGCATCCGTGATTTTATGAAGCACCCAATTCGGCATTTTACTATTAATTTCACCGGCTAATTCAATAAATCGCGTGTGCATGCCAAACTCACGAGCTTTCCAGGTGAGGTAAAATGGATCGATAGGAATACAATGCCCACCAATACCCGGCCCCGGGTAATACGGAACAAAGCCAAACGGCTTGGTGGCCGCAGCATCAATCACTTCATGAATATCTATATCCATCCTATCCGCAAGCAGCTTCATCTCATTCACAAGACCGATATTAACCGAACGATGAATGTTCTCTAAAAGCTTGGTCATTTCGGCAACACGTGTGGATGAAACTTTAACGACCGTATCAATCACAGAATGATACAAAGCATGTCCGGCCTCGATACAATGGGGTGTATCTCCGCCACAAACTTTAGGAATGCTGGCGGTTGAAAAGTTTGCATTTCCTGGATCTTCACGCTCAGGTGAATAGACAAGAAAGAAATCGTCACCAACTTTAAGACCTGTCGCTTCTATGCGTGTTTTGAGCTCTTCTTCCGTAGTACCAGGGTACGTCGTGCTTTCCAAGGACATGATTTGCCCTGGGCGCAGATGCGGCACAAGCGCCTCAACCGTTTGAACAACATAGCTTAAGTCGGGTTCACGGTATTTATTCAGCGGCGTTGGCACACATAAAATCAAGGCATCCGCTTCATTTGCAGCAGCAAAATCATGTGTCGCATGAATACGGCTACGAACGGCTTCAACCTGCTCGGATGGAATATGTTGAATATACGATTTACCTGCATTGAGTTGATTATTTTTGGTTTCATCGACATCAATCCCAACCACACGATAACCCACATCCGCAAAACGGAGCATCAAAGGTAAACCGACATAACCTAAGCCAATGATTCCAATAATGGCTTCTTTATTATTTAATTTATCAATCAAATCACGCGGCATGATTGGGTACTCCATATTTTTATTCTACATTATTCCGTTAATTAAAGCGCTTAAACAACAAGCGCTTCTTTCTGTAGTACTTCTTGCAAAGCACGTATAACTTTATCTTGATCCGCTTCTGTTAAATAAGGATGCATCGGTAAGCTTAAAACATGCTTCGCTGCATCTTCTGCATGAGGCACATGATACTCACCCAAGGCAGACTTTTCAAAAATAGGCTGTTTATGCAGCGGTACAGGGTAATGAACCGCTGTAGGCACACCATGCTCACTCAGCGCCTTTTGTACAGCGGCACGATCCGATACTTCAATCGTGTATTGCGCAAAAACACTGGTATTATAAGCTTGAACACAAGGTGTTCGAGTCAATGCAGATAAACCTGCCGCATAACGCTCAGCAACTTGCTCCCGCAGCTTAATTTCTTCAGGAAACAGCGCAAGCTTTTCAAGCAAAATTGCGGCTTGAATGGTATCAAGTCGGCCATTCACACCCAAGCGTACATGCTGATAACGCGCTGCTTGCCCATGAACACGAATCGACTTCATACGCTCAGCTAAGTCCGCATCATGCGTAAAGCACGCGCCACTATCCCCGTACCCACCTAACGGCTTGGATGGAAAAAAGCTGGTGCAACCAATCGTTGTTAGCCCACACGAGCGCTTACCGTGATACATCGCACCAAAACTTTGTGCAGCGTCTTCAATCACAGGTAAGTTATATCGTGCAGCTATGGCATTGATCGCATCATAATCGCCACATTGACCGTACAAACTCACCGGCATAATTGCCTTGGTTTTGCTCGTAATCGCCGCCTCAATCAAGTTTGCGTCCAGATTATAGGTATCTCGCTCAATATCAACAAACACCGGTGTAGCGCCTAAAAGTGCAATCACTTCAGCCGTTGAAAAAAAGCTAAACGGGGTGGTAATCACCTCATCGCCAGGACCAACATCAAGCGCCATTAATGCAATCAGCAAAGCATCTGTACCGCTGGATACACCAACCGCATGTGGCACACCAACAAATGCGGCAAGCTCGGCCTCAAGCTCAGCAACTTCTGGCCCCATAATATAGGCACCGTGCTCTAACACCGCTTTTATACGGCCCATCACAGGGCCTTCAATACGTGAGTATTGTGCTTTTAAATCAATAAATTGCATTGCTTATTCCTTAATGCTAAGCCCCAAACGGGTCCCTAATCACAACCATTGCATCACGCTCAGGCCCTGTAGATAATAAATCAATAGGCACACCTAATAACGCTTCAATACGACGTACATACGCACGTGCATTTTCAGGCAAAGTTTCAATCGATGTACAATCTTCGGTGGACTCCGACCAACCCGGCACGTCTTCATACACAGGTTCCATATCATCATAATCTTCGGCAGCTTGCGGTGGATATTCCAAAATATTTCCCGCTTTGTCTTTATAAGCCACGGCAATACGAATCGTCTCTAAACCATCCAGAACATCAAGCTTGGTTAAACACAAGCCTGAGATACTGTTCAATTCAATCGAACGACGTAAAAGTACGGCATCAAACCAACCACAGCGTCGTGGTCGACCGGTTACGGCACCAAATTCTTTACCGCGTGTTGCTAAAAACTCACCGACACTATCATGCAATTCTGTAGGGAACGGGCCACCACCGACACGTGTGGTATAAGCTTTCGTAATCCCCAAAATATAATCTAACTGACGTGGACCCATACCCGACCCCGTACTTACACCGCCAGCACACGTATTTGACGACGTAACAAATGGGTATGTTCCATGATCAATATCTAAAAACACACCTTGCGCACCCTCAAATAGCATATTATCGCCGGCTCCTGCATGTGTTTGCACATCAGCAGCAACATCACGCACCATCGGTGTTAAGACATCAGCCCATTGCTTAGAAGCCTCTAGCACTTCATCCAGCGCAACAGGCGCTTGGTGATAGTATTCTTTCAATAGAAAATTGTGGTATTCCATCAATTTGGTGAGCTTAGCAAGAAAGCGCTCTGGATGTAATAAATCACTCACACGTAACGCACGTCGAGCCACTTTATCTTCATACGCCGGGCCAATACCTCGGCCTGTTGTACCAATCGCTGCACGACCGCTTTGTGCTTCACGTGCTTTATCTAAAGCAACGTGGGATGGCAAAATAAGCGTACATGCTGGGCTCACAAATAAACGTGACCGCACATTCAGGCCTTTGTCTTCCAGCTCTTTCAGCTCGGATATGAGCGCATCGGGGGCCAAAACCACACCGTTTCCGATATAACACTTCACACCCTCGTGTAAAATACCTGAAGGAATCAAACGTAAAATCGTCTGTTCGCCTTTAATTTTTAATGTATGACCTGCATTATGCCCGCCTTGATAACGCACAACCGCTTGTGCATGCTGCGTTAACCAGTCAACAACCTTACCTTTCCCTTCATCACCCCAATGCGTCCCTAAAACCACCACGCGCTTACCTGACATGCGTACTTACCCCGTTTTTTTAACTAAATTTGGTTTAGGCATAGCCTCATGCGAACCCGCTAAACCGTGTTTAAAATAATCAAAGAAAGCGCTGCTTTGATCCAAAACCAGCATACTATCTTTGTTCTTAAAACTTTCTTCATACGCTTGCAAGCTACGATACAAATCAAAAAACTTCTTATTTTTCTCAAACGCTTCCGAATAAATCGATGCAGCTTTCGCCTGCCCCTGAGCACGCAATTGTTCACCTTCACTACGTGCGGTTGCCAACGTTACCGTAACTTTTGCATCAGCATCTGCTTGAATGGCCTCAGCGGCAGCTTGGCCATCTGCGCGGTGTCGATTAGCAATTTTTTTCATGTCGGCGCGCATACGCTGATAAATCGCATTGCTCGTATTCGCAGGTAACTCAATACCTTTAATACGCACATCCACCACATGAACACCTAATTTACCCGCTTCTTTTTCAGCCTGTTCACGCAGCACATCCATCACATCATCACGTCCACCTGACACCACGTCTGATATGGTGCGACGTCCAAATTGAGCACGAAGCGATGTATTCAACTGTTGCTCTAATAACGTTTCTGCTTTAAACGCATTACCACCCGTTGATTTAAAATAACCGGCCAAATCTAAAATACGCCATTTGACATAATAATCGACAAGCACATCTTTCTTTTCTTTGGTTACAATCCGTGAAGATTTAATATCCAAAGTTTGAATACGTGTATCAAAAATACGCACCGACTCAATAAACGGCATTTTAAAGTGCAGCCCAGGCAAAAGCACTTTAACCTGATCCGTCGATGAATCTTGAACCAAGCGCCCCAACCGTAGCAAAATACCTTTTTGACCCTGCGTCACACTAAACAACGATCCCATGAATACGATCAAGACAAAAAATGCGATTATTATACCTGTTAGTTTAGAATTTTTCATTCACCTGCTCTCCCTGAACGCTGTGTCGGCCTTGTCGTTTCACGACCGTTCAATAGATCGAGACCTTCCGAAGCACGGTTAGCTGCATCTTGCTGACTGAGCACCACAACCTCTTCATCTGAACTCGACGGCGCTCTATTGGAGCCCAGCTTATCGAGCGGTAAATATAAAAGATTCCCGGCCTTTCCATCCACAACAATCGTGCTGCTGCGACCAAGCACACGCTGCATGGTATCTAAATACAGCCGTTGCGACATAATTTGAGGCGAGCGAAGGTACTCGGGAAGAAGCGCTAAAAACTCAGCGACCGCACCTTTCGCACGTAACACCGACTGTTCAGCACCTGCTTTTGCCTCAGCCATAATACGCTTGGCATTCCCTTCTGCGATAGGCACCACACGTGCTTCGTACGCCCGCGCTTGTTCTTTAAAGCGCTTCTCATCTTCTTGGGCTTTAATTGCATCATCAAACGCATCTTGAACGTTTTCTGGCGCACGCGCAGGTTGCGGCGAAACGTTGACAATTTTTATACCCGTTTTATAACTTTCTAAAATTTCAATCAGCGATTCTCGAACATTACTGCCCCACAGTTCGCGTCCTTCCGTAATGATTTGATCAAGACTGGTGGTACCCACCACTTGTCGAAGCGCGCTCGATGTCGCCTGCTTCAGGCTATCAATCGGATCTGCAACACTAAATAAGTAATCTTCTAAATCAGCAATCTGGTATTGAACCACCAACGCCACCGACACAAGGTTCTCATCGCGTGTCAGCATTTGTGCCGCATATGAATAATCTAAAATGCGATCAACATTCACCACAACTTTTGAGCTAATCCCGCGAGGGATCCAATGCGGTCCGGCACCAACCGTTTCAACATAACGACCAAAACGTAAAATAGCCGCTTTTTCGGCTGGGTCAACAATAAAAATCCCGGCTAAAGCCCATAACACAACCGCCGCGGCGGCGAGCAATAGAAAGAATATTGGACCACCATCCGAAAAATTTGCCCCAGCACCGCCCCCAGAACTATTTTTATTCGAACGATGATTATTTGAAGACCCACCTGGTTTTGGCTTGCCATTGGAAAATAATTTCTTCAACTTTGCTTGCAATTGCTTGAGCGCTTCGTCCAAATCAGGTGGCTGATCTTTCGAACGCCACGGATCTTTACCCTTATCAGGTCCATTCCATCCCATAACCAACTCCAAGCATTGCTAAAAAAGATATAGAAGTAGGATTTTAGGGATGTTCATGACCGGAAGCAAGTGATTCCTAAATAATTCGTGTGAACATCAAATCCCACGTTCCATGACCTAATCGTTGTCCTCGCGCCTCAAACTTAGTGAGAGGGCGCCTTTCGGGGCGTGGATAAAACGATGCATGCTCATCTTTATTGTTTAACTTAGGCTCATTCGATAAAACCGCGAGCATCTGATGCGCATAATCTTCCCAATCAGTCGCGCAGTGAATAAATCCACCGATCTTAATCGCTTGAAGCAACACGCGTACAAAATCAGCTTGAATTAAACGTCGTTTATGATGACGCGCTTTATGCCATGGATCAGGGAAAAATATTTGCACACCATCAATACTTTCTGGGCTTAAACACGTGTTAAACACCTCCACAGCGTCATGCGCCACAACACGAACATTGGTCAGACCTAAATCATGCAAGTCAGCAACTAAGCTGCCAACCCCTGCCCGATGCACCTCAATCCCTAAAAAATTAATATCCGGTCGTGCTTGCGCCATCTCAACCAACGATGCGCCCATACCAAAACCAATTTCAACAACCGTTTCAGCCTCACGCCCAAAAAATTCAGATAGATTCCAAAGCTTATTTTCCACAGGTAAAGCATAATCAGGAAGCCACAAATCAAGTGCACGTGACTGACGCGGACTAAGCCGCCCCGCGCGAAGCGTAAAGCTTTTTATAGTACGAAGCATATTATTACCCTTAGATAAACGATAAACAAATTGATAAACAAACAGAAGACAAACTTAAAAGTGACGTATTTAAGACCATACTTCGTGCGTTGTAAACAAAAATCAAAACATAAATTAATTGCATCGTGTCGTATAATTTGGTATAAAACGCATCTCATATTAGATTTAAACATTTTTGGCGCTAGACATTAGCGTTCAGAAAACAGTTTGGAGCAGCAACATGTCACGAGTATGCCAAATCACCGGTAAGCGCCCTACCACAGGGAATAACGTATCGCATGCCAATAATAAAACAAAACGACGTTTCCTTCCTAATATTCAAAGGCACCGTATTTGGGTTGAAGAAGAAGCACGTTTTATTACTTTAAAACTAAGCACCAAAGGTCTTCGTATCATCGATAAACTCGGCATTCAAACCGTACTTGCTCGTCTTCGCGCGAAGGGCGAAAAAATTTAAAACCTATTCTATTCATTTAGATTATTAAAGAGGAATGCCACCATGGCCGCTGTTAATATTAACGTCAAAATGGAATCAACTGCTGGTACAGGTGTATTTTATACCACCACCAAGAATCCACGAAATCATCCTGAAAAAATGGAACTCAAAAAGTATGACTGGGTTGTTCGCAAACATGTCATCTTTAAAGAGAAAAAAGTTAAATAATTTTAAGCCTATAAATTATTTATAAAAAAACCCGCAAAAGCGGGTTTTTTTGTTTCGTGCGCCTAACGCCTGAGTCACCAAGCTTTACTCACGATGATTCATCATTTTCTCTTTATGTTTAATCAACTGCCTATCGAGTTTTCCTACGAGATCATCAATCGACGTATACATATTGTCTGATTCCGCTCGTGCATGAACATCACCGCGCGCAATATCTACGGTTGCATCAACAATTTGTCGGAGTTTTTCTACATTAAACGTCACATGAATCGCTTTAATGCGATCAAAATGCCGTTCTAGCTTACCCAGCTTGTCTTCTGTAAAAGCTTTTAATGCTGGCGTAACTTCGATTTGGTGACCTGTAAAATTAATTTCCATGATAAACACTCCTTACAGCTATTAATATAAACACGTTAAATTCTACTGCTTATATTTACAGTGTAACGGATTTTTTCTGATTAGCAATCATCCTTGCTTTTACTTAACCTCACGTGATAAATTGACCGGCATGAAAGAAAATCAAATTAAAATTATCAATAAACTAGGCCTGCACGCACGTGCGTCGGCTAAATTCGTCTCATTAGCCGGTCGGTTTCAAAGCCAAATCAACGTCATCAAAGGCTCACAAAATGTAAACGGCAAAAGTATCATGGGCGTGATGATGCTGGCAGCCAGTCAAAACACGGAGCTTACTTTGCAAACGGATGGTCCAGACGAAGACAGCATGATGGAGGCACTCACCACGCTCATCCATGAGCGATTCGGTGAAGCTGAGTAATTTTTTACTTAGACACACGCGAGCGTTTTTTTGGTGCAAGACTTCGACGCTTGACGCGTGCTTTTTTCAAACCCAATAACGTATACAATGGTCCTGAAAGCGCATAACCCAACGACGTCATAAACAACATAATCGCCGGTGAAATCGCAATCGCTGCGAACATTAATACAATCAACAACACATGTAAAAACGGAACCTTTCCTTTGAGATCAAATTCTTTAAAACTATAATAACGCACGTTACTGACCATAAGCGCCGCCACCGATAACAAAAACCCTACTGCAAGGCCACCGGTCCAAAGCCCTGCACCATGCCCCGAGTTACACACCCATACAAACGATGCCACAACGGCTGCCGCAGCAGGGCATGCCAAGCCTTGAAAGTAACATTTATCAGCCGTTTCGAGCTGGGTATTAAAACGTGCAAGCCTCAAAGCGACTGCCGCGGTATAAATAAACGCGGCAAGCCAACCAAACTTCCCCAATCGCTCCAGTGCCCAGCTATACAGCAAGACCGAAGGCGCCACGCCAAACGTCACCATATCCGATAAACTATCGTACTCTGCACCAAAATTCGTTTGTGTATTGGTCATGCGCGCAATACGGCCATCCAACGCATCCATCACCATACCTACAAAAATAGCCATAACGGCGGTATCATATTGCCCTTTTAGCGACGCAATAATAGAATAAAAAGCAGAAAACAAACTTGCCGTTGTAAATAAATTAGGTAATAAATAAATGCCATTACGGCTGTACTTTTGTTTCATAATAAATACCTCAGTGACGTTTGGTCGATCATTTGTTACGAATTCTACCACAACACATAATGACGTGACCATGGAGCACATGATAAGATGAACGATACGGTGCTATAATACTAGACACACTGACACTATCCTGCGATTGCTATGACTAAGCCAATAGACGAAGATGATAAAAACAATAAGGGCGATAACAAAAAAACCATCGTCATTAAAGGCGTAACGGCCGAAGGTGAAACATTCCGCCCCAGTGATTGGGCTGAACGTATGAGCGGTGCGCTTGCGAGCTTTAAAAATAGTCGCATTCATTACTCACCGTTGTTGCAACCCAGCATTAATCATGACGGCTATAAATGCGTTTTACTCGATCCAAAGCTCAAAGAATCGAGCCCGCATATGTACCAGTCTATTTTAGATTTTGCTAAAGCCAATAACTTAAACATTTGCGATGAAGAAGACGAACCACCCACCACTACCAATTGTTAATGCTGTCTTTAACAGAAGCCATCACCGAGAAAAAATACGCCAGCATCGAATTAAGCACCTCAAACGTCGCCTCAAAGTTCATCGCAAGAATACCCGCAAAAATAAACGTTAAACCTTTAGATCCGTGTTGAACGCCAGGTTCACTCGCGTGCACAAGTAGAATAGAGCCTCGAACAAACCATAACACCCCTGCTGTTTGAATAAAAAACGTCATAATGGATAACTCGGTGAGATCATCCGGCGTTGAATACGAGAGCACATTAGCTGCGCCAAAAAACGTATTGGCTAAAACAGAAAACGACGAAGGCAGAAAAATAAGCCCAACGCCTATACCCATATACGTTACGGGCACAAAGAGCTTTTCTTGGGAAGGTGATTGATGCCCTGCATTTGCGATTTTACGAAATTTTGTGAATGCAATCAGTACCAACGCAAAGCCTAACACGTAGGCAAGGCCCGTCAACATCAGTTGTATGGGCGCTAATGACTCACGAAGATTTTTGAGTATATCAATTAAATCTATCATCAATTATCTAAATTTATTATCTAAATCTATCATCTCGATCACTTGCAATTTGATGGTTTTTAGTGCATATTGAAGCACTACCACCATTTATCAAAAAGCACCTATTATGCAGGCTACCACCTTTGACATCACCTTGGAAGAGTCTTACATGCTCTCTCCACAAGTAAAACATTTTGTATTTAACCCTGTCACGCCTTTTGAATACACACCAGGGCATTTTATTACATTTCATATTGAGCGCGATGAAAAAACATTGCGTCGCAGTTACAGTATTGCGAATGCACCGCGTGCCAACGGCCAGATTGAACTTGCCGCAGGTTTTGTAGAGCATGGCCCAGGCACAGAATTACTCTTTAATCTAAAGCCTGGCGATACGCTCAAAACTACGGGTCCATTTGGTCGTTTGCTTCTCAAACCCGAGAACCCTAAACGCTATATTTTTCTTGCCACAAGCACCGGTGTCACGCCTTATCGTGCCATGTTATCTGAACTGACCAAGCGCTTAGCACATGATCCAGAGCTGCACGTGGTTATCTTGCAAGGCGTGCAAACGCGCGCTGATATTTTATATCATGAAGAATTTATTGCTTGGGCCAAAGCCTCCCCTCGCGCAACGTACCGCGCGCAACTGAGCCGTGAGGATGCATCGCAATTAGGTGAATACGAGCATGCAGGCTATGTTCAATCAGCCTTTGATACACTAAACCCGAATCCAGAAGAAGACTTAGTTTACTTATGCGGAAATCCTGGTATGGTAGACAATGCTTTTTCACAGCTCAAAGATCGCGGCTTTACCGTACAGCGTATCGTGCGTGAAAAATATATTTCTCGATAAAGATTATTATTTTTCTGTATCTATATTATGTTAAGGAGTGACACATACCATGCATCATGACGAATTATCAAGCACGATTGAGCATTTATCCCAAGCTGGGAAAGGCCTACTCGCAGCGGACGAAAGCAACGGCACCATAGGTAAACGTTTTGACAACATCGGTGTAGAAAATACCGAAGAAAACCGTCGCGATTACCGCTTATTGCTTGCAACAACACCCGAGCTAGATAAGTACATCAGCGGCGTGATTCTATTTGCTGAGACATTTAGCCACAAAAACAAAGACGGTGTCTCAATTCCTGAGATGTTTGCAGAACAAGGCATTCTTCCTGGCATCAAAGTTGACCAAGGGCTGGTTGATCTTGCGAACACTGAAAACGAAAAAACAACTGAAGGTCTGGATGGACTGGAAGCACGCTTGCTTGAGTTTAAACACCAAGGGGCAAAATTTGCAAAATGGCGTAATGTTTACCGCATCTCAGACTATACACCAAGCCTGATTGCCATCAAAACCGGTGCCGAGAACCTCGCTCGCTATGCAGCAGCCTGTCAAAAAGTAGGTATTGTCCCTATTGTTGAACCTGAAATTTTAATGGATGGCGATCACAGCATTGAGCAATGCGCAGAAGCAAGCGAAGTGGTGTTGCACGAAGTCTTTCATGCTTTATTTCTTCATCAAGTGGCGCTTGAGTGTATTATTTTAAAGCCCAGCATGATCACATCTGGCAAAGAAGTTACACCGTTTAGTTCTCCAGAAGAAATTGCTGAATACACGTTAAGCGTGTTTCAAAACCAAGTGCCCGCTGCCGTGCCTTGCATTAATTTTCTTTCTGGTGGGCAAACACCGGAGCAATCGACCAAGCATTTGAACGCCATCAATAATTTTGGCGACCAACCGTGGATGCTGAGTTTTTCTTACGGACGCGCACTTCAAGAAACATGCCTTGCCGCCTGGGGTGGTCAAGCTTCACATATCCCTGCTGCGCAAGCGGCATTACTTCAACATGCCAAAGCAAATAGCCAGGCCGCTTTGGGTGTCTATCAGGCTTAGTTCTGACAGGGCATGGCGGACGATCCAGTGATCATATGTCATGCCCCTTTAATATCGGCGAAAAGCAACAACTTAGCACCAATCTACGGCTAACATGACGCGATCTTCATGCATGTAGACAGTTAAAATAAAATCTGTCATAATGCATTTTTATTGATTGAAAAGTGTACTTTTGTGCGAAAAATTCTTGTTCTCAATGGCCCTAATCTTAACTTACTCGGTTTGCGCGAGCCTCTGCATTATGGCACACAAAATTTAGATGACTTAAACAAACAGCTTATTACACAGGCAAAAGCGCACAATATTATACTTGATTGCCAACAACATCAAGCCGAAGCAGCCATGCTCGAAGCCATGCACCAAGCGTATCATGACGGCATCGAGTTTGTTATTTTAAATCCTGCAGCCTTCACGCATACAAGCATTGCGCTTCGCGATGCCATGCTTGCGGTTAATATTCCTTTTATCGAAGTACATATCAGTAACCCTTTATCACGAGAAACATTTCGCCATACATCCTACTTTTCGGATATTGCGCGTGGTGTAATTTCAGGCCTTGGCACCTACGGCTATGTTTTAGCTTTAGATGCTATTATTCATCAATTAACATAAATTAACAGAGTGAGAATTATTCATCATGGATATTCGTAAAATTAAAAAACTTATTGAGCTTTTAAACGAAACCGGCATCTCAGAAATTGAGATCAAAGAAGGTGAAGAATCGCTTCGTCTTACACGAAATCTGAGCACAAGTGCACCGCAACCAACACAGCACATCATTGCGCCTATGCAGCATCATGCTGAACCCACTCCCATCAGCACGCCTGCAGCTAGCAGCGAACCCGCACCCTCATCAGCGGCTGTTGAAGGACATGCTGTATTATCGCCGATGGTCGGAACATTTTATACGGCATCTTCTCCTGAAAAACCACCATTTGCCAGCATCGGCCAAACCGTTTCTGTTGGTGATACCTTATGCATTATCGAAGCAATGAAAATGTTCAATGAAGTTGAAGCGGATCGTAGTGGTGTGATTAAAGCGATTTTATTCAAAAATGGCGACCCCATCGAATACGGCGATCGACTCTTCATCATTGAGTAGGGAGAACAACACATGCTAAGTAAAATTTTAATCGCGAACCGTGGTGAAATTGCACTACGTATTTTGCGTGCTTGCAAAGAACTGGGGATCCAAACCGTAGCGGTCCACTCAGAAGCCGATAAAGATTTGCTTCACGTGCGCCTTGCCGACGAAACCGTATGCATTGGCCCCGCAGCGTCACAAAAAAGTTATTTAAATATCCCTGCTATTATTTCAGCGGCAGAAATTACCGATGCGGTTGCGATTCATCCAGGCTATGGCTTTTTATCTGAAAATGCAGATTTTGCTGAAATTGTTGAACAAAGTGGCTTTCGTTTTATTGGGCCTCGTGCTGAAACCATACGCATTATGGGCGACAAAGTATCGGCCATTCAAGCCATGAAAGAAGCCGGCGTGCCTTGTGTACCAGGCTCCGATGGTCCGTTGACTCAAGATGATGCTCGCAATTTGCAACTCGGTCGCGACATTGGCTACCCGGTTATTATTAAAGCTGCCGGTGGCGGCGGTGGCCGTGGTATGCGTGTGGTTCACAGTGAATCAAACCTCCTCAACGCTATCGCACTCACACAAAGTGAGGCGAAAGCGGCGTTCAATAATCCAATTGTGTACATGGAAAAATTTTTAGAAAACCCTCGCCATATTGAGTTCCAAGTCTTAGGTGACGGGCGTGGTGATGCGATACATTTAGGTGAACGCGACTGCTCGATGCAACGCCGTCATCAAAAAGTCATTGAAGAAGCGCCGGCGCCTGGCATCACCCCTGAATTACGTGCAGAAATGGGTGCGTGCGTGGTGGATGCATGTAAAAAAATCAATTACCGTGGTGCTGGTACGTTTGAGTTTTTATACGAAAACGGTTGTTTTTATTTCATCGAAATGAACACACGTATTCAAGTCGAGCATCCTGTGAGCGAACTCATTACAGGTGTTGATCTCATCAAAGAGCAAATCAGAATTGCAAGCGATCTACCGCTTAGCTATACGCAAGATGATATTAAAATTGAAGGCCATGCCATCGAGTGCCGTATTAATGCCGAAGATTCCGAAACCTTTATGCCATCACCTGGAAAAATTGACCATTTGCATCAACCTGGTGGCCCCGGCATTCGCTTTGATTCTCATCTTTATAGCAGTTATACCGTGCCGCCGCATTATGACTCCATGATAGGAAAACTCATCAGTTACGGAAAAACACGTGAAGAAGCTTGCGCTCGTTTGCGTGGCGCACTGGATGAAATCATTATCGATGGCATTCGTACTAACCTTGACTTGCATCGACGGCTTTTAAACGACAAAGGCTTTATTCAAGGACAAACGAATATTCATTACCTTGAGCAATTGCTTAAAAATTAAAGCTTAAAATAGGATCATCCGGTGTTTGAACTCCATATAAAACCTTGCGCGTCTCATGACGTGGATATCATCAGTGAGCGTCTTGAAGAACAAGGCGCTTTATCGGTTACCGTTGTAGATCAACATGATGATCCTATTCTTGAACCCGGTCCGGGCGAAACCCCGCTTTGGCCGACATCCATTATTCAAGCGCTCTTCTCAGATGCGAGCGATGCACAAGCGGCTTGGCGCGCCATCGTCTCTGATTATCCTGCGCTTACCCATACAATACACGATATCCCCGAGCAAGATTGGGTACGAACGTGTCTTGATGATGTAAAACCTCAGCCGTTTGGTGAACGCTTATGGGTATGCCCCTCATGGCACACACCGCCTCAAGCCGATGCCATTAACCTTATGCTCGACCCAGGTTTAGCGTTTGGTACAGGTACCCACCCAACCACCGCGCTATGTCTCACTTGGCTCGCACACGCAGACCTTGAAGCTAAAACCGTGATTGATTACGGATGTGGTTCCGGCATTTTAGCACTTGCTGCCTTAAAACTGGGTGCGCATCATGTGAATGCCGTTGATCTTGACGAACAAGCGTTAATCGCAACACAAAATAACGCTGAAAAAAATCATCTATCAAGCGAGAAACTATCACTCTCACAACCTGAAACACTTACACAGCCGGTAGATATCTTACTTGCCAATATTTTACTTGCACCACTTTTAGCGCTCGAACCACGCTTTCAAACGCTGCTGAACTACCAGGGTGTTTTAGTGCTTTCCGGCGTACTCGCAACACAAGTCGAGCAATTAATCGAAACCTACATGGCGCCTGAGTGGTCACATCTCGAGACAAAAATTCAAGGCGAATGGGCGTTAGTTATTTTCCAAAAAACGTAGCGCCCCACCCCTCATCGTTAAGCATCTTTAGGTGGCCTAACCACAAGGCCACTTGAAATCCAAAAAGAAAATACAATCAATAAGATAATTGTTCCGAGCGTCATCGCGATGCTTCTGAATTCTATTAATCGAGCTTTACTATTCACTTCAGCAACCACGGCAACAACATGGGCGTACCACGTATCTTTTACTTGAACAAGTAATGCGGTCATTTCTTCTATCGCATGTATACGAACACTTTCATTCAGTGCTTGACGAATGTGGGCTGCTGATTCCAATGTTTTTTGATGATCTTTAAGATCAGGATAAGATACATCCAACCATTTTAACAAGATCACTTCAATTTCTTCCAACATTTTATACGCCAGAGGTAGAGAAATAACACTTTGCTTAAGCGAATAAATATTCGCTTTAAAATCTTTGGATGACTGCATAAATTGTTTTAAAAATGAGATGTCGCCCGTGGCAATAAAGGCATGATCGGCGTTTGTCATGTTGAGCATCGAACGATGCAGTTCATAAAGATCTCGCGAAACATTTTTAAAGTCAATAAGCACCGTTTGGAGTGTTTTATTTTCATTCTGCAAAGTCGTTAATAACGCTAGATTCACCACCATAAAAAACGTGATAATTATTGATAATAATAATAATTTTTTTCTTACGCGCACTTTCATTTTTCGCTCCTTGCGATCATGACGGCTTATTTGCTTATCTTAATACACTCATCCTAATATATATCTCTTTTAAACACTTTTCCAGTATAAAATGGGGCCAGATTTGACCCCATATGTTTCATCTTTTTAAACTTAATCTTACTTCAATAAACCTAAGGCCTTCACGGCTTCACGCTCAGCACGCAATTCAGCCAGGGTTGCATCAAATTTTGCTTGTGCATACGCATTAAACTCTAAATCATGAATCACACGAATACCTTCTTCAGAATATAAGCGTGCGTGCTCTATGCCTGCAACCGCAACACGCTCAAGCATATGCGACTCACGACGACATGGGAACGAGAACATCAAACCTTCATCGACACCGTATTCACCCTGTGAACTTAAGACCATCGAAAACGATTCGCCTTTAGGCGTATCTGTAATTAAATTCTGAACACCTCGAATAATCGCATTCGCAGCCGAAGCAGCAGACGATGCGCCACGCTCTTTGATGACTGCCGCACCACGTTGTTGTATAACAGAAACAAACGTTTCTTTGAGCCAAACCTCATCATCAATCACCGACGTCACTGGTAAGCCATTAATTTTTGCATGAGAAAAATCAGGAAATTGCGTGGCTGAGTGGTTACCCCAAATTGTCATTTGAGACACATCTGTAACATCTACACCCGCTTTTTTAGCCAACTGATTGCGCGCACGTAGCTCATCCAGCGTTGTCATGGCATAAAAACGTTCAGCTGGCACATCTCTCGCATGATGTTTTGCAATCAAAGCATTCGTATTACATGGATTACCGACAACAAATACCCGTACATCTTTGCTCGCATAATCATTGATGGCACGGCCTTGCTCAATAAAAATTTCCCCGTTCACTTGCAATAAGTCCGCACGCTCCATGCCTTGCTTACGTGGCACTGAACCCACCAAAAATGCCCAGTTAACATCATCCATCACTTCTTTAAGGCTTGAGGTGCACACTACATTTTTCAAACGAGGAAACGCACAATCTTCAAGCTCCATCGCCACACCTTTAAGCGCAGACAAGGCGTGAGGTAATTCAAGTAAATGCAACTCAACATCGGTATCATCACCAAACAACTGCCCTGAAGCAATTCTAAATAATAAAGCATAGCCGATTTGTCCAGCAGCACCTGTAATCGCAACTCTGACGCGTTTATTCATGTGTTTTATCCTCATCAATTTTGTGACCAAAATGATGGCATGATATCATCCGTTTATCAAATCATTTGGCCAAACTTTTTCTTATGCTACCTTTATCACTCTACATTCACATCCCTTGGTGCATTCAAAAGTGCCCTTACTGCGATTTTAATTCACACAAAAGTCCTGCAGTATTACCCGAAATGCGTTACGTTCAAACTTTACTGAACGATCTTGATCATGATTTAAGTCTTTTTCCAGCAACGCGTCCCATTCATTCTATTTTTATCGGCGGTGGAACACCTAGCCTGCTTTCTGAGCACGCTTATGCTATGCTATTCGAAGGCCTTCGCCAACGTCTAGATTTTGAATCGAATATCGAAATTACGCTTGAGGCCAACCCCGGCAGTGTCGAACAAACACGTTTTGCAGGTTATCGAAAACTTGGCATCAATCGTTTATCAATTGGGGTACAAAGCTTTAATCCTCGGCATTTAAAAGCCCTTGGACGCGTTCATGATGACAAAGAAGCGCATCATGCCATCATCCAAGCGCGAGCCGCAGGATTTGACAATATTAATTTGGATCTTATGCATGGCCTCCCCCGTCAATCGCTTGAAGAAGGCCTCACCGATCTTAAAACGGCTTTAAGCTACGCTCCCGAACATCTCTCCTGGTATCAACTTACCGTAGAGCCCAACACGGTTTTTTATAAAAAGCCGCCGATATTACCTCACGATGATGATTTAGCTGATTTAGAACACGCCGGCCATGATGTTTTGGCTGAGCATCAGTATAAAAAATATGAGATATCCGCGTTTTGTACACCGAACAAACCCGCCCAGCATAATCTTAATTATTGGACATTTGGTGATTATTACGGAATAGGTGCAGGTGCACACGGCAAATTATCGTCCGATGATTTAACGCACGTTTTTCGTACACAAAAGCCACGTCAGCCCAAAGATTACATGAATCCAGATAAAGCCTTTATCTCATCCAAAAAAATTGTAACTGCGGCTGATCTTATTTTTGAATTTATGTTGAACACCACGCGACTTGAACAAGCCATTCCCTATACGCTCTTTACCGAACGTACCGGTCTGAGCATAGATGCGCTGAAGCCGCGCCTTCAACAAGCCGAGGCACAAGGTTTTTTAATATTAGCGTCTCATCACTGGCAGATTACGCCGTTAGGACGTCGATTTACCAATGATCTACAAAGCTTATTCTTGCCATAAAAGCGCATCACGCTCATACTACGGGCCTATTTTTTTATTTTATTTATATCATATATCATTAATTGAGGTACTTATGTTCACACTTATTCTCTTACTCATTTGCCTGGGTAGTGCCTATGTCCTGGGTTCTTTATGTTCAGCTGTGATTGTTTGCCAGCTTTTTAATCTACCCGATCCACGTACATCAGGCTCAAATAATCCGGGTGCGACCAACGTGCTGCGTATTTCTGGAAAAAAATACGGAGCCATGGTTTTATTCGGTGATTTCTTAAAAGGACTGTTAGCCGTTTGGCTTGCCCATATATTAAATTTCGGGCCTTTTGTTCAAGGCCTGGTTGGCCTTGCTGCCGTGCTTGGGCATGTTTATCCTGTGTTTTTTGACTTTAAAGGTGGCAAAGGCGTGGCCACAACGCTGGGCGTTTTATACGGCTTTCAGCCATTACTGGGCTTAATGATTACTGTGGTCTGGATGCTGGTTGCTTATTTTAGTCGTTACGCGTCTTTAGCATCCATCGTTGCCGTTTCACTTGCTCCGTTGATTCAACCTAACGGCAAACATGCGTTCATACCGTTCTTGATGATTGCGCTCATCGTTATTTATCAACACCGTACTAATATTATCCGCTTGCGCGAAGGCAACGAGTCTAAAATTAAATAAAGCTTAAATACGCTTAGGCCTCGTCCATGAGAGGCCAACGCGCACGCACCTGCACCGCATCATCATGATCGGGCTTGGTACCCTCTAAAAGATGCAAACAGCCCGTGTAGGCCACCATAGCCCCATTATCCGTGCAATATTCAGGTCGTGGAAAGTATACTTGGCCGCCACGTGCCTGCATAGCAGCGTTAAGCGCGTGACGTAAAGCACGATTGGCACCCACGCCGCCCGCAACCACCAAACGTTGGCCGCCCGTATGATCAAGTGCCCGCATGCATTTGGTCACCAGCGTTTCAATTACCGCATCTTGAAAAGCTTTGGCAATCATCACACGACTTGCGTCATCTTGCGCGCTACGACGCCAAGCCATCATGGCATGGGTTTTTAATCCACTAAAACTAAAATCAAAGCCCGGGCGATTCAACATCGGTCGTGGAAACGCCGATATGTTAGCACACGCTTGCTCATCTGCAGCATCCGCAAGCTTTGCAAGCAACGGCCCGCCAGGGTACGCTAAGCCCATGAGCTTCGCCGTCTTATCGAACGCCTCACCCACCGCGTCATCCAACGTCTCGCCTAATAGTGCATAATCACCTAAGCCACGCGCTTCAATCAATTGCGTATGCCCACCGGATACAAGCAAAGCCGTAAACGGAAATTCTAACGCTGGGGAATCTAATTTGGCTGCTAACAAATGCGCTTCAAGATGATGCACCGCAATGGCCGGAATATTTAATGCAAAGCTTAAACTTTTGGCAAACGACGCACCCACCAACAGCGCCCCAACAAGCCCAGGACCGGCCGTGTAAGCCACCGCATCAATATCGGTTTTATTAAGCCCGGCTTCGGCCAAAACACGGTCAACCAAATGCACGATATGCTGAACATGATTACGGGAAGCAAGTTCGGGGACAACGCCCCCAAATTCACGATGAACCACCACTTGCGAATGCAAAGCTTGCGCCAATAAGCCCTCTTGTGACGAATACAGGGCAACGCCTGTTTCATCGCAAGAAGATTCAATACCTAAAACTCGTAACACAGATGCTTCCTATAAATATGTTTAAAAAATCTACGGCCTCATCCCAGATTCAGGCGTGGCTTCATCTTCAAGCCCCATATCTTTTATTGCCTTTTCTACCTGCTCTTTCAAATTAGCAGAGTTTAAAATGTTATCGAGATTCTTTTGATCAAGACAAACATCATCTTTTTTATAAACACCTTCCATAGAATCGTATTTATATCCCGCGTCGCGTATTAAAAAATTCACCGTAGCCCGGTTGGCAATATCTGCCTTATGTAAAAAATCTTGAGGAATCCCTTGGTTAATAAGTTGCTCATCGTCTTCAAATTTTTCAAACTTCAGCGCACCACCCACAACTTTGACCATATCCGACGATGATCTCTCCAAAAAATCAAGTGGAATATGCTTCTCTTCAGCTTCTTTAATCAGCTCATTTGCAACGAACGCCACACCAAAAGCAAGCTTATCCAAGGTCTTGTCCATTAAAGGACCTGCCAAATAAGCCCATATATCTGCACGTATCGATTTTGAAAAAGCCAGTGAAAGCCCAGCAATTTCTCCCAACGACGACGCAAGCGTTTCATAGGTCTTCAATCCACTATCTTTTATGTTTTTAATTTTATCATCAAAGAGCTTTGACTTTTCGTCACTTTTACGAAACCGCTTATCCTTTTTTGACGCAAGATCTTCTGTTGCCTTAGCTTGTCTTGCACCTTCCTGTGCTTTATTTGCTCTTATTAAACCATTGTGCTCTTTAATGCGTTTATTTTCCTCAATTTTTTCTTTCATCTCTTTATCAAATTTCTTCAACTCCGTGCCATACATGTCGACTAAATCTTGTTTCAAATCTTTAGACATAATTACTCTCCGTTAAAAAGCTTAAAATAAAAACCTGTTGTCTTATTATAACACAAGACTGAGGGAGCTGCATCCCAATCACTCAAAACATACTGTTTATATATTTGGCCATCACTTTCATGCGATGTTAAACCCGGCCTGTGTGTATGACCATGCACCATGATGTTGATTTGATGCCGTTTTAAATCACGCATCAAGGCGGCGGGCACCACATCCATCATATCCAATTGTTTACGTGGGTTATGCTCGCTGTGAGCACGTACACCGGCGACCATGCGCTCACGCACATGGCGAGGAACCTTCAAAAAAAGTGTAGTAAACCATCGATTACGCGTCAAACGCCGAAACCTTTGATGTGCCTTATCTTGCGTACAATAACGATCGCCATGCGTTAACATCACAGGTATTTCGCCAAGCTCAATAAACGCTGGCTCATCCAGTAATACACTCGAGGCGCGCCGAGCAAACGCAGGACCTAACAAAAAATCACGGTTACCGCGCATTAAATAAACCGCAACACCCTGCTCATGCAACTTCGCTAATTGATCGGCAATCGCATTGCTCCATGCATTCGAGGTGTCATCACCTGCCCACGCATGAAAAAAATCACCTAAAATATACAAAGCACGGGTATGAGACACAGCCCATGCTAAAAAATCATCAAATCGCTTCGAAATTTCAGGGATATTGGGATCTAAATGCAAATCCGAAATAAAAACAGCTTCGTTCATTTGATAAACACTCAAGAAAAACACTCTAGTTCAATTCGACCGCGTTTGAGCCGCATTTGACACGGTTTGGTTGATGGCTCGAGGGTTTCGGGCAAGCGGTACACGCCGGCAATAGCGATCAATTCAGGATCAAACGCCTGACAAAAAATACGGGCGTTCTCATCTCCCGAAATTCCAGCAAGCGCGCGCCCCCGCAAGGTACCGTACACATGAATATTGCCTTCTGCGAGCAACTCTGAACCCGGGCTTACCGAAGCCGTGATAATCAAATCACCGGAACTCACCACCTGCTGGCCTGAACGTACAGGCGTGGTCACCAGCTTGGTTGTTGGCGTTGCCACGGGTTTTACATCCTGATTGTTCAGTTTTTCGCCCACCTCACCCACGTGCTTATCTTGTGATGCAGAAGCGCGCAAAGCCGCTAAACCTTGTTCGCGTGCACGTGTACGTAATAATTCGCTGCCGCCTTGCACCGCAATCGGTAATAAACCATGCTGTCGAATGCAATGATTTAATGCGACTAAATCAGCATCGGCTTCTTTGACCATCGATAAGTCTAAAACAATGGGCGCTGAATCAAACAGCCTAGGGGCTTTCTTAACCAATTCCCTCAATTGTTCATCAATTACTGCCGGTGATGTGTCGAGCACCTGAAGCACCGTCAACGTGTATAAGCGACCTTTTAAAGTAAATGCTTGTAATTTCAACATATTATCTGTCATAACACCAATATCCATCCGCCTATTTTTTGTTTATACTAGCACGCACGAATTCTTAACAACAGGTCAACAACGTGGATAAATTGTGGCTGAAGCAATACCCCGAAGGTGTTCCACCTAACATCGATACGCACACCTACGCCTCTCTGATCGACCTTTTTGAAACGGCTTGCCATAAGCACAAGCACCGCACAGCCTACATCAACTTAGGTCATAAAGTGAGTTATGCCGAACTCGATACCTTGAGTCGCCACTTTTCAGCCTACTTGCAAAGCCTAGGGCTCACACAAGGTGCACGTGTTGCGATTATGTTACCCAATGTCTTGCAATACCCTATCGCGCTCTTCGCGATTTTGCGTGCAGGTTATGTTGTGGTCAACACCAACCCCCTCTATACCGCAGACGAAGTCAGCCATCAAATTAGCGATGCGCGTGCGGAAGTGATGATTGTTCTGGCTAATTTTGCCCATACGGTCGAAAAAGCGCTACCCAACATCCCCACCATTAAACACGTTATCGTGACAGAAGTGGGTGATGTTTTATCGTGCATCAAGCGCGTTGCCGTCAACACCATCTTAAAACACGTTCAAAAGCAAGTTCCTGCCTACACTATTCCACAAGCTGTAAGCTTTCGCCAAGTACTGCAACAAGGCAAGAAAAAACCGTTTACACACGTTACACTCAAGCACGAAAATATCGCTTTTCTTCAATACACAGGCGGTACCACAGGGATATCAAAAGGTGCCGTTTTAACGCATGGCAACTTAATATCCAACGTTTTACAAGCATCCGCCTGGGTCTCGCCGCTGGGCATCAATCAAGATGATATTATTGTCACTGCTTTGCCGCTTTATCATATTTTTTCGCTCACGGCGAACTGTCTCACGTTTTTAAAAGCCGGGGCAACCAATATTTTAATCACCAACCCACGAGACCTTCCCCGCTTTATTAATAGCATCAAATCCAGCGGCTTTACTGCCCTGACGGGTGTAAATACCTTATTTAATGCCTTACTTCATCATCCTAAATTTGGTGATATTGATTTTTCAAAATTAAGATTCGTACTTTCAGGCGGCATGGCATTGCAAAAAAACGTCGCAGAGCAGTGGCATGCCAAAACCCAGGTCAATATTGTTGAAGCCTATGGCTTAACCGAAACCAGCCCTGCCGTCACCATGAATCCACTGGATTTAGATTATTACAACGGCAGCATTGGCTTGCCGTTACCTTCGACCGATATCTCCATTCGAGACGACGAAGGAAACGAACTACCCCAAGGTGAGCCGGGTGAGCTATGCGTCAAAGGCCCGCAAGTCATGCCAGGTTATTGGCAACGCGCTGATGAATCAAGCGTTGTTTTTTGGCCGGATGGGTATTTACGTACCGGTGATATTGCCAAAATCGATCCGCAAGGCTTTGTGTATTTGGTCGACCGAAAAAAAGACATGATTGTTGTTTCAGGTTTTAATGTTTACCCCAACGAAGTTGAACACATTATTAGTCTCATGCCTGAAGTACTCGAAGTTGGCGTGGTGGGTATCAACGAAGCGTCGGGCGAAGTGGTGAAAGCCTGCATTGTCAAAGACGATCCTAAGCTCACCAAAGCCGATGTGATTACCCATTGCCGTAAGCATTTAACCGCTTATAAAATACCTAAGCGCGTCGAATTTTATGATGATTTACCTAAGACCAACGTCGGGAAGATCTTGAGAAGATCATTAAAGTAACATCATGACTATTTACTAATCAGCAAAAATCCTCTAATATCAGTATAGGTAAACATGATTTAGAGGATTTTATTATGCCCTCAGAAATAAAAAAATTTAATTTAGCTTACACCGAAGTACCAGGGCTATTCCATATTCGACCATCTGTTTTTTTTACTCAAGATAGCGCAACAAACACGGACTACAAACAAGAAAATATTACTCATACTATAGAAAAAGATACCGATCGCGTATGTTATTTAAGCCTTGGAGACGAAAAAGTTTCAGCTCTCAAAAAAAAACGAGTTGTTGTAGCACCTAATGGAGAGCTTGCTTTAGCAGATAATGTTTCTCCTGATTATACTCAAGGAAGCGAATCAGGTCGTTTAATCACAGAACTTGTTTACCAAGAACAGTACTACTTTTCTGGTCCGGGACAAGCTAATGAGGAACAATTACTGAAAGCCAATGGTTTTATTTATATCAATGATCAAGGTCAACTTGCTGGATTTTCTTTGCTTACAGATCCTTCAGGTGAATACCCAGGCTGGATTCTAGCCACCATACAAAACACCACAGCCCCGCCAGAAAATCGAGCAGTTACCGTGTTAGCAACACCCCATTTTGTGACCTCAGAAGCTCAATCGACCGTATCCATGGATAATTCAGATTCGATTGAAGCAGAATTAAAAGCGGCTATCTGCAATGACAAAATTGCAAATTTAATCAAAGGCATTTTTAACACCGATGGTTCAGTGAATATAAGCTATCTCGCTGAGTTGAACACGCGCCTCATCCCCAACCAAAATTTCGACGATCGTGATAGAAAACAAGCACAATTAAATATTTTATTTAGCTTAGCTGATGAACTTCACAACGAAGCGTTAAGGACCTTCTGGTTGAACCAAGTAATGGAAGATAGTATCAATTGTTTTAAAACCGATATGTTTGAGCCGCATGTACGCGCGCTTTTAGGACTCTTGGAGTTATCTGACGAAGAAAGAGAAAAACTAAAACAAGCGTCTGAATTATATGCTGATATATATATGCTAGCAGAAGAGCACTTGTATCAACCTGAACGGGCACGTAAATTCATGGAAATTGCCGATGAAATAAAAGCAGAAATTCTCAGTTATCAAAATATTGATCGTTTTCTGAGAAAAAATGCCTGGGCAAAAAAACACCAGGAAGATAAAAAAATTATAGATAACACAAAAGAAGCAAACTTAGCTGCACGTCATAATCCCCTGGCAAGCAATTTTTTCGATCGAAACTATAATAACCTAGGATACGCTGCACTCACGGGCATCACCGTAGGTCTTATCCTTGGATTAGCACTGATTACAAGCCCTCTCCCTCCCCTTTCCATTGCGTTGCTTGTTATTGGTGCAACCCTGGTTTGTTTTGGAGGCATCAGCGCTCTTACAGTTTACTTTAATGAAAAACAACACACGCAATATGTTAAGCAAGATCTTCAGCAAGATCTTAAGCAATACAAATCAGATGGTCTGGCTATCATCACAAAGCATCAAGAAGCATTAGTGCTTCTCAGGCATGATCTTCCACAGGCCATACAGGATTCGCTTATCCAAGAACCCGAGCAAGAAGTAAAACGTCCAACAAATGATTCAATATCTTTAGCGGATAGCTGCTATAGCCTGTGGGAGCAAGTACCAGAACAACAAGTGCCAGAACAACCTGATCCTAATAACGAACAAACACAATCAAAACCCCCTGATACACCGCCTTCATCATCACAAAAATAAACCAAAAAGTTGCTTATTATAATAACATGTGTAAAATCATGGAAATTATTTGTTTTATTTGTTCGATGTTAAGGAGAAGTACCTATGAAAAAAACAACACGCGCATGCATTACCGCAGCTTTAGGACTCGCCTCGGCTGTAGCTTTTGCTGTTCCTCCCAGGCAGTTGATCACACATAACACTACAGATTTAGACTCAAATGCCTATGTTGCCGGCACCGTTCCATCACAACACCCAACCAAAGCGCACACCGATGGCAAAGTTCTTTGGGCCTCTGTTCGCATGGCATGCTACGGTCATGTGGTAAATGGCAAATGCCCGGCGCTCATTAAAGTTGGGGCAAACACAGACCATCCGATTGAACTCGGCATGCTCTACATGGACTTAAGCACGGGTATCATCACCCCGTCTGAATTACACGCCGGCGGCTACGCGATGATTGTCAACGGTCCTGCTGAAACAACGTTGTATCAAGAATAAGCATAAGCATAAAAAATCAGCTTAATCTTGCGGTGTCCAGGTCACCTGGATGCCGCCGAGTTGAGCTGTGTTTTTAGCCCATGCATCAATACGATTACTTGATGTTTCGCTCAGGACTTGCGTTTTATGCAAGGGTGAACGGCCAAAGCCCGCAAGATAAACGTAAGCTAAATCAACCGCTATCGACGGATACACCTGATAATGCGTGCCGACAGCAGCAGCCCAACGGTTGGTATCAGGCAGGCGCACGCTGCGCTCAGCATTCACCGTCGGTGTTTCATCGGTACCGAGACCCGCACGTAACACCCAACGATCGTTCACTGCGTAGGTACTACCCAACGCAAAACGCCAAGCATCACGGTAATTATCATAAGAAACAACGTTCAACGGTACCTGAAGACCAAGCTCAGCCGAATAACCTGCAACATTTTGTAACTCTGTTTCTTTAAACGAACTCCAGCCGGTGTATACAACAGAGCCCAGCAGCGCCCACTGTGAATTAACTTCATGATAACCACTTAACGTCACAATTCTGGGCAAGCTCACATCGTTGGTAATTAAGCCCTGAGTTTCATAAACCGTATTGGGATCAGTGAGGTTAATATCAGCCAAACGCCCTGTTAAAATACTCTCGCCTTCAAAGCGATGCTGAACTTGCGATTGGTAATTTAAGCCTACACGTGTGTGCTTATCGTTGAAAAAAGCAAGCACTCCCCCATGAAAACCAACGCCCATCGAATTCCCTTGATTATCACTGGTTGAATCAAGCGTGGTCGCATCAACGTCGTAGTCTAATGACTGGAAGTATTGCATGACTGCAGGGGAACCGGCGACGCCATTAAACGTCACGCGAGCAAATTGGATATCAAGACCTAAACCAATCGATAGATTATCGGTGAGATAAGCCCCCATTTGAGGTGCTAAATCTATCGTTTCGAGGCTGGTTAATGTAGCCGAATAACGCACGGGTGAAGTTCTACCCCAATCACTACCTAAACCAAACGGTGCTACTACGCTCAATCCAAAGGTCGCACGCTCACCCAAGGGGTGTGCAAGGTGAAATGCCGGCACTCCCGCCTGACGCCCGCCGCGTAAGTTTGTAAACGATTGCTCATACGGGGGTATATCAATCAGCTCATCCGTTGTCGTAAACGTACTCGTACCTGTTAGCATCGTGCGGGGAAAAACACCCACACCACTGATTAAAGCTTGATTGTTTTTAATCAACACCAAACCCGCAGGATTATACCAGCCAATCGAGGCGTCCGGCGCTTCTGCAGCCGATCCTGCTGCAAAGACACTGAGCTCAGAAACACTTCCTTCGGTATACAATGAAAAACCGCCGGCATAAGCGGGCATACTCGCTGTAACAGACAACGATATCAGACATACTGCGTGTTTGATTATTCCGTGCACTTGCCTCATGTTCGTTGTCTCCTACTCAAGGCGTTTATATTTATTTTTACATAAAAATAGGGCTCATTATCATACAAGAAGCCTTGGCAAATGCAACCTCCTGACGCAGCACTTTTTTGTGCTACACTTGAGTTTGATGGTCAAAGGCTTTATTTACCCGCATTATAAAAGGCATGCACGATGCAACACATTATTATTAAATTTGGTGGAACCAGTGTCTCTTCACGTGAAACGTGGGAGAAAATTCAAACCATTGCAGAAAACCATATACAACACAATGTTCAGCCCGTCATTGTGTGCTCGGCGCTCTCACAAGCCTCCAATCAGCTTGAACGGATGACCAACGATGCTTTGCTTAACAAACATCACCATGCGCATAACGCCTTAACCAAAGCCTACACTGCACTTGCCCAAGCACTCGAGGTGGATATTACACCGATTGAGCCCGACATGAATCAATTGGAACAATGGCTTACGGGTATTTCTTTGCTTGGCGAAGCGCCTGCTAAAACACGCGCCCAAATTTTAAGTCTTGGTGAGCTGATGATAACGCGTCTCGGCCACGCGTTTTTAACCAAGCAAGGCCTCAATTGCCTTTGGTTTGATGCACGAGAAGCGCTTGTATCCACCCCCACCCCTCATCAACCCGAACATCATGATGCCCAGTATTTAAGTGCTTATTGCCAAGAACAATCCAACCCTCGCTTGGCTAAGAAATTAGTGAACACAGGTGCATCGGTGATTATTACCCAAGGGTTTATTGCTTCGAACCAAGCCGGTGAAACCGTTTTATTAGGCCGTGGAGGATCCGACACATCCGCGGCTTTATTTGCCGCAAATTTAAACGCACGTGCGTGTGAAATTTGGACCGATGTTCCAGGCATTTATACCGCGAATCCTAATCAATTACCGAACGCACGCCTGCTCAAAAAACTGAATTACAACGAAGCACAAGAAATCGCTTCAATGGGCGCTAAAGTGCTTCATCCGCCGTGCATTCCGCCCGTTCAACGCGCCAATATTCCCATGCGTGTTAAATACACCCGGATGCCCGAGCATGCCGGTACTCTGATTACCCACGAAAGTGACGCCACCGCACCACCGATTAAATCCATCCAGGTGAAACATAGCATCACATTGATATCGATTGATGCACTCACCATGTGGCAGCAAGTGGGATTTTTATCGCGTATTTTTGATGTCTTTAAACACCATAGCTATTCTGTCGATTTACTTTCATCGTCTGAATTCAACGTCACACTATCACTCGACAATCATCAAACGCATCGTCCACGACAAGCGCTGGAGGCCTTATTAAACGATCTTAATCAACTCGGACGCGCCCAAATCATTGAACCGTGCAGTGCGGTGAGCTTGGTCGGTCATCATATTCGAACCGTTCTACCTCAACTTGGCCCCGCGCTAGAGGTTTTTGAGAATAAACAAATTTATCTCATGTCACTGGCTTCTAACGATTTAAATTTGACCTTTGTTGTGGATGAATCACAAGCCGATAAATTATGTCAGCAACTGCATATGTTACTGATCGAAAATAATCCTCAAAGTTTTTATTACTCAAAAAGCTGGCAAGAGCAATTTGGAACGCCAGCCAAACGTGTGATTCCGTGGTGGGATAAAGCACAACAAGAACTCTTAGAAATCAGCAAAAACCATGCGCCGGCCTATGTTTATCATACCCCCACGCTGCAACATAAAGCCGACCAATTATTAAGTTTAAAAACGATTGATCAGTTATTTTATGCGATTAAAGCCAATCCCAACCCTGGGGTATTAAAAGCGCTCGAAGCCAAAGCCATTGGGTTTGAATGCGTCTCGATTCAAGAACTGCAGTATGTGCTCGAGCTTTTTCCTAAGATTAATCCTAAGCGCGTGTTATTTACCCCTAATTTTGCACCTAAATTAGAATATGAACACGCGGTAGCCCTTGGTTGTTATATTACGATAGATAGCCTCTACCCGTTAGAGCATTGGCCAGAATTGCTGGCAGGTCATGAGGTGTTGCTACGCATCGATCCGGGCTGCGGTGCGGGTCATCATAAATACGTTTGTACCGGCGGTAACGAATCTAAATTTGGGATCCCGAAATCATCGATTGCCGAAGCGGCCAAGCTGGTCAAACAACATAATATTCGTGTGATTGGGCTGCATGCACATTCAGGCAGTGGCATTTTATCACCCGAGCTTTGGCAACAAACTGCAGCCATGTTGATTGAACAAACGGAGTATTTTCCTGAGGTGCATATTATTAATTTGGGTGGCGGCCTGGGTATTGTCGACAAACCCAGCCAACACCCGCTGGATATGAAAGCGCTTGACGCCTCCTTGCAGGCGATTAAATCACGTGAGCCAAACTTTTCTTTTTGGCTTGAACCGGGGCGCTTTTTTGTTGCCGAGTGCGGCGTGATTTTAGCACGCGTGACGCAATGCAAAACCAAAGAAAAAATTCGTTTTATTGGTATAGAAACAGGCATGAACTCACTGATTCGCCCCATGCTCTACGGTGCGTATCATGAAATTATTAATTTAACGCGCCTCACCGACGAAAAAACAGGCTTTGCGCACATTGTAGGCCCTATCTGCGAATCAGCTGACACGCTTGGCTACGATCGCCTGTTACCAGAAACCTATGAAGGTGACGTTTTGTTAATCGCGAACACAGGGGCCTATGGCCATTGCATGGGTTCATCTTATAATATGCGACCACCAGCAGAAGAAGTGATGTTAGATGCATGTTAGATGATCACAAAGCACGCGAACAAGCGATTGATCCAAAGCTATCCGCCGTTGTTCAAGCGCCGGCCGGTTCAGGAAAAACAGAAATTCTGACCCAGCGCTTCTTACGCCTGCTTTGCACCGTCGATGCCCCCGAACACGTGGTTGCACTCACGTTTACACGTAAAGCAGCGCACGAAATGCGCGAACGCATTTTACATGCACTTCAGCAAGCACAAACGGGAATTCAACCCACCTCGCCGCATCAACAAACCCGTTACCACGATGCACAAGCTGTCTTGGCGCGCGATAACACCCTGGATTGGCAAGTCTTGAATAATCCAGGACGACTTCGTGTGACAACGCTTGACTCGCTTTGCCAAAGCCTCGTGCAAGCCATGCCCCTGCAAGAAAAGCATGTGCCGTACGCCGATGTCACCGACACGCCTTCAAAACTTTATTCAGAAGCGGCACGCGCCTGCCTCACCTACGCACTTAACACCGCTGAATATCAGCAATCAATCGCCCTATTATTAGAACAACTGGATAATCGTGTTGAACATCTTCTCGCACTCTTCACCGAGCAATTAGCACGACGCGACCAATGGATTCGTCCCGTAATTCAAGCACGTTTTCAGCAAAAATCGCACCTTGAAGAAGCCTTGTTTAGCATCGAGCAGCATGCGCTCAATCAATTCAAACAGGCCCTGCCCGACGATTGTGCGACCCCCCTGTTTGAGCTGGCCACGGAGATTGCACGCCTCGAAAATAATCCCGATTCACCACGTTATATATTAACGCAGGACATAACTTACGAAACACTCGATGGGCAAACAACCGCAGCCTTAGCCTCACTCTTGCTCACTTCACAAAACACCTTTCGAAAATCATGTGACCATCACGTGGGACTCAAGCGCGGCGTATGCCCGGATGCACGGTATCGAGAGCTGAAAGCGACCAGTAAGGCCCTGCTCGAAACCCTGCGAGAAACACCCGGTTTTCTGGATGCTTTATTACGCGTCCGCGCACTCCCCTCCCCGTGTTATCCTGAGGCGCAATGGGAGCCACTGCAAGCCTTGCTTAAATTACTTCCACTGTTAGCAAGTCATTTGCAATTGATCTTTCAAGCCCATCAGACCGTCGATTTTTCAGGTATTGCACACCAAGCACTGGATGCCCTAGGCGAAGAAGACGCACCAACGGATTTGGCATTGCATTTGGATTACAGCATCCAGCATTTACTCGTCGATGAATTTCAGGATACCTCGCTTCAGCAATTTGAGCTTATTACACGCTTGGTACGTGGTTTTGAACCCGACGACGGCCGTACGCTGTTTATTGTCGGCGACCCCATGCAGTCGATTTATCGCTTTCGAGCCGCTGAAGTTGGGTTGTTTTTACGTGCACAACGCGAGGGCATAGGCGCTGTCCACCTTACACCTTTGCAACTTAGCTGTAATTTTCGTTCAAACAAAACGCTGGTCGAATGGTCAAATCGCTTGTTTTCTCAAATTTTCCCCCTATATGATGACGTCGAATCCGGCGCTGTTTCGTTTCATCCTGCCACCCCCACACAAGCTTTAGAGCATCAAGAACAAGCCGTGTATGCTTTTGAGCATGAGCATGCTGATGATGAAGCCGAAGCTATTGCTGGTTTATGCAAACAGTTACTTCAAGATTATACCGATGAAAATATAGCGATTTTAGTGCGTTCAAGACAACAATTAGCACGCATCACACGCGCACTTGAAGCGCATCACGTGACTTACCAAGGCCTCGACACCGACTTAACCATCACACGACCCCATGTTCAAGATGTTTGGTCATTAACCCAAGCGTTGTTGATGCCTGCGAATCGTCTGGCGTGGCTTTCGGTACTCCGAAGCCCTTGGTGCGGTTTAACTTTAACCGACATTCACCGTATTGCGACCTATGACGTAAAACAACCGATTATTTCGGCTTTATCGCAAAGCGCGTGCACACAAACGTTAAGTCCCTCTGGGCAAGTACGTATCGAATTTATCACGCATGTGCTACAACATGCCTTAGCCACACGCCATCAGTTTCCCCTGGCAACATGGCTCATGAACACCCTCACAGCCCTGCATCTTGACGCTATTTTAACCCCTGAAGAAGAGCAAGATTTAGAGCAATTTTGGGAGAAGCTCGCACGCTTTGAACAAGACGGTCAAATCATCGATTACACGCTATTGAAACAAGAGCTGAGCAAGCTTTATACCAAGCAACTGGCTACTGCGCGCCTTCAAATCATGACCATTCATAAGGCCAAAGGTCTTGAATTTGATTCGGTGATTTTACCCGGACTCGGTAAACGCGCACCCAACCCCGACAAACCTTTATTACGCTGGCTCACCTTACCCAGTGATGTATCCGCTGATGAATTGATTTTAATTTCGCCCTTGCAAGCCGCCCATCATGAACGTTGCCCTTTATACGATTATCTAGGTCAACTGGATGCAGAAAAATCTGCTTATGAACAACAACGCTTACTCTACGTTGCAACAACACGTGCTAAGGCCCGTCTTTATTTATTTGACAGCACCACATCCGTCACAAAAAATACTTTTCGCGCAAGCCTCAACACAGAAGATTTCACATCCATTCCCAGCGCGCTTGTACCTCTGCACGCGGCGTTTGATGATCCTGTGCGTCACCATCTTCCTGATACGTTTTATTCCACATCCACATCCCCCATTTTACCCGAAGCGCTTGAGCTTAACACGGCACTTCCTGAACTTACCCCGGCACGCGCACTTGGCACCATAGCCCATCAAGTTTTAGAATGGATTTGTACTTATCATCCCAAAACCCTGCATGAGGTGCCATGGAATATCGCAACACATGCGTTAAATGCCCTAGGCCTATCAGAACCCGCGCTCAACGCCTTAACAACGCAACTCAAAACCCTGGTTTCGAACATGTTTCATGACAAACAAGGCGCATGGATTCTTAAACAACACCAGGATGAACAGAACGAATATGCTTTATTGGTCCATGAAAACAATCGTGTGAGCACCTGTATTATTGATCGTTTATTTATTGAAAACGGCTTATGCTGGATTATTGATTTTAAAACCGGCCAAGACGAAACCGAACAGCAACAAGCCCATCAAAAGCAACTCAACACCTATGCGTATCACATGCACGATCACCTAAAACTACCGATCCGATGCGGCATTTATTATTTATCCCATAACCGATGGGTTGAATGGGCATGGGAATCCACCTCAAGATACGTTATGATCGATGCATCTTCGTCCATCACTGAGTAATTTGCATGAACACACCACCACGTCAAGCCCACCAAACACAATTACCGGGTAAAAGCTTACGCGGTGTCAAAAATATTCTTGCGATTGCCTCAGGCAAAGGCGGTGTTGGCAAATCAACCGTCACGGTCAACCTTGCCGTTGCTTTAGCCGAAGCAGGGGCACGCGTCGGCATTCTTGACGCTGATATCTATGGCCCCAGCATTCCGCTGATGCTAGGCCAAGCCACCCCCGTGCAAGTCAACGAAGCATCTCGTTACATTCCTGTTCAAGCACACGGCATACAAGCCATATCCATGGGTTATTTAACTCAAAATCGCGAGGCCCCACTGATGTGGCGTGGGCCTATGCTGGCAAAATCACTGATTCAAATGCTGGATATCACCGCGTGGGATAATTTAGATTATTTACTGATTGATTTACCCCCTGGCACAGGCGATATTCAACTCAGCCTTGTTCAAAAAATCCCACTAACCGCCGGTATTATTGTGACCACACCACAAACCGTTGCCACAGCTGATGCAGAAAAAGCTTTACTGATGTTTGAGCACACCAACATTCATGTTTTAGGCGTAATCGAAAACATGGCTCAGCATATTTGCTCTAACTGCGGTCACCACAGCACACTGTTTGGAACAGGTGGTGCCCAAGCGCTGTGTGCAAAACACCACACAACATTACTTGGCCAATTGCCACTGCACGGCGATATACGTGAACATGGCGACAACGGGACACCTTCGGCATTGCAACATCATGCCGAGCTATCAAACATATTTAAGAGCCTCGCTACAAACGTAGAAACCGCAATTCGTCAACGCCCATTAAATTATGCAGGTAAATTCCCACCCATTGTCACGGAGTAAATTCAAACGTTGTTTTGATCAAATCACTTATTTTATGATATTTTTATGCTATTTTTATGCTATAAATAAAGTAAGGATTTTTTTAAATTGGCTGCATCATGAAAAAATATGTTATCGCATTAATTTTTCTTACATGTTTTAACCAATCTATTTTTGCCGAAGACGCGCCTTTGCGTGTTGCTATTCCCTCCTTTGCTCCACCGTTTGTGATGCAAGACAGCCTGAACCAATATTACGGTTTTGACATCGCTAGCATGGAATATATTTGTCGCAACCTTAACCGCCGTTGTGAATACCTTCCCATGAATGCTGATGACTTGATACCTGCGCTAAAAAAACGACAAGCTGACATTGCCATAGGAGGCATTGTTATAACAATACAAAAAGGTCTGCAAGTGCTTTTTTCTACACCCTACATGGTCAGTCAAGCCCAATTTATTACGACGAGCAATGCACCGTTCACCTCACCTTTTGAAATAGAACAATTAAAAGACCAGCGCATAGGCGTGCTCAATGGCAGCGCTTTTGAAGAGATGGTTGCCAGAATGAAACTATATCCATCTCGCATCATTACATTTGAGCGCAATACTGATATGATTCAAGCATTAAATGCAAATACCATCGATGTTGTGCTGCTCGGTCAGTTGCAAGCAAACTACTGGCAACTGCACTCAAATAACCGCCTTAAAACAATTGGAAGACCGTTCCCGGTTGGGCTTGGCTTTTCCATTGCTGTTACGCAAAGTAATAAATCTTTTCTCCCAATACTGAATGATGCAGTTATTCAGTACCAAGAAAGCAAAGATTATATTCGTAATTACAATTTATATATTCCAGAAAAATTTTAAAAACACTCGCCCCTTACTGTCGAATCGCTCGACAAAGTAAGGCCTTAGACGATATAATCCGCACTTTTTTTATACTCTCATATAATAGGTGCGCTCATGAACCATCGTGTAGGTTTTGTCAGCTTAGGATGTCCCAAAGCATTGGTTGATTCTGAACGTATTATTACCCAACTACGTGCCCAAGGTTACGAACTGGTTTCTACCTACGATAATGCCGGTATTGTTATTATTAACACCTGTGGGTTTATTGATTCTGCTGTCAAAGAATCGATGGATGCCATTCGTGAAGCCATGGCTGAAAATGGCCGTGTCATTGTTACAGGCTGTCTCGGCGCTAAAGCCGATCTGATTCGAGAAGCTTGCCCCGATGTTTTACACATCAGTGGCCCTCATGCATACGAAGAAGTCGTGCGCGCCGTGCATCGACACCTTCCACCACCGATTGATCCCTTCACACAACTTGTACCACCCCAAGGCATTAAACTCACGCCTCGTCATTATGCTTATCTTAAAATTTCTGAAGGCTGTAATCATAAGTGCACGTTTTGTATTATTCCAAGCATGCGCGGAAAACTGCAAAGCTACCCCATGCAAAATGTTTTACAAGACGCACTTCGACTCAAAGAAGCCGGTGTACGTGAGTTACTCGTGATTGCACAAGACACCAGTGCCTACGGTCTTGATACGCGTTACAAGCAAATCACTTGGCAAAATAAACTACGCGAAACACGTTTTTATGATTTATGTGAAGCGTTAAGCGAGCTAGGCATTTGGGTGCGCTTGCATTATGTCTACCCTTATCCTCATGTGGATCATATCATTCCACTGATGCGTGATGGCAATTTATTACCTTATTTAGATATCCCCTTGCAGCACGCAAGTCCGCGCTTACTCAAAGCCATGCGACGCCCGGCCAACGCTGAGAATACGCTTGAGCGTATTGCTAAATGGCGCTCGATTTGTCCTGATATCACCATACGCTCCACATTTATTGTTGGCTTTCCTGGCGAAACCGAGGAAGAATTTGAAAGCTTATTAGATTTCTTAGAAGATGCTCAAATTGACCGCGTAGGCTGTTTCCAGTACTCACCCGTGACCGGTGCACGTGCCAATGAACTGGCCGATCCTATTCCTGATGCTATCAAAGCTGAACGTTACGATCGCTTCATGCGACTTCAAGCCGACATCAGCCGTGATAAATTACGTAACAAAATTGGCTCGACCCAAAAAGTTCTGATAGATGCCATCGACGACGATCGGGTGATTGCACGTAGTACCGCTGATGCGCCTGAAATCGATGGTTTGGTGTATCTTCCACATCATAACACCCTCAAAATCGGTGAATTTGCACAAGCTTTTATCACAGACAGCGATGATTATGACTTGTACGGAGAAATAAAATAACGCCAAACCGAGTGTTATTTGTTTTTAATTGATCTATAATAGAGCATAATAACTATTTTTTGGAGTTTTGTTATGCCTGAGACTGATGAGGTCATTGAGGACTTAAAAAAACTAGCTAATGACATTGAGCGCGCGGATAAGCTGATCAATGAATCATCTCACGGGGAGAATTTGAGCTTAATTCGCTGGTTTGTACAAGAACGCCCTGAAGATATACCAAAAATTTTACGAACCATACGTGAGCCAGAATTTCGTTCACGCGTTATGACATTTTGTGACCGGAAAAAAAGCAGTCCTAGCAGTCCTTTAGAAGCTTTAGAACCAACACATGTTCCTGCTGTTCTAATGTGTTTACGCGCAAAAGACCGCCTTGATTATATACGTCAAGAAGATTCTGGTGCAACTGAATACGGAAAAAGCTCGAATGCTGAGTTTAAATACATCAATTTTGTTATTTATTGCGATCTTTATCTCGAGCACTTGCAAAAAAGCAGTTATGCGCACCCAACCGATTCACCCAAGTTGACTAAAGATAAAATCGAAGCAATTGAAAAGGCCCGCGCAATTTTAACGGATAAACCCGAATCAGATGACGCGATTCGAGAATTTTATGATCATTTGGCTAATAACGCAGGCACTTTGACACAACACCGAGACACGCAGTTCACGTCGTTTCTAAAAGCTATAGGGCTCGAATGCTTAGTTAACCTCGCGTACAACTCATTTTTTGCAAAAACCGATGGCAAAGTTTTATTAGAAAAAATAGAGGCAATAAAACAACAAAATAATCAACCTAAACCTTCGTGAGCCGTACAATCATGCCCACTTAGGTGTTAATTTAACCCAAATTTCTTTATAGAAAAACAAAAATTGAACTAGGAAGTTATATCATGCTTGATACCAAACGCATCATTGCTAACTTAGAAGCATTACCTAACGACGATGATCGTGTAAAAAAAATATGCGAAAAACCCTCGTTCGGAAATAAACCGAGCTTAATCCACGCGTTTGTTGATGAGCGACCTCAAGATATCCCAAAACTCTTACAGACCTTATCGGACCTTGAAAAACGTGCAAACGTGATGAAACTTCATCTCGATTGCCTCAATGAAAAATATATTCCTGCTATTCTAACGTGCTTACGCGCAAAAGACCGCCTTGATTATATACGTCAAGAAGATTCTGGTGCAACTGAATACGGAAAAAGCTCGAATGCTGAGTTCAAATACATCAATTTTGTTATTTATTGCGATCTTTATCTCGAACATCTGATGGCAAGCACGTATTCATTCCCCACACGATCGCAAGAATTAACCGCTTTAAAAATCAAGGTGATTGAAGATGCACGTGCGATATTAACAGATAACCCCGAATCAGAAGAAACCATACAAGATTTTTATGCGCACTTAGTTAATCATCACGAGGATTTAGCAAAACGCCGAGATACACGACTCACGTCGTTTCTTAGATCTGTAGGACTGACTTGTTTAGTTGACTACGCCTACAAATGGTTTATAAAAACAGATGGAAAAGTATTAATAGACAAAATAGAGGCGATAGAGCAAAAGCAACAACCTAAACCTTAACAAAAAGCCTATACGGGTACGGGCTTATCTCCTTCAGACTCCTGCCACAGGGTAATAAACAGCACCATGATAATAGGCCCCACAAACAAGCCTAATAAGCCTAACGTTTCGACACCGCCTAAGATTCCAAATAACACGGCTAAAAAAGGCAGCTTGATTGCACCACCAATAAGTACAGGTTTTACAAAGTGATCGGCCGTGAACATCACAAGGGTGCCCCAAACAATCACAATAAGCGCCCCAAGCGCAGCACCATGCGCCCAAAGAATACCCGCAACCACGGCGAACACCAGCGGCACCAAGAACGGTATCATGGCGGAGGCACCCGTTAAAAAACCAAGTAACGTAGGACCTGGCGCCCCAACCCAGGCGTAACAAAACCCCATGAGAATTCCCACACCAACGCCTACTAAAATCGTACCATTAACGGTGCCACGCAGGGCTTTAGGTAGTTTTTTAGCATAATGATACCAGCGACTTCCAAAGCAATTACCGCCCACCTGATTAATGGTTTTGATGATACTTTCACCGTCTCGAAAAAAGAAAAACAAAATTAATAAAGTAAAACCGATTTGGAATCCACGATGCGCGACATTTAAGCCAATGCGCCGTATATAATGACTGGCGGGCGTTAACGATCCATGCAGGTTTGAAATAAGATGCTTAATATGACCAGGCGCACTGAAATTTTTATCCCAATAATTAACAATATCTTTACCAAAAAAAGGGATATTTTGAATAAAATCAGGGACTTCGCCACCATGACGATTGAGTATTTGTAAGTAATTTAAAAATACCTGGAGCTCTTTGATTAAAACACTGATAAGCCAACTTAAGGGGATCACGAAAAAAAGTGCGAGCACGGTTGTGAACAAAAACGCAGAAATATTATGATACTTGCCAAAAAATTTATGCCACCGCACATACATAGGGTACGTGGCAATCGTGATAATACCCGCCCAAACTAACGAAGGGATAAAACGATGGATAATAAAAAGAGTAAACGCCACAACACTGACGGTTAACGTGATGCTCATCAACTCTTTATGATTTTGATTCATCAGCCCGCACCGACAGGAAATAAATGACTGATAACCTGCAAAATAAAGCACGCCGGAATTGCCGCCAAAACATCATCAACCATAATACCGAGCCCGCCGGTCACCTGCTTATCAACCCAACGAATAGGATAGGGCTTCCAAATATCAAAAATACGGAACAGCATAAAACCAGTAACAACCCAAATCAAGTGCACCGGCACCAAGAACATGGTAAGTAAAAACCCAACAATTTCATCCCAAACGATGCCAGCATGGTCATGTACGCCCAGATCACGCGATACCTTGCCACATACCCAAACACCCAGAACAAAAGCTAACAGCGTCATCACCAAATAAATTTGAGGCGGCAGTAGAGCTAAAAGAAAATACAGCGGTAATGCTGCAACCGTGCCGAACGTACCTGGCGCAAAGGGAGCAAGTCCGCTCCCAAAACCAAAAGCTAAAAAGTAAATTGGATCTTGCCAGACTTTCTTGAACGACAGTTGCACCATACGAACTCCTGTATCGCTTAAGTCAAAAGGTTAAGACAGCTTTGCATCAATCTCAACAGCACGCGCTTGTTTTGCGACTTGATTAAGCACACCGTTCACATAACGATGGCCATCTTGAGCCCCAAATGTTTTTGCCAAAGTAACCGCTTCATCTAAAACAACCCGATAAGGAACCTCTAACGCTTCGATTAACTCAAACGTACCCAGGCGCAAAATCGTTAATTCTATCGGATTAATGCTTTCAATTTTTCGATCTAAAAAAGGTTCAAACGTCTGGTCTAGCCGAGCGAGATCCTTAGATACACCGTAAAATATTCGACAAAAATAATCTAAATCCACATTATCAGACACGTGTATGGCTCGGAATTGTGCTTCTATCGCAGCAAGCTCATCACCCGAGATGTGGCGCTGATAAAGTGCTTGTACCACAAGCTTTCGTGCTCGACGCTTGCCTTTAATGTTTTGTTTATCACCTGTCACTTCAAGCCCCTAAATCATCACTCATTTTTTCAATGGCTTGACGAAAATCACTTACATCCTTAAATCGTTTATAAACCGACGCAAAACGGACGTAAGCAACATGATCGAGCCCATATAAATGCTCCATCACCCAATCCCCCACCCGGCGTGAATCAATTTCGCGCTCACCTTGATGCCTGATATTTTTCAAAATAGCAACGATAGCATCTTCGAGTGCATCAGCACTCACCGGACGTTTTTCTAGGGCACGTAACATCCCTGCTCGTAAATTTTTAACACAAAACGCTTCGCGTCGACCATCTCGTTTAACCACGAGAGGCATCACGAGTTCTGCCGATTCAAACGTTGTAAACCGTTCTTGGCATGTCATGCATTGGCGGCGTCGGCGTACTTGCTCTCCCGCCGCAACCAAACGTGAATCAATCACCTTCGTTTCTTCTGCCTGACAAAAAGGACAATACATTTTAAATACCACCTACGTTTCTAACGATAAACAGGAAATTCCCGGCATAATGTCAGCACACGTTCACGTGTTTGTGTAATGGTCTCTTCATCATGAACATCATCTAAAATATCTGCCATCCAATGCGTTAATTTTTCAACTTCGGCTTCACCAAACCCTCGTGTTGTCACAGCTGGTGTACCTAAACGCAGTCCGCTGGTTACAAAAGGCGAGCGTTTATCGTTGGGCACCGAATTTTTATTCACGGTTAAATTGGCACGCCCCAAAGCCTCTTCGGCCTCTTTACCCGTGATGGATTTATCCATCAAATTCACCATCACCAAATGATTGTTGGTACCTCCTGAGAGGATTGGATACCCTCGCTCTTGTAACACACGTGCCATCACGGTTGCATTACGTAAGACTTGAACTTGATAATCTTTAAACGACGGCTGCAAGGCCTCTTCAAACGCAACCGCTTTTGCAGCAATCACATGCATCAAAGGACCACCTTGTGTACCAGGAAAAACAGCTGATTTAATTTTTTTCTCAATTGCTTCGTTTGCTTTACCTAAAATAATACCGCCGCGAGGGCCTCGTAGTGTTTTATGCGTGGTGCTGGTCACCACATCGGCATACGGCACCGGCGATGGGTATAAATCAGCAGCAACTAAACCGGCTACATGCGCCATATCCGCCAATAAATACGCGCCCACTTTATCCGCTAATTCACGAAAACGCGCCCAATCCACCACTTGTGAATAAGCAGAAAATCCAGCAATAATCAGCTTAGGTTGATATTCTAACACTTGTTTTTCAAGTGCTGCATAATCAATCAAGCCTGTTTGTTCATCGACACCGTACGAGGCCACTTCATAGAGTTTTCCTGAAAAATTAACCGGTGATCCATGCGTTAAATGCCCACCATGCGGCAGTGACATGCCAAGAATTTTATCACCAGGATTAAGCAAGGCCATCATAACGGCTGCATTGGCTTGTGATCCTGAGTGAGGCTGCACATTCACAAAATCAGCAGAAAATAATTTTTTAGCTCGCTCAATCGCCAGTTCTTCGACGCGATCCACATGCTCACACCCACCATAATACCGTTTGCTAGGGTAACCTTCGGCATATTTATTCGTAAGTTGAGAACCTTGAGCTTCAAGCACGCGAGGCGTCACATAATTCTCAGAAGCAATTAATTCAATATGATCTTCTTGCCGACGACGTTCAGCATCCATCGCTTGCCAAAGCGCATCATCAAAGGTGGCTATCGTGTCAGTGTAATCAAACATTCGCGGTCCTTATCTTAATCGCCCATTCATTGCATGGCCCATCATATCATGGTGTTCAATTTAATCAACATGTTTTCTTAGGGCTCGTATTTGAATCACATAAAAACCACCATTTTTGTCATTGCGTTGTAATAAAGCAGTAGCTCTTGATTATTGCAAAAAGAACACGTAATTTTTAAGACAGGAAGGAAGGTCATTTAAGAGAGGTCATTGATGAAATTAGAAATGCGCTCAGAAAATGCTGTTAGGGAAGATCATGTTGAAACGATTCCGTCTAAGGCTTCATTGCAAGAAATGGTGGATTACGTTTACACCCGTTTTAGTTTTAATCTTGATTGTCATAAGTCCTCGGAAGAAAAAAAAAATTTTCTTATTGTTTAAATAAACTCTCCAACCCGTTTTCAGCCACACTGTTTTGGAAAATTGAAATCCTTTGTTTTTTATACGACAAGCTTGTCAATATCTCGACAGAAGTGCAAGGCGATGAGTTACAAGACATATTATTTAATCTCTTTTTTAGTGCCATCACAGGAAGTAAAAAAGAAAGTTATGACAACCTGCTCATGCTGGAGTTTATCTTTCATCATGGCACAACGCTCGATGCTTACCTGCTCATGTATCGTCGAGAAATTATTAGGCAACAAGCCTTCCAGCACGCCAAAGATTTTGAGCACTATGTGACTTACTTTAAAACCGCCATTTTACTTAAAACAAACATTGGCCAGAACATACCTTATACTTTACAGATTATAAAAGATGATCAAACACCTCATGAAGAAAGTTTGGTTGAAAATGATTTAGGAGGGTATTATTCTCCCGATTTATTCAGCAGTGAAGCACGAAGAATCAGCAGTGAAGAAGAGCAGGCATTTTTTGTTGGTCCATTAATCAACAGAGCCAGCTCAATCAAAAGTGAGCTAGGGGACTTCTGCTCTCCACCTCGTTTAAATAACAGAGCCTCACGTAACAGTGGTCTGCAGGACTATTTTGTAGGTCAGGTCATGCTTCAAAAGGATTCCATAAGATTCGGCATAGAAGAATTTTATACGAACAGTGTAAGTGACACGCTTCAGTATTTAATTAAAGCTGCAAAAATCATCTACCACCGCTTTATTCTCCAAGAGAAATTAAAACATCTGTCAACACACTTTTTAAGCCCACTGATTGATTTAGAACGTTCACACAAAACATCTTTATTCTATGACAAACACAACAAACTCAAAGAACAAATCCACTGGGATGATTACGCGAAGCGCTTGCTGTTAAAGCTCATCACAGAAAATATTGTCACGATCAATGTGGCCCATGTTTTACAATCTAACTGCAAAACGCTGCTTTTATACAAAATACAACATACCCACGAAGCAATATGCAAAAAACAATATCTAGATAAGCTTAATCTCTTTTTAGAAAAATTAGAATATTCATTTGATCATGAAACCATGCGCTCAACCGAGCTATCGCTCTCACTAGAAAAAACAAGCTTGGTAAAAATACTTTGGTATATTTGCAAGCACGAAGAAGATTTAATATACCCTTTTATGGCCTACCTTTCCAACATCCATCGTTCCAGCCTTCATATCTTATTACAGCAACTTACGAAAAATCAGCATAACAACGCCTTAATGATATCCATCATCAACGGAAATTTTATCGCCTTTACAGAAATCTTAAGACAAATAAAAAAAATGAATCATGACGATATATATTCGCTGCTAAGCCTAAAAAATAGTGATGGAAATACCTGCTTCATGCTTGCGGCTCATGCTCACCCCTCCTATTTAGATGCTTTACTTAATGTACAAGCTACACTAGCTGTAACCAAACAAACGAGCTTACTTACAGATACCAACCAACAACAAACCAATGCATTCATGGTAGCAATAAGAAATCCTGACCAAACACTATCCACCTTGTGTTCTGTGATTAGAAATTTAGAACCTCATACGATAAGCACGCTCATGCTTCAAAAAACCTCAACCAACTTCACAACCCTCGGATTGTTAATAAAATACAAATCAAATCACCTTTCAAAAGTAACGCCTTTTTTTGAGGATTTGAGTATCGAGCATATTTTTCAAGTACTGTCTTATAATATTTTACCCAGAAAAATCGAATCCAAAAAAGTAGAACCTAAAAAGATAAAAACCAGCAGAATTTCCCGAGATAATAAACTGATCTTGAAGCATCGTCGCGAAGCCGAATCGGGCCCAACAAGAGAAATCAATAGAAACAGAGAAAAAAACATCTTTCAATATGCACTCACGCTAGGCGCAGACATAACAGCAGAAATAACAACCGTTGGATGGCAAAATATTTACAGCATGTTATTCGCGCTTTTAAATAAACTGCCTCTCGAAAAAAAATGCATGATTTTAGGTCGAAGGGAGCCGGACCATTCCACAACACTTCATGTGGCTTTTTCTCAGAATGCGTCCATTGCCGATCTGTTTATTCAGTACATCACACACAATATACCCATCAAGAACAGGCTTGAATTGCTGACCAAAATCAATCAATCAAAAGACAACGCATTATTTATACTGGCTAAACATCATATTGAATTACTCACATCGCTGATTTTGTCTTTTGCTCACTCACGCTCAGATCAGGCTTATATCGATGATGCATTAAATCAAAAAAATTATGATCACCAAAACATATTAGTAGTTGCGATGTTTACCCAAACGCCTGAAGAACGAACGCGCCTAAAAAATTTAAAAGCAACAGCTCCAGAAGCCTATCATCGCGCCCTTGCCTTGCAAGCCACGCAAGTCATAAACCTCATTCAAGCCTTACAAACAACACTATCAGAACGTAGTTTTCATGCGCTGTTACGTGACAAGGGCCCTCATAATAAATCGATTTTAACGCTTGCTCGAAACATGGATAACACGCCTCTGTTTATCGGGATGATTCAACTTATTTTAAGCTTAAAAAATACAAAACTTCGTAATCAAACCATAGAAGAAATTTTTACGTTTAAATTACCCTATGATATGAACAACACATGCAGCACGGTCACGACATTACTTGAGAGCTTAAATCAAGCAGACCAATTTCATGACTTGCCCGCCTTAACACAAACACTCAACCCTCAAGGATGGACCACGCTTTCACTATCGATAAGCAATCAACCTGAAAAAATTATGGCAAATTTAGCGCTTTACGCTGAAATTAAGCAATCTAAGCTTAACGCAGGAGAAGTCAGCTCTTGTTTCAGTCATTTCTGGTCTTATACAGCCCCGGAACAAAAAATAGTCACGGCAAGAACTCTACTTCATAAACTAAAAGAAGCAGCTGATGAATCACATATGCTTGATACAACACAATTAACCCACGTCATCAACAAGATGGGTGAGCACGATCGACGTATATTAAATCATGGGCGGTTACACGCGATCATAAGCGCCTACTCTCGGGAAGAACATCAACAAGCTGCGCTCAACCACCCGGCTCCGTCGCAAAAAAACAGCTTTTGGCATGCTGATTCAAGCACATCACGACTGCTCAGCTCGGATACGACCAAAACGACTGACCACCCATCGCACGTGCTTTAATTCGGTGTTGTTGACCTGAAAATAACCGTTCATGGCAAGTTGAGCGGGACGATGTTCTATGACTAATACATCATCCCCTAAAAAACCATGCCAGCTTAAAGATAAACTGGGATAATGCCAGGACCATGTATGCAAGCGTTGTGCCCGACCATCTTGGGTCTGATGTTTAAACTCAAGAACCATACCTGATGACCAACTTTTTGACGCAACCCGTGGTCGTAACACCAAGGTTTCGGAATGCAATAAAGCTTGATTGCGCGCAAAAATAAGCACACGCCCTACCTCATTGAACAAACGCCGTTCGGCTTGTTTGACTTGCAATCCACGCCAGTGTGAAACGCCAGCAGAACATAAAACACCGACGATCGCGAGCGTTACGAGAACTTCGATCCAAGTTAGGCCGACGTGTTGTGATTTATATCGGGTATTAAACATGAAGCAACTCGTCCAAGCGCATGATAAACGTCGCGTTTATGACTTGGATTTTGAAGTAAATCAGCAGGATGATGCATCATAAAGACTGGTGTTTTATCATGAACGTCTACTTTACAGCCCAATGCAATCACCACGCGAGGCTTTGTTTTCTGAATATGATGATTTAAATTTTTTGCTTCTGAATCATACAGCACATCCAGCATTTTGTCTGAAACACCTATACTTTGAAACATGGCGTGCATTAATTTTTTTTGGCTAGAATTCTCGAGACGTTGCTCGATCACAACCGTGATTAATCCGGATGATTCGGAGGCTAATTCGGCGTGCCGCATCACCCAAGGTTCGATACCCATGGTCTGCAAATAATACGTTTGTTTATGCGAGAGTTGCGCCCTCATGATTATCTTACCTTTATAATCGTGAACCAAGATGTTTCGTTGGAACCATGCTTTGATGAAAAATAGCGATAACGACTACCTCCTCGGCAGGTTGCGTCAAATAATAGATCATATGGGCACCCGATGGAAATCGAAAAATATTTTCTCCTAAATCATCAAAACAATTTTTTCCCATGGATGGCATGCTTGACAGTAACTGCAATGTATCCTGTAAGTTTTGTAAATAAACGACTGACTGCTTTTCACCCCAAGTTTCCTGTGTAAAACGTCGTAACTGAATTAAATCTTGTTGTGAATGCTTTGTAAAAAAATATTGGCCCATATTAATCGGATCCATCTTTTAATAAGTGATCAAACAGCATGTCCCCATCAACTGTACGACCAGCAGCAATGTCTTCTTTAGCTTGCTCAACCCTGTTTTTTAACTGCTGCATTTTAAGCGTTTCAAAGTTCAAATAATCATCCATAGATATCACAATAGCAACAGGCTTACCGTTTCGATTTATTTGAACGGGTTCACGTTGAACTTTCATAAGAAGATCGCCAAAGTGTGTTTTTGCTTCATTTGAAGACAATGCTTCCATAGATAACTCCTTACCCTGACCATTTCGTTCGATACAGTTAGTATAGACGACTCAATCAATCTTGTCGTCGATTTGACAAATTTATGTATCGTAACCACATGAAAAGGCCTCATCTTCATCAACAACCCAAGGCGCCGGCTGAAACAACGCATGGCGTGAAACAGTCGGCGTTTTCACATCCACAATATTGAAATCAAGCAACATCAATTCAGCCAAGGCCCGAAGTTCATCTTCATTGCGTTGTATTGGCATCAAATCATCATCCAATTGCACGATATGTACGTCACGCTCCGCACACCACTCCCAAAAAATAAGGTAGAGTTTTTCTTTTGGATCAATCGCTCGATCAATTAAATACTTCACATCGTATGTTTCACAAAATAAAAGTTTATATTCATGCTCACGAAACATAAACGCAATCATACGGTCCCAGAGTACTTCTGACGCATCCCTGATCCCCATCGTAAAACTTACATTACGCAAATAAAAATTCAAACCAAACCAATAAACAAAATCTTCATACGTAAAATAATCATCCACATCCGTCCAAAAGGGATTATAAGGTTTATATTTTTTATATTTAATAAGCTTACGTACGGTATCATAATAATACGTTCGGAAAGCCGCTTCCCGAATGTCTTGCACCGCAAGCAGCGCATGCTCTCTCAACGTCAGATTAGGTTTGAATAAGAGCTCTTTTTCAGCAGCAAACGTGCTTAAATTTTCAGGATACGAGCGATAACAATGTGATCCCGTCGTCATCGCAATGGCGAGTAAAAGCGAAGCTTGATCTTCAGCTGAATAATGCTCCATATTTAATAATAACAAACGGGCGTACCCATGCATGTTGGCTGCTTGCAAATGCGTCAAATCACGATGGGATTTCTGCTCAAGCCGCTTAACAAAAACCACCATTTCTTGCCTCAAATAATCTTTTTGACGTGCCATTAACTCATCTTGAGATAAACCCTGTAAATCTTGTCCATTAAATTTATCATGCAAATACATTTGGCATAACATCTGCTCTTGAACGTCTACATTTTCAAAATCAATTGCATCAAATAATGTCAAGTAACGCTGATAATTAACCGAAGGAACATTTTGTAAAATATTATCCACGAGCTGAAAGCTTTCAGAAAAGTGATCAATCGTCACATGAAGCTCTAAGTCAGCGCGGGCTGTTTGATACGCCTTAAGCACCGTTTCTAACGGTTGGGCAACTTCAGTCGCATCAACTTCCAAAACCTGACTCTTAGGAAACTGTACGGTTGGGCTGATTTTACCTAACTTATAATATAGGATGTGATCTATCACAGTAAATGCAATCATCGCCAAAGAAAGCCCCAGCGCGATATAACTGGTGACACCAAAAACCACGAGCAGTAACATCGTCACACTCAGACATAGATAAGGCATGTCTAAAAAATCAGGTAGATATTCACGTTGATAGAGCTGATCTAATGCAAACATAGCGACAGCAATGCATGCGTACCAGGGTGAACCCATAAATACACAAGCCACAAGCGAAATACCGTAGAGGGCTAGCAAGGGATACACTAAATTGTCACTTAGAAACCTTGCGATTCGCATGAAATAGGTATTTTTATGAAACTCCCAAGGCAGGCTAATGATAGCGTTAGATTCAGCTAAATTTTCAGCAATTTGATTGTGATGAGCAACCGAGGCAAGATAAAAAATCGCCCCCAAAAGCAAAGCTGTTCCAACATAAACCAACCAAACATAAAGTGCAGGAAACAAGCCAAGCAAGGGAAAAAGCGAAAGGTTTGCTAACCAATGAATGGCTCGAAAAGACCACAGCTTATTTTTTGTACCACTATCCACGGTTTCTTGTGTATAGGCTACATGTTGCGAAACGGAATGCGCATCGGTTCCTATATTAATAACAGATTGAAGCATCTCCAATGAAAGCATAAACAACAAAAAGCAGATAGATTTACGGAGATCATAACATAGAGACTAAATAATAACCACATCAACCACAAAAAAAACAGGGCGTATTATCGTAAATTTGATTCATTCAGCACAATATGCTCTAAATACTCTGGCTGTTTTTTCTGCAATGCTATGCAAAATATGCTCGCTTGCAGCTATGCCATCCAACCATCGCGTAATACGACCTTTATAATCTTTGATGGCGGAGGATTGATAACGCATACAAAGATGAATGGTGCTAATCAAATTTAACTGCATTTGCATGATTTCGCCTTGCTTTGCAAGCTTTAATAAGCCTTGAATCAAATGATGATCGTTGAGCATACGATCCGCAGCGTGTGTTGCTTGGTGCAACATAAGATGCTGGGCGCTTAGCATGACATACTTGTGTTGATACGCCTCAGGTATCGCTTGAAAGCCTCGTCTATGTTTTTGAAAACTGGGGTCAAAAGCTAGACCGGATTGCTCAAAAACAAATGCTTGAAGAGGCGAAAGCGTGCTTCCTGGTTGATTATAATCAAATGGGAAGCTTTGGTGCTCTTCCGTATCTGTCAGCAAATTCCAATATGTTATTATAAGCTTATCAGGTGCAATCACCCCGGTCACGACACCATCCAAACCTCTCTCCTCAGCCAAAGCCATCACCTGTTGGCGCGATGTGGGTGAACCGTATAACACGTAGGCGTCTTGTTTAAGCTGACTCACAGGGAAAATAACGCTTGATGATGCATCGGTTCCATAATAAATCACTTCGAGCAAATAAAGAGGTATAGCACGGGCTAACATGCTTTCGGTATGCTCAAGCTCACGCATCAATTGAGTTGATGATGTTTCTGATTCGCATGAAAACTGCATGATTGCAATTTTTTTACCGGATTGTGAGGTATCAAACCCATGCTTAATATTCCAGCCGTAACACCAAAGCGGGTAGTCAATCGACTCATATTGTATCGTTAAACTCGTTTCATCATTTGGGCTTAATCTATCATGAACAACCAATTTTAATCCCTCCACCAACGAGCGCGCGTCTAAGATTATGACAAAAGTATACTGTAGTTCTATATTAACAAATTTATGTTTGGTAATCAAAAAAACACAATGATTGATTAATGCCTAACGTGGCGCCATGCGTAATGCACCATCTAAACGAATCACTTCACCGTTGATCATATTATTTTCAATGATATGCGCAGCCAGCGCTGCAAACTCTTCCGGTTTGCCCAGGCGCTTAGGAAACGGTACCGATTCAGCCAAACTTGCTTGAACCTCTTCAGGCATATTGAGCAATAAAGGTGTCGCGATCAGCCCGGGCGCTATCGTGTTGACGCGTATACCGCTGGATGCCAGTTCACGTGCAGCAGGCAATGTAAGTGCAACAATTCCCCCTTTCGATGCACTGTAGGCCGTTTGCCCTATTTGACCTTCATACGCAGCAATCGACGCGGTGTTGATGATCACACCCTGCTCTTCACCATCAAGTACGTCTGGCGCCTGCATCACCGCTTCAGCAAACACACGCATAACATTAAACGTACCGATCAAATTCACATCAATCACCTGTTTAAACGCATCCAGTGGCATCGCTCCCTGCTTGCCGACCATACGCCCTGCCGGTGCAATCCCCGCGCATTGAATGCAAACACGTGGTAAGCCCATGCGCTCGATCGTTTCAGCTAAAGCTGTTCGAACGCTATCATCTGAACGCACATCACACGCGATAGCATGCGCGTCATGCGCATCTGCATGCACATCCCAGACCATCACCTTGGCACCGCGTGCACGAAAAGACTCAGCACACGCACGTCCCATGCCTGAAGCTCCACCGGTCACCACCACGCGCTGCTGTTCTAAATTCATAATCACCACATCCTGTTTGCTATTAAAAAAATTGCATGATTAAAAATGCACAAGCAATACCGAGCATTACCGATAAAAACCAACGACCACCCGGCAAAATATGATGATCAGATAATCGATGTTTGTAACGCCCGCTGTACAGCATCAGTAAAGGCAAAATCATGAGTAAAATAATACACCACACACCGGCATACGCCAGTGCGGTAATAAAAATTCCAGGTTTAACTAAAACAATCAATAACGGCGGTAAAAAACACAACGCATGAATTAATACGCCGTCTTTGCCCTGTTTAGTTTTACTTAAGCCATCCGCTATAAAGTCAGCTAAACTAATCGCTACGGATAAAAACGATGTAAGTACGTACACCGAAACAAACATACTGGCGATGTATTTCATCCACGCATTGTGTGCAACATGTGTAATGGCAAGCATGAGGCTTGAACTTGAATTATTTGACGCGGCCATCGCAATTAAGCCATGCTCGCCCGTGCGAGGCAACACGCCTTGAACAATGCACAGCCAGAGTAAGAATATCGCGAACGGCACCAAACTTCCGGCTAGTACGATAAATTTTAAGGCTTTTCGATCCGAATGAAGGTATTCACGCAGGGTAGGCAAAATGGTCGCATAACCAAACGAAGTGACCATAACAATAAATGCACTGTTTCGTATTGAAAAATCGCCTTCGTATAATTTTTCTATCTGAATTTGCGGCGCAAGGACCGTGACAATAAGAACAAAAATCAAAAGCTTAATGCCCATAAACAAACGGTTGGCCATATCAACCGCCCCCATCCCTCGGCAAACAATGCTTCCCAAAACAAGCAAGGTCATCACCGTTGTGATTGCGCGTGGCATAGGCCAACTCATCGCTTTAAAAAACGTTTGCAACACGCCACTGGCACTCGCAAGGTAAGCGCAAATTAGGCTATACATAAGTAATAAATAAAGCAAACTCGTGACCGTTTTTCCCCATGCGCCCAACGTACCTTCGGCCATCGTAATTAAGTTACTGCCGGGCTTGAACCATAAATTAACCTCCAGTACTGCAAAAGCACCCATGGTCATGCATAACCACGCAACGGTCAAAAGCAACGCACTAAATCGAAATGACTCATGCGCACTCACGATAGGAATAGCGAGCATGCCGGCACCAATACAGGTACCTAAAATCATGAGCATGCCACCGATGATATTTTTTGATTGCATAACGACCTATTATTTTTCCAAAACCACTCAAATACCCTATGATAACACGAAGCATCATCTGCTTTCCTTACGTTTTTACTTGCTAAAACAAATCTAAAACAAATCTAAAACAAATCTAAAACAAATGATCGTTGAAGATCGATATGATAGAATGCGCGACATCTAGTTTTCCAACCGAGATTTGATCGTGGAAAAGACCTATTCTCCAAAAGATATTGAACACACCTGTTACGAAACATGGGAAAGCCGTGACTATTTTCGTCCGCAAGGCTCAGGCCCCTCTTATTCTATGATGTTACCGCCCCCTAATGTTACCGGTACGTTACACATGGGCCATGGTTTTCAAGACACGCTCATGGACGCTATGACACGTTACCAACGCATGTGTGGTAAACGTACGTTATGGCAACCCGGTGTTGATCATGCGGGCATCTCAACACAGCTGGTCGTTGAGAAAAAATTACAGCAAGAAAATCTATCGCGTAAAGAAATGGGACGCGATGCGTTTTTAGAGCGTGTATGGCAATGGAAAGAAGAATCCGGAGATACCATCATGCGCCAAATGCGTCGCATGGGTTGCTCCACCGACTGGTCGCGTTCACGCTTTACGATGGACGAGGGTTTTTCTAAAGCCGTCAATAAAGTATTTGTACAGCTCTATGACGAAGGCTTGCTCTATCGCGGTAATCGCCTCGTTAACTGGGATCCAAAGCTGGGTACGGCCGTCTCCGATCTTGAAGTGATTACCGAAACAGAAGCAGGTCATTTGTGGCATATCCGCTACCCGTTGGTTGATTCTGACGACGTTGTGATTATTGCGACCACACGTCCGGAAACCTTACTCGGAGATGCGGCGATTGCGGTTCATCCTGAAGACACGCGCTATCAAGCTCTCATTGGAAAACATGTGCACTTGCCTTTGTGCGATCGCACGATTCCCATCATCGCGGATGAATATGTCGATCCTGAATTTGGTAGTGGTTGTGTAAAAATTACGCCTGCACATGATTTTAATGATTATGAAGTCGGTAAACGTCATCAATTACCGATGACCACGATTTTAACCAAAAAAGGCAATATTAATAAACACGCTCCCCTGGCCTATCAAGGCATGGATCGCTTTGTTGCCCGAGAACACATCATCAAAGATCTTGAGCAAGCCGGTCTGCTTGAAAAAATAGAACCGCATCAGCTCAACATTCCACGTGGCGAAAAATCCAATACCATCATTGAGCCACTGTTAACCGACCAATGGTATATTCAAATGGAACCGTTGGCGAAACCCGCACTCGATGTTGTTCATCAAGGAAAAGTACGCTTTGTTCCAGATAATTGGACAAAAACTTACGAACACTGGATGGAAAACATTCAAGATTGGTGTATTAGCCGTCAACTCTGGTGGGGGCATCGTATTCCCGCATGGTATGACATCCACGGCAAAGTCTACGTTGGGTACACCGAAAAAGACGTGCGATTTAAATACAAACTTGATGATGAACTGGTGTTAAAACAAGATGAAGATGTTTTAGATACCTGGTTTTCTTCATCACTGTGGCCCTTTGTTGCACTCGGCTGGCCTGAGAAAACACCTGATTTTGAAGATTTTTTCCCAACCTCGGCTTTATTTACAGGCTTTGATATTTTATTTTTCTGGGTGGCTCGCATGATCATGATGAGCCTAAAATTTACCGGTAAAATCCCTTTTCCTGAAGTTTTTGTCACCGGCTTGGTCTGTGACCAAGATGGGAAAAAAATGTCAAAATCCAAAGGTAATGTGCTTGATCCCATGGATATTATTGACGGCATCAGTCTTGATGATTTACTTGAAAAACGTGCGGCCAATCACTTGGTAAGTTCAACACAAAAGAAAATTATCGCCAGCACAAAAAAAGAATTCCCAGAAGGGATTGAAGCTTTTGGTACCGATGCACTCCGCTTTTCGTTTTGTGCAATCGCCTCGAATGCTCGTGTCATGCGTTTTGATATCGCCCGCGTCGAAGGTTATCGTAATTTTTGTAACAAACTTTGGAATGCCGCGCGCTATGTGCTTATGCATACCGAAGAAGAAAGCGTGGATCTAGGTGATGGCGCGTTTCAGTACAGCTCTGCCGATCGCTGGATTTATTCACGTTTACAACACACCGTCGAGCGTACCCATCAATATTATGGACAATATCGCTTTGATTTATTAGCCAATAATTTATATGAATTTGTATGGCATGAGTACTGCGACTGGTACCTCGAACTTTCCAAACCCGTGCTCTATGACACCCAAGCGCTAGGTGCGATGAAACGAGGCACACGCCGTACGTTAATCTCCGTGCTCTTTCATATCGTCAAACTGCTTCATCCGATTATGCCGTTCATCACAGAAACGATTTTCCAACGCTTGAACAAACTCACAAGCGAAGGTGGTGAGACGCTCATGCTCAGTTCGTTTCCTGAAGTTCAGCAAAAAAGCATTGATTTGGAGTTAGAAGCAGAAATAGCCTGGTTACAAACTGTAATCCAAGCCATTCGTACAATTCGAAGTGAAATGGGGATTAGCCCATCGGTTGCTATACCGCTCTACCTTCGTCATATCACCCCTGACGTCGAAGAAAAACTTGAGAAGCACAAGACGCTTTTCATGACACTCACCAAGATAGATAAAATCCATCGTCTTGAAGACAGCGATACAGTACCTGTATCAGCATCAGCGGTGGTTGGCGAGCTGGAGCTACTGATTCCAATGGCAGGGCTTATCAAGAAAGATGATGAACTCGCACGTCTCGAAAAAACGCTGAAAAAGCTTGATAAAGACATCGCTCTGGCCACAGGAAAACTTAATAACCCACGCTTTACGGACAAAGCACCTGAAGATGTGGTCGCAAAAGAACGAGAAAAACTTGAGCAAGCAGAGCGTGCTCGAGAAAAAGCGCTCCATCATCAAGCAAAAATTCAAGCTTTATAAAAAAGTTTAGAAAGTAGCGTAACAAAAGCGTAATTCATGATAGCGTTTTATTGAGTTACGCTTTATAATGACGATTCTATCAGGGCCCATAGCTCAGTTGGTTAGAGCAGCGGACTCATAATCCGTTGGTCCAAGGTTCAAGTCCTTGTGGGCCCACCAATAAAATCAACAAGTTACGTTGGTTTTAAAAAATATCGAAAATCTCATGTAGACGTAATGTAGACAGATCCGAACGATAAAATAATAGCTGTTAAAAATTTATGGTTCATGGGCTGTGTGCTTAATAGAACCCATAAAAATCTACAATAACTTTTGTTGCAAATCCTTTCGCTCAATAAAATTTCTGCTTTCAGCAACATTATTCACAAGACGTCATAGTCAAAAAAGAATCTTATTGATATTTTTTAACCCTGCCACTTGCTTCAGTTTTAATAGGTGCTGGTGCCGCAGCGATAGCTTCAGGTCTAGGTGCGGTCCTTGGCATCTGCCTAATAGTAACGGGGGCTTCCCTAGGTACGGCATGGTTGGGTACTAACGGGTTAGGCTTGTTCTCTGGTCCAAAAGAAAGAGCAACCCCTCATTCATCTACATCTCCTGAGCAGAATGGCATGACAAGCGGCAGGGAGACTCCAGATACTAATCAAGCACCAGTTTTTTAAATTTCAGATAAAATAGGGTGTGTTGATAATTCACCTACCGCCTACGTGCGGCGGCTTGTCCGCGGGACCCAGTCTTTATCTAGGTTTTAATTCCCCCGCCGTTGAGTGATAAACTTTTTGTTGTTGAAGAACAATTCAGTATATCGCTTTTTCGGCACAAAACCTTACGACCGATTTTCAAATATGGCACGCTACTACCCGCCCAGCGATTACGTTCGAGCAATTGGGTGGAACAGCTTAAACAATTATGATCTCTTGCATTACTGGCTTGTAGTATTCAGCTTTGCCAACCTTAACAATTAAATTCGTCCGTGGCTGATATTTAGCATCACTATGTGTGTGCCCACAAAGAACTAAAAAATCGATAGATGGATTGTCGCTAGCAAATAGCATCAACACATCACCGATTGCTTTCGAACTGAAATAAGGTAAATAATTGTCATCACTCACTTGCCCCATATGCTTAGAAGCCTCTTTAAACGGAGGAATGTGGGTTAAAACAATGATCTTTTTGGGGTGTTGCTTTACCGCTTGAGCCAAATCCTGTTTTAAAGCACTGGCATCAATGTCTGCTAATTCTTGCATTTTTTGTAATAGTTGTTGTCGGCCAAGCATATTTTCCTGAAATAAATCAGCAATCATTCTGCTATCATTGAGTGAAACTGTGCTATTTTGATAATCACCCAAACGACCATCTGCCCAACCATCTTGACCTAATAAAATTGTATTATTTGGAAGCTGCTGTAAACCTGATGCAGGCAACCAAAATAAGTTGGCATTGGCTGTGCTTAATGTGGTTAATGCCTTTCGAACATCACTAACAGTTCCACGATAATAATCATGGTTACCAACAATAAAGTAAATTGGCTTTTTAATTTGAACTGCCATCTCACTGAGAAGATCAGTCAAAGAAGGTGCTTCGGCAATATCGCCACTGATTAAAAGGGCATCACAAGCCGTAGCCAGAATATCCGCATACAATTTTTGACGCATCTCAACTTTTAGAAAATTGAGATGGATATCCGTTAACCATGCAAGTTGCATTTTCATATTTGAGGTTGCTTGTTGCTCTTCTGTAGGCATGCCTTTTCTCTTGGTAGTTTGATTGCTATATTTCCAGTGTCCCCTAAGTCCCATCACCGAAAAATGAGATGGGGACAGCTAAAACCCAGTTGTGGTGGGGCGGTCCCATTTGTCCCCAATGTCCCTTGCTTTAATTGTAACTCCGCAAGCAGATGCTTATTTACACGATGATGTTTTAATTATTATTGGCAAGACAAATTCACTTATCGAAGTCACAACCTCAGGCAATGATATAAATTCAAGTTCATTTTTATTTAAGAAAGAACGCCACATTGCTTGTCTCGATCCATCTTCGCTATACTCTGTTGTTAACCCTACTGGTGTAACTTTTGGTAAAGGCATGTCTCTTCGGACGAACGTTGACGCAATCGCATCTAATAATATTTTTTTGTCTAGCTCTTCATTTTTCAACAATATATATAAATCCAGATAATCCTTTAATCGACTATTTGCTATGCCTAATAAAACAATCGCATGCAGTTTTTCAGCAATCACTGTATAGATGGGATAAGTTCGAATTTGAGGCTGAGGTAAATCACTTATCAAAACAGGATAATTGGCATCAATTGGATCAGGCGTTACAACATCGCCATAGCCAACATCCACTTGAATTTTAATGCACGCTTTGGATAGGTTAGCAAATAACTCTATTCTTGCACCTTTATACCCATCTTCTTTTTTTATAGGCGTTGCTGTGATTGAGCTGTCATCAAAAACAATTCCATCGTCGGCAGATATTAAACAAATTTCCTTGAAAACACCGGTTAAATAATCAAGCTCATGATTGCCAAACCCTAATAAATCAATATCCTTTGTGGATCGATGTGGCATGTCATACCAAAGATTAAATAATAAGGCCCCTTTTAATAAATATTGACTGGCATATTTAGATTGACCAATTCGATATAACAACCGCTCAAGACCATAACGGGTTAATACCGTAATAAAGTCGGTTTCTTCTGCTTTCGCTATATTTTTTAATCGTGCTCGAATAGATGCGCTCATATCTTTTGTCATTGAATCGTCTCAAGGTAAGGGCGCATGACATTGGCAACACGACAAATTTTCGCATAATGCCATAGTTCATCCGTAGTTACTTTATTTTTACCATAGGCATCTTTCAAAGCTTCAATAGCTATATCAATACCAATTTTATTCCGATGTTTAAAACAGTCAGCGATTGTTTTTGCCACATTATAAACCCGGTAATCAATACCGTCAGATTGTTGGATCTCAATACCCTCAGAGTAAGCCTTGCCAGTATATTTCACCATTTTTATGGGTGGGTATTCTATCTTGGGCACATGACTGTCGATAGGCATAGCTATCCAAATTTTTCTTGGGAGTTGCGTGGTAAGTTCATGTATTTGAAGAGCCGTCAAAAGACAAAATATAGCTTGAGGAACCCTAGAAGCAACGACAATCAAACTCTCCTTCTCGGAAAATTCTTTTTGCGGAAGGCAATATAGCCCTCTCTCAATTTGTTGCAATTCATGAGCGGCAACTAGCCGAGAGATAGTCATTCTTGGAATACCTTCTTCAACAAAATCCGACGAACGAACAATACCTTTCGCTTCAACGAGGTTTAGAGCCTTTTGACTGTATTTTATTTTTGTATTCATATTTATAGTATGTTCCATATTCACCCTATTTACAAATAAGTAGGGCGAATATGGAACATTATTTATTTATAATTAAGCCATATCAGTCATATGATCAAGCAAGAAGTTAGCAACCTGCTGCATCGGCTTACGCAAACGTTCAACATCTTTCATAATATACCCAGCAGTAACATCATGATTCATTTTGTGATTAAGCAGTCGTTTTAAAGCATAGGCCGGTAAATCAAGGCTATCTGCAATGGTTGCAAACGTTCTACGGAGATCATGCAAAGTAAATGATACGCCAGATAACTCCACGACCCTATTGACCGCTTTTTTAGGCTCATAGACATAACCTGTTTTGCTTTCAGCCGGAAAAACAAATTCACTGGTTTTGTTTCGGCTTCTGCGTTCCATTAACTCGTAGATAAATTCAGGCATAGGCAATGTGTGGATTTCATGGTTTTTGGTGTCTTGTAGCGTGATGGTTTTGGATTTGAGATCCACATCGTCCCAACGTAACGATGCAGCTTCCATCTTACGCATGCCTGTAAAAAGCAGTAGTAAAAAATAATCATGCCACAGTAAGGCATTACGGTAATTGTCTGTTTCCACCAAGCTGATCACCGCTTTATACCATTCTGCCAATTGATGGGGTTTGATAACGGTTTGTTTGCGATCCACGCGATACCATGCTCGAGTATGCGATAGGTATTTGACTGGGTTAATCGTGATAATCGGATGACCATTGCCGTCTTGGTATTCATACATGGCGTAATTAAAAATAGCTCTTAATACCCGCATGGCATTATTCGCACGTGCTTTACTGTTGGTTTCACCATGCTTGGTATGTCGTTTAGCAATCATTTCTCGGGTAATATTTATAAGCGGTTTATCAAGCCAGTCGGGCACAACTTCATGTAAGACACATTGATAATCATTTAGCGTTCGAGGCTTTAAATCTTTTCGTGCTTTGAGGTAATCATTCAATACCTGTTGTAAGGTCATCGCATGAACTTTTTTAGTTTTCTTCTCTGCAATAGGATCATCCCCCCTCGCGACACTGCCCAACAGGCTTTTGGCTTGCTTTCTGGCTTCTTCAACCGTCAAGTTGCCAAATTTACCTAAAGTCAACCTTTTGACCTTACCACTGATTCTGGTTTCGACGATGAAGCTTTTCACACCAGTGCTTGTAATTCTCAAGGCAAAACCTTTTAAGGTTTCATCACGAAAAAAAGATTGGGTTTTACCGGGAATATGTTCGAGTTTATCAACGATGGTTTTGGTTAGTTTTATACCCTTTTCAGACCCAGCCATATTTCACCCTCTAAATCTCATGTAGACGCCATGTAGACACATTATTTAAAACTAAATAAATTTCAATATTGGCAATTATGGCTTATAAACGTTGATTTATAAAGGTTTTTAAAATAATTTAAAACTTACTGAAAGTGCTTAAAACCCCTATTTTACAGACTCATAATCCGTTGGTCCAAGGTTCAAGTCCTTGTGGGCCCACCAATAAAATCAAGTAGTTACAAAAGTTCCCTTCCCGAAAAGAAGCTCCATGGGGCACTGATGGGGCATTTGGAAATAATAAGTCTCCACACGCAGCAATAAAGAAGCATTATTGAAAGACACTGATACAGTTATTTATCTAGAGGCCCCCATCTTAGCTTTGAAATGACCTGTCTTTATATGAGCGAGCAATTATGGAACAAAGCCCTTTCCAAAATTTCTGAAGAAGAGCAAAACCAAAAGAAACAAAAAGAGAGTCAACGTTAAAATTTAGTAATATATGCTCAGGCCACCTATAGAAAACCCAGCACATCCAAGAAAAACAAGTTTTTGGTCTTTGATACATTAACAGATCACAATGCTCAAGCATCCTGTTTGATTTTAGTAAAAAAATTTCACCGATCATTACGCAAAATCACAAATTAATGCATATACTCACTGTATGTTAATTAAACTAAGTGACTATCATGATTAACCTTCACTCCAAAATTGATCCCAGAGATGTGGGTACTGATGGTTTTGTGTTAAACCAACAGGAACGTGCGCGCGTTCGTGAAATACAAGCGCAAATAAAAAAATTTCAAGATGAAGCGAGGCCTCATTTGCAAGATTTATCGACCGCGACGTCAGCTGAAGCCGAAGCACAAGCATTACATGATTTAGGACAATATCCTGCAGACAAAATCATGGAATTATCCATCAGCCCAACACAAAATGAGGTTGAGTATAGAACCGATGTATTAGCCAAGCTTGAAGCGTTAAAATCAAGGTTTAAAGACGATGATGTTAAGCATTTTTTAGATGAACTCAAAGATGAACTTGAGAACATACCCATTCCCAATCGAGAAGATGCACGCGATGAACTCAACATGCAATATGATGAAATGATTGATAATATGGTTTCAAATCTAGGCATAGAGCTGGTTGATCCGATTTTAGTCGCAACGGCCAGTAATACACAAAATGAATCGATGGATCAAAAAAATGCTGCTGAACAGGCATTAGAGGCAATTCGTCTCAAAATTCAAAGCTATCAATCAGAGAATAAACTTGATTTTGATTTAGATGATGATTTTAATTTAATCAAAATTTCTAAACGTTCGGAAGGTCTTAATTTCTCGGTCATTTTTGCTCAAAAAAACAATCAAGAACACCAAGCTTACGCTTTATATCGAGGCAAAGATAGAATTTTAGGCGAAGGTGGGTTCGGTACCGTAAAAGTTTGTCAGAATTTAGAAACAAGTGAATGGCAAGCGGTCAAAATTATACAAGCGTATGCCAAATCAGATTCAAAATTTGAAAATGAGGTGCTCGATACGCTCGAACGCTATCATGGAGACGCCCTGCGAGGTGGTAAATATTATGCGCTACAAACGCTCTTGCCAGGTGTTGAGCTCAAAAAACATCTAGATGAAGGCATAAGTCCAGATATTGCCTCACGCCTAGAGATAGCAAAACAAGCCGCTTCTTTATTAGATGAATTTCATACCCATTTTTTACACCGTGATATCAAACCTGAAAATTTCATTTGGGATGAAAGCAGCAAAAAACTTTCATTATGTGATTTTGGATTATCATGTGGCTTAGGCCAAGAAGAAACCTCCGCATTCGGGTCGGACGGTTTTATCGCACCAGAAATTGACAACGCCCCTCCAGGAGAACCCGTCCCTTATTCTGAAAAATCTGATATTTATGCTTTAGGAAAAACATTTGAACGTTTATTTAAAGCCGTCGATAATGTACCTGATGAGGTTCAAGCTTTAATCACGGAGATGACCGAGGCGTCTCCTGAAAAACGCGCAGGGGATCTTAAGCACATTCAAACCGTACTCGAGCGTTCCTTAGATCAAAGCCTAAGTCCTAACATGCCCCAAATGTAGAAATTTATGATAAAATAAAGAGCAAGAAATTTATTTTTAAGTCTTCTCTTAGGTATTTATCACGATGAACCACAAAAGAATCATATTATGCTTGGATATTGACCAAACAATCATAAACTCAAATGCCCCAGATAATCTGGTTGATATCAACGGCTCGGACTATTACGATGATGCCACACCCTGGGTAAATTTTCTTACTGAAATTAAAACCCTCTGTGCCCAACAAGCTTTTCAATTTTTTGTTCAAATTATCACAGCCAAAGATCGCGTAGATATTCATACTGAACGTGTTTTTAATGCGCTTCATCCTTTTTTATTGCCGCTGAATCAACACGGCGAAGTTGTGCATACAGAGCGTGCAATACAATTTGTCGAGCCAACTGAAGGCTATGTGCCTACACAATTCCATTACACAAACCATCAAGCCGAACGGCAGCACCGATTGGCATCAACCACGCGTCTAGATTTTAATGAAAAGATAGAAAGTGGTTTATTAGCCCCCATTCACATATGTGGCCTCACATCCAAAGCAGAAGCCATGAAATATATTGCAGAATATTTTCATGACATCACCCCTGCAAAAAATGTATTCCTGCTGGATGATCAAATGTGGAATATTGAAGATGTACAGCAACCAGCCTATGGGTATCAAGGTGTTTTAGCAAATAAACTTCGAGAATTAGAACACGATACAAAAGAAGCACGAACGTTGGCCTGCCATGAACTATTCACAACACTCAAAAATAAAATAGAAGCACGTATCCAAGCGATCATGGTGCATATGCACAAAACACGAGGCCCGAGCCCCATACCGATAATTGCAGCTCAACCGGAGCATCAAAAACCACATGCAATCCATCGTGCAGCAAAACTTGGTCAGTTAAGACTCGTCAAAAAACTGCTCGAAGACGAGCCCTTGTTGGTGCATACGATCGACGCGTTTAATCAAACACCATTGGTATGGGCTGCTGCCAAAGGGCATCATGACATCGTGAAGCTTCTTATCGATCATGGTGCTGATATTAATCAGACAACGCATTTACCTAGCACAACTCAATCACAACAAACCAATTATTTCAGCACCCCCTTGGACTGGGCTATTCAAGGTCGCCATATCGCAACCGTTGAAGTGCTTTTTGTAGCAGGCGCTGTGAGTCATCATCATCATGATATCGAAATACTCAATGATTTAATCCGAGCTCATAATCAAACGCATGTCCAAGCGTTAATACTAAAAAATCAAGATCATTTAAATCAACGTGACATCGAAGGCTATACCGCGCTCCATGTCGCCGTGATACATAATCAAATCGATGTTTTTCGTGATTTAATCGCCATGGGTGCTGATATTAACACACGTACTGCAGAGGCGAGCGGCCAGCATCTATATATTGATTACCCCCATCAAACAGCCGTTGAAATCGCCTGTGAACTCGACGATGAATGGATGGTTTCGATTTTATTTGAAGCAGGCGCCAGCATTAAGCCAAGCGAAGAGTACAAGCAACAACCGATTCATCTGTTTGCAAAACACGGTTTACTCACCCAGGTTCAAACGCTAATCATGCGTTATCCAGAGATGGTTCACGCAACAGACAGCATGAATCAAACCCCACTTTTATGGGCTGCAACCCACGGGCATCATGACATCGTCACGCTGCTGATTCAATATGGCGCTCATGTGAACCAGCCCACGTTACTTCCGAACGATCATGAAGCATACGCAACAGAGCATAATAAAACCCCACTTGACTGGGCTGTTAGTGGTCATCACATCAAAACCATTGTATTACTCCTCCAAGCCGGAGGCGTGGTGCATCATGCACACGACGGCTTTGATGTTCGCTCGATGATTAATCAGCTCATGGCCCATTCTATCTTTCAAGCCCCCTCTGTATCATCAAGCGCAGATGATGTAGCCTATGAAGGTGATCAACCTAAATTATAATTTCTAAAATAAAGGACGGATTTTCAGATGATAAACCCAGGTGATAAAATCCCTTCCATGCAATTTAAAGCAACCAACGGCTTAACCACGAGCTTTGAGCATTATCGAGGTAGCTGGGTGGTGCTTTATTTTTATCCCAAAGATGCAACCCCAGGCTGCACCACCGAAGGCTGTGATTTTCGTGATAACGAAAAAGCTTTCTCACTCATGAATGCCACAATTGTTGGTATTTCACGTGATAGCCTTGCGTCACATGAAAAATTTAAAGCCAAGCAAAACTTTCCCTTTGAGTTAATCAGTGATGTTGATGAAATGCTTTGCCAAGCATTTGACGTGATTCGCATGAAATCTATGTACGGCAAACAAATCAGAGGCATTGAGCGCAGTACGTTTATTATCGACCCGGACGGCATCGTGCGTCACGCATGGAGAAAAGTACGCGTTAAAGACCACGTGGCTGATGTTCTCCAAGTCTTGACAGACTTACAAGCAGAATAAAAAATTGATTTATTTTTAACTACACCCTACACTACAATCTCGCTTTAACTTATATGGATATATGAATTATGAACTTATTTGAAGCAATTAAAGCCGCAGATCTACCCCAAATCACCACAATCGTAAACAACGTATCAGAGCATGTTACAGAAAAACATTTGCTCGCTGCAATTAATCATCCTGACGTGGATAAATTGCATTGCAAACTGTTATTTGATACGTTTAAAACACCTGGAAACCAGATTCCACCAAACTGTGTTATTGCAGCGCTAGAACAATCTCGTATTGATATTTTTCTTAGCCTTTTACGCATTAACCACCCCGATGCTCCAGCAGAAACCTCAACTTCAAAACTACAACGAGCGGTATCTCTCAGAAGCCTCAAACCAAGCGATGAAGCCAAATATGAACGACATCAAGCATCGTTTATTGAAATGATTCAGCAAGTATTTAGCGCTGAAGAAAAACAACAATTACACACCATACTTACCATAAAAGACCACCCCATTCTTACGGTGCTTGGAGAGGACAATTTGGGTAATTTGTTGTCTATGGTTATGCCTGAAGAGAAGCACGAAGATCAGAAAGAACATACTGATACGATGAGTACAGGTACCCCTCCTCCTACAACCTTATCGCCCATCATCGAATCCCCCTTAGCCCCCTCAAAACAAAGCAGCAACAGCACTTTAAAATCTGAAGATGTCGCGCTTGAATCAGCTAGTTCTGATGAATTCAATGCGTTCTTAGGTCATCCTACAGAGGAAGACATACCTACATTACCGATTAAAAGACAAGATTCAGGCACAGATACGGATGAATCCGTTAAATCCGTTAAATCAGATAAATCAGATGAGGTAAAAGCATTAGCAATCCAAGAAGAAGCTCGCAAAAGCATGAAGCCTCATTTGGATGAATTACAGGCTGCATTATCTGCAGGTTTAGAGCAAAGCAGCTACGAGAAAATCCAAGAGCCCATGAATAAGTTCATGAAGCTTGCGACAGATTTAGCGCTTAAAGCTGATCGTACGCCAGAAGATCTTAGTTTATTTAGAAAGCAAGTCAAAACCGAGGTTATGCCAGAAGCCCAAGCGGCGTTACTTGAACATGAGTCTTATTTTAGCTTTTTTTGTCGCAAAATCATGGATGCACTGCATGCGTTGGTAAATGTGCTGACACCTGTCTTTCCAAGCACAAAAAATTCGTTTTTTCAGACAGCTCCGTCACGTGTTGCCGAACAATTTGATGTATCTCAAGAAGCGATTACTACAACCTGTGGTGCTTAAGCTTTCTCTCCCACCTAACAGCTCAATCGTTGTGGTGGGAGCTTTTATTTATTCATGAACGCCGTATAATAGCAACATTCTTGCTGTGTTCTGGATAGGACCCATCACATGACCAAACCCGCTCAATTTGAAAAATCAATTGCCGAGCTAGAACAAGTCGTCACGTCTTTAGAAAAAGGTGATTTATCGTTAGATAACGCGCTTAAAGCGTTTGAACAAGGCATTGGTCTTACCCGAACCTGCCAAACGCTATTAACCAATGCTGAACAACACGTTGAGCAACTTCTTAATCCAACAACACCACCTGATGAGAGCAGCACGGATGCCTAATACAGCCTATATCAAACGTCATGAACAATACTTACGTAATCTACTTGAGACCACGCCCATTCCGGCACCGGCGATTCGAGACGCCATGCTCTATGCGCTCTTCCCAGGGGGCAAGCGTGTACGCCCGTTACTTGTGTATCTCTCAGGTGAACTGCTCGGTGTGCCGCTTGCCACGTTAGATGTGATTGCTGTTGCGATTGAGCTCGTTCATGCGTATTCGTTGGTGCACGATGACTTACCGGCGATGGATAACGATGATATGCGTCGTGGAAAGCCCAGCTGCCATCGAGCATTTGATGAGGCCACGGCCATTTTAGTCGGGGATGGATTGCAAGCGCTTGCGATTGATTTATTACTGAAACAGCTTCCACAAACACTCCCCCTACCCCATGTTTTGGATGTAACACATGAACTCGTGAAAGCCTGCGGACCTGCGGGCATGGTCAGCGGCCAAAGCCTAGATCTCTCTGAACTTGCACGTCCCGATATTACTGAAGAAACACTGACTGAAATTCATGACTTAAAAACGGGGCGCTTGATGCTCGCCTGCATGAACATGACGTTAGCGGCCGCCGAACCGACAACTGAAACCACGCTTGCACTACGTCAATTTGCCACACACTTGGGCCTTGCCTTTCAAATGCAAGATGATTATTTGGATAGTTATGACACACAAAGCTTGGGTAAGGGCCGTGCCTCCGACCAAGCCAATCATAAAACAACGTTTGCAACCTACTACACCGAAGAAGCGTTAAGAAAAGCGATACAAACGCATTTTCAAAAAACAGAGCAAGCGCTTTCGATGTTTGCTGAACGAGCAACGCCCTTGACCCAACTGATACATGACCTACTCGGGCGCTCACATCATTTGATTTTACACGAACAAAAATAAGCGACCAAGAAGCGTATGATAAGCCCAACAACCCTCGGAAATATTACGCTTAACCTCGCTTTTGTGCTCTATCTTATCGTCTACCTGCCTCAGATACGACATAATAGAAATAAGCATCACTTGGCCGAACTAAGCATCAACTTGCATATGATCATTATGACAAGCTTTGTCTTGGATTTACTTTATGCTTTATTAAAACCCTTGCCCTGGCAGTACCGCGCCGTCTCCATCGCAGCGCTCAGCACACTCTCAATACAACAGTTTCAACTTATGCGCTTTGCACTAGAACGCCATCAAGTGAGGTTACTGGCTGTATTAAGTCTTTTTTCTGTAAGTTTAATCGGTATATTGATGCTGCTGGGCATTTTTTATTTTGATGCCATGGCTCAATCAAGTCATACCATACTTATCGTTGGCTGGATTTCTCGGTTAGGTTTTTTAAGTTATGTTGTGCCACAGATCATAAAAAATTATCGCCTTAGCTCGGCCAAAGCCTTAAGCACGGGATTTCTAACCATCAGCTTATTTCTCTCACTGCTTGATCTCACTTCGGCTTGGTGTCTTGACTGGGGATGGCCTAATAAATTAGGCACGCCACTCACAATTTCCCTCACACTTATTCTTCTTTGGCAAAAAAAACGTTATCACCCGATATGCATTACGCCGCTTCGCACAGATGATTCAGAACCTGCATAACATACTTAGCTATCCCAAGATCTTGCGGTGCAATACCCGTCAAATCTGAAATCATCATACGAGCATGATGGTTTTCTTCTGACTGCAAAACACCGCCGACTTCACGTAAGACCGACGCATCAATATGTTGCTGTTTAATCGCCATAGCAGTGTCACCAAAAAGTACAGCTTGCTGCTGACAATCAACCATCACACGATCGGCCATTGCAAAAACAGTCGCGTCAACTTCTTGTTTATTGGCTTGATCGGCACCCAGCGCAATAATATGTATTCTTTTATCGATATCACGTGCATGGATGAGTGGACGTTGACTTGCTGTTGTTGTGATCACAACACCACCTTGTTTCACCAAAGTTGATCGATTCTCTTCACGTTGAACATACGGATAATCACATAGAATACTTTCAACATGACATTGATTTCTTCCCCAAAGATACATGTTTATATCAGGATATTGCTGATGCATGATCTCAATCACGCGTCGTGCCAAAGCGCCTGTCCCAAAAATACTGATGTGCTCGACTTTCCAAGGCGTTAATTTTGCGACTATACACGCCATAAGAGCCGTTCTTAACAAAGTTAAATATCCACCATCACACAGTACAGCTTGAATTATTCCCGTATTTTTACAGCACACGAGCATCAGCCCATCACCGGCAGGCAATCCACTGAGCGTATTTTCATAAAATCCCGTTGCAATTTTGATCACAAAATATTGATCATGCAGAGAGTAACCCGCTTTAACATGACATTCCCCACGCGGCTCCGAGAAACTTAAATGCAAGGGCATCGGCACAACGCTCTCACCGTTTGAAAAATGAATCAATTCATTACAAACAGCTTGCATCATTAACGGTAAATCTTGCTTGATATCAAGCGCGTTTTTAATCTGCTGTATCGTATAAATATTCATGAGTTCAAAGCTGTCTCAAAAAGAGAAAGTACGTGTGGCATGTTACGTCGACCAAAGCCAATACGAAAATAATTCGTAGCGTCGTCATACACAGAGGCTGGCATGAGTAATATTCCATGGTTCTGAACAAGCCGATGACAAAACGAATCACTGGATTCATCAGAAAGATAATTGACATAACCAATACAGCCACCTTGTGGCTTAACCCATTGAAATTGTTCATCATATTGTGCAAAAAATATTTCTAAAAGCCGAAGATTATGCGCAACAATACGATTATTGCGCGTCAAAACATGATCTTGATTGCGTAAGGCAATCAAACTTAAAATTTCAGAGGGTGCACTGTTACAAATCGATGTATAGTCTTTCATACGCTTGATATCATGCAGTAGCGAAGTGTTCTGGCACGCGAGCCATCCAACACGTAATCCCGGCATCCCAAAAGCCTTGCTCATCACGCCCAATGATACGGCTTTATCATACTTATCTGCTGCAGGACTTGCCCAAGGTTCATCAGGCGCTCCCAAAAGCCGGTAAACTTCATCTGAAAAAAGCCAGATTCCATGCTTATCGAGTAATGCAATTAAATCATCTAACGCTTGCTGTGAAATCACTTGACCGGAAGGGTTATGAGGAAAATTCATCACCAAGCAGGTTGTATTCGATCGTATCGCTTGCTTGATTTCATCAAGACAAATACACCAATTGTTTTCTTTTTTTAACGCAAGTTCCGTGACGTCACAACCTCTGATGCTTGGAATTTCTTTTAACGATTGGTAACAAGGCGTCAAAACAATGACATGATCGTCGGGTTTGCATAAAGTGTACAGTGCACAATATATCCCTTCTTCTGCTCCTGAAAAACATAGAATATTTTCAGCACCCATCTGTTGATACATCGCTGTTGCAATACGACGGCGTAATGGCGGATACCCAAACGGCTCGGTGTATTTTAGCTCCAGATTATCCCACAAACTTTGTTCTTCTGTGTTCGCTAACGCAAGAATCTCGGACATAGAAAAACTTTCCGCATCAGAACAACACAGTAAATAAGGTGAACTAAATTCGTATTTCGTGAGGTATTCTTCAAGTTTAAACGATTGTATGCTGATCTTGCTCATGGGATAGCTCTCCATGATTTTAAATAATTGAAAATGGTCGCACGCCCAAGCTTCAAAACACGTGCGATGTAATCTGCTGCATTTTTTTCTTCAAATGCCCCTTGTTGGAATAAATAATAGGCCACGTGTTTTTTCTGTTTTTGAGTTAAATCATCAAAGCGCCAGGCTTGTTCGTTCAAATATGCATGGAGCGTAAGATGTAGCTTTTCTTGCCAGTCTTGCTTAAATAGGCTGTTTGGCATATGTGCTTGTCGAGGCATAATCAACGCCTCACTTAATTGCTTGATTTTATCAAACACGGACACATCACAATTCATGCAAATTAAAAATTTATTCTCCACAGGCACCGAGATGGATTTAATCAGTCGACCATCAAAATTTAATTTTGGATACGTGATGCCATCGACGCTTTCTGCTAACACTTCACCATCAAGTAGCGAAGCATCGCCCACCCGACGTTGTGATAATTGTCCCGATAGATAACAAATGGTGTCAGATTCTAAATCATGAACCACAATCTCAAGCAAAGGATCGAGCAGTCGTGTGATCGCATTCAAGATTGGAAGATAAGATGACAAATACATACAGATACTCAAAAGTACAAATAATAATATATTATATACTATTAAGTATAAAATCAAGCGTGTGTTTTGTAATAATTAAAATCACAGCCCAAATCCTGGTCTTTCAGTTGATCATAAAAAACAGCATGTTTAAAATAAGAGACTTAATTTAAGATAAAATAAGATAAAATCAATAAATACGCTTGACAATCCACGCCTACATCTCGTAAACTTGCGTTCGGAATTTGGGGTTATAGCTCAGTTGGTAGAGCGATTGCATGGCATGCAATAGGTCGGCGGTTCGATTCCGCCTAACTCCACCAGCATCAGCAATTTATGCTGGTGCTGACTAAAATTTCACACTGGGTCCCCATCGTCTAGAGGCCTAGGACACCGCCCTTTCACGGCGGTAACAGGGGTTCGAATCCCCTTGGGGACGCCACCATAACCCATCGGTTATGGTGCATCATCAGAACACATGCTCACAATCGCTCAAATATCGTTCTTGTATTAAATCCAAACAAACGTTCATGCATTCGATACGCATATTCGTCCGTCATATTCGCAATAACATCACACACCACACGTTTTCCTGCGGCGTCATCTTCCGCCTCTTCAAAACGGGTACGGTCTTTTAAACTCAATAATCCCATCGGATTCGAACTTAATGCATCAAACAAACGTAACACCACGGTTTGTCCTCCGTATTCGAACGTACGCGACTCTTGTGAGTCAATCACATGCTTATAAATCGCTGCAATCAAAGCATCAATCAATGCCTTCGCTTCAGGACGCAACTTCGCATTATATTTTAATACATCACACGCAAAAGCTTGGTTGCTAACTTGAATGGTTGTTGCCGTCACAAAAAAATTAACCATTTCACCGATCGCTTGCTTTCTCACATGTAGTGCATCATCAAATAACGCATCCAATAAAGGCAAAGGACGCTTGGCTAACGAGGTTTCTCCAAGCAACGCTCTAAAATCAGGCGTATCGAGTTGCGCACGTGTAATCAAACGCAATTGAATCGCATCCTCTAAATCATGCACACCGTAGGCAATATCATCGGCAATATCCATAATCGAACAATCTAAGCTTCGGTATTTTGACGCACCATGCTGATGTGCTGTCGGTTGTTTTGATAAGCTTTGAAAGAGCTTGCGATCGCCTTCAGTAAGTTCTTGAAGCAACCAGTCAACTTCAGGTTGCTCGCTCTCAAAATAAGCTTTAGGCGGCAGCCAATCGTTGACACAAATCGATGGATGTCGCGCTTCTGACGTCACAGGCATTTGGGTCGCAGCCACCCAACCCCGGCTTACAGGATATTTTAAGATACCCAGCAGTGCTCGACGGGTGAGATCTAATCCAAAGGCACCGTAACTGTTTTCTAGCTTCGTCAGCAAGCGAAGCGTCTGGCCATTACCTTCAAAGCCCCCGTGGTTACGCATCATATAATTCAGTGCAACTTCGCCCCCATGTCCAAACGGTGGATGCCCGATATCATGAAGTAAGCACATAACACTAATTAAGTCTTCATCCGGAAGTAAATCAAAAAAAGCTTTGTTCTCAAAATTTGTTGATAATCGCCTAACTAAACTACATCCAATCGAAGAAACTTCGAGCGAGTGTGTTAAACGGGTTCGATGAAAATCACCTTCGTCAGTACCCAGAATTTGTGTTTTTCGCTGCAAACGACGAAAGGCAGGACAATGAATCACTCGCGTACGATCGCGCTCATAAGGACCTCGTTTATCCTGCTCTCCGCGTTGATGATTTTTTCCCGAACGACGATCGGTCCACATAAATCATGCTCCTAAAAATTAAAGTTTTCTAAAGTATTGCAGATAACCTCTACAGAAAGACATAAAAAATATAAAAAAAATATTATTAATTAAAGAAAAGGGCCATATCATGATAATAAAAACGAAACATATTGGACTTTTACTTTGTACAGTCACACTATCGGCGTGCGGTGTTATGAATACCAGCGGTCAAGCTGATTATTACGCACCGTATAGTTTTGGACAATCTCAATCCACGACAACAGCACCCCTTTATCCCGATGGATATGATACCTCAGGCGGAGCTTATCGAGATGGTGCTTATCAAGACCAACGTCATGATAACGGTAACGGTGCCTATGTGCCAGGTTCTCGTAAAGTCGTCACGGTACCTGAGGGTTATCATGTGGGTTCAGAACACTCACCAGCGTCGTTCAAAGATCGTGAAAGATCATGGGTTGATCGTCAAAGCCCACAAAATTACACGATTGAGCTCGATGATAATGAAAAAGCATCGCAAGTGGCGGCTACTTTACAAAAAGCACCCAAAAATGCACGAAAAGCAGAAATTAAATATAATCGTGGAGGAAAAAGGCATTATAAAGGTGTGTATGGAACGTATCCAAGTTACGGTGCAGCACAAAAAGCACTCAACGAACTTCCTGAAGACTTAAGAAAAAACGCAGGGGTTAAAACATGGGGAAGTGTTCAAAATAAAGGGTATTAATATAAGGTGTAACTAAAGCATGAAGGTGTTGGTTAGATTATAATGGATTGATTCGAATCAACTGACTGAATCCCATTACGGTCCTACATAACACCTTCATCCAAGACGTATTAAACCACTTCGACTTCTTCAGCCTGTGGTCCTTTTTGGCCTTTTCCTGCTTTGAACATAACGCTTTGACCTTCGGTCAGTGTTTTAAAACCACCGCCTTGGATTGCGCTGAAATGCACAAAATAATCTGTACCTTCGCTTTCAATGAAACCAAAACCTTTACCTTCATTGAACCACTTTACTGTTCCACTTACTTTATCTGTCATGTTAATTTCCTCAATGTATACCCGAGCTATTCTAACACTTCTGGGAATATATTCTAGTCAAAAGCAATAAATAAATTTTTTTTATGTGTTTAAAACAAGAATAACCGTCCACTTCACCAATCCAGGCGTGTCTGTACGGTCCATATTAAACGTTTTGACCGTGATCTTATATTTTTTACTCATCAAGGCAAGCCAAGCTAAACAGGCTTGATAAGGCACGTCCTCAAACGAAATTTGTAATTCCGTGTCGCTCAGCTGCTCGAGCTGATAAGCAAATCCACCCAAAGAAGACGCTTTCAATTGCCGCGACAGTACGGCCAGAGCTTTAGATTTTTCTAATACCGTGGTACCGGTGTGTTTCGATGATAATTGTGTTTCGGCTTGTTTTATCCAAGCCAACGTTTCTTTTTTTTCAGATAAGCGCTGTGTGCCTGCTATCACCGCTTTATCCAACGAAGCATATGCCGCATAGGCAAGATACAACCCAAGGCACACAGCCCCCCAAAGCAACAACAAGCGCTCACGATGATTGAGTTGCAACCATGCTTGCAATAAACGCGCCTGCAGCGCCTTGATAGCGTTCATAAACGCAACTCCAATGTTGCTGTCACTTGATTATCACGTGTTTTTGCTTGTGTTTGCTTCACGCGAATAGCTGATTTTTTAAGTTGTTGCTCGAACACCTCCAACACCGAAAAATCTGGAGCGGCGACACTCACCCAAAGTGTTTCCTCATGAAAACGAATAGTTTCGATGTCTAATGGATTGGATTCAGCAACGTTTGCAAAGGCATCAAACAACATCCAAAAAGCATCCTGAGATGAGGCGCCTGTTTGATTTAATAAACGCTCAATACGAAAACGAGGGCTAATAACCTGCTTTGCTTCAGGAAAAAATTTATGATAGTGCTGCGCAATTTGTAAATCCACGGCTTCTTGTTTTGTGTGCAAGCGATGTAAAGCGATGGCATGAAGACCCAGCACACTCAAAAACCAAGCAAGCAATAAGACCCCACACAACCCATACCATCGCAAGCCCTGCTTATCCTGCGTACGATGCTGAAAACTCCCTTGGCACAGGTTGATATAGCGCTCCGTTAACAAGCGCTTTGCAACAAATAAACGATACGAACCTTCGTGCATATCAAGCTTAAGCGGCTTTAAAGACATGGCGCTATCATCAAACCCCCATCCTGGGGCTGCATCTGGATGCGTTTGCACATACGATGCCGCAAGCAAAGGACTTAATGCGCCAATCACGCTACCCTGATGAACCAATAAGTCGGTTGACGTTGCACATGCTTCGCCTGGAAGCAAGGCAAACCAATCCAGGGTTATCTCATCAAACACGAGCTCTAAAGCTTCAAGTTCATGCATCCACGCGCGCAGACGTAGTCGATTAATCACCACCACACGATACGTATTATTCAGGTGTGTATCGCTGTCAAACGCGACATGAAGCTCACCGACAGGCGCTGCAAGCTCTTCTTCCAGAGCATAAGGAATGGCTTCACGTGCTTTACGTGAACTCAACTTAGGCAGCTCCAAACGATGAAGACTCGCCACCGACGCCGGCAAAACCACAACCGTTTGATGCCCTAGCTGCATATTTTGAATTTCTTCAACCGCATACGACGCAAGCGGAAGATCCACTTCACCGTCATCATCAAGTCGAACAGCCCAAAAGCTTTCAACTTGGGCTGTACTTGTATCTGCGGTATCAAAAAATAAAAAACATGTCGCCACAAAAGCATCCTATGTATGATGGATTTAAACCTGATTTTGTTTTTTATGCTTCGCATCCCAACGCTGCTGCAATTGTTCTGATAATAGATGTACAACAAGCGCATACTGCGGGCTGGTATTATAACGGGTAATCACATAAAAATTAGGGTAAGCAAGCCAATACGCATAAGCATCCCCATGGGTGTTCAGCTCAATTAACCCGGCCTTTTTAGGTGGGTTTTTTAACGGCGTAACCGGTGTTACCCCGGATTGAAGCAGCTGCTTGTAGGCGTAATCAGGACGTCGACTGTTTGTTTTTAAAGCTTTGTATTTTGCACCTTTCACTAAGGCCGGATCCGTCACCTCACCGTTGGTCTCCCAACCATGCCGTTTAAAATAGTTTGCAACACTAAAGATCACATCTTTTTTTTCATGGATTAAATCAGGATGATTTTTACCGGCAAAATCAACCGCATACACACGATAATTACTGGGCATAAACTGAGGTTGCCCTATGGCACCGGCATACGAACCCATATAATGCGTTACTGGCACGCCTTGCTCACGGCATAGCAACAAATACTCTTCCAGTTCTCGCGTAAAATACGAGGCACGTTTAGGATAATAAAAAGCAAGCGTACTTACGGCATCGAGCACACGATAGGTACCCTGGTATTTTCCATACTTCGTTTCAACGCCTAAAATGGACACAATCACAGACGCCGGAACACCAAACTTTTTTTCCGCTTGCGCTAAAGTTTCTTGATTCTCTTGCCAGAACGCTAAACCACCCTGGAGACGCTCAGGCGTTAAAAATATCGTGCTGTATTTATCCCAGTTTTTCTTTTCGTAGGGGCGCTCCATCAGTTCAATAATACGCGGTTGAAATTTGACTTGCTTTAACGCTGAAACCACATCACTTCGTTTAAAATGATGTTTATCCACCATCCGTTGAATAAACGCTTCCGCAGCTTTTTTCTTAATCAGATCTGCGTCGGCAAAAGAAAAGCCAGCGTAGCACATGACTGATATAATCATCATCAAACGAGCAAATTGCTTTATCATAAATCCCTCTCCACAAAATTATTTATCCATTCACTGTTTTAACTCAGCATACTAAGTATTTTTAATAACTTCACCTAAAAATTTGTTTGGTAACCAGCAACCGATAAAGTAAAACCCCATGCGTTCTTATCTTCTTCGCAATTCACATCGTGATTTTCGTTTGTTTTGATGTAAATCATTTGGCCGAGCAAATACAACAAAGCAGCACCAACAGAGGCCGTCACAACCAATGAAACAACCGGCATAGAACAAGCAAAAGCACCCGCAGCGGCCGCAGGAATTGAGGTCGCACATTCAATAGGAAACCACTTGGATACATCACCCACGGCCAACCCAACGCCTATTTGCAACGCTAAACCCAAAGGCCAAAGCATCACCCCACCTAAACAACACACGCCCATGGTCGTTGCCAAGCTTGCTCCACCTGAGGCCCCAGCAAAAAAACCCAGAGCCCCCGTCACCGATGATGTTACCGGTAAAACAGACATATCAACTCCCCTGCCCGTAAAAAATGCGTCAGTCTAGCGCATTTTGCCCATCAAGTCAGGCTTAAAATAAGCTATAGCTTCCACTATCTGAACGTTCAGAAATAAGCTAAAATAACCGCATTTATCTATTTATCTATAGAGTACTGTGTGTGACCGACCTAACTTTAATTCGCAACTTTTCGATTATCGCCCACATTGATCATGGCAAATCTACCCTTGCCGATCGATTCATTCAACTCTGCGGTGGCCTATCCGAGCGTGAAATGAGTTCACAAGTGCTGGACTCGATGGATATCGAGCGTGAGCGTGGTATTACTATCAAGGCTCAAAGCGTTTCGCTGAATTACGCCGCTTCCGATGGCAAAACCTATTTACTTAACTTTATTGATACACCAGGACACGTTGATTTTAGTTACGAAGTCTCGCGATCGCTGGCCGCTTGCGAAGGTGCACTCTTAGTTGTTGATGCAGCCCAAGGCGTCGAGGCTCAAACCGTCGCCGTGTGTTACACCGCAATCGAGCAGTCACTCGAAGTGTTGCCTATTTTAAATAAAATTGATCTACCTCAAGCTGATCCAGATGCTGTATGTGCCGAAATTGAAGATATTATCGGTATTGATGCGACCGGTGCCATTCATGTGAGTGCAAAAACAGGCCTAGGAATACACGATGCATTAGAAGCCTTGGTCAAGCATATTCCTGCGCCCAAAGGCGATGTCAATGCACCGCTTGAAGCGCTGATTATTGACTCATGGTTTGATCCGTATTTAGGCGTTGTCTCGCTGGTTCGTATTGTCAACGGCACCCTGAATAAAGGCCAGAAAATGCGTGTCATGTCGACAGGACGCAGCCATGAAGTCGACCAAGTTGGTATTTTTACGCCAAAACGTACACCAACCGGTACGTTACACGCCGGTGAAGTGGGTTACGTTGTGGCAGGCATCAAAGAAATTTTAGGCGCTCCCGTCGGTGATACACTCACCCTTGAAAAAAACCCAACACATGCACCTCTACCGGGTTTTCAACATGTAAAACCGCAAGTGTATGCTGGCTTATTTCCTATTCAAGCCGAAGATTTTGAAGCCTTTCGTGATGCCTTAGCCAAACTAAGCTTAAACGACGCTTCACTTTTTTATGAACCTGAATCATCGGATGCACTGGGTTTTGGTTTTCGCTGTGGCTTTCTTGGTATGTTACATATGGAGATTATCCAAGAGCGTCTTGAGCGCGAATATAACTTAGATCTAATCTCGACAGCTCCTACCGTTATTTATCAAATACACACCACCAAAGGTGAAGTCTTAATGATAGATAACCCATCACGACTTCCTCCAGCCCAACATATTGACAAGCTCATGGAGCCGATTGTACGTGCCAATATTTTAGTTCCTCAAGAATATCTGGGCCCGATTATTACATTATGCGTAGAGCGACGCGGTCTTCAAGTCAACATGACCTACAGTGGTCGACAAATTGCCCTCACGTATGATTTACCGATGAGTGAAGTGGTCTCTGACTTTTTTGACCGTATTAAATCTGCCAGCCGTGGCTACGCTTCGTTGGATTATAATTTTATACGTTATGAAGAGGCAAAACTGGTACGTATGGATGTGCTGATTAACAGTGAACCGGTCGATGCCTTAGCGCTGATCGTTCACCGTGACAACGCACAGGCTCGCGGACGTAGCTTAACCGAACGTATGCGTGAAGTGATTCCACGCCAACAATTTGATGTGGCCATTCAAGCCGCCATTGGTGGGCAAATTATCGCACGTCAATCCGTGAAAGCCTTACGCAAAAATGTCACGGCTAAATGCTATGGCGGGGATATTTCTCGTAAGAAAAAGCTGCTTGAAAAACAAAAGGCCGGTAAAAAACGTATGAAGCAAATTGGACATGTGGAAGTACCTCAAGCCGCGTTCATGGCCGTTTTTCGTGATGAACGAAAAAAATAGCACACATAAATATAGGAGTTGTTTGATATGAACTTTACGTTGTTGCTGGTTGTTCTATCAGCTTTAAGTGGTTTGATTGTTTTGCTTGATAAGCTTTTATGGCGAAAAAATCGTCCTGAGACACAAAAAGAACCGGTGATCATTGAACATGCCCGGGCTTTTTTTCCTGTGTTTATCGCGGTGCTAGCCCTGCGCTCGTTTATTATTGAACCTTTTCGCATACCTTCGGGCTCACTTGAGCCAACGCTTAACATTGGCGATTTTGTCGCGGTCAATAAATTTGCGTACGGCGTACGCTTGCCCTTATTAGAAAACAAAATTATCCAAGTCGGCTCACCTAAAACGGGACAAATTGCTGTGTTTCGTTGGCCACCCGATCCATCGTTTGATTATATTAAACGCGTCATAGGTGTTCCGGGTGATGTTGTTTCTTATCACGATAAACATCTGACAATCAATGGAAAACCTGCAAAACAAACATTTGTCGAATACACCACCGACGAAAGTTCAGGGCAAGCCGTTGCACGTTACACCGAAGATCTCAACGGCACCGTTCATAATATTTATATTAACCCGAACGATTCAGCGGTTGATTTTGACGTCACCGTACCGGAAGGCGCTTATTTTATGATGGGCGATAACCGAGATGACAGTGCCGACAGTCGATTTTGGGGATTTGTGGCCGAAGAAAACTTACGTGGCCGAGCTTTTTTGGTGTGGATGAGTTGGAACGGTAAAAAAGATACCATACGCTGGAAAAATATTGGTCATATTATTCATTGATAATTGAGACCAGAATATCAAAATACCAGCCATTCTTGTGAGGCGATTGATTCTATGCAAAACAAACTTCACCAGCATCTTGCAGACCAACTAGGGTACACGTTTAAGTCTGAGGCCTATTTAAAACAAGCACTCACCCATCGAAGTGCGGGTATACCGCATAACGAACGCCTGGAGTATTTAGGTGATTCTATTTTAAATTTTGTGATTTCACATGATTTATTTAAACGTTACCCTGAGCTCACCGAAGGCGAGCTCAGCCGACTACGGGCACATCTTGTCAAAGGCGCAACGCTCGCTAAGATTGCAAGTGAATTAGGGCTTGGAAAAATGCTTTACTTAGGTGCGGGCGAAATTAAAAACAACGGCGCTGAGCGAAAGTCGACGTTAGCCGATGCGCTGGAAGCCGTGTTTGGCGCGGTGTTTCTTGATGCTGGGTTTACAACGTGCGAACAAGTGATTCTGCGCATTTTTGAAAAATCACTGAAACAGCACACGCCTGAAACCAACCAAAAAGATCCTAAATCCGCACTGCAAGAATACATGCAAGCGCAAAAAATGCAGCTGCCAAGCTACACGCTAACACACACCGAAGGCCAAGATCATAATCAATTATTTTATATTACTTGCACGGCAGGTTCAGGCAATCTAACAGAAAAAGGTGTCAGTAAAACACGTCGCGGTGCGGAACAAATCGCAGCATCAGCACTGCTTGAAAAATTAAAAAAAGTCGGTCGATAAGCCGGGTTCTGTCGCGGACAATCATTCATCTGGAACATGCGTCACCGCATATCCTCAAGCAACCTACCCAGATCGCGCGCGAGTCACGCGTTGCAGCCTTGCGGCCACGTCGATCTCTATTTGGTCTTGCTCCGAGTGGGGTTTTCCCTGCCACGCCTGTTACCAGGACGCGCGGTGCGCTCTTACCGCACCATTTCACCCTTACTCATAGCTTCCGAAGAAGCAACAAGCGGTATATTTTCTGTGGCACTTTCCATAGGCTCACGCCTCCCAGGTGTTACCTGGCACTCTACTCTACGGAGCCCGGACTTTCCTCCCCTTGCTTGCGCAAAGAGCGATTGCCTGACCGACTTCGCCCGCGATGATAACGGAATCATCCGTGTGTGTCGAGAAACTAAACATAATTTATGTCATAAACGCGGCTTTTTATCGGGTAAAAAATCCTCAGTTGATTCAATATTTTCAATATTTACAGATGAAGAAGATGCCGCATTCGAAAAAACAGGACTATCTGAACGTTTTCTAATTAAACTTGAAGCTGATTGCATAGCGAGTTGCTGCTTTAAACGTTGGATCTCTTGAGTAAGCGCATCAATACGTTCATATGGATTAGCTGAAAAAGGCTTTGATCTATCCGTGATAACATTACCGCTTAAACTTCTTAAAATTAAATTCGACAAATCATTATCTTGAGCCTTATCAGCGTGTTTTAAAGCACGCAATAAAACCGCTCTACCTGCTTCACGACCTTCAGCACGCTCAGCAACAAACATGAACAGTGAGGCAATTTCAAACTGAGCTTTTTTATAGCTTTCGATGCGAGTACGCGTTAGTTTTTCATATTGAGTCACCACGGCCTCAAGATCATCATCCAGATTGAACACAAACCGATCTCGATAAATATGAGCTATTTCTAATTGAAGTTTATCGCACAAAAATTGAGCTTTTTTGTAATCTTTTATAAAATAATTGTTAACTGTTTTCAATACGCTTATAGCTTGAGATCTTAATCTAAGTTTGGCTTGAAAATTATCTGCTTCTTCCTCAAGCAATGCATCTTCCGCAAGGTACAACTCATAACTGCTAAAAGCTAATTTGTTGATTTGCTCTTCAAGTGCATCATCATAACCATCAGCCTCTTCATCATCTTCATCGCGCTCTTTATATCTTAGTTTAACGATGGCCATGGCGGTTTGCTTGCGTTTATTTTTAATTGCTGGGTTTGCTCCAGCTGTCAAAAGAAGATCAATCAATTCATCATTAAATTCATTAAATTCTTCATCACAATCTTCATTGTATTTACACGCTGCAATAAGAGGTGTATCGCCTGTTTCAGGACACGGCTGATTGACTCTCTCGGGTGTGATAAGCAACTTTATTGTGCTTAGATCAAAAACATTTTGTATGGCATAAATTAAAATAGGCACATCATCATAATCATCCAGAGCCACATCTACTTGACGTTCAATAAGATAATTGAGTAAATCAGGTTCGAGATTACTGCTTTGATCACAAGCAATAGAGCGTAAATTACAACCATGATGATCGGTTGCTTGCACATTCGCCCCATGCTCAACAAGTAATTTAACGGTGTTTAAATCCTCTTCTTCTGCAGCGATGAGTAAAGCTGTTTTTCCCTCCCCTGATACTTCTTCGAGTGATGCACCAGCGGTTATTAAACGCTCAACAAGTTTTATATCATGGCTTAAAACACTGCTCATTAAATGCGTATGTCCATCCGCATTTTTTTGATTAAAATTAATTTTAATTTGCTGGTGATGAATAAAAACAAAAAAAGCCTCTATAAATTCAGCTTGATTATCGAACAGTTGCTCTAATAAATATTCATAATTAACTTTAGACTCTGATTTTATTTCACAACAGCTTAATAAAAATTCAAACATGGCGAGATCATGTTGATCCATGGCTTGTTTTAATAAGCTATTTTTTACTCCATAAATGATATCAACCGGAAAGCCATGGCCAAACAGCGCCATGATGAATTGCTTACGTTCATCTAACGTAGGAGCACGATGCCTATCCCACCCCTGAAGTTCTATGGACAAGAGCGCTTGAATATTTGCTTTTAAATAACCACTATCTTCAGATAAAAAATCAAACGAAACGGCTTTGACTGCACTTGAGCTTATTTCAGCACTTAAATAAGTTCGAAGCTGCCAAAGATCAACAAGAGAGGTTGTTTCAAAAGAATTATAGGTTGTGATTTGCGTATTCATCATGACATCCCACATAACAACAAAGCCCGGAAGCCAGGTTTATTATTAATATAAAATAAACGCTGATCTTCGGGCTTTGTTAATCAATAAGTTCTTGTAAATGCATAGGTACTTTTAGCACCATAGAACGCATAACAAGTCTTATTCGTCGCGTGTACCGATGAATTCTTCATCAAAATAACGCTTTAACTTCGTACGTAATGTACCACGGCTTACACCCAACACACGGGCAGCACGTGATTGATTGTAACGGGTCATTTCCATCACCGTACGGAAAAGTGGTGCTTCCACTTCTTCAATAATTAATTGATACAAATTCAAGCTAGCATCTTTGCTGCTGGTTGTTGAAAGATAAGTTTTAACGGCACGTGTTACGTGCTCAGCTAACCCATCCTGTTGAAGTTGAACTTCTTCAGATACTGCACTCATTTTTTTTCTCCACAAATAAAAAACACATACATAAAAACATGCATATCAACATGTAACACATTAAAAAGAACGTAGGCCTCACTGAGGCAAACCAAACTTCGTGAGCTTAATAGTACCAGATATCTCAAAGAGTGTAAACATTGATTCAATCATAATCAGAGGTTTTTTTGAGCTAAATCGACCTAATTTACCGTAAAACTCTCACCGCAACCGCATTGCCCCGTTTGATTGGGATTATTAAACACAAACTGGTAATTTAAACCTTGCTTCACATAATCCACTTCGATGCCTTGTAAAAAAGGATAACTTTTTTTATCCAAGCAAATTAAATAATTTTCACCCAGGGGTAAAACAATATCATCTGGGCTTGGGGCATCAACATAATCAATCACATAAGACAAACCTGAACATCCTGTTTTTTTCACTGAAAAACGAATGCCTTGACTGCCTTCTTTTTTGGCTAAATAGGCGAGCACATGAGACGCTGCAGCCTCAGTCAAGCGAACAGCAGGCTTTTCTTTTGAAGGGGTGTAATACGATACTTCACTCATAATCTAACCTTAAAAATATAAATAACGATGCATCATACTGAGCATTGTACCTAAATAAAGGTTATTTGTTAATCAAATGATAACTTATTTTTTTCGCTTGCTTTAATTTCTTCAGCATCTTCTGCACTCAGGCATTCAACATCCCCCTCGACAGGCTCATGAATTTGTGCAGGCGGCAGATCAGCATACCCCATCCAAACATCAGCGCTTCTAACCAAAAGCGATATCATATGAAGCACAACAGGTACAACAAGCACCGTTAACGCAAGACTCAACGGCACAAAAGGCACCATACAAGCAAACACAAGTCCAAGCATCGCAAGTTTAAAACCATGCTCATAGGCATAGCGTATGACAGGCCGTATCAAATAATGAATTGGCAGGATAATCGTGCAATAAGCCAGACCGCGCAACACGCTGTAAATTAAAATATTACGTACGCGTCGTGTCTCATTATCATGCTCTGCATCAAGCTGTTCAAATAGCGTATCATCATATCCCGCATAATTGCGCGCATGATCCAACGGTGAAAAAGACGCCGCTTCTTCTGGTATCACGTGTAATATTGTCCAATCTTTTTTCCATACCCCGAGGCTCGAAACAAAGTCATGGCCTTGCTTTTGAATAACAACCTCGGGTTTATTGTCTTCGTCTAAATCATCCCAACCATCCAGGAGGCTTTGATTCCATGCGTCATACAACCCAGCTGGATTTAGCGCATCCACACGTGATACGCGCTCCCCCTGATCAATGGCTAAAAGTAAAGCAAGCGAGCCGCCCAAACTCATACCGCATGCGTGCACGTTCTGGCTCTGCTTCTGAAGCCATGCGATAATTTTTTGTCGCCCTGTACGGTACACAGAATGCCCCACGGTTTCGAATTCTATGTCTGTCTCGGCTTGCGTGAAAAATCCTTGGCCGGCTGGATACGTTGTTCCCATAAAAATCAAATGCGGCTTTGCTTGTGGACACCCAACGGGCTCTAATCCATAGGCAAACACGCGATCTTCATCACGCATAAATAACGTTTCAAAACCACGCGTAGGTGTTAATTCAATGGGCTCAACGCGAAATCGAACGCGCTGCCACGCCCCATCAATCCGCTGTGGTATATAAAATACGTTACCAGGTTTTAAATCAGCAAAAGGCAACAAGCTTAAGCAATTGCTAATATAAAGCTCAGCTTGATTGTTTTCTTTAGTACTTAGTGACGCACTTTGTGAGTTCAATTGTTGCCAAACCTGATCAAAGCCTTCTTGAAAGGCATGTCGCATGCCGCACAAAAGCTGAGGGTTTCTTTGGACAAAAATAGCGCTCAAAAGCTCTGATGAAAGCAGATCTAACGCATCACCGTCATACTTCATCATCAAAAATCGCAGCATATTGCGTGCGATAATACGTGCGTTTTCGGTTGGATTTTCTCGTTGCTCTTGCTCAAGCTCAGACGTTGAAAAAAAATCAAGCTTCAAACCACCTGCTTCAAAATCCCGCACACAACACTCCAAAAATTAATTAATACCATACATTACGGCAATATTAACACAAAGAGTTTTTTTTATAAACTTTAAGCTAATAATAAATCAAAGTAAAACGTCGATACTGAATCATTAATTCACGTTTTAAAGCTTGATACAGTTGTGGCGAAAAGCGTCGAATTTTTTTCTGCATCGCGTGAATCGAAAGTTCTGGCTTATGAAAAAATTGTCGCTCTTGAGCGCAGCCCGCCATCACCGAAGATAAAAAACGTAATTGTTGAAGAATATCTTGTCTAAACGCTTTTTTTTCTGGAGGGCAAATCACATGAATATGAATATGCGGTACAGTCATCCCAGATTGCGCATGCTTTTGCATATACATAGCAACTTTAGGCGAATAATCTCGCCCAAGCGACGCCGTAGCACGCAACAAGGCTTCAAGTTCAAATAAATGCTCAGGCCGTGCCATACTTAAATCAGCCTGATGGTTATGAGGTATAATCATCACATGAAACGGTGTATCGCCAATCGGTCTATAGTTAAGAGCCACAAAAAAATGTTGGAAACTGGAAACCACTTGTTTTTGTAAAAAATAAGGCATATCAAACGGACACGGTTTACTCCCGAGCGCAGGGGCCACCCAAATATGCTCGTGATGCTTTAATCGATGATAGTACGTATCGAATGCTAAAGCCTCATCACCCCCCGTATCAATCAGCTGATACGCTTCATGAAGCCCACGCCACAGAACCCGATGTCTAAAAAGCTCATGATCGTGCAATGCCATATGACGAGCCTGATATCCTGAGAGTGCTTGCACAAAATCATCAAAAGCAAAAACATCACGCCCCTTCAGGGGGTTTTTATAAAATAATCGATACAATCGCTTAACTTTCTCTTTCATATTGAGGTATGCACGTGTCGCCATACCGGTATATTCAATCTTGGGATATTGGCTGTTTATTTCGATGTCAAATCGTCCATATTGATTCAAAATAAAATGAATGGCATAACTTTTTAAATTTCGAAGTTCGAGCTGTTTTAGTAGCAACGGAAGCTCATGCAGCGGTGATTCATACGTTCTTTCTGACACCACACGAAAATGTAAAGCGTGAATATAACCATCTCGCATCTTTTTTTTAATCAGTTGAACTTTCATACAACACCGCCAGTTAAAATTAGTTTATTAATTACATAATAGACCAATTTGATTAAATATTAACTAGCAGCAACATCTTTGCATCGTATTGCGTAACACCGTTAAATCCGATAATAATAGAATATATTTATGATTTTTACTTATTTGTTACAAAAAGGAATCAACATGCTCTTTCGAGTAGCTATTAAACGCGCTCTATGCTTAGCCCTCATCACCGCAATGCTGACAGGTTGCTTTAATTCCTCACATCATAAACCCAAATCAACCGCGTTCAACAAAAATCGCTGTGAAAAACCACCGTTGTATAGCCGTGGTGAAAAAGCAAATATTGCACGAACAACCATCCGTGAGCTCGAAAGCCAGGCGATTCAATTTATTCAACGTGGTGATCGTCTCACGTTAATTGTTCCAACCGATCGTTATTACATATTTAATAGCCCTGATTTAGACGACCTTAAATTTCCTATTTTAGATAACGTGGCGAAGCTCGTGATGCTTTTTCCTTGCAGCCGAGTCACGGTCGCAAGCTTTTCTGATGATGTAGGCAAGCGTGTTATTCGCGAAAAACTCACAAAAGCCCGTGCAAAAACCATGGTCACGTTTTTATGGGCGCATGGCATTCCTGCAGAGCACTTAACTTCAGAAAGTTTTGGTGCTCACTTTGCCGTTGGAAATAATGCGATTATTCATGGCAGCGCTTACAATCGCCGTATAGAAATCCAATGGTGGACCGGTAAAAATCCTCCTCCTCCTACGCCTAAACCCGATCGTATGGACATGAAAATGAGGTAATATTTTCTGAAAGTTTGTTTTGCTTCTGCTATGATTTTGCATCGATGTCAATCCACGTGCACCCATGCACCAAAAGGCACAGCATGAACTCCAAACTCATCGGCAGTATTCTTTTAATTGTGGGTACCTCCATCGGTGGTGGTATGCTTGCCCTACCGATGGCCAATGCTGCTTCAGGCCTGATTCCTTCATCTATCGCGCTCATACTGTGCTGGTTACTGATGACACTTGGGGCGTTATTCATCCTCGAAGTTAATCTTTACTTACCGCCTGGAAAACATATGGTTTCTATGGCACAAAAAACGTTAGGCCTACCCGGGCGTGTACTCACTTGGATCTGTTATTTATTGCTACTGTACACCTTACTTGCCGCCTATATATCAGGAGGAAGTGATGTTCTCCGTGAGCTTTTGAGTTTATTGCATATTCATCTACACAACTGGCAAAGCACGGCATTATTTACCCTAAGCTTTGGAGCGATTGTTTATGGAGGTATCCATCGCGTGGATTATGCGAATCGCGCCTTGATGTTTTTAAAACTTGGAATATACCTACTCTTAGTTATATTTATTGCGCCGTTTATTCAATTAGAACATTGGACGCAAAGCAATCCTACCGCAATCCCGGGCTCACTGATGATTTTAATCACGTCGTTTGGTTTTGCTATTATTGTTCCTAATTTACGTGATTATTTTGAGCATGATTTATCCAGTTTGAAACGCGTGATTATGATTGGTTCGTTCATCCCTCTGATATGCTATTTAGCTTGGGATGCCGTCATTATGGGAGCGCTTAATGCCCAAGGCGCTCACGGCCTTATCTCACTCACCCATGACCTGCATCCAACAACAAGCCTTGCAAATCAACTCACGTCGGCTATTCACAACCCCACCATCGATGCATTTTTTCGTGCCTTTACCTCGATTTGCATGCTGACAGCCTTTCTTGGTGTTGCTTTATGCCTGATGAGTTTTCTCAGTGATGGTTTAAGCCTCGTACGCAAAGGTAAGCAAGGTTTTATACTGGCCTTAATCACGTTTATACCCCCGTTTTTATTGGTTTTATATTTTCCAGGCGCCTACCTATCAGCACTCAGCTATGCCGGTATTTTATGTGTGATTTTACTGCTGATACTACCGGCATTTATGGCGCTCGCAGGTAGAAAGCGCTATGCGCATGCTTTTGTGGTGCCTGGTGGGGTATGGACGCCAGTCTTGATACTCCTCGGTTCAGTAGGGCTGCTTTATATGAGCATATGAGCATCTAGACCCGACGAAGGCTTACTATCCCATGCGAACTCATGCTAATATTCGCCCTTTGATTTGGTTTAATAATAGGAGATACCATGATTTTAATTAGCACATCAAAAGGCGATATTCGTCTTCACCTTGATGAAGAAAACACACCTAAAACAGCAGCAAACTTCCTCTCGTACGTGCGCAATGGCTTTTATAAAGACACGCTGTTTCATCGTGTGATTCCTGGCTTTATGATTCAGGGTGGTGGATTAAATGCCCAAATGGAAACAAAAAGCACCGACAGCCCGATCGAAAACGAAGCCAAAGCTGGTAAGAAAAACACACGCGGCAGCATTGCCATGGCACGAACATCCGATCCACATTCAGCCACCGCTCAATTTTTTATTAACTTAGCGGACAATGCTTTTTTAAACTTTACGGCTGAAAATGCACAAGGCTACGGTTACTGTGTATTTGGTGAAGTTACCGAAGGCATGGATATTGTTGATGCCATTGCAAAAGTTAAAACGGGTCAACGCGCAGGTCACGGCGACGTTCCAACCGAAGAGATTATGATTCATAGCATCACAGAAGTGGAAGCTTGAAGCCTGATGCATGGCGAGCACGGTGTAATCGATATTTAATCAATCAACATCGTGCTCCATCAACCGAATAGGTTATCATGGAACGCGTCAAACCTTTTTTAAAATGGGCTGGTGGAAAATACCGCTGTATCCACCACGTGCTAAGCGCTCTGCCCAAAGCCGAACGCCTCGTTGAGCCGTTTACAGGGTCTGGCGCTGTTTTTTTAAATGCGCCGCATACTGATTATTTACTCGGTGAAGTAAACGCCGATCTTATTGCACTCTATGAGCACGTCAAACACCAGGGCCAAGCGTTTATTGATGACTGTAAACGCTTGTTTTGTGATAAAAACAACCAAGAAGAACAATATTATAAATTTAGAGATCAGTTTAACCAACTACCGCTAGGCAGTTCCAAACGTGCCGCTTTATTTTTATACTTAAACCGCCATGGCTACAACGGCTTATGCCGATACAATTTATTAGGAGGCTACAACGTCCCCTTTGGTCGCTATAAAAAACCGTATTTTCCCCAAAAAGAACTTATATTTTTTCATCAAAAAAGTCAAAACACGCAGTTCCTTCAAGCTGATTTTAAACAAACGTTTTTACACACAAAACCTGGCGATATTATCTATTGCGATCCACCCTATGTGCCGCTGTCTAAAACCAGTCAGTTTACAGCCTATACCCGCCTAAAATTTGGTGATGATGAGCAGGTTGCTCTTGCCGAACTTGCGATGAAAACAGCAAAAAACGGCACGCCGGTTATTATATCAAATCATGACACGCCCCGAACGCGTGAGCTCTATCATGCCGCAAACATCACATCCTTCCCTGTTCGTCGCAACATCAGCTGTAAAGGTCGAGGTCGAATTGCTGTTAGTGAACTTATTGCTGTGTTTGGCTCATCATGATACAAGCCGTCTTACATACAAACACAGCCAGGTATATTTACTTCTGGCGTCGCAACGGATTTTGGTTCTGATGTTGGTTTTAATGATGTTTGCTTGTCTTCATGTCGCGCTTAGGTTCTGAAGTTACAACAGTCAGGTATTTTAAACATCACATTCACTCCTTACAAATATTCGTGCGGGGGATTTTTTGCTGCATGTGCATGCGTTTCTTTCAAGAAAAACGTTAAAATTGCCGCGATAAAAATGCCGATTGGAATCACAGCCATCGCAAACTGATAATCTCCGGCCGTATAAAGTGATTCTATTTGACTCGAATCTAATCTATTGATAGCAAGATTAGCTTCATGACGTCGAATAATGCACCAATCTAAAGCCCAACCGACCACGGGCTGTAAAATAATGGCGCCGAGCATGACACACATGTTGGTCACGGCAATGGCTGTACCACCCGCTTCTCGTGGGCTCAACTCACGCCCCACAGCAAACACCAACGCTTGCACACTGTATAAGCACCCTAAAGCAAATATCAACGCATATAACACCGAGACACTCAGGTTAGGCACATACAAAATCAAAAGCATGACCAAGCATGCACCGAACGCTCCCACGCGCATTGGCAATTTACGCTGTTTTAATCGATCCGATACATATCCCCACAAGGGCGCGCCGAGCGTGCAACCCATAAATAAAATTGAATTTGAAAACTCTGCTGAACCGAGCGACATACCATGTGCATGCGATAAATACGGTATGCCCCAGAGCTCAGCAAATACCGTTGTCGGCAAATAAATCAAACAACCAAAACCACCGTTAATCCAGATCTGCTTGTTTGTAATAATAAGCTTAAAATCAACAAAAACTTGGTTAAAATTACTTATCGTACCACCATCAGCTTCACTATCTTTCTTTTTATCATGAATACCGAACCACAAGACAATCAGTAAGCCCACGCCAAAAATTGCTGTTAAATTAACGGCCTGCTTCCAGCCCAGGTGTTCAACCATAGCACCGAGTATATTATCACCCAACATCGCACCGATGGTGCCGAGCGCTGACGCTAAGCCGGCGACCAAGGCAAGTCTATCTTCGGGCAACCAAATGGTTGCAAGTTTTAATACACCGACAAAAGCAAAAGCCGAACCAAAACCCGTTAAAAAACGTCCAGCAGCCGCTAAACTTACGAGATCCGTGATGGCAAAAAACCACATACCTAACACGGATACAGCGCACGCCATGGTCAACAAACGCCGGGGACCCCAGCGATCCATCAACACGCCGACTGGCAATTGCATAGGAACGTAAGAGTAATAATAAAACGAAGAAAAAACACCAAAGCCCATCGCCGATAAACCAAAGTGCTGGCGTAAAGCCGGCTCCATCACGCTTGGGGTTATGCGTAGAAAGTACTCATAGGAATAAAAGAGAGCACCGATGATACAGATAAGCCAAGGAACCAAGACACTTTTTTTGAGCTTTATCATCATATACTCTCCTTCCATTCAACTCAGTGAACTTAAGATTTAATCGTATCTGAAATCGGATCTTTTAGAAAATAACCAAGAATCATCACTAAGATCAGTGAAAAAGGCAGTACAAGAAGAGCGCGTTGATAATCAGCTGCGGTATACATCATCGCACCACTCACTTCTGCAGCGCTGGAAGAGCAGTCAAGCAAAAAACCGACCAAAGGTTGCAAAATAACCGCGCCAAGCGTCACGATCATATTCACAGCAGCAAAAACGGTACCAGACAACTCGGCGCCACTGCGTTCTTTCGCCATCACAAACACAATGATTTCTGTACCACTAAACACGCCATATAAAAAAAGAAGTATCAATAAACTCGTGTATGAAAGATGAGGTAGATACAACACCGCGCTAATACAAACCAAAGCGCAAAACGCACCAATCACCAACACACGTGTACGTCGTCCGCTGTTATCAGACCAATATCCACTCAAGGGCGCACCCACAGCCCAACCCAAAAACATCGCAGAAACCACTTTAGCAGCCTCAAGTTTAGTTAAACCATGGGCTTGTTCCAAGTATGATTTACCCCATAGCTCACCAAACACAGACAGTGATGTATATAACGAGGCCCCCACTAAACCAATCAACCAGACTTCACGTGAAATTAAAACACGCCATACTTGACTAAAAAAACTTCGAAGCGACTGCCTACTTGCATGTTCACGCCCAGGCGCATCACGCACAATTAGAAAAATTAATAACGTTAAAGCAGCACCCGCAATCACGGTAAGCATCAACACGTGCTGAAGCGCCATACTCGCCGAAAGTGCCGTAAGTTTGACGCCACCGTACATCAAACCAAACATGCCCAGTGCGGTCATAAGCCCCGTAGCTAACGAAAAATAGCGCTTAGGTAGCCAGTGAGTTAATAGCGTTAAGACGCCAACAAACGCAAACGACGAGCCAAATCCTACTAAAAAGCGACCGATTCCTGCGATATAAATTGACGAAAAATCCATAAATAAATAAGAACCCAACGTACAACACAAACACGCGAGTGAAAGTAATTTACGCGGACCAAAACGATCGATGAGCATCCCAACCGGAAGCTGCATAGGAGAATACGCAAAGTAATAAAGTACGGCTAACTGACCAAAGGTTGTTGCTGAAATGTGACCGAAAGCCTCACTCAGTTCACCTTGCAGCGTTCCGGGCAAGATACGAAGTAAAAATTCGTAGCAATAGAAAAACGCTGCAATAAGGCATACTGTGATACCAAAAATTAGATGCTTACGACCCTTCTGGATCTTGTCCTGCATGTGCATGAGTCTCCTTCAAAAAGAATGTTAGGATAGCTGCACAAAATACGCCGATAGGAATAACTGCCATCGCTAATTGATAATCACCGGCTGTATACAGTTCGCGGAGTTGATCATTGGTGAGTGTATTCATGGCAACGTCACCTGCATAACGTGCAAGCACACTCCAGTCGAGCAAACGCCCTATCAGAGGTTGTAATAACATGGCTCCTAGCATCACAAACATATTGGTGGTTGCAATGGCGGTTCCCCCAGCTTCTTCAGGGCTTAATTCACGACCCACGGCAAATACAACCGCTTGTACACTATAAAACAAGCCTAAAATAAACATGGCAATATTCAATGAACGACCTGAGATAGCAGGAACATACAAAATCATGGTCATTAAAATACTTGCTCCGAAGGCGCCCATAAACATCGGTAAACGTCGTTGCCTAATGCGGTCAGAGAAGTAACCCCACAAAGGTGCTCCAACGGTAAAACCCATAAAGACCAGTGAGTTTGAAAACTCTGCATCAGCAGGTGTCATACCGTGTGCATGAGATAAATAAGGTATTCCCCATAATTCAGCAAAAACCGTGGTTGGCAAATACACCAAGCAACCAAAGCCACCGTTAATCCAAATTTGCTTGTTTTTAAGAATAATTTTGAGATCAAGAAAACCACGATCCAACGATGCAACCGTTCCACCGTCTTCCGTTAGCTCATTTTTCTTATCATGAATACCAAACCACAACAGCGCAATCACACCTAAGCCAAATATAGCGGTGTAGTTAACGGCGTTCTGCCAGCCCATGTGCTCGACCATCGCACCTAAAAGATTGTCACCAATCATGGCACCAACCGTTCCGAGCGCTGCCGCAAGTCCGGCAACCAAAGCAAGCCTATCTTCGGGAAGCCAAATGGTTGCTAATTTTAACACACCAACAAATGCAAACGCAGAACCGAAGCCTGTCAAAAAACGACCCGCCGTTGCAACATTGACAATATCGGTGCTACCCAATAACCACATACCAAGTACCGATAACGTACAAGCAAGGGTTAATAGTCGTCTTGGGCCATAACGGTCCATGAGCACCCCGACGGGGAGCTGCATAGGTACATAAGCATAATAATAAAACGCAGAAAATAAACCAAACCCTGTCGCAGAAAGACTAAAATGCTGACGCAGCGACATTTCCATCATGCTTGGCGTAATACGCAAGATATACTCGTACGAGTAAAACAGCGCTCCCAAGGCACAAATCAACCAAGGTATTAAGACCGCTTTTTTATTACGTAACAACATAAATTCTCCTTAATTTAAATACGTTCTTTTTTGGGTGTACCTACACCACTGGCTACAGCTGCGTCAGCAACAGCCGTGGGTACGCAAGTTCTCAAGCGTGGGTCAATCGGTTTAGGTAGAATGTATTCAGGCCCAAACTCCCAGTGCTTCACACCAGGATAATTTCGTTTCACATCTTCTGGCACAGGCTCGTGTACCAGTTGCCGAATCGCTTCTACCGCGGCAATTTGCATCGCTTGGTTAATACACGTTGCACGTGCATCCAGCGCCCCTCTGAAAATATAGGGAAAACACAAGACATTATTTACTTGGTTAGGATAATCACTTCGACCTGTGGCTAAAATTAAATCCGATCGTACCGCCCGTGCAAGTTCAGGACGAATTTCAGGATTCGGATTAGATAAAGCAAATAAAATTGCTTTGGGTGCCATGCGGTTTAAAAGCTCTGGTGTTAATAAATCAGGTTTAGCAACCCCAATAAAAACATCCGCATCAACTAAAGCTTCATCCAATGTACGGGCATCCGAAGTCGTCGCAAAAGCAAACTTATACGTATTTAGATCTTCTCGACCAACATGAACAACCCCTTTGCTGTCGAGCAATAACATGTTGGCTTTGTTCGCCCCTAAAGCGACCAACAAGCGCATCGAAGCAATACCAGCAGCCCCTGCACCAATACACACAATCTTAGCGTCTTCAAGCGTTTTGCCTTGAACTTCAAGTGCATTCAACAAACCGGCTGCAATCACAATCGCTGTACCGTGTTGATCGTCGTGAAAAACCGGAATATTCAACTGCTCAATCAGCGCTTGCTCTATTTCAAAACATTCAGGTGCTTTGATATCTTCAAGATTAATCGCACCAAAGGTGGGTGCAATGCATTTTGCAGCGGTAATAAATGCTTGAGGATCAGACGCATCCATCTCAATATCAAATACATCGACATCAGCAAACTGTTTAAATAACACAGCCTTACCTTCCATCACCGGCTTGCTTGCTAATGCCCCGGTATTACCCAAGCCAAGCACAGCGGTGCCATTGGTCATCACGGCAACCAAGTTACCTTTGGCGGTGTAACGATAAGCATCGTCTGGATTTTCTTGAATGGCTAAAACAGGCTGAGCAACACCCGGCGTATAAGCCAAAGATAAATCATCTTGGGAGTCAGTGGGTTTCGTTACGTTGATGGAGAGTTTTCCCGGTGTGGGAAAGGCATGATAGTCTAGGGCGCGTTGCTTTAATAAGTCATCATTCAAAGTGGCTTCTCGCTTTTCGTGAATTAAAAAATACAGATTCCATACACCACGCAAAAAATAAGGCGCGTATCCGTTGCGCCCATATATTTAAATACACTACGTGATTTACTGCATCGTCTTTATAGCTGCTTACTTATTTACTTACTTAGAAGCAGATTTGATATTATAACGGTCTTGGAAGCGTTTCACACGTCCGCCGGTATCGGTCACTCGCTGCTGCCCCGTGTAAAATGGATGGCAATGAGAGCAAACTTCAATACTCAAATCATTACATAACGTAGATCTTGTTTCAAAGGTATGCCCACAACTGCAAAGCACTTTAATCACTTCATAATCTGGATGAATCGACATTGCTAAAACTCTCTTAATAATATAGTTATCACTAAACAGGCACTAAGCGTTGCATTCTACCACGCACACACAAAAAATCAATGCCACTCTTTATTTGCATTACTTCCCTGGATGAATCAATACAAAATTGACCGTGTAAGCTGAGAATTTTCGCTTTGCCTCAGCAATCAAAATTTCATTGGTTGGATCACCAAGTCCAAGCGTTACATGCTGTGTTGCATCATTAAACGCTGTCAAAAATAACCCTACGTTGACAAGCCAACGTCTCTGTTTGTTTGTGAGACTTAGTTTACACGCCTCACGCGCCTTTTCAAGCTGACTACGTGGAAAAAGTTGCAGTGCGTATTGCTTTCCCAGCCAAGGAAATAATGCATCCTGGGTTATCATACCCAGGTGTACGAGCACATCGCCGAGTCGCTCCCCCGTTTTTCTTTGTAATAATAAAGCTTGGCGTAGTTCATGCTCGGAGATTAAACCATCTTCCAGTAATAAATCGCCAAGGCGTCGCTTAAAAGGCACGAGTATATGGCGACCAGGAAATTGATGATCGGTTTTATCCCAAGCGACCACCTTTGTTTTTGTACGCTGACCAACCGATACAAAATATAGCCGATAAGCACGAATCAAAGCATGTAAATTTAATAAATTTCCATAACTCGCCCGTAAAAGCGTCAAACTTGCTGCACGCGCTCCATATACACGGTGCGTTGCAATCATACGCTGCACTAAACGCATGCCCATCATGAACGTGCCGATTAAAATAAGCCACCAAACCCAACGATGCAGATTAAATTGTTCTTGTAATGCGGGATAGTTGGGATGATTTACCGTTCCTACAGCATAAACCAGCCAAAATATTAATAAAAAATAAGCCGAGCCATTAATAAAATGCGTAATAAACGCTTTTCTATCATGCGCCAAAGAGTAACGTAAACGCCAAGACTTAGGCCAAGGAGTATGCTCCCATTCTTGAAAAACAATGCCAATGATCCATCTCGATTTTTGCCGAACCGCTTGAAAATAATTCTGGGGAAACATCGCTCGTGTCGCCACCTGTTCTTTGATTGTTTTTTGACAATATTTCTTTTTAAAAATCCCTTGTTTGACCCATTTCGTTCGCAAAATATATTGCGTCAAAAAAATAGATTTAAAACCATAAGCTCGTAATCTAAACGACGTTCGATAATCTTCCGCCAATGAATTTTCTTCAAAAGGAAGGCCTTCAGACTCTTCCGCTAAAGCTAACAACGCACGTCTTGAAAACGCTGTGCCCACGCCTGCCGATGGCACATGCAATTTAAGCGCTTCACGCACAATAATATTTTTTGTATGCCCCTCAGCGAACTCATCAGCATAAAGCCAATGCGTAAACTTCCGATACGGTACTTCCAGCGGAAACACCGGTAATTGAATCATGTCTTTACGTGGAATTAAATAATTATATAATTTAAACGATAAAGGATGAATCACATCTTCTGAATCATGAAATAAAATAATATCAAATACCGTATCGTGTTCAGCCTCATAATGTTGCGTGGCTTTGTACAATTGATTTAAATTAGCTGCTTTATTGGTCGGTCCGGGTTTAGGACCAATGACAGCCTGTATATGCTTATCATGCGAAGCCACGGCTTCAACTTCAGCAAGGGTCATCGGATCGTTCGGGTACAAACCCACAAAAATAATATATTTATCATAATCCATGGAGCTGCAATTATGCCGTAGCATATTGCCTATCACGTTCGCTTCTTGCCAACACGGCACCAATACTGCAATCCATTTTTCTGGCGAAGACAAGAGCTGCTCATACGTTAAAGCCTTATACGTGCGTTGCTTCCACAAACGATAAGGCCATCGGATCCAATAAATCACATCAAAAAATAAATCATCTAAGCCTGAAATAATAAACACAACCGACAGAGCAACCAGCATGTACCACATCAATAAATAAAGCGTTAATATCATATCATGCATGGTTCATGCTCCTCTTCATCCTTTTAGACCTTCACATAAAACTGCAAAAGTGCGCGTTTATTACTGTAATATTTATTGTATGGGTTAGGCTCACGTCCTCCAGCAGGCAAATACATACCGTTGATATAATCCAAATGAATTTCAAAGTTATAACGATTGGATGGAATAATTGCGAGCCCCGGCCCAAGTTCTGCAAAATTATTATAAAAATCGCGACGCGTATCCTCAATCACACGGCCGCGAACAAATAAATTCACCATGCTGCTTTTGTACTGAAATAAGCGAATACCTTGGTGCGTTCGAACCGACGCAATCACATTGTTATCATAACGAGAAAAATACGTCATTTCGGCATACCAAATCGCATAGTAATTCGTACTGTACGTTGGTTTTGTAAAATAAGATGGACGTGCCCCAACCTCTTGATAATACATAAAGCCCGCACGTAAATCCGGCCGCCAGCGTTCACGTGCACGATCATATAAATCATAAGCACCGCCCGCTTCAACATAAATAAACAGCGGTAATTTTTTAAACGGAAAAATTTGCCCGCCCACACCCGAAACCCAAACATTGTCTTCATACAATTGGGGTAATTCGCCTAAATCATTGGCACGATTATCTTGCGTACGTCGCGTAAACGTATAAGCGCGGGGCCGCATAGGCAAATCTAACTCAACACCTAATCGACCAATGAACTGCGTCACGGTAATTCCAAAACGATTTTGTGTAAACGGCATCGCAAAAAACTCACCGTAATACGGATTAGGAAAAGCTTTGGTTTGTTGACCGGCAAAACGTGTCATCGCGTCTTGTGCAATCCAAGAGAGTTTAGGATCGGAGCTTTCTGTAGCTAAATTAAAATAATGATACGCTTGTTTATTTTGATTAATACTGCTGTATAAATATCCAATTTGCATTGCCACTGCAGGATCATGCGTGATTGCATAAATACGCTTAAAGAGTGCAACCGCATCATGAATACGCCCTTCTTCAATCGCTAAAAAACCCGCTTCTTTAAGTGCTTGGGCATGATTTGGGTGAATATGATTAACCGATTCAAGATAAACACGCGCCGCCGTACGATCTTGCTTTCGTAACCGATAGAACGTATCAAGCTCATCTTCTTTGATAGCCGTATCTGAATCATCAGCAGACCAGGCAGGATAAAAAAACTTGGCATCCACCCAATCTTTATAATTGGGTAAATACGAGCTCATACCACGTAAAGCCGCTTGCGCTGGCTTAGACCATACACTGAGCGGCTCATAAGCCAAAGCTAAAAAAAGCGGTTTGGCACGCTCCCATAAACCCGCCTGATAATATAAATAGGCCAATTGAAATGTGTATTGATGCTGATTAGGCCATTGCTGATGTAAGCGCTCGACATAGGGTAACGCACCCGTAAAATCTTTTTGTTGGATAAGCCATTGGCTTAACTCGATGAGAGCTAAACGATGATATTTATCTTGTTTTAAAATCAGCTCAAGTGCTTGCCGTGCAACCTCTGGGTTTGTGACCTTTTTTTGATAATAGCGATTCATGAGAACCAAAGGATCGCGTTTGAGGCTACCTACATGTGTATATGCCATAAAAACACATAAGATCAGCAGCAGCGAAAACAAGGCTATAAAAATACGAATATATTTTTTTAAACGCATTTTGTCATAAATTAAGGCCTTCCTGGCATGTCTTCGTGCGTTATTCTTTCAGAAAAAACAACCTCTGCCAAGCCCATTCAACATTAAAAAATAATTCACAAATAAAAACATCACTTGTTGTTTTAAGCAATTTTAGATACAACTAGTAAGAACATGCTGTCACGTAATCAACCCTAAGGAGCTTGATATGAACCTGTTCAAAAAACCATGTTTTCTAGCCCTCAGTATGGCTTTTGTTTTAAGCTTCCTGAGCATGCATGCTTACGCCGCCAACAGCGACGATCGTGATAACGAAGAACTTGCGAATAAATGTCGTGAATTAGCGTTAAAAATTGATTGGTTAAGCCGCTACCAAGATCGTCCTACATGTGAAAAAAATTTAGACGGCGCCTCTGTTTTTTTTGCCGGGCATTACCTTGATAAAAAAAATAAACTCAAAACAGAAGAGTTATTAGAAGAAGCTCTGGTTAAATTAGGTTTTTCTTTTGAAGTCGGGTGTTATGGCCAAAATGAAATCAAATCATTAATCTTAGACATCAAAGTACTCCTACAAGCCATCGATGCCAGCTAATGCTATTGATTCCACCAAGCTCTCGCTGAGCGGTCTTGAGCTTGCTCTGTGTTATCTGTATAAAAATTTGACGGATAATAAAGCTTGTGTTTGACGCCTTCATAACGTACAAACGTTGCTTGACGAGCAGGGCTTGCATCCCTGTTTGTATTAGTATTAGCACGTTGTGATGTCGTCACGCAGGCTGTTATGCACGCAAGCGTAAGAATAATGATTATGATACCTCGCATATAAGCATCCAGTCATAACTACATGCTTAATAGGTCGGCAGTTTTGCTAAAATCTTGAATAAAAAAATCCCAAAAAAAAAGGGCCTATGTTGAATAGACCCTTTTTTATACTTATTTAGCTTAAGCAACGATTACATAGGGGGTGTAGCATCTACTAAGTTTGTCGGAGCAGCTCCTGTCAAATCATCAGAATGATTACTAAAAAATCCAAATGATTGAGCTAACGCAAAACCACTGGCGGCTGTCGCTGCAACGCCAACAGCCATGATTACTGGGTTTAACGTCATCGCTGCAAAAACTAACGCACCTAAACTTATGACAAAACTTACGCCCCAAGCGCCACGCAGGAGCCACATAGCCAATTCAATCGCATCATTCGCTTCGCTTTCAGGCTCACCTTCGGTTGGTGCACCAACAGGTTCTTCAGCTATTGAAGGCACCTCAGCATGAGATACGGCTTTTAAACTTAAGCCTTCTTTTATTTGCGCTTGAAGCTCTGAAGGCATGATTAGGACTTCCCTTTCTAAGCCTTCTTTTATGTGCGCTTGTATTTGCGCTTGAAGCTCTGAAGGCATTTTTAGGACTTCCCGTTCTAAGCCTACCCTTATATCATCTTGAAGCGTTAAAAGCGCGTTAGTTTCATATGTGCGAGCTAAATACTCCAACGTAGTTTCGGGTATAGATCCATTGCGCGATGGCTGCTTAGGCTGAACACTCGATTCTAATTGAGCTTTTGCCTGAGCAAGCGTGTCATGAGTACATAGCAATTCCCCAGAGATCACCATTAATGCTTCCAATAAGTTTGGAATAAATGTCTTTACGATCGGATTCTTTTTGTCATCTTCGCGTAAATTAGTTTCTAGATTCTTTAGCATTACTTTATATGTATCAAGTAAGTTTTGAGCTGTTTTTTGTGTCATTGGCATAGTCATCACCTCTTAATTGTGGGTATAAAACCTGGTTAGTTGACACATGATAACATGGCTGTGTAAAAAAATAAAGCACTTTGTTATATTGAAAGCATAACCGACACCGGAGCATGATCAGACGGACGCTCGGCTGCACGCGGTTCTGCGTCGATATGACTCTCAAAACAACGAGTTTTAAGCGACTCACTCAAAAGCAACAAATCAATGCGTAATCCGTGATTTTGCCGAAAACCAGCCCCTCGATAGTCCCACCAACTGAACGTATCACGTGGCTGCTCAAACAAACGAAAGCTATCAAACAAACCCAGTTTTAATAAATGTTGATAAGCCTCACGCTCTGCAGGACTCACCAACACCGAGCCTTCCCAACGCGCAGGATTGTGAACATCACGGTCATCCGGTGCAATATTAAAATCTCCAACAACAACAAGATCAGGATAACGCACCAGCTCTTCTTGAATAAACGCAGTGACATGCTGCAGCCAATGGAGTTTATAAGCATATTTATCAGAACCGACGGCAGAACCGTTGGGAACATATAAATCAATTAAACGCACGCCCGCGACGGTGCATGCCATAAACCGACGCTGAGGATCGTCCAACCCAGGAACATCCATCACAACCTTTTCAAGCGGTGTACGGCTAATAATTGCGACACCGTTGTAGGTTTTCTGACCCGAAAAAGCCACGTGATACCCACGCTCGACAAACGCTTCAAGCGGAAATTTATCATCCGGAACTTTGGTTTCTTGCAGTGCGAGTACGTCCGTACCCGAGGTTTCAAGCCATGCCAAAACCGGCTCAAGTCGTACATTCAACGAATTCACATTCCAACTGGCGATTTTAAGCATGGTTTACCTTAATTTGTTTTATATATTATATTCAATTGTCAAAGGCGCATGGTCAGAAAAAAACGGCTCGCGATCAATTCGCACGTCCACAATACTGTCTGCCAAACCCGGCGTGATCACTTGATAATCAATGCGCCATCCGACGTTATTTGCACGTGCTTGCCCTCGATTCGACCACCAGGTGTATTGCTCCGGCGCGTGATTTTTAACCCGAAACGCATCCACGAACCCAAGCGGCCCAAACACGGTATCTAGCCATGCACGCTCCTCAGGCAAACATCCTGAGTTTTTTTGATTGGCACGCCAATTTTTAATATCAATTTCTTTATGCACAATATTATAATCACCGCAGATAATGCATTCGCGGCCCTGCGCCTTTAATTCACGCAGATGCGCTTCAAATTTATCTAAAAAATCATATTTAACGGTTTGTCGAACATCACCCGTGGTACCCGAAGGTAAATACAACGAAACAATACTTAAATTATCATAATCGAATCGCACATACCGCCCTTCGTTATCTGCCGTATCAAACCCAAGGCTTTTCGTTACTACCATCGGTTTTTGACGCGCATAAATCGCCACGCCGCTGTAGCCTTTTTTTACGGCATCCACATACTCGCAGGTATAACCTTCAGGAAAAAAAAGCGGATCGCTTTCTAATTGCTCACGTTGCGCCTTGGTTTCTTGAACACACAAAAAATCGATGTTTTGCTGATGAAACCACTCAAAAAAACCTTTTCTAGCCGCCGAGCGTATGCCGTTGGCATTAAAACTCATGACACGCATGACACCACACCTCACATCTCGATCACAATTTACGCCATTAATTTTAACGCAACCTCGGCGACACGCGTGCCTTGGCATTTGGCTAACGTGATTTCATCGGGCGTCATGGGATGATCACCGGATGCTCCCGTCACATGGGTCGCACCATAGGGCGTACCACCGCGCTCGGTGCTGTTTAAAGCCGGTTCGCTATACGGCAGCCCAAGCAACACCATGCCTTGATGAATTAGCGGCAACATCATACTCAGTAACGTTGTTTCTTGCCCACCGTGCATCGATGATGTCGAAGAAAACACAGCGGCAGGTTTGCCGACCAGCTCACCGGATAACCATAGAGGCGATGTGGTATCTAAAAAATACTTCATGGGGGCTGCCATGTTACCAAACCGTGTGGGACTGCCTAAAACCAATCCCGAGCAACCACGTAGGTCATCTAACGAGACATACGGCGCGCCTTCATCGGGAACCGTAGGTTCAACGGCTTCACACGTCGGTGAAACCGAAGGCACGGTTCTTAAACGCGCTTCGACACCATCCACAAGCGAAACGCCACGTGCTACATGCTGCGCCAGTTCAGCAACCGACCCATGACGCGAATAGTACAGAACTAAAATATACGGTTGTGTCATCACCCACTCCTTTTGCTATCGCTATCCAATTAAATCAACTTTTTCTGCAGAACGCACTTCAGAAGGCTTTCCGCCATACGTTTTAGCGTACACATTGAGGGCATCATCGGCGGCTTGTGTTAGATTTAATGCTTTGTTTGCGTAGTAGAGCACACCCAGCGCTTCTTTTGTGGTCGTTGCTTGCGGGTACGTTCTCAAAACATAACTTGCTCGCTCAGCTGAAGCGACAAACCGTCTTCGTTCATAATAATATTTTGCAATATTCAGCTCCGTATTGGCGAACATGTTACGCAAATAAAGCATATGCTGCTGTGCATCTGCTTTGTATTCGCTCCGAGGAAACTGCTGAACCAGTGTTGCAAAATCCGAATACGCTTGCGACTGTGTGCCAGGATCGCGCCACGATTGATCCATCGGTAACAATGTGGCGACTGGGCCACGTGATTGATGGAAGTTCGCCATGGCTTTAATATAATACGCGTAATCAACCCGCTTGGCGCGTGGATAAAGATGAATAAAACGCTCGGCCGCCGCCGCAGCTGCTGGATATTCTTCTTTCAGATAATAAGCATACATCAGCTCAAGTTCAGCCGCTTCCGCATCATCATGAAAAGGATACATAATTTCCATCGCTTCAAGGCGCTTAATTGCTCCTGTATAATCTTTTTTATTCAGTGCCGTGCGTGCATCTTGATACAATTGCTTCGCAGATTGGCCTTTATAGGGCCCTTCGCCTTCGTCTTTTTCTTCCGGATCACCAAAAAAACTTTTACAACCTACAAGAGCTATTAAAAGCCCCAGGACCACAAGGTATTTTATTGCTTTCATCAAACGTCTCATCCCTAACTTAAGCATTTCATCAGAACAACCCATGCATAACCCAGCTCATTATACTTACTGATAAATTTTTTGCGAATATAAATACATCAAGATAAAAAAAGCAGAAATTTAAAGCATACCCTGTTGCATCGCTTCGATGTTTGCGCTAATATTCTGGTCCTCGGAGAGATGGCAGAGTGGTCGATTGCGGTGGTCTTGAAAACCATTGAAGGGCAACCTTCCCAGGGTTCGAATCCCTGTCTCTCCGCCAAGTCTTGCACCTTAAAATGACCCCAAAAATAATCATGACCAGCCATTTCTTGTCATAAAAAAATCAAAGTACGTTAAGTTCATGCACGCTAAGATGGAACGGTGTAGGGTATTTGCACTAAGCTTTCAATTATGACAGAATTGGTAAGCAGGTTTAACATTATTTCATTCAATTGTCATTCTGAAAATGACAAAGTACTAACTTATAAAGATTAGGGACATCTGCATCATTTTAAATTTAGTAGCAAGGAGCTCTAAATAATGAAAAAATTATCTTTCACATTCACATTGCTGACTGTAGCCAACCTATTTAGTGTTGCTGCTATCGCTGCATCTAATCCTGCGAGCACAGATTACGTTAATGCACGCTTTAATGATGCGGTAAGACAAGGAACATATACAGCAGGAACGGGTATCAGTATTCTGAATAATGTGATTAGCGGCGCTTACACAGTTTCAAACGGTCTGGGCATTAATGGTGCTGATATTTTAGGGTATACCTCAGGCATAGGCGTAACGGTTAACGGTGCAGGAGGAGGTGCAACACCTGCAAGCCTTGATGTGGCTTTAATTTCTGGTAATAACGGTATCACTGTATCGGGTAATACCATTACCGAAACGCAACTCGAAATTGGTCAGCTTTATCAAGGTGGGATTATTTTTTATCTTGACTCAACCAAGCGACATGGCTTAGCCATATCAATGACGAATTCAACAACCAATTCTGTTCCGTTTACCTCAGCTGCAAATACGCATATCTATGCGTCGATGACCGGCATTGGTGCTGGAGCATTTAATACAGCGGTTATGCTCGCTGCTGAAGCGAATGTTAATGATCCACAAAGTGCAGCTCCTATAGCTGCCGCACGAGGTGTCACGGCTGATGGCTTAACATCATGCGTGCCGTCTGGTACTACTGTTCAACCACTCACAGAGACCTGTTATGGTGGTTGGTATATTCCCTCTGTCGGTGAATATCAACAGATTCAGCTTGCAGGCAATACTACCATCAATGACGCGGTTCGGGCCAATGGGGGATCCAACCTGTTAGATACTTTTTACTGGTCTTCAACAACCACCAGCGATGGAACCAAGGCCTTTGATACGACTCTTGAGCCGGATAACACCATCGAGGGTAATGAGAGTAACCTTGTCGTTTTACGTCCCGTACGCACCATTAGAGCGTTCTAATCGTGCAGGAAACAACTAACCCAGTTCCCCATGCTTTTTAAACACCGCATCCATTGCCATCAGTTGCTCAAGCAACGGCTTCATTTGGTCTAGCGGCCAGCTGTTAGGGCCATCACTGAGTGCTTTTGCTGGATTAGGATGGGTTTCCATAAACAAGCCTGAAATTCCGGTCGCAACGGCCGCACGGGCTAATGCGGGAATAAACTCACGTTGACCACCTGAAGAGCTGCCCTGCCCACCCGGTAATTGGACCGAATGCGTGGCGTCATACACCACAGGGCACCCCGTTTCGCGCATGATATGCAATGACCGCATATCAGAGACTAAATTATTGTAACCAAAGCTCGCGCCCCGTTCGCATACCATAATCGATTCGTTACCCGTTGCTTTGGCTTTAGCCACCACGTGTTTCATATCCCAAGGGGACAAAAATTGGCCTTTTTTAATATTCACCGGTTTATTGGTCTCAGCAACACGTTGAATAAAATTGGTTTGTCGGCATAAAAACGCGGGGGTTTGTAACACATCGACCACGCTTGCAACTTCATTAAGCGGCGTATCTTCATGAACATCGGTTAATATATTCACACCCACATCACGTTTGACTTTTTCCAAAATCGCCAGGCCTTTTTCCAAACCAGGCCCACGATAGCTGGTACCGGATGAACGATTGGCTTTATCAAACGAGGATTTATAAATAAATGGAATCTTTAAATCTTCGCACAGCGCTTTTAAATACCCGGCGGTTTCTAGAGCTAACGCTTCGCTTTCTATGACGCAAGGTCCTGCAATTAAAAACAGCGGGGCATTGAGCCCTGCTTCAAAGCCACACAGCTTCATACCGATTCCTTTTGGTTTTGATCTTGAGTTTGATGATACGCACGCGCGGCCGTAATAAATGATTTAAATAAAGGATGTCCATCGCGTGGTGTCGACGTAAATTCAGGATGAAACTGACACGCTAAAAACCACGGATGATTCGGCAACTCAACCATTTCGACCAATTCGCCATCAGCACTTCGTCCACCAATCACCATGCCATGCTCAACCAAAGCGTCAATAAAGTGATTATTCACTTCATAACGATGACGATGACGCTCAACCACACGTGGTGCATCATAAGCTTTGCTTGCAAGTGAGTCATCGGTAAGCTCCGCCATTTGCGCACCCAGTCGCATGGTGCCACCGAGATCGCTGTTTTCATCGCGTAAATTAACCTGCCCAGCCTCATCTAACCACTCAGTAATTAAACCCACCACAGGATGCGGCGTGTTTTTATTAAACTCAGTTGAGTTGGCATCTTTAAGGCCCACAACGTGACGTGCAAATTCAATCACAGCCGTTTGCATGCCCAAACAAATCCCTAAAAACGGACGATGATTTTCACGTGCGTATTGAACGGCTTGAATTTTACCTTCAACGCCTCGTGAACCAAAACCGCCTGGAATCAAGATGCCATCAACCGCATCTAAAAGTGAAGGACCATGCTTTTCGATAAGCTCCGCATCAATATAAACAATTTTAACGCGGGTCTTGGTGTGAATACCGGCATGCAATAAAGCTTCGTTGAGTGATTTGTAGGCATCACTCAGCTCCATGTATTTACCGACCATACCGATTTTAATCGTCATGTCTTGTGAGTCTTGGGCATCAAGCACGGCTTGCCATTCATGTAAATCAGCAGGCTTAAGTGGGCCTAAATTTAATTTTTTTACGAGTAACTCATCCACACCTTGCTTATGAAGAATCATCGGAATTTGATAAATGCTCTTGGCATCTTCTAACGTAATCACACCTTCTTTTTCTACGTTAGTAAATAACGCAATTTTGTTGCGATCTTGTTGTGTCAACGGCTGTTCTGAGCGACAAATCAAAATATCCGGCTGAATACCAATGGAGCGTAATTCTTTGACCGAGTGTTGTGTTGGTTTAGTTTTGGTCTCACCGGCGGTTGCAATATAAGGCACCAAGGTTAAATGCGTAAACAGCGCACGTTCGCTACCAAGCTCAATGCGCATTTGACGAATGGCTTCAAGAAAAGGTAAAGACTCGATATCACCTACGGTTCCGCCAATTTCGATCATCGCCACATCATAACCTTCGGCACCCAAACGAATACGACGTTTAATTTCGTTGGTAATATGAGGAATAACCTGAACGGTTCCGCCCAAATAATCACCACGACGTTCTTTTTTAATTACACTTTCGTACACTTTACCTGACGTGAAATTATTAAGCTTGGTCATCGATGTACGAACAAAACGTTCATAATGGCCTAAATCTAAATCCGTCTCGGCACCATCACGCGTGACAAACACCTCACCATGCTGAAACGGGCTCATGGTACCTGGATCAACGTTAATATAAGGATCAAGTTTAATCAACGTCACACGTAGGCCACGTGCTTCAAGAATCGCTGCAAGCGATGCGGCAGTGATTCCCTTACCTAAAGAAGAAACCACACCACCGGTGATAAATACAAATTTTGTCATGATTGATTACCCTAACCCGTTATCGTGTTCTAATGTTTGTAAAATATGATGCATGCTGAGCGCACACGCCACCGCGTCATGCCCTTTATGCCCATGCGCTCCCCCGAGTCTATCCCAGGCTTGTGCTTCGTTCTCTGTGGTTAAAACACCAAAAATAACCGGCACATCATAGGCCAGTGTCACCTGCTGGCAACCGGCACTGACTTGCTCACACACATAGTCATAATGCGTGGTTTCGCCTCGCACCACCGCACCTAATGCAAGAATCGCGCCAAAGTGGTTTTGCTTGGCCAGCTTTTGTGCCACCAAAGGAATTTCAACCGCTCCGGGCACTTCTATGACCGTGATATGTTCGGGTAAAAACCCAGCGGCTTCGAGCGCTTCAAGCGCTCCATCTTGAAGTGCTTGCGTGATCGAACGATTAAATAAACTCACCACGATGGCTATAGGAAAAACCGCCTTTTTTTCAGGTGTTGCTTTAATATATTTCATGGTTTCATATCCAAAAGATGTCCGAGTTTTTCACGCTTGGTTTTTAAATAGGTTTGATTTTCACAGCTTGCTTCAACATGCAAAGGCAGACGTTCAACCACGTTCATACCGTACTGCAGAAGTGCTTCGATTTTACGAGGATTATTGGTTAATAACCGCACGCTATCTAAGCCTAATGCTTTCAGCATTTGAAAAGCAATGCCATAATCACGCCCATCCACGGGTAAACCTAAATGCTCATTCGCCTCAACCGTGTCCATGCCTGTTTCTTGCAGTGCGTAAGCTTTCAGCTTATTAGAAAGGCCGATACCTCGACCTTCTTGCCTCAAATAAATCAATACGCCGCCTTCTTCGGCAATTTTTGTAAGCGACTGATCGAGCTGCTCACCACAATCACACTTCATTGAGCCAAATAAATCACCGGTAATGCACTCGGAGTGAATGCGTACCAACGGCGCTTGATTAGCATGTTTTGAGCTGGCCGGTGCTTTAACCGCTTTAACTAATGCAAAATGCTCGGCTGAATCCATCTGATTATGAAACAGCGTCATAGTAAAATCACCGTGATCTCGTAGGGGTATGCGACTGGTTGCGACCTTCTCGACAAGCACTTCATGGGCAATGCGATATTCGATCACATCACGTATATGAATAATAGGAATACCATGCTCTTTTGAAAATTTGTTCAAATCATCTTGGCGGCTCATACTGCCATCGTCGTTGATGATTTCACAAATCACCGCGGCCGGCTTAAGCCCTGCAAGTCGCATGAGATCAACACTGCCTTCCGTTTGCCCTTGACGCTCAAACACACCGCCATCACGTGCCCGAAGTGGGAACACATGCCCGGGTGAAATAATATCTTCTGGCGTTGAGCTCGCATCAATTGCAACCTGAATCGTATGTGCGCGATCTTTTGCAGAAATACCGGTCGATACACCTGAAAACGCCTCAATAGATACCGTAAACCCCGTACCATAAGGGGAACGATTACGACTGGCCATCATCGGTAAGCCAAGCTTATCAATCATTGGACCGGCCATAGGCAAACAAATCAAGCCACGACCATAACACGACATAAAATTAATCGCTTCCGGCGTCACATGCTCAGCTGCAAAGACCAAATCACCTTCGTTCTCACGCTGCTCATCGTCGACCAAAATAACCATACGGCCAGCACGAAGTTCAGCAAGTGCATGCTGCATCGATGAAAAAGAGCTTGTCATAAAGGAACCTCGGTGCCCGCTTCGGGCTTCTCAAAAAGCGTCATTATAGTCGAATCTGTCAAAGAACCCAATTGATGAACCAACACGCGCGCAATATAATCAAACTCAACGTTGATGCGTTGCCCAATAACCCAGGTTCCGAGGGTTGTTTTTGATAACGTATGTGGAATCAACATCACCGTGATTGCATCATCCGTGACGGCATTAATCGTCAAGCTCACACCGTCGAGCGCCACGCTACCTTTGGGACATAAATAGCGGCGTGCCTTGGCATCAAAGCCTGCAATCGTCACCTCGGTGTATTCACCCTGGTGTGTTATCTTGCTGATTTTTGCCGCCATATCCACATGCCCACTCACATAATGGCCGCCAAGCCTATCGGACACACGTAACGCACGCTCAAGATGCACGCCATCACCTAGCCCAAGCGATCCTAAACTGGTCGCACGTAAGGTTTCAGGCGACACATCAAACGCAAGCAGCCCTTCAGGGGCTTGCAATAACGTCAGGCACACGCCGTTGACCGCAATACTTTCACCCAAAACCAAATTTTCAAAACTTGCCTCAAGCACCAACCGAATACCACCGACATGCTCTTCTTGACTTCGTACTTTGCCGCATTGTTCAACTAATCCTGTGAACATGTTGATTCCTCTATAAAATTATCTTGAGCACTCGCTTGCCAATCCAGTGTTATTTTGAGGTTATCCCCCATCGCTTCCCAGGTGATATGCTTGGCTTTAGCTAAATTATTTTCGTGTGTGTATTTTTCTTGTGTATATAACGACATCGCTTCTGTACCTAATATTTTAGGCACCAAATACACATACGTGCGCTGCACTAAATTCTGCTGATGCAGTGCGTTAAATAATGCAGCGCCCGCTTCAACCCATACATCGTGATACCCCATACGACCCAAATCGTCGAGTATAGCGTTTAAATCAAGCTGCTCTTCTTGATGCTTGCCATGATAAAGATGCAGTTTCTTGGCTGTTTTATGAATATGTGCCGACGCAGACAGTTTTTGCGTACGATCAAGTATGGCGACAGGTTTTGCAACGACCTCATCACCCACGCGTGCATTAAGTAACGGATTATCGGCTTGAATGGTTGCTGCTGTGGTTAAAATAACATCGGTATGCAAACGCTCTTGATGCGTGAATTTGGCACATATTGCATTAGATATCTGGACACGGGCGCCCTCCGCACCGGCAATCTTGCCATCCAACGTTTGCGCCATTTTTACCGTGACCCAAGGCCGACCTGTTTTAAACCAAAACGTATAGCTTTCATAAAATTGATTAATCACCGGCATAGGATAATGCAGCACAGCAATGCCATGTGCTTTAAGTAGCTTAGGTGTGTTATTTTTAACAACCGTAGGATTAGGATCAGCATACGCATACACCACTTGTTTTACACGTCGCGCAATCAACACATCAACGCAAGGTTGTGTTCTTCCCCAATGATTGCAGGGCTCAAGCGTCACATAAACCGTGATATCTGAGCAGTCTTCAGGCAACATTTGAACCAATACCTGCTCCGCATGAGGTTGACCCACGCCAGGATGAAAGGCTTGTGCTATAATAGTTCCAGCACGCACAGCAACAGCACCTACAGAAGGATTAGGCGCTGTTTGACCACGTCGAAGACGTGCTTGCCGAAGTGCTGCTAGCAAAAATTGCTCGTGCATAATTCAGTCACGGTGGAAAAAGTATATGTATGATAACAAATTATTCAATTTTTGAGTAGCCTCATGCCTCGATCAGCGCACAAAACAAGGATTATTCGCCACATTAAATCTTGCTTATGGGCGTTGACCATCACCTCGTTGCTTTTGAATAACACGGCCTTTGCATTTTCAGCCTATTCTAACAGCGAGCTGGATGAGCTCGAAAAACAATTTGTTGTAGAAATCAATCAATCCAACAGTGTACTTCGTGATCCCCTGAGCAATCAATACCTCACCCACCTCGGAAATAAACTTGCCACCCATAGTCAACAAGTTCCCCCGACGTTTTTTATCGTCAAATCTGATGAAATTAATGCTTTTGCAGGCCCCGGTGGACATATTGGTATTAACAGTGAACTTTTTTTATTAAGCGAGCATGAAAGTGAACTTGCCGCCGTACTTGCACATGAAATCGCACACGTTCGCCAACATCATTTATACCGTATGCTCGAACACCAACATCGTATGCAAGTCCCGATGCTTGCCTCGATGCTCGCAGCAATCGCCCTTGGTGCGATTATCCCTGGCATAGGCAGTGGCGCGATGATGGCAGCACTCGGTGGCTTTGCCCAAGACAGTATTAATTTTATTCGTTCTAACGAAAAAGAAGCTGACCGTATTGGTATTGATATGCTAAAGCAAGCTGGATTTGATCCTCGTGGTATGATTCATTTTTTTCAACGCATGCGAGAAAATTCACGTTACTACTCAGCAAACGTTCCAACGATTTTGCGAACTCATCCCATGGATGATGACAGAATTGTTGAGGCCGAACATCGAACCAATGTACTTGAAGCCAAAAACGTTCCTGACACGCTCGGATACCAACTCACCAAAGAACGCATTCGCGTGATCACCGCGAAGCATCATAAAAAATTATTAGATTACTATGCTAATCGATGCCCAAAATCTGAAACCAACGACAATGCTTGCCTCTATGGGCGCGCGCTCGCATTACTCAAAACAAACCAAGATCAAGCTGCGTACGCACTGCTCCAAAGCCTTGCTGTCGAAGATCATGAAAATTTATTTTATGCACTTGCCCTAAGTGAGGCCGGAGCCGGTATCGGTAAAGTCGATGAAGCATTGGCTCGACTCCACGCCCTTCACGCTAATTATCCTGAAAACTACCCGGTGATCATGACACTTGCCAAGCTGCTGTCTTCAACCAACCGTCCAGAAGAAGCCTCTTCTATTTTGCTTCAAGCAAGCCGAGCCTTTCCAACCGATTTACCGGTATGCCATGCACTTGCGCGCGCACAGTCAAATAATCATCGCAAAGCGTATGCTTATTTTACGTATGCACAATGTCATGTGCTCCAAGGACAACGAAAAGAAGCACGTCGCTTATTTAAACTCGCCAAAACCTTGGTCAAGCACGATCGTTTTTTACACGCGCGTATCGATGCAAAACTTGATGAAATCAAAGAAGACATCAGCTCGCATAAATAGTATATGCATTGGTTCTGGTTTGTTTTTTTGCTAAATACATGGCCTCATCGGCATGTTTTAACAAAAGCTCAGCCACCCGGCCAGAATCAGGATAAATCGCGACCCCAATACTCACCGTCATGATAATTTGATGATTTTCAAAATCCATAGGCATAGAAACCGCTTTAAATATTTTATCTAACGCGGTTTTAATCGCGTCTTCAGATGATGTTCCATCCAAAATCAAACAAAATTCATCCCCCGAAAAGCGCGAAAAAAAATCATTGCGACGAATGACTTCAGACACAGATTTAGCCAATTGTTTTAACACGAAATCACCAGCATGATGGCCATAGGTATCATTGATATGCTTAAAGTGATTACAATCGAGAAAACATACTGAAAAATGATCTGAGCCACGATTTGAACGTGCTATGAGTGCATTTAAATGCTCTAAACAATATTCACGGTTGGGTAACTCGGTCAACCCATCATACTTGGCCAAGCGCTTCAACTGATTAACATAACGCGAGTTAAGTGGGACTAATTGCCAACGAAATTTAAAAAACCAGAAAAAAAACAAACTCACCAAGCCACCCAGCGTCGTACAAAAAACAATATATACGCGCTTCACCCGGGCTTCGACGTAAGCTTTGCTTGGGTAGATATTGATATCCCATTCGCCCCCAAAAAATTGAAAAAATTCCCGATGAACCAACGGAATACTCCAATCAGGGGAGACAAGATCGGGGGTTATTTTATCTGATAAAGCGAGAAAATAACCTTTCATCATTTCTTGTTTTAAGTCTTCGTCAAGAATCGTTTTTAAATTAAAAATAGCCAGCATATTTGAGCGAGTGTCATACACACAAAGCGAGCCTTTTATAGAAATCACCTGCATGTTTTGGTACGTACTGATTAACTCAGGATGAGCTTCCATGAAACTATCGCATTGTTGTTTAGACGTTATGGCTCCTGTTTGTATAATATGAGGGTTAAATAAAGCAACCGACGGTCTAGAGCCCACCGGAGGGAAGATCATCGCTTCCAGCCCATGATTCTGCTTAAACTGATCATTCACATCATCAACAATATTTGCATACGAGCGATCATCGCGATCCACACGGGAAAAAAACTGTTTGACGCCAAGCACATGTTGTTCAACTTGCGATGAAAACGACGCGCGAAGCTCGCGTGCCGTGGCTACTGACTCACGTTGCAAACGTTTCAGCTCATGGGGCTTGATCATCAACTGCCAACAGAGCAATATCAGCAACATCCCAAGCAACCCAACAAACCATGCTTTTGCTTTCCAATCAATTGAAGGATACACCATGGGTCAGCACTCCTTGCTCTGCGCACGTATGACTCTGATTTGTTTCAGTTTACTTTTTTTAAGTTATAACAACAACTTTTAGATTAAATAAAAATCAAATCTATCATTTTTTACAAAACTTATGCGCTTGAAAGCCAGGCTTCGGCCTGTTTTAGATCATCCAAGGTATTAATATCTTGTTGTGGTGCTACGCAGGCTTCATCGACTTGAATCACATGACCCGCCCATAAAACACGCAATTGCTCGAGCGCTTCTACGGCTTCCAACGCGCACACCGGCCACGTAACCATATCCAGTAAAAATGCTTTCCTGTAAGCATATAATCCAATATGGCGAAACACATGTTTTAAGACCAGGCCCCCATCGCGAAAAGCTGGAATAGGACTTCGTGAAAAATAGAGCGCTTGATTTTGCGCGCCTCGAACAACTTTTACAATGTTAGGGTTAATATATTCTTCTTCAGATTGAATCGGCGCACACAACGTTGCCATCGACGTATTTTTTGATGCAACTAAGCTCATGGCGACTTGGCGTATTAATGCAGGAGGCATCAACGGCTCATCACCCTGCACATTCACAATCACCGCATCGGCTGACAACCCTAACGCCTCAACTGCCTCGGCCACACGATCGGTTCCACTGGGGTGTTTATCGGAGGTCATCACAACCTGAGCACCCAAACGTGTTGCTTCTTCCGCAATTAAAGCATGATCGGTTGCAATAGTAATGCTTGCGGCTCCCGCTTTTTTTGCCTGCGCATACACACGCGCTAAGACCGTTTGACCGCCAAGCAACATGAGTAACTTACCTGGACAACGATGCGAGGCGTAACGTGCAGGAATCACCACATGAAACGCTGTACTACTCATAATGCATCCTTTTCATCGAGCGTAATCGAACGTGCTTCTTGCTCAAGCATGACCGGAATACCATCACGAATAGGATAGGCTAACCGATCAAAGCGGCACACCAGCTCATGCTTGGTTAATAATAACGTCCCTTTACATACGGGACAGACCATCATGGCCAATAATTTTTTATCCACGTGTTTATCCTCCGGTCACGTTTTGACGCACATACGCAGGCATCGCCGCATCAGCTGTCACTGATGAAATGTTTCCTGCTTTCACAACCCGTATCATGGCATCTGCACGCGGAAAAATCTCGCATGTCGACACAATCGCCGCGCGTATTTCAGGCTTGAGTAAATCAAGATAAGGTTCGTAATCAGCGCCCACCAAGCGTAAAGGCTTATTTTCAGGCACATACACATCTTCTGCAGCACTCACACAAGGAGCCACATCCGATGATTCGGGATCAAGCTGCCAGTATACTTGATGCATGCGCGCATCCATCATCGCTAATACATGTGTTTGAGTATGGGTATGTGAAGCTTCGGCCGCAATCGCACGTAGACTACCCACAGGATACATGGGTAAATCATGTGCATACGCAAGGCCTTTGGCGACACTGCAAGCAATACGAAGCCCGGTGAAGCTCCCCGGCCCTTCACCAAACACAATGCCGTCAAGGTATTTAAGCTCTGTTTTTGCTGATGCTAATACACGTTTAACCATCGAAAGCAGCACACGCGCATGCTCACGAATTTCCAACGCTTCTTCAAGAAACATCACGCCGTTAAATTCTAAGGCAACAGATGCACGCGAGGTTGAGGTATCAATGGCGAGTAAATTCATTTTTTAGGCCATGTTCGCTCTAAATGCTGCAATTTACCGTCTTTGCCTTCCCAGCTTTTGGCATCGGATGGGGCATCTTTGATTGTCGTGATATTCGGCCATACTTGGGCAAGCTCGGCATTCAGCTCAAGAAAAGGCTTTTGGGCTTCGGTCATATCATCTTCAGATATAATTGCATCCACCGGGCACTCCGGCTCACACAAGGCACAATCGATGCACTCATCGGGATCAATCACTAAAAAATTAGGGCCTTCATAAAAGCAGTCCACAGGACACACTTCAACACAATCGGTGTATTTGCATTTGATGCACTGCTCTGTAACAAGAAACGTCATGACTTTCTCACCTCAACATGGTTCAACATGGTCAAAAAATATATGGGGGATTAAATCATATTCTATACTTTGATGCTAGAGATCCAAGGGATGAAGTCAGGGCTGCCCTATCTTAAATTGATAAATTTATGAATAAAATTTCCAATACGCTTTTCCTAGACAATTACGTATAACTTTGTGCCTATCCACTACGGTGTTGGTGTACTGTTGTCACTTCGCTTATCCTTTGTCGTACCGTTTTTTAGCTGATGGAGACGCGCTTTTATTTTGTCAAAAGATGTGCTTTCATGATTGGGGTTATTCACAATGGAGGTATTTTCGAGCGCGTGCTGCCTATTTTGGACTTCTTCATGCATAGCATCGATTATATTAATATAATCAGATGCGTTTTCAGAGGGATGATTTGAAAAATATTGTACGACAAAGTGATAAAAGTCTTTCATGGCTTCATGAATTGTTTTTAGAATATCAAGAGAAGGAGCGTTATCTAATCTGCTATGAATACTTTTGATTTTTTCACTGATCAAGTATTCAGTGACGGAGCCTTCAAAAGGCGCTTCATTTTTTGAAGGCTTAAACCAGGGACACAAGGGGTTGCCTCGTTCATCAGCAAGACCTGCTTTATGAAATTTTGCTATCCATTCGGTGTTAAAAGCATCGAAATTGTCACCATCACAGTGTTTAATTGCTTCTTGGAATTCGGCTTGCAGCGTCATCATTTTACCCGCTTTAACGGCATTTGCAGCATTGTTTAATATGAACGTGTCAAGGTCATTAAGAATCTGAACAAACGTGTTATGCTCTACGCCGACGTGAATGTCTACTTTATGACCAGTAATGGCTTCATGCATGGCATTCAAGGAATTGATGAGATGCATTTCGCTTTTACGATCATTTGGATTTTGACGGATCATGTCGTGGAGTGCCGTAAATTCATCGCGTGCTTCTTGTAGACCTTGGCTAAGTTCGGCCGTTTTGCTGCCTTGTCGAACGAGTGCTTCACCTAAGACTTTTGAGGGAACAAATCCTTCATAATCGCGCCAAAATTTTGATTCGTCGCCGCCTTTACGTGCGCCAGCAACGGTCGTTCGGTTAAAGAAATCAACAATGGGGTTTGCTGGATCACGCACACGCCCGCCGACCATTTCTGGCGCATTAATCAAATCATTTGCAGCGTGCCCAAAGTCAATTCGCCCTACGTTTAATTCACTTGTATATTTATCTTTTGTGACAATCATGTTACCAGGGTTAACATCATGGTCACCACCAATGGCAGATACAGCAAGTGCGTCGGCCATTGAAGTCGCTAAAGTTGAACTTTCATCAAGGTAAAGTTTAAATTCATCCTCTTTTGGTTCACCTGAACCAAGCACAATTTGGACATGCTTGTTACCATTGCTGAGTTTTTTCCTGTTACCACGATTTAATTCATCCAATTCAGTTTTGAATTTTGGGTTAAGCGATGCGTAATAATTATCTAGTGTTCCTGTGTGCACATTACTGAGATATTTTGATGCAATATGGATGCGTTTTTTATCGCCATCATAAACACTTGAGACTTTAGGAGATAATTCACCCATGGATGGTTGGAGCACTTTTGCAAGCCAGACTTCGCCTAAGTTTTCACGATCGGTACCGCTTGCTTTATTTCGTCTCATGCTAATGCCTGGAATGAGATTTTTAATAGAATATTTGAATTGGTAGTCACCGCTATCAGGGGGATTGATTGAAACTTTAACGCTGCCTGTGACACCGCCATTGGACGTTGCTGTTTTTAAGCTACTTTTAAACTTAGATATATTATAAGCCATTATAATCAAATAAAAGTCTTTATGTTTTATTAATAGTGTAGCCTGAATTCACGCGATCTCCAGTTCGATCCCATAAATTTGATAATTAGTTGAATTTTCTTGAGAATCGATTGCTTCGCTTACGGCTCGCAAAGATAGGAAGTGTGTTTTATGAGTTCATCAAGGAAAAAATATGTCGGAAATTAAGATAAGACAGTTGTGGGGATGAAGTATGGTGCCCAGGGCCGGAGTCGAACCGGCACGAGATTGCTCTCGAGGGATTTTAAGTCCCTTGCGTCTACCTGTTTCGCCACCTGGGCATACATCATGTGTTCTGGAGGCTGAGGCCGGAATCGAACCGGCGTACGCGGCTTTGCAGGCCGCTGCATGACCACTCTGCCACCCAGCCAAGTAAAAAAAAAGCGACGCTGTGTCGCTAGTTTTTTGGAGCGGGAAACGAGGTTCGAACTCGCGACCCCAACCTTGGCAAGGTTGTGCTCTACCACTGAGCTATTCCCGCACTTGAACGAGATGAATTTTACCGGAAACCACGGGCGTGTCAACACATTTAAGCTATTTTTTTGACTCTTTTTTCGTTAATTCAGGCCATGCGACAATCAAATAAGCAATCATAGACCAAATCGTTAATATAGCGGCTACATAAAGCAAAATCACACCTAAAATACCCAACATGCCGAACCAAGACATCGCGGGCTTAAATGCCAATAACAAAATAACCGCGGTCATTTGCAGCGCTGTTTTGACTTTTCCGACATAATTCACCGCGACGCTGGCGCGACTGCCAACCTCCGCCATCCATTCGCGCAACGCTGAAATAATAATTTCACGCCCGACAATAATAATGGCAGGAATGGTAATATAACCACGATCGCCTGCACCAACGAGCAAGAGCAAACTCGAAGCCACCAATAATTTATCCGCTACCGGATCAAGAAAAGCCCCAAATGCCGACATTTGCTTAAGTTTTCGCGCAAAATAACCATCCAACCAATCCGTAATGCTGGCCAGCACAAAAATAGCCGCGGCAGCCGATTGGCCCCACGACCACGGGAGATAAAAAACAAAAATAAACACAGGAATTAAAGCAACCCGTGCTAACGTGAGTGAATTAGGTAACGTGGTTAATGTACTCGTACGCATGACAAAGCCTCTTTTATTTAAGTTCGGCAGGCAATCCAAGATAACGCCCTAAGGTAGCAAAATCATCGAACACCTGAAGCGCTCCCGCAGCTTTTAGATCATTATCCTGCTGATAATAAAAATCAACGCCCAAACTGGCCACATCAAGTGCTGAGGCCATTTCGATATCTGAAATAGAGTCACCGATCATTAACGCCTGCTCTGCCGGCACGCCCGTCTGGTCTAAAATATCTTCGAGCATTTGCGGGCAAGGCTTAGCTGGTGCCTGATCGGCTGATCGCGTCACCGAGAAAAATTGTTCTAACTCACTGACGTGTAAAACGCGCTGCAGGGCTTGCGTGCCTCGATTGGTTGCTATCGCCATATCAACGCCGGCCTTCTGAAGTTGCTCGAGTAAAGACCTGACACCAGGAAAAAGATACACGGCGCGATGATGAGACACTAAAACTTGCTGCACACCTAGAAGTAAACGCTCGTACTGATACAAAGCTAAATCAGGAAAAATTTTTCGCACGGCCTTATCCAAACCGAGGGCGACATAGCGTCTTGCTGTTTGCACATCATACGTGCCGAGACCCAGCGCTTCTGATTCAGTTTTAAGTGCATCGTGAACATGTCCCAAGGGGTCGCCTAACGTACCTTCCCAGTCAAACACAACCAATTGATAGGGCATACTCATAAGCAGCTCCTTGGCTTAAAGCCTACGGAGCATTTGTAATGCATGATCAAATTGAACATCGACATCAGCCTGAAAACAATAGTGTTTTTCTTGCAGGTTAAATTGAATTGCTCTCGCATGCAAATAAAGCCGCTGTTTTAATATTTTTTTAAGCTCTGGCGTCATATGCGATGGGCAAGGTTGTCCATATTTCTCATCACCCAAAATAGGATGGCCTACATGCGCAGTATGCACTCGAATTTGATGGGTCCGCCCCGTTTTTGGCTTGGCTTCAAGCCAGCATGCTTCGGCATAATTCTCAAGCAAACGCACACGTGTTTGCGAAGCTTTACCGTCAGGATCGACCCGTACAATCCGCTCACCGGAACGTAACGTATTTTTTTGCAACGCGACATCAATACGGGTTGTTTGCTTACCGTGCCAGGCATTCGACGACAGTGTCCAATACGTTTTTTCAACGTCACGTGCTTCAAATAAAGCCTGAACCGCGCGAAGCATGCTGCGTTTTTTTGCGATCAATAAACACCCTGAAGTTTCGCGATCAATCCGATGAATTAATTCTAAATAATTGGCATCGGGACGCATGTGCCTTAATGCCTCAATTACACCAAAACTTAAACCACTGCCACCGTGCACCGCCATACCGGTTGGCTTATTTAAAACAAGCAAGCCATCGTCTTCGTGTATAATACTTGCTTCTAGGCGCGCAATCACGGCATCACTCAGTCTCAACTCACCCGATTCTGAAGACGTGCGCACAGGAGGAATACGCACGATATCACAAGCATCCAATCGCGAGCTTGCCTTCGCACGTTTTTTATTAACACGCACTTCGCCTCCGCGAATCAATCGATAAATATGGCTTTTAGGCACACCTTTAAGAATTCGAAGAAGATAATTATCTAAGCGCTGCCCCTCTTCCTCGGCTGTCACGGTTGTGTAGTACACCCCTTTCATCATACTTTTGTTCCCCAAACCATATTTTTTTGGTATCCTGTTTATAGAGCGGATTTATCCGCAACAGAATTATAACGCATTAGCGAGTGAATGGCTTGAAAAAGCTGTTTTTATACAAACAATGCGCGCTTTCCTTGAGTCAATGATACACAGATAAAGGCAACTTAAACTAGGGCCAATGTTATGTTGAAACGTAGCCAAGCCAACCTCCCAAGATAATAACGCCCTTATCACGCACAGGGCGTATTAAATCTATATTTTGAGGTGCTAGGCTACGAAAACAACCGTGAGCTGCCAACCAGTCGCGGTGATTTCCTTGATAATAATTTATTATCAATATGAAAAAAAACGGCCATCTTGCCTTTACACTCGTTTCAACTCAAGGCTCCCGCGCCCTTGAATTAGAGGTCCCGATGTCCACCGTGGAAAAAATGCTCATCAATGCCACGCAACCCGAAGAAATACGTGTCGCGTTGGTAAAAAATAACCGTCTGTATGATTTAGATATTGAATGCCCTGCCGAGGCCAAGAAAAAAGGTAATATTTACAAAGCAACCGTCACACGACGTGAGCCGAGCCTCGACGCCGTTTTTGTTGAATACGGGGCCAAACGCCAAGGCTTTTTGCCACTCAAAGAAATTGCTCCCGAATACTTTGCCAAAACACCCGCTGAAGATGAAAAGCTTCCCATCACAACACTGATTCGTGAAGGTCAAGAGCTGTTGATTCAAGTCGACAAAGAAGAGCGTGGCACCAAAGGCGCGGCACTTACCACGTTTATTACACTGGCAGGTTGTTATTTGGTTCTCATGCCAAACAGCCCTCATTCTGGCGGCATTTCACGCCGTATTGAAGGTGACGAACGTGACGAACTCAAAGAAATTTTACAAGGCCTGACCTTACACGACGATATGGGCGTCATTATTCGTACCGCAGGTGTCGGCAAAAATCCTGAAGAACTTCAGGCCGATTTAGATATGCTGTGCAACCAATGGCATGCCATCAAGCAAGCCCAAAATACCGAACTTGCACCGTCACTCATTCATCAAGAAGGCGACGTCATCACCCGTTCGATTCGTGATAATCTTCGCAAATCCATCGACGAGATTATCATCGATGATTCGGCGACCTACGTCAAAGCAAAACAATACATCGAGCAAGTGAAACCCGAATTTTTGCCTCATCTCAAGCTTTATAATAATCCAACGCCTTTATTTACGTTGTATCAACTCGAAGGCCAGATTGAAACCGCCCATCAACGCCAAGTTGTCTTGCCTTCAGGCGGATCGTTAGTGATTGACCGGACAGAAGCTTTGGTTTCTGTTGATATTAACTCCGCCAAATCAACCGGCGGTGCCGACATCGAAACCACCGCTTTTCATACCAATTTAGAAGCGGCGGATGAAATTGCACGCCAACTGAGGCTACGTGATTTAGGTGGCTTGGTGGTGATTGATTTTATTGACATGGGCAGCAGCAAACATCAACGTGATGTTGAAAGTCGCCTCAAAGAAGCGCTTAAAATGGATCGCGCACGAATTCAAGTGGGGCGTATCTCGCGCTTCGGTCTGCTCGAAATGTCACGTCAACGTCTTCGCCTTTCGTTAGGTGAAGCGGCACAAGAAAGTTGCCCGCGATGCGAAGGCCGAGGCCATGTTCGCAGCTTACAATCCCACGCATTAGCCATTGTTCGCTTGATGGAAGAAGAAGCGCTCAAAGAAAAAGTCACCGAGCTCCAAGTGCAATTACCGGTCGAGATGGCGACGTTTATTATGAATGAAAAACGTGTCGCCATTACCAGCATTGAAAAACGGCATCAAGTGCATGTGGTCATCGTCGCTAACCCCTATATGCAGTCACCGCAATATCAAATGACACGCATCAAAGATGACGGTACAGGCAAAAATAAAAAACCAAGTTACACACTGGCCCAGCAACCTGATGTTGAGCTCGTACGAACCAAACCAACCGCACTCGCAGAAAAACCTGTGGTTAAAGCCTACAGCGGTCAACCGGTATTACAACCGGACGAAATCAACGTGCTCCAACGTTTGTGGCGCTCGCTCTTTGGTGCACCAAAAGCCGTCGTGAAGCCTGCTAAGCCTGCACCGGTTAGACATGCACCCAAACGTACACCATCACATAAACGCACCCACCAAGCTTCGAACAATCGCCAGCGTCCATCATCCGACAAGCGCGCCTCGGGCAACACCGGCTCTACCGCTGGACGAAAACAACCGCGCGCGCAGTCAGGTAACAATCAAACAAAAAACAACAATACACGCAAACCTTCAGGTAACAGCAAGTCAGCGCAACAAAAAAAACCTGCGGTCAAGCAACCTTCAGAATAATTAAGACACACCCTCATCCGCCCTTCAAGCAGGATACTTATCTTGCTTGAAGCATATACCCCTTAATCGTATTTCTTATCTCAATCGGTTTATATTTACTTTTAATCCGCTCAGCATACGGTAAATCTTGAAAAATCGCTTGATAACATCCTTGCTCAAACTTATCCTGGAATAAACTAAACGTACTCGGCACAATCCCGAGTCCATCTTTTTTTCGATAATCATGGAACAAATTATCAGGAGTATGCTTCGCTAAATATTCACGGATTAAATAGCGCCCACGCCCATCATAGCGTTTATATAACGTGGGCACACGCATCATAAATTCTAGCAGTTTTGGATATAACAAAGGGTAGCGATATTCAAACCCCATATTTTTACTCACAAGACTGCTGTACTCAATGCGCATACGCACTTCATGACTTTCGTCACCTTGTAATAAGGCACACTCCGCCGCTCGTGCACTGGTATAATACATGGTTTCATAAGGATGCACCCCTGGCATTTGATGCTTAGCGCGCTGTTTAGCTATTTTTAATTTTAATGCTTGCTCATAAAGCTTAGGATGTGAGTATTTTGCCAAGTTCAATACTTTTTTTAAATTATTAGAGTCTTTAAGCGCATGCCAAGCCTGTTGATACTGACCTTGGTGTAACAGCTCTGGCATAAAAAAATTGGTGGGCACTTGTCCAGAAACGCATTGATCACCCCCAAAACCCGAGAGTAAAATAGGATGCTTTCCTGCCGATACGGCCTTGTGTATGGGGTTTGCGAACATAAAAAACAAATAAGGCGCAGGACCTGCAAACCAAGCAGCATATTGCTCAAAAATATCGATGGGATCAAAATCATCAGCCCCAATACGCTCAATATCCTGTACATTAAAATGCTGGATAAACTGCTCTTCATAATATTTAACGTAGGGGTATTTTGATGCTTTTGGCGCGTCAGCATGCATATAAAGCTTAGGATAAATATCACGATGCGCTGCGGCACAATACACGGCGCTCGAATCAAGCCCGGCACTAAATTCAGCAGCAATATGGGTTTGATTTTGGGTGGCAAGACAGATACTTTCATCCATCAAACTTGAAAAATGCTCAACATAATCACGTACATCACGATAGTCTAATAACGGTCTATTAGGATCTAATTGCCAAAACGCTTGCTTTATCACGCGGCCGTTTGGTTTAAACTGCATGATATGACCAGGCTCAACCCGATATATCCCTTGATAGAGCGTTTCATCTGTATAATATTTATTCTCAGAAAAAAGCATATCAATCTGGGACTCAAGCAAAGCTGGCGTACTCGGTAGCTGCTCTAATATCTCTGGGATGGATTGCCCAACCATCAGTTTTTGACCTAAATGATTGCAGTAATAAAGCGGTTCCAATCCAATATGATCACGGACAAGTACAATCTCATGGGTATTTGGATTTTTGCACACCACGGCAAACGGCTGATAATGCTCACGCCATAATGATGCATCAAGGCAGGCTTGATAAGAGGTTATCGCAGATGTAGGCGGACTACCAAAATAATAAAACTCACTTCCGTCGTGTAATCGCAGGGTGTTGGCATGCTTTACAGGTTTTAATTCCACGGGGCTCCCCTAACTCCTAAGCATTCAATCCAATTATTTTTAGTTTTTAATCGACCCCACCCATGAGTGCTTTAACTGAAATATCTTCATCAACTTTAGGCCAATGTACTCCGATCCCATTACCAATCACACGCCAATCTTGTCGCTCAGCATCTGTCGCATCACGTAGTCGTGGAAACCATTCAAGAGGGGCAGATATCTCTCGACCGTCTGCTAATACAAAATGCACCGATGTTTTTGTAAATTCAACATCTACAGCATGATCATCAAATTTAATTGCCAAACTGCTCATACCATTTCTCCAAAAATAACTCTTTATGCTCAATGACCAACAACCTAAGTTTGCTTAATTCATGACTTCTAAAACCATACGAGCTTGCTAAACTTACGGGGTTTAACCAAAATTTACCGACTTTATCTCCATGTTCAATATGAATATGAGGCGGTTCATTACCCTCCATACTAAAGAAGAAAAATCGGTAACCCTTGATCCTTAATACAGTTGGCATACTTTTTATCCTAAAACTAAATACAGGTCAAGATGATATAATATTTATCGAACAATCCAATATACAATCTTCACTATTTGAACTTGACGTAGTCAAACAGATGACTATCTTTTTTCATTAAGCTTATGAAGTTATTACTGCCGTGGATAGACTGCCAAAATAATAGAACTCACTTCCGTCGTGTAATCGGAGGGTGTTGGCATGTTTTAAAAATTTTAGTTCCACGACGCTAAACACTCCTTTGCTTTAAGCCATTACGTCTTCTGCCCACCTGCCTCACCGCTTAATGGCGTAGCTATCGGCGTAATGCCGATATTCGGATTAATCCCACAATCATCCAAAATTTTAAGTAGATTATTACCTTTTTTTGTTAAGCTTTTGACACAATAGACTTCTAAATAACTATCTAAAATATATTTGTAATCAGGAATCACCAAAATTTTTAGAATTTTTTCAGCACGTGCCAAATGATGAGGTAAAGCCGCATCACAGGTTTGAAACAACACCACGCCTAATATAGCCGCAAGACTTGCGCGTCGTGCTTTGCCAGCCAAATAAAAACGTTGTACACATTCATCAATCGCGCGATCTTTATCCCACGCAACCCAGGTATGATACATCTCCATCGCTTCTTCTTCTGAAAACGGATGAAGCACACCGAGCTGCTGCATAGCATAGGCCACAGGCACTAAACCTTGCATGTTTGCCCAAGAGCAATTACCGGTAATTTGGGCTGTAAGCGGCATGGTCAGCACAGGTTCTAAGCCTAATTGCTTATTGATGGTTTGGTGAAAATAGTGTCTGGGTTGGCGTTTATATAAAAAATTTAAAATAAACTCAAGATTTAAAGCTTCAGGATGCTTCATACGATAAATATTCACCGTACCTTCTTTTTTGCTGTTTTCTCCCCGATCGATTTTGGCCCACCACGGACCGTAACGCAGAAAACAAAGTGCGTGACCACGACTTGCTGCCGGTAAAACCAGTAACGGCGCTTGAATCAGCTGCGCTATGCGCGCATGATGTTCCTGATTCAGTTCAGGCTGGCGTTGCAAGCGCAAAAGATCTTCTGCGACATCGAGACCATCCATGATGGTATGAAGGTAAGGAAACTGACGACGCAAATGGCGTGTTGAATAACTGCTGGTAAAGCGCATCAACGAATCGCGCAGCACCGCGACCGTAAATTCGAGAATAAACCCTTCATAATTAATTTCAATAAACCCATCATGGCCATTGAATACATCGGCATCACCTTTAAGCTCAAACCGATGACCGATAAGTTTTGCCGCAATAAAATCCAAGGCAAAATCGAGCTTTCCGCCGTATTGATAAAGCAAATGCTTGATTTCATGTTGAGCTCGCAACACGGGATACACCAACACCGAAAGCCCAGCACGTGTGTAAGCATTTGGATCAGCCCCCGCTGCAAGCAAGCTTTGGGTTAAGGCAACATCATCGTTATCTACCGCCCAATGCAACGCCGTTCGACCGGTCACATCCGGTTTATCAATATCGACACCGCGTTCAATCAAGGCGCTTGCAATATCCGCTTGACGTGCAATCGCCGTTTCAATCAGCGGTGTGAAGCCGTATTCATCGATATCATCCAGCGACTCACCTTGACGAAGATAATAATCAAAATCTGGCATACGCCCTTGAATAATATCTTTTGCGATTGTCATAGTTTACTCCTAGGGCCCGGGTGGCTTAGGTGCAGTGTTCATTTTTGGCGCTAAACCTAACTTCATTTGTTTTTGTAATTGCTGCTCGTTGCGCGCATTATCAAATTCACGGCGTGCTTCGGCGTCACTGAGCGGTGGTGCAGGGTTCACGCTTGCATCAATGCCATCAAACTGCTGCTTATCCAACAGCGGATGCTCTTCGACTCCAGCACTCATCTGCTGATCTAAATCCTGCCCAGCCGACTCGGTCGGCACGTCACGATCGTGGCCTTGAACGGACATACCAGACAAACGCCTGAGCCCCGCTTGTTCGAGAGGACGTCGCAGATTCTCACGCTCGACCGTGTCGTCGGCCAAATAAGTATCTGGATCTGTCGGTTTTTTTATTCTAATCGCCATAATACTTACCAGTATAGCTTAAAAATAATCGCGCTGCAGGATTTCAGCGATTTGTACCGCGTTGGTCGCAGCACCTTTTCGGACATTATCCGCCACAATCCAAAGATTAAGCCCCGACGGATGCGAGATATCTTGACGAATACGCCCAACAAACACCTCATCTTCCCCGACCGCGTCTTCAAGTGGCGTTGGGTATTTTTCTTTGCTTGCTGTCCCCATGACTTTTATGCCGGGTGATTTTTTCAAAAGCTTGCGCGCTTCGGCGGCCGTCATCGGTGCACCCAACTCCACATGCACTGCTTCAGAATGACCGTATAAAACAGGCACACGCACCGCCGTTGGGTTCACCTGAATGCTTTTATCTTCTAGAATTTTTTGAGTTTCCCAAACCATTTTCATTTCTTCACGGGTATACCCATTATCTTGAAACTCATCGATATGCGGCAGTACGTTAAATGCAATTTGTTGAGGATAGACTTTGGGCTTTTTAATCGCGCGGCCATTTAAGAGCTCACCCACTTGATCAACTAACTCACTAATCGCCTCGCTTCCCGTACCCGACACCGCTTGATACGTAGCCACGTTAACGCGCGTAATACCGACCGCATCATACAGCGGCTTGAGTACCACCACCATTTGGATGGTCGAGCAATTCGGATTCGCAATAATCCCGTGCTTTTTATAATCGGCTATACGCTCAGGATTTACTTCAGGTACGACCAACGGAATATTATCGTCGTAACGAAAGCATGAGGTGTTATCAATCACTATACAACCGGCGGCGGCGGCCTCTGGCGCATATTTTTGAGAAACCTCACTGCCTGCGGAAAAAAATGCAATGTCGGCGTCTCTAAAATCAAATTTTGCGACATCTTCAACATCGACTTGCTTTTTCTTAAAACTCACGGTTTTTCCGGCTGAACGTTCGCTCGCTAACGGATAAAGGGTTGCGATTGAAAATTCTCGCTCTTCCAGTATATTTAACAGGGCCTCACCCACCACACCGGTTGCCCCGACAATCGCTATATTTAATGCACGCATAATTTTCTACCTTCTTTCTTTATTGCATTTCATTTTGCGCCTTATGGCGCAGCACATGGTCCATCAACACCAAAGCCATCATGGCTCGAGCGACAGGAACGGCTCGCATGCCCACACAGGGGTCGTGCCGGCCTTTGGTGATGACATCAATTTCTTCGCCCTGAGTATTTAAACTTCGTCCGGGTATCACAATGCTTGACGTTGGTTTTAACGCCAAACTTAATTTAAGATCTTGTCCTGTACTAATACCCCCTAAAATACCACCTGCGTGATTACTTAAAAAGCCTTGTGTGCACATTTCGTCTCGATGCTCATGGCCTTTTTGCGTGATGGCATCAAAACCCGCACCAATTTCAACGCCTTTGACCGCATTAATCGACATCATGGCATGGGCAAGTGTTGCATCGAGTTTATCAAACACGGGGTCGCCTAAGCCAATGGGCACGCCACGGGCCATCACCCCCACACGGGCTCCTATCGAACTTCCCTCACGACGCAACGCATGGATACACGCTTCAAGTGCGGGTACTTGTTTTATATTAGGACAAAAAAACGGGTTTTGATAGATTTCAGCTTCTGATTCAAAATCAAGCTTGATATCACCCATTTGCTCCAAATAGGCGATGATTTCAATACCGTAATACTCGCTCAAATACAGCTCAGCTATCGCACCTGCGGCCACACGTGCCGCCGTTTCACGTGCTGAAGCACGCCCGCCACCCCGCGGGTCACGGTGCCCGTATTTATGATGATAGGTAAAATCAGCATGTCCCGGACGAAACACATCATGCAGCGCATCATAATCTGCCGGCCGTTGATTAAGATTCTCAATCAAAAGCAAAATCGGCGTGCCCGTGGTTAGGCCTTGATGCACACCCGACATGATGTTGACTTGATCTGGCTCACGCCGTTGGCTGGTGTAGTGTGAAGTACCTGGCTTTCGCTTATCTAAAAATGGCTGAATTAAGGCCTCATCTAGCTTCATGCGTGGCGGACAACCGTCGACCACACAGCCAATCACCGGCCCATGACTCTCACCAAACGATGTGACCGTGAATAGCTTACCGAACGTATTGCCACTCATGCGGTAAAATACGCCTTCATTTGCTCAGCTGTTAATAAAAACACACCTGAACCGCCATCTTCAAACTCAAGCCACGTAAACGGTACATGCGGATACGCTTCAACCAAAGCCTCGTCGCTGTTGCCCACTTCCATCACCAACACACCGTGATCGCTTAAATACGGTGCGGCTGAAAACAGCATTTTCTCGACAATCGCAAGACCGTTGTTGGGCGCTTCCAGTGCCAGCTCAGGCTCGTGACGATATTCTTTAGGCAACGTCTGCATTTCATCTCGACCAACATACGGTGGGTTACTCACGATCAAATCATATTTTGCAAACGGTACGCTATCAAAGCAATCCGACTTGATGAGCGTAAGCTGCTCTTGCAGTTCATGACGCTCGCGATTAATTTCAGCCACTTCAAGTGCTGCATCCGACACATCAACGGCATCGACCATGGCATCCGGAAACGCATAACAACATGCAATCGCAATGCAACCACTGCCTGTACCTAAATCTAAAACGCGGGTCACTTGGTCCGCATCAAGCCATGGCGCAAACTGTGTTGAAAGCCCTTCGGCAAACGGTGAGCGAGGAATCAACACGCGCTCATCCACATAAAACGGCAAATCAAAAAAATACGCCTCGTGTGTTAAATACGGCACAGGCACATGCTCTTCAATACGTCGTCTCAACTGCTCAGCTAGATGCTGCTTTTCATCCAGCGTTAAACGCGACTGCAACAGCATTGGATCAACATCGTACGGTAGGTTTAAACTGCCGAGCACCAAAGCAAAAATATCATCCCGCGCATTATCCGTACCGTGCCCATAATACAACGACGCTTGATGTGCACGAGACAAACCAAATCGTAAAAAATCAAGAATAGTTTTAAGCGAAGCAGTTTCTTCGAGGTAAGATTTCACACAGATACTCCCAAATGCTTTATTATACGCTAATAGCCGCTTAAAGAGCAGACCTTCATGTCCCCTTGCGACAAACATCTTTTTCAACAAGCCGTCAAAGACGTCACACCGCTGCGTCCATCAAAAAAACATGCTTCACGGCCAACACATACGCCACGAATACACAAATCAAAACCCCATCGACACGCTGATGAGCTACACACACCCAATTTAGCACACCACACTCATCATTTAAGTAACCCTTGGGAATTATCTAAGATTCATGCAGAAACAAATTTAAGCTACGGTGAACACCAGCTGCAACGCCAGCAATATCGTGATTTAAAACAAGGAAAAATACGGTGTGAAGCACAACTGGATTTGCATGGGTTTCGAATTGAACCTGCAGGCGACGCCCTTGTGCAGTTTATTACACGTGCTCACCGACAAAACCAGCGATGTGTACGTGTGATTCATGGAAAAGGGGGCCGTTATGGTGAGGCCCCCGTTCTAAAAACCCATGTCAATCACTGGTTAAAGCAACTGCCTGAGGTTTTAGCTTTTCACAGTGCATGCACACGTGATGGCGGGTCGGGTGCGCTTTATGTTCTGCTTAAGCGCCGTGTTTGAATTGATGTAGTCAAGCGAACAGCAGCCACGCGCAGATCTTCGTTAAATGCCCCACCATAAAGTGAATAAATAAGCGCAACAAACGTTTTTCATAACACACTGAGCTCGCATATAGAACAAAATACATTCATTACAAACATCTTGCCACTTGAATTCTGCGTGAAAACCTCGTACCATTTGTCCAAATTTTTTTTAGCTCAAGTCCATGACTCAACATAATATAATTTTAGGTATTACAGGCCCCTCTGCATCAGGGAAAAGCTTACTCGCGAACACCATCGTCAATGGCTTAGGTTCAGACCAAGTGGTGGTTATTTCTGAAGATTCCTACTACAAAGACAACAGTCATTTGTCGTTTGAAGAACGCGAAAATATTAATTATGACCATCCGGATGCATTTGATCACGCGCTGCTCGCTGAGCACTTGAAGCGTTTGAAACGCGGTGAATATGTTGAGGTTCCTATTTATTCGCATTCTAAACATGTACGCTTACCAGAAACACGCTCAGTTGGCGGGCATTCGATTATTGTGGTTGAAGGTATCTTATTGTTTAGCGAAGAAAGATTACGCTCGATGATGGATATTCGTATCTTTATGTCGGCACCGCTGGATGTATGCCTCATGCGTCGCTTAACCCGTGATGTGGTTGAGCGTCATCGTTCGGTTGAGTCGGTGTTGCATCAGTACGAAACCACGGTGCGCCCCATGTATTTGCAATTTATTGAGCCTTCAAGCCGTTATGCTGATTTAATTGTACCGCGTGGTGGTGAAAATCATATTGCAATTGATACCATTCAAGCCAAAATACGTGAATTATTATCCAACGCACCCGCATAATTAATTAGCTTAATTATGCATAATAAGGAGAAGTCTGTGGGAATTCTAAGTGGTAAGAAAGCACTCATCGTTGGCGTCGCCAGTACGCGCTCCATTGCTTACGGCATTGCTAAGTCATTTCATGAACAAGGCGCTTCACTCGCATTTACGTATCAAAATGACAAGCTCAAATCACGTGTCGAAAAAATGGCGGCTGAGTTTGGTTCAAATTTAGTGTTTCCTTGTGATGTTGCGCATGACGATGCGATTACCGATACGATGACACAACTTCAAAAGTGCTGGCCAACACTGGATACCCTGGTCCATTCGGTTGCTTTTGCGCCGGCCGACCAAATTGCGGGAGATTTTGTTGAAAATGCCACGCGAGAAGGCTTTGGTATTGCACATGATATTAGTGCTTACAGCTTGGTTGCTTTAGCCAAAGCTGCCCTTCCTATGATGGAAGGTACCCGAGGCTCGGTGCTCACACTTAGTTATTTTGGCGCAGAAAAAGCCGTGCCTAATTACAACGTGATGGGTGTGGCGAAAGCGAGTCTCGAAGCAACGGTTCGCTACCTGGCTGCAAGCCTTGGTTCTCGTGGATTACGTGTTAATGCGATTTCAGCCGGACCTATTAAAACATTAGCAGCGGCGGGCATCAAAGATTTTAGAAAACTTCAAAATGCTTACGCAGGCGTTGCTCCCCTGCAACGTAATATTACGGCAGAAGAAGTTGGCAACGCCGCGTCGTTCCTGTGCTCCAGCATGGCCTCTGGCGTGACCGGTGAAGTGCTTCATGTGGATGCAGGTTATCACGCCGTTTCGGGTTGTAATATTAACGAAGCTTAATATACGCTTCATGCTATTAGCTCATGCTTGGGCTAATAGCGCTATGTTTACGTTTTTTATTATCCGTAACGTCCTCATGCTCATGTTCCTCATGCATTGCCAAGTCATCAAATACCGTTTTTTCCCCAGGTTCCTCGATATAGAGTAGCTCCCTCATGCGATGCAGCATGTCAGGAGTTATGCCTGTAGCCTTGAAGATTTCACGAACCTCGGTTGGGTTTGAAGCGACCCATTCTGAAGTATTCATCTTTGCTTCATGTCTAAAAAAGGTTATCTTAGCGAGTGTTTGCAAAGACGGGATAGCCTTGTTTTGTTCCGCATTTTCAAGACTGAGTAGCATCCTATCGCGCACAGCAACCTCATCAGACATCGCACGCGCTTGATCATTGAGCGCATGATAGACCTGACCACGCAAGACTAACGCCGGAGTATCTTCTGAGTCTTCATTCAATAATGCGTCCAAATCACGTAACGCGTTATCATAATTTTCTTGTGCAATAAAAATTTCGCATCGACGAAACAAACTTGCTCGAGAATAATGGTGTAGATTCCCGTAAGGTGCGTATAAAAAATGCTTTTGACTATATAATGCAGGCGGAGTTAATAATGCATTCAAATCCGAAAGCTCTTCTTCAAGCTTGCCTTGTGCTTTAAAAATTTTGCTTCGTTCATACAAAGCATCATAATAAAAATGAAATAAATAATGCTCTTCTTGCACCGGATGCACATGCTCAATGATATAAGCTAAGTCTGGCAATGCTATATCAGGGGCTTGCTTCTCAAGATAAATTTGGCTTCGCAAAGCACGCATACGGATCTGCTCAAAATTCATGACATCATCAGATAAAAATGACTCTAAACTTAAGAGCGTATTTAACGTACAAAGCAGCTCATCATTTTGATATGGTGCTTGATGTTTAAGAGATAATAAATCAATGCGGCAAAGTAACAGTGCTAGATTTAAAGGACGTAAAACCAATAAACGTTGTAATACGTCATCAACCGTTTCTTCGTACGAAAAGATTTCGCCTGCATCAACCCGTTGATTATAATCACTCAGTATTCGCTTTTCTTCATTCGACAAAGGCTCGCCATCGACGCATAGCTCGCTTGACTTCAAGTTCTTCAACATAATAGGCCGTTACCATATGGTAAATAAAAAACCATATGGTAACATAATGTTCAAAAAAATTCCAGCAAGCCGTTAATGCTTCACAACATGCGCTTGTTCTAATAAATTACTGGTATATAAATCGTAATCAACCGTTCCGTAATTTGCAGCCAGCTGCTGAGTGATACTTTGTTTTTGTTCGTTATCGAGCATATCCATCGAGCCAGGTGTGATTTGACTAAGCTCAACCACCACATAGCCTGCTTGATTCGCTAAGCTACGTCCCTCACGGCTTCCAGCCCGCGGAAGTGTAAACGCTATGTCATTGATTTCGGCAGATGCTAAACTCGAGTCACGTGTAGCTTGTGTTGCCGCTTTCCAAGTTAAATGATGCTTCAGCAACATCGCTTCATCCATAAACGCACCTTGTTTGTTATTTTGTAACGCTTGACCTAACGCTTCTGCACGTGCTTCGGCTTTTTGCAACGCTAGTCTAGCTTTTATTTGAGCTTTAACTTCTGACAATGCTTTTTCTCGCGCTGCAATATGTTTTCGAACGCGCACCACGACCACACGATCATCATCAAGCTGAATGGGTGCACTGTTGTTACCTAACTCCAAAACATCATGGCTAAATGCGGCTTTAAGTACACGTGGCGAGCTTGTCAGGGGATCTTTACCGCCGTCATGTGAAAACAGTGCCGTTTGCTCAACAGGTAGCTTTAACGCCTCTGCAACAGGCGCGAGTGAATCTGGCATTTGATAACTGTTGTCTGAAAGTTCTTCTTGTAAACGCGTATAATCAGCTTGGGCACGCTCTGCTAACCAATGCTCTCGCACGGTCGCACGCACCGCATCAAACGCTTTTATTTGCGCTGGAACATACGCTATTAACTGAAAAAGCTCATACCCTGCATCTGTTTTTAACGGCGGTAACACGTGCCCAACCGTTGTGAGCTGAATTAAATCTTTATCCAACGGTGATTCACCGGCTGTAATCCAAGGCAAGACCCCTGTTTTGATACTATTTTGCTTGGTTTGTAACAGCTGCTTACTCTGCGCTTCAAACGTATCGGGTGCAGATTCTAATTGATTGTAGAGTGTATCGACACGTGTTTTGATGGCTTGCTGTTGCTCGTCAGAAGCATTGTTCGGCATTTCAAATAAAATATGACGTACCTGCCATTTGGCGGGTGTCATGTAATTCGTTTGATTGGTCTCATAGTAATTTTTGAGCTCCGCTTCTGATGGGTTTAATTTGTCTCGAGTTGCAGCCATAGAAAGCGTCACATAATCCAAACTTATTTTTTCGGGCGCAACAAAATCATGTGTGTTGGCGGAATAGTAAGCTTTCACCTCATCGTCAGAAACACTCACGTCATTTAAAAACGTACGGGTAGGAATTTCAAGGTAACGATAGTCACGGGTTTGGCCGTATAATTTCACAAATTTTTGAACTTCGTTCGGCAAAGCAAACGCTGTACCAAGAAAAGCAAAGTGCTGTTGATTCAACAACATGCCACGATAAATTTCTTGTTGAAACGATTGTGGGGTAAACAAGGCATTATTTAAGACATGCTCATAACGTTCCGGAGAAAATTGTCCATCTTGTTGCAGTTGAGGAATTTGAAAAATTGCTGTTTTAACTTGATCGTCGTTGATAAAAAAACCATCGCGTAATGCTGCATTCATATTAATTTGTGAGGCAATCATTTTTTCTAATAATTGTGATTTTAATTGCTTTTCAGTTCCTGTTGTTCTAGCTGACATATCCTGCTCATGACGCACGCGACGATAACGCAGTTCCAAGGCTTGTTTAGAAATGGGTTTTCCGTTGACTTCTGCTACAACTGATGAGGTATGACGTGCTTGAAGGTAGGAATCTACACCAAATAATGCAAACGTTAATGCAATCACGCTCACCACCACCCAAGCTACAACGCCTTGAATTCGCTCGTTTAATTTTTGCAACATGTCTGGATATCCATATTAAAAAAAACGCGCCCTGAGGCGCGTAAATAATGTTGGCGGAGTGGACGGGATTCGAACCCGCGACCCCCGGCGTGACAGGCCGGTATTCTAACCAACTGAACTACCACTCCATTTCGTGGTGGGTGCTACAGGGATCGAACCTGTGACCCTCGCCTTGTAAGGGCGATGCTCTCCCAGCTGAGCTAAGCACCCGAAAACTTTTAAACGTTAACGGCTTCTTTCAGTAACTTCCCGACTTTAAACTTAGCTACGCGGGCAGCTCTGATTTGTATTTCTTTTCCTGTTCGAGGATCGCGGCCTGTACGTGCTGCTCGATCACCCGTTGAAAAAGATCCGAACCCAGTCAATACAACTTGGTCACCATTTTTTAAGGCACCAGTTACTGTGTTCATAAACGACTCGAGTATTCGTGCTGCATCAGCTTTAGTAACCCCAGAGTCTTGGGACATCGCTTCAACTAATTCACTCTTATTCATCATTTTTCCTCTTCAGTTATGCTTCCCTTTAACCTCAAGTGAATTATCACCAATCCACTGCTGCTTCGTCAAGTATTTTCTTCTTCGAAGCCCGCCAGTCCTAAGCGACGAAAAGAAATATACCCCGTTCCTTCGGTGTTGTAAACATCTTTTTTGTTTTATTTAGCCTTTTTTTTATTCATGGTGCTTTTTTTTACTTTTTAACAGGTTTTAATACCTCAAACGGGTCCGATTGCAGGGCAAGTTTCAAAACTTGCTTAATATTCTTCACCGGTTGGATATCTAATTTATCCAGAATTTTTTCTGGAATCTCCGTTAAATCTTTTTTATTATCCCAAGGAATCAAGACTCGTTTAATTCCACCACGATGTGCGGCTAATAATTTTTCTTTTAAACCACCGATCGGCAAGACTTGCCCCCGAAGAGTAATCTCGCCTGTCATCGCTACATCAGCTCGCACAGGAATTTTTGTTAACACCGAAACCAAGGCGGTACACATCGCAATCCCGGCACTTGGACCATCTTTCGGTGTCGCACCTTCGGGTACATGAACATGAAAATCATTTTCATCATAAAACGTTTCTGATATATGTAACGCTTTTGCATGACTACGCACCACGGTCATAGCCGCATGAATTGATTCTTGCATGACCTCGCCCAATTGACCGGTATGCATGGCTTTACCTTTACCAGGCATCATGGTCGCTTCAATCGTAAGTAATTCACCGCCGACACTCGTCCATGCAAGCCCTGTTACCTGGCCTACTTGATTATGCGATTCAGCAAGTCCATAACGATATTTTTTCACCCCTAGATATTGCTCAACTTTTTTGGGCGTTAGTTTAATTTGCTTAATGTGCTTATTACCCAGAATTTCTTTCACGACTTTGCGGCATATACTAGAAATTTCTCGTTCAAGATTTCGAACGCCTGCCTCACGCGTATAATAATGAATAATTTCCCGCACCGATTCGGGCGTGAACTCTAACTCTTCAGGTTTTAGTCCATTAAGAATCAATTGCTTTTTAATTAAATAATATTCTGCAATATGAACTTTTTCTTCATCGGTATACCCCGGAAGACGAATCACTTCCATGCGATCAAGCAACGGCGCAGGTATTTCCAGAGCATTTGCTGTGGCAATAAACATCACATCACTTAAGTCATAGCTCACTTCAAGATAATGATCGGTGAACGCACTGTTTTGCTCTGGATCAAGCACCTCTAGCAAAGCCGAAGCGGGATCGCCACGAAAATCCATGGCCATTTTATCCACTTCATCCAGCATAATTAATGGATTTTTAACCCCTGCTTTTGAAAGCTTTTGAATAATACGACCCGGCATCGAACCAATGTATGTTCGACGATGGCCCCGAATCTCGGCTTCATCACGCACGCCACCCAAAGCGATACGAATAAACGTACGTCCCGTGGCATTTGCAATCGACTGCCCTAACGATGTTTTACCGACACCCGGCGGGCCGACCAAACACAAAATAGGCCCTTTTAATTGCTTCACACGTTTTTGTACGGCCAAATATTCTAAAATACGCTCTTTTACTTTTTCAAGTCCGTAATGATCTTGATCAAGCAAGGCTTCAGCTTTTTCTAAATCAAACTGAATGCGGTTTCTTTTTTTCCAAGGAACCGTCAACATCCAATCCAAGTACGTACGAATCACCGTGGCTTCTGCTGACATCGCAGGCATGAGTTTTAATTTTTTAAATTCAGCGTCAGCTTTTTCTTTGGCCTCTTTAGGCATGCCTGCTTTTTCAATCGCTTTTTCTAATTGATCAAGCTCACTGCCTTCGTCACCTAAATCACCGAGTTCTTTTTGAATCGCCTTAATTTGCTCGTTTAAATAATATTCGCGCTGGCTCTTTTCCATTTGTCGTTTAACGCGATTTCGCACACGTTTCTCAACTTGTAATAGATCAATCTCCGTTTCTATCAATGCCATCAAACGATCAAGCCGGGTGCCGACGTCAAGCGTTTCAAGCAAGACTTGTTTATCTTCAAGCTTTAACGTCAAATGTGCGGCGATTGTGTCGGCTAAACGGCCTGGTTCTTCGATACTTGCGAGTGAACCCAGCACTTCTGGTGGAATTTTACGATTAAGCTTAATATACTGCTCAAATTGCGACATAAGCGAACGCATCATGATCTCAAGCTCTGACGACTTAAACGCTTTAGAATACTCCGCCACCGCTTCACACGTCACAGTCATAAAGTCGGCTGTTGCTGATTCAGCAACTTCAACGCCGGTCGGTCTCGCATGCATGGAGTCAAGACCATAATCTTCGGCCTTAGCACGTACATCGCCTTCAACCAAAACTTTAACTGTGCCATCGGGTAATTTTAAGAGCTGTAATAAGCTGGATACCGTGCCCAGAGGATATAAATTTTCAAGGGTTGCTTCATCATCATCGGACTTTTTTTGAGCAACTAAAAAGATACGTTTATCATCCATCATGGCCGCCTCAAGTGCTCGTATCGAACGCTCGCGACCCACAAACAGTGGTATCACCATACCAGGATAAATAACAACATCCCGAAGTGGCAAGACCGGTAAACTAACCGGTCCTGTATTTTCAGCTGCTTCTAATGCTTGGTCAGCTGTTTGATGCTTACGTTCCTTCGCTTCAAGTTCTTTTGACATCGCTTATGTCCTTTAAGATGCACCACCGGCAGCTGCTGTTTGCTCCACTTCGTCACTTCCATAAAGTAACACGGGTGCTTGATTATCTGTTACGGTTTGCTCATTCACAACCACGCCCGTCACGTTCTCTGTCGACGGTAAGTCATACATGGTATCGAGCAAGATGGTTTCAATAATGGAACGTAAACCACGCGCACCAATTTTTCGTTCAAGCGCTTTTTTTGCAATGGCGTGCAACGCTTTTTCTCGAAACTCAAGTGCCGCACCTTCCATTTTAAATAACGATTGAAATTGTTTAACTAAAGCATTTTTCGGTTGAGTTAGAATTTCAACCAACGCATCTTCGTCCAGTTCATGCAACGTCGCAACCACAGGAAGCCGTCCAACAAACTCGGGAATAAGACCGTATTTGACTAAGTCTTCCGATTGAAGTCCGTCAAGCACTTTTTCTGGACTTTGAGCAACGTTTTGCTTTTTAAGTTGTGCCGCAAACCCCATGCCTGATTGATCGCTGCGATCTCGAATCACTTTATCCAGATCAGCAAATGCACCACCACAGATAAACAAAATGTTTGACGTATCTACTTGCAAAAATTCTTGCTGAGGATGCTTACGCCCGCCTTGAGGAGGAATCGATGCGGTTGTGCCTTCAATCAGTTTAAGCAATGCTTGCTGAACGCCTTCACCAGAAACATCACGTGTGATTGATGGGTTGTCCGATTTACGCGAAATTTTGTCAATTTCATCGATATAAACAATACCACGCTGTGCTTTTTCAACATCATAATCACATTTCTGTAATAACTTTTGAATAATGTTTTCAACATCTTCACCCACATAGCCTGCTTCAGTCAGTGTGGTTGCATCAGCCATGGTAAACGGTACATTGAGTAAACGCGCCAGTGTTTGAGCTAACAACGTTTTACCACAACCTGTCGGACCGATTAAGAGCACATTACTTTTACCCAGCTCAACCGTTTCTTTCGATTGATTTTGCATGCGCTTATAATGGTTATAAACCGCGACAGATAATACTTTTTTAGCATGAGATTGAGCGATAACATATTCATCAAGAAACTCAGAAATCTCTTTAGGTGTCGGCAACGATGTTTCTGTCACTTCTTCCGTTTGTTTTTGCTCTTCTTTCATGATGTCGTTACATAATTCAACACATTCATCACAAACAAAAACAGAAGGGCCTGCTATCAGCTTTTTAACGTCATGTTGGCTTTTACCACAGAATGAGCAGTACAGCACTTTGTTCTCATCACCACTTTCTGATTTGCTCATTTATATTCCTCCAACATTACTTGCTTTGAGTCAACGCTTCACGGCTTTCAAGTACAGAATCAATCAGACCATACTCTAATGCTTGCTCAGCGCTCATGAAGTTATCGCGCTCTGTGTCACGCATAATTTCTTCAGGCGTTTTGTTCGCATGATGGCCCATGATTCGATTTAACTGCGCACGGACCGCTAATGTCTCGCGCGCATGAATTTCGATATCGGTCGCTTGACCACGATAACCGCCTAACGGTTGATGGATCATCACACGCGAATTGGGCAAGCAGTGACGCTTGCCATGAGCTCCAGCACACAGGAGAAGTGCCGCGGCACTTGCCGCTTGTCCAATACATAACGTACTGACATCAGGTTTGATAAATTGCATGGTGTCATAAATAGCAAGACCTGCTGTCACTACACCACCCGGTGAATTAATATAGATGGAGATGTCTTTTTCTGGATTTTCTGACTCCAGAAAAAGTAACTGTGCCACCACCAAATTCGCCATGTGGTCTTCGACTTCTCCTAAAAGAAAAATAATTCGTTCTTTCAGAAGTCGTGAATAAATATCGTACGAACGCTCACCTCGAGAAGTTTGCTCGACAACCATGGGAACAAGCCCGCTAGCATTCCGAATCACTTCTTGCCCGTGTGCTTTTATCATGCAGACTCTCCTTTGTCATCCTGATTGGCTTTAGGCGGGTTCATCACCTCATCATAAGCCATGGTTTTGGTTGTAATAATCGCGTTTTCTGTTAATTTCTCAGCTGCTTTCTCTTCAATCACCAGCGCTTCTATTTCCGCCATGTGTTTTGGATCATTATGGTACCAAGCACGTACTTCATCCGGATCATCATATGATTCAGCTGATTTATTAATCATCGCTTCTACGCTTTCTTTATCAGCCTTAATTTCATTCTGCTTGACATAATCAGAAAATAATAGCCCTAAATGAACACGTCGTGTTGCACGCTCTTCAAATAAGTGACGTGGAAAATCAGGGATCTTCTCATCATCTGAGTGCTCATGACCAAAAACTTGATGATAAAACTCATGACGTAAATGCTGAATTTCTTCATCCAGTAACGCCGATGGCAGATCAAATGGGTTCAGCTTTAAAAATTCATCAAACGTGGTTTGACGATTCAGTTCGTTCACACGACGCTCGAGTGCCCGCTCCATGTGCGATCGAATATCTTTTTTAAGCGCTTCGAGGCCACCTTCTTTGATATTAAATTTATCAGCAAGCTCATCGTCTAATGCAGGCAGAACACCTTCCATGATTTGATGGACCTTGACTTTAAAGCATAATGTTTTACCTGCAAAAGCTACATCGTGCCAATCAGCAGGAAAATCAACGGTATGTTCACTTTGCTCGTCTTTTTTAGCGCCAACCAGACTTGCTTCAAGTTCAGGTAATACCGCACCGGCACCTAAAATAATTTCGAAGTCACGTCCACGCCCTTGCTCACCCAGCTCTTGCTCACCTTCGAAAACATCAAAGTCAATCACAAGTTTATCGCCTTGAGCCGCAGCGCGTGTTACATCGCTCCATGTCTTATGCTGTTCACGAAGTTTTTCAATGGTTGCATCAACATCAGCATCGGTCACTTCAGATGAAATAAATTCAAGTTGCGCTTCGCCCAAAGCGTTGATTTCAAATTCAGGAAAGACCTCAAAATATGCAGCGTAAGAAAAGTCTTGGTCTTTTTCAATCGGACCCGGCTCAATGCGAGGTGCTGCTACCGGCGATAAATCATGCTCTTTTAAAGCTTCATACAACGATGGCTGCAACATTTCACGAACCACGTCTAGGCGCACGTCATTAGCATAACGTTGCTTTACTAAATTGAGTGGCGCTTTTCCTGGACGAAAACCGTCCATTTTAGCACGACCCGCCATGTCTTTAAGACGAGAATTTACTTCTTCTTCAATTTTGGTTGTTGGTAAAGAAACATTTACCTTGCGCTCTAAGCCTTCCAAGGTTTCAACAGAAACAGTCATTTGCTCACCCCATTGGTGTTGTTGTATTTTGACTCAAATTATCTTAAGTATAAAATGTAAAAAATGGTGCGAAAGGAGAGACTCGAACTCTCACAGGTTACCCTACTGGATCCTAAATCCAGCGCGTCTACCAATTCCGCCACTCTCGCAAGTAGATGTGAATTATCTGATATGAAGCTGGGCTTGTAAAGTAGAAAACTTCACAATATCCCATAAACTTTAGTATTTGATTTAAAAACGTTGAGATATAGAATTAACTGGGGTGGACGATGGGGCTCGAACCCACGACCACCGGAATCACAATCCGGGGCTCTACCAACTGAGCTACGCCCACCACGACGTTATTTCTATAACTTACAAATCCCACGTGACGTTTGGTACGCCCGGCAGGACTCGAACCTGCTACCCTCGGCTTAGAAGGCCGATGCTCTATCCAGATGAGCTACGGGCGCTCATTGTAATTGGTCGGGGTGGAGAGATTCGAACTCCCGACATCCTGCTCCCAAAGCAGGCGCGCTACCAGGCTGCGCTACACCCCGAAAAACCATCACAAGGACAGAAGCCACGAATATTACCTAATGCCTGACCCAAGGTCAACTAGTTTACGCTCTTTTTATGAGTTATTTCTAAGTTAGATTCAATATACACCCAGCACACATGCAACCTATCATGGCTATCAATTTTTCAACAAACCTGGTACGATGATGACCTAATTTTATTCTTATTGATGAGTATTCGAATGCCACACACCCACCGTTATCAACAAGCGAAGCGCGTGACGATGATTGGCGCGTTGATTAATACCTTATTGGGCATAAGTAAATTATTCGGTGGGATTGGGTTTCATTCCAGCGCACTTGTCGCCGATGGGTTTCATTCACTCTCGGACCTATTAACCGACGCGATGGTGCTTGTTGCTTCTAAATATGGAAGTCAAGAAGCCGATGAATCCCACCCATACGGTCATCAACGCATTGAAACAGCAGCGACTTATATCCTCGCCATACTCTTAATTCTTACAGGTTCGGCCATCACTTGGGATGCATTACGTCACTTAACACAACATCAGCTGGACAATCCCGAATGGTCTACACTGCCGATTGCCTTTCTCTCGATTGCAGCCAACGAAGCCTTATTTTGGTACACGCGTCATGTGGGTCGTGCGATTCAATCTGATCTGGTGATTGCCAATGCTTGGCATCATCGCTCTGATGCCGCTTCATCGCTGATTGTTTTTGCTGGACTCATTGGCAGCTTTGCAGGCTACCCAGCATTAGACGGTGTTGCCGCGTGTGTCGTGGGTCTATTAATCATAAAAATGGGTGTTAATTATGGCTGGAAAAGCATCAAAGAACTGATCGACACAGGCGTTGAGGCCAAGCTTCGCCTTGAAATCAAACAAACCATAAAAAACACGTACGGCGTTTGCAAAGTCCATCAGTTACGTAGCCGGTTGATGGGAAGTGACATTTTTATTGATCTACACGTTCAGGTTGACCCCATGATTTCGGTTTCTGAAGGTCATTACATCGCTCAAAACGTACACCAAAAACTCATGGAAAACATACCTGGCGTCAAAGACGTCACGGTCCATATCGATCCTGAAGATGATGAAATTCATAAACCCTCGCAGCACCTACCTAATCGAGAGATGCTTGAAACAATGTTTATCAAGCCATGGCAAGCACAATTTCCTGAGATACAAACTTGCCTCCTGCACTACTTAGAGGGTAAGCTCACCATCGATTTAATTGGATATATTACGAGTGAGAAACGAAAGCAATTAAAACATCGTGTGAACGATGATCTAAAACAGCATCCAGAACCTATTTGCATTCGCATTCAATGCCCACCTGAACCCCTTTAAGACAAGAGATGTATTTAATATGATGTCCACCACCGCCGCCACGTTAAACCTTTTTTTCGCATTAAGCGCCCTCATCATGACGCTTGTTGCAGGCTATTTTCCTTTTAAAAAACGTCTCGCCCAGGCCCAGCAAGAGCACACCGATTTTCCTATGGGTGAAACCCTTGGTACAGGTGTATTCTTAGGTGCAGCTTTACTCCACATGCTCCCAGAAGCACAAACGCTCTTTATGAAACAAGGCTACCATTATCCTTTTGCTCTCTTAGTGACCGGCATCGTATTTTTATTATTTTTATGGTTTGAACACTTAGGCAAAGAGCTTTATCACCACCATGATAATCACACAACACATCCAGCTTTTGCGATTGTTGCTTGGATCATGCTATCGATACATTCATTTGTACTTGGCACCGCACTAGGCCTTAGCCAAGATTATTCGATGCAAATCATGTTGTTCTTAGCCATTATTGCGCATAAGTGGGCTGAAAGCTTTGCTATCGCAGTCCAGCTCAACAAAAGTACGTTAAACCCTAAAACAGGCATCACGCTTTTTCTTAGCTTTGCTTTGATGACGCCACTTGGTATTGGCATGGGCTGGTATGTTGGACGTGATGTGTCCACGCACTCGTTTATTGATCCGCTCTTAATGGCGATATCAGCCGGTACGTTTTTATACTTAGGTACATTACACGGCTTAGAGCGCTGCGTGATGGTGCAGCGCTGCTGTAACTTACGTCATTTTAGTTTTGTGATTGTTGGATTTTTACTGATGGCCGCAGTCGCCGTTTATACTTAGTTTGGATCTAACTGCTTCACACCGCCCATGTAATTATGAAGCACTTCTGGAAGATGAATCACCCCAGATGCATCTTGATAATTTTCTAGCAAAGCAACTAAAGTACGGCCTACAGCCAAACCTGAGCCATTGAGCGTATGTAATAACGTGGTGTCTGTAGCACCTTCTGCGCGATAACGTGCTTGCATACGACGCGCCTGAAAATCACCCATGTTACTACACGACGAAATTTCTCGATAAGTATTCTGACTGGGCAACCAAACTTCTAAATCATACGTTTTTATTGCACTCGCACCTAAATCACCCGTGCATAATGCAACCGTTCGATACGGCAAGCCAAGCTGCTCTAATATAGCTTCGGCATGGCCGCGAAGAGACTCCAATGCCTCCGCTGATTTCTCTGGCGTGGTTATCCAAACAAGCTCCACTTTTTCAAATTGATGTTGCCGAATTAACCCTTTGGTATCTTTACCATAAGAACCGGCTTCACTACGAAAGCACGGCGAATGGCAGACATAGCGTTTAGGCAAGGCGTCTTCTGACAAAATCATATCACGAACCGTATTCGTGACAGGCACTTCTGCTGTTGGAATCAAATAATAAGGAAAATCACCTTCGATTTTAAATAACTCTTCACCAAATTTTGGCAACTGGCCGGTGCCTTGCAAGCTTTCTGCATTGACCAGATAAGGTACATAGATTTCTTCGTAGCCATGTAGATTGGTTTGAACGTCTAACATAAACTGCGTGAGTGCGCGTTGCAGTTTTGCCAGTTGACCTGTCATCACCACAAACCGGCTACCTGCAAGCTTTGAACCCATACCAAAGTCCATGTGCCCTAATGCCTCGCCTAAAGCATCATGCGATTGTGGTTTAAAATCAAACTGAACAGGCTTGCCTGAAACATAAATCTCTTGATTCTCTTCTTCAGAACGCCCCACAGGAACCGAAGCATCGGGTAAATTAGGCAGTGTTAAGGCAATATTTTCTATTTTTTCAAGCAAAATCGCTAGTGCTTGTTTTTTTTCTTCTAACTGCTCGCCAAGTTTTGCCACAGCCGCCAGTAACGGTGCAATATCTTCACCGCGTGCTTTGGCTTGGCCGATGGATTTTGATTGTTGATTACGTGTTTGTTGTAAATTTTGTGTTTCGACTTGCAGTATTTTTCGCGCTTCATCTAAAGCAATATACTCTGCCGCATCAAAATCAAAACCCCGCGTTTTAAGACGCGCCGCAACCCCTTCAGGGTCCGTTCGTAAAATATGAGGATCAAGCATAAAAATCTACCTTACAATACCGCGCGTTGACTGATTGAGTGATTCAATCATCAAAGCGACTTCTGGACAATCCAATAAAAGCGGCTCTAATTCCATTAATGCTTCCTGAACCGTTAGACCTTTGCGGAAAATAATTTTATAAGCACGACGTAATAAATCCACCGCACTCGAAGAAATACCCCGTCGCTTAAGACCCACGCGATTAATACCGCAGGCTGCTGCATCATGGCCTGCAATAATCACATACGGTAACACGTCTTTTGTAATATACGTTGCGCGCGTAATAAAAGCGTAAGCTCCAACTTTACAAAATTGATGCACAGCAGAATACGCACCGATCGTTGCATAGTCATCCACAATTACATGGCCTGAAAGTGCAGAATAGCTGACCATAGAAACATGATGCCCCACCATGCAATCATGGCCAACATGTGTATAAGCCATGAAGAAATTATGATGGCCTATACGTGTCACCCCACCACCTTTTACAGTGCCACGGCTTATCATGCAAAATTCACGAATGACATTATTATCGCCAATTTCAAGACGCGTCGGTTCGTTTTGATACGTTACATCTTGAGGATCGTTACCCAACGATGCAAACTGAAAAATCTTATTGTTTTTTCCAATTGAAGTAGGACCTTGAATGACCACATGCGGGCCTATCCATGTACCTTCTCCAATACTCACATCTGCCCCAATAATACTACCTGGACCAATGGTTACGCCTTCAGCAATATTCGCTGAAGGATCAATTACAGCATGTTCACTGATCACGTTTAACTTCCTTTGCGGCACTCATCATGTCGGCACTGCATGCCAACTTATCACCGACGTAAGCTTTACCTTGAATACGCCAAAAATCACCTTTGCGAGTCAAAAGTGACACCTCTAGGCGCAATTGGTCGCCAGGTGTCACCACATGTTTGAATTTTACATTGTCTATACTTGCAAAAAAATATACAAACTTATACCCGTCTTTTGGCTTTCTTGAGACGCTCGATAAAATTCCTGCGGCTTGCGCTAACGCCTCAAGAATTAACACGCCAGGCATCACAGGATTGTCTGGAAAATGGCCTTGGAAGCAAGGCTCATTCATTGTGACATTTTTTATCGCCGTTAAATGCTCAAACGGCGTATAATCCAACACGCGATCCACCAATAAAAATGGATAGCGATGGGGTATTAAGTTGAGAATTTCTTCTGTATTGACAATGGTCGTCATGTAGAACCCTTACTTATTGAACGGCTTTAATTACTTTTGAAGTTACGTCTAATTTTTCGACACTAAACGGTGCAGCATCTTTTTGAAAAACTAGGTCATATTTTTCAGCTTCAGCGACTTTAGCGATAGCGGTTCGAATTTTATCATAAAACTTTTCCATCGCTTCATTATGCGCAGCACTTAACTCTTGCTGATATTGCTGCCCTTGCTGCTCAAATGTTTGTTGCGTGGTCATGATTTTTTGCTCAAGCTCTTTTCGTTTAGCTTGGCTCAAAACAGCGCTATCACGCTTAAACGTTTCCATATCTTTTTTAAGATCAGCTTCCATCGCCATAATTTTATCTCGACGTGGCTTAAATTTTTCTTCGAGCATGGCTTGAATATTTTTAACATCATCCGAGGTTTGCATGATTTTTTGCAAGTCAACTACACCAATTTTTGACCCATCCGCAAATACTGTCGCTGAAAACATCGAACATAAAAAAATTAACACCAGACCTAGTTGTCGTTTCATTACTCTTTTCTCCTTAAATTAATCCAGTTAAGACATCAATACGTAAAGCTTTGTCTTGCTGGATGCTAGCATAGTTCCCCATAACTTGCGATACACTCTAAAACGCTGATGCCATCGTAAACTGGAAAGGCTGCGCGGTATCATAAGCTTGTTTATTCAGAGGTCGTGCCGCACTAAACACCAACGGTCCAAAGGGTGAGCGCCACTCAACAGAAATACCGGCAGAGTATCGCATCGGCCCTTCTTGAATACCACTTAATTGCAAAGGCGTACCTTGCACAAACACATTACCGGCGTCCATAAACAAACTGGTTCTGATATTTTCTCGACTCAGCGGATAAGGCAACACCAGGCCGACACTGCCGTTGATCAATAAATTAGCCCCCAATGCCGTGCCGTTACTATCTTTTGGACCCAGCGAGTAACTTTCATAACCACGTACTTGACCAGGCATGGCAATACCCCCAGCAAAGTAGTTTTCATAAAACGGCAGGCCTTGCTGCTGAAACGTATTTCCGTAACCTACGTTGCCAAGCGCTGTAAAAATAAAGCCTTTACCTAACGGTTGATAGCCTCGACCCTGATACGACACTTTGAAATATTCAAACGAATCATGGGTTGCAGGCAAAGCAACCAAAACCCCTGACTGCTGATTAAAGCCTTTGTTTGGGTAAGGCATTTGATCATAGCTGTTTCTATTCCAGCCCGCGGTCACACGTACTTGGTAAAAATCATAGCCAAACGTTCGCACAAAATCTCGAATTTGTGATAACCCACCGGTCGACTTAATATTAAGCGCTTGATAGCCGTAACCAAACTGGAAACTACTACGCTCACTTAATAAAACATTGTAATTGGCATCCCCTCCAAACCTATCAGCATTGTAAGCACTGACGTCTAATTTTTTAGGGCTGACTTTTTGATAATACATCGCAATACCCCGCCCCACACCGGTGTTGGTATAAAACGGATTATAATAATTAAAGTTAAAATCTTGCCCCCAATACGTGGCGTTCACAGAAAAACCTATCGTTCGTCCTGTTCCCATAAAGTTATATTGGTTCACCGAGGCATTAAACTGTGGTCCCGTGGTTCCGTAACCGGCAGATGCACTTGCCTCAGCTGAAGGTGTTTCTTCGAGGCTAACATCCAAATCCACTTGATTATTGGCATTAGGTACCGGCGTGGTTTTGACATTAATATCTTTAATATAATTCAGCATGCGTAATTGACGCTCTGATTCTTTGATATTATGCAACGAAAGCAAACCACCTTCATCTTGATGCATCATATTTCGTAAAACATAATCCGCTGTTTTTGTGTTTCCGTGAAAATTAATGCGACGTACGTACACGTGCCGACCTGGATCGATCATGAACGTAATAAACACGGTCTTGTTTTTTTCATCGATACGCGGATCGGCATTAATCGCCGGAAAACCAAACCCAACATCTCCCAGTGCTTGACCAATATCTGAGATACTCTCGGTGACTTTTTTACGTGAAAAAGAATCGCCTGGTTTGATTTTAATTAAAGCAGCAAGCTTATCTTTGGATAAAACTGTTTTTCCTGAAATTGCAAAACCAGAAAAATGATATTGCTCCCCCTCTTCGATATGAATATTAATAAACACATCTTTTTTATCAGGTGAAAGCAAAACTTGCGAAGACACCAAAGCAAATTTTAAATAACCTCGGTTAAGATAAAACGAACGCAATGCTTCGAGCGATGCGTCCATGGCGGCTTTTGAATACTGATCTTTTTTCGTGAAATAAGTAAACATGCTGCTATCAGACAGTGCCAATTCTGCTTTCAGTTCTTCATCTGTAAAATCATGATTACCAATAATTTGAATCGCTTTAATGCGTGAAACACGCCCTTCAGAAATTGTCACCCGAATATCCACGCGATTTTCAGCGAGCGGTGTAACGACGGACTCAATACGTGCGTTATACTTGCCTCGCGCATTGTAAGCTTGCTTCATTTCTTTTTCGAGCCGCTCCAACGAGGCGCGTTGAAACACGCGACCTTTAACAAGACCCAGCTCTTTCAAAATATCCTTCATTTTGTCAGCTGGAATTTCTTTATTTCCCGTCACGGAGACCGAGCCAATTGTTGCCCGCTCAACCACTTGAACAATAAGCGTGTTACCATCACGCTCCAAAACAACCGATTGAAAAAAACCCGTGTCATATAACGCTCGAATAATCTTAGGCGTCGCTTCAGGCCCAATTTCTTCGCCAACTTGAACAGGAAGGTAATTGAGCACCGTCCCCATACTCACGCGTTGAAGGCCGGTAATTTTGATATCTTTCACCACAAATCGATACGACGCTGCAGACAGTCCGGCAGACCAAAGCAACATCAACGAACAACACCACATCAATATGTTTTTTGTATTTATTTTTTTCATGTTCTTCATGATTAATCTTACATCCAAGTCATGATCCACTTAATCGGATCAAATCATTCTTCAGTGCGACGACCGTTAACGTCATCAAGAAAAAAAGTCCTAACGACATGCCCGCGGCTTTAACGCGCTCTGACAAAGGACGTCCTGTAATCCATTCAATTAAGCCATACATCAACTGACCACCATCCAGCATAGGAATAGGCAGTAAATTTAAGACGCCAAGCCCAATACTAAGCAGCGCTAAAAACGATAGGTAGTAAACCACCCCTCCCCGCGCAGAACTCCCCGCACCTTCAGCAATCCCCACAGGACCGCTCAAGTTATGAAGCGGCAAATCACCCACAAGCATGCGGCCAATCCATACCACCGTCGATTCCGTCAACAACCAGGTCTGCTTTGCTGCACTGACCATGGCATCCACAGGACCATCATGCTGCATACGAATCATGTGTTTAGGCCAATCACCACGAACAGAGAGGACGCCAAGCAAACCTTCGCGTATTTTTCCATTCATCTGGTGCCCTAGCTGAATTTTAACAGATGATATTTGCTCACCCTGCTTACGTACAAGCGTTATTAATTCGTCGGGATGGTTTTTAACATAAATTACGAGCGCCCGCCAATCCGTGATGGCATCTCCATCAACGTTGAGTATTTCGTCACCCGCCATAAGCCCCGCTTTTTCTGCTGGGCTATCAGGAAAAACTTCAGCCACGCGTGGTGGAATCTTCGGCAACCAAGGTGTTACGCCCAATTGCTCCAGTGGATCAAGCTTGGGTTCAGGCACAGACCACGCACCCAACGGCAAATTCAAACGCTGTCGCGTAGCACTTTGTTGATTCAGAACATCGACAGGAACCTGCCCTTGTGCCCCCATATGTGGCATTAAGGCAAAGCGCACATCACGCCAACTCGCAACCCGAACACCGTCCACAGCCACCCATTCATCTTGCGGCTTGAACCCTGCATCTTCAGCAACACTCCCAGCACGGACTTCATGCACAATCGGTGCCAACGTTGGCATGCCTATCACAGCAACCAACCAAAAAAACACCCATGCAAATAAAAAATTAAATAACGGACCAGCTAAAATAATCGCGCTCCGGACACCAATCGATTGCGTGTTAAATGCCATTTTTTTTTCTTCGGGCAGCATGTCATCGTGGGCTTCATCCAGCATTTTGACATAACCACCCAAAGGCACCAGTGAAAAAGCAAATTCTGTATCGCGTTTATCTCGCCACGAAAATAGAACAGGTCCAAAGCCAAAGGAAAACCGCAAGACTTTGACGCCACACCCGCGCGCAACTAAAAAATGCCCGGCCTCATGCAGCGTCACCAATAAGAGCAGCGCGAATAGAAAATAAAACGTCGTCATCAACATCTTTAAAGCCCAAGCGGTAAATAATAAAATCCGATATAAAAACACGGCAATGCTGCAAGCAAACTATCGATTCTATCTAAAACACCGCCATGACCAGGCAAAAGCGAACCTGTATCTTTAACGTGGCTTCGACGTTTTAACATGCTAATAAAAAGATCGCCAAACATCGACATCACCGTCGTTGCAAGAGCCAGTCCGAACCATGCAAACCATGACATAGGCGACCAAATAAGCGCCCCAGCCCACGCCACAAGCATAGGCAGTAACAAACCACCGATGGACCCTTCGATGGTTTTTCCTGCACTGACTTTAGGGATTAATTTATGTTTTCCCCATAAATTACCTGCAAAATATGCACCAGAGTCCGCGGCAATAACCAGCCCTAGCACATAAACAATCAGACCAACGCCATAAAGATTTTCATAAAGCGCCGCTAAAACACACCCAGCTAAAGGCAACAACAATAATCCCAAAAAGCCTACCACCCCAGGTCGCCCCCAAATCGCTTCGGAGCGCGGATAGGTTAATATTGCCAAAATAATAGCCAACCAAGCCACGAGGCTTAGTATGATCCACACAGAAAACCAAACCACGCACGCGCCCAGACTCAAAATTAAGAGCACGCCATACACAACTTTCTGCCATGTTTTGTTTATCGGAATTAACGCGAACCATTCCCAAGCCCCCACAGCCAGCACAAATAACACCATCGCAGCCAAGATCAACGGATGGGCATACAACAAGGCCAATACAACCAATGGTATTAAAATCAATGCCGTTGCAACGCGCTTTTTTAACGAATTAAACATGATACCCCTCATTTTCTTCAACCACTTGCTTGGATGTTTTCCCGTACCGTCGTTCACGCGTAGCAAACCATCGTAGCGCATGCTCAAATTCATCGGCTGTAAAATCAGGCCAATTTATATCGGTAAAGTACAGTTCACAGTAAGCCAATTGCCATAAATAAAAATTACTGATGCGACGTTCACCACTGGTTCGAATAAATAAATCAGGTTCAGGCAATTGACGCGTTGCGAGCGTATCAGAAAATACATCTTCATTAATAGCTTCAGGCTCAAGTTTGCCTAACTTGACGCGTTCCGCAAGCACACGTGCGGCCTGCGTAATATCCCAACGTCCGCCATAATTAATCACAATATTTAACGTGAGTGTGCGATTATTTTCGGTATGTTGCTCAACCGAATGCATGGCTGTTTGTAAAATATCGCTGAGTTCTGAACGATTTCCGATGAACATCAAACGAACCCCTTGCTCATGCAAAGCGTCCAGTTCTTTGTCCAACGATTCAATAAACAAATCCATCAAAAAATTAACTTCGCTGGCTGGGCGCGCCCAGTTTTCTCGACTAAAAGCAAATAAGCTCAGTGTTGAAATTTTTTTCTTAAGACATGTTTCGACCATTCCGCGCACGGCTTCGACACCTACACGATGCCCTTCGATTCGAGATAAACCTTGATTTTCGGCCCAACGACCGTTGCCATCCATCACAATCGCAACATGCTGCGGTATTATTTGGCTCAAACTACTTCTTCCGTTGAAAAAAATGGCCTATAGTTTAACCTCTTTATCTCAAAAGTTTAAGAGCTAACATGTCAAACTCCCCCCCCTTTGTTTTTATGGTCCTCGATGGTTGGGGTTATTCTGAAAAATTAGAGCACAATGCTATTGCGCATGCCAATACACCGCAATGGGATGCATGGTGGCGTACACAGCCCCATATGCTCCTCGAAGCATCCGGTCAACCGGTGGGTTTACCTGATGAACAAATGGGAAATTCAGAAGTCGGCCACATGCATTTAGGTGCTGGGCGTATAATTCCTCAAGACTTCACACGTATTAATCATGCGATTAAAAACGGTTCTTTTGAGCAAAACCTTATGTTCAAGCACATGCTGAATCAACTTGACCAAACAAAAAAAACATTACATATCTTTGGATTATTATCACCCGGTGGTGTTCATAGCCACGAAAATCATCTGTTTGCGTTTCTCCAATTATGTGCTCAACAACATCCTCGGCAACACATCGCACTGCATTTATTTCTTGACGGACGTGATACACCCCCACAAAGTGCACCCGCAAGCTTGAAACGTCTCCAAGCACGGATAGCACCTTACCCTGAGATATGTATTCATTCGATCTGTGGCCGATATTATGCGCTTGACCGCGACACTCGCTGGGATCGTATTGCCCCCGTGTATCAATTACTGACTGAAGATCACGCTGAGATGCACTTTGAAAATACAGAAAAAGCCATGGATTATTTTTACCAACACGGTATTTATGACGAATTTATTCCTCCAACTAAAATCTCAAATAATACTGACTCACGCCCGATGCAAGACGGTGATGCCGCCTTTTTCTTCAATTTTAGAGCAGACCGTGCGCGCGAATTAACCCAAGCTTTTATTGTTGATGATTTTGATGGGTTTGTTCGAAACACACGCCCTAAACTTTCAAATTTTATGAGCATGACGCAATACGCTGAAAACTTAAAAACAACCCCCGTGTTTCCCCCATCATCCATCAAACAAACGCTGGGTGAAGTTTTATCACAACATCACTTACGCCAATTACGCGTCGCCGAAACCGAAAAGTACGCGCACGTCACTTTTTTCTTTAATGGTGGCGCAGACCTTGCTTTTCCCAATGAAGATCGCATACTGGTTCCTTCACCCAGCAACGTTGCGACCTATGATCTCAAACCCGAAATGAGTGCGCCAGCCATCACAAACATCATCACACAAGCCATTGAAAATAAAACGCATGATGTGATTATTTGTAACTATGCAAACGCTGACATGGTCGGGCATACGGGTAATTTTAACGCGGCCGTACAAGCCGTTGAAGCGCTGGACTGCGCCATGCAATGCATTGGCGAGGCACTTAAACGCGTAGGAGGACAGCTTTTGATCACCGCAGACCATGGCAACGCCGAATCGATGTTTAATCATACCACAGGGCAGCCTCATACTGCGCATACAAGCGGACCGGTACCCCTGCTTTATGTTGGCGATCCTGGCGTACACGTTACACACACCCAAGGGTCGCTTATCGATGTGGCACCAACCATCCTTGCCCTGCTCGGCATCACCCCTCCCGAAGCGATGACCGGTGAGGTGCTCATGGCACGTGATGCGTTATGATACGTATTTATATCTCACACGGGCTTTTAAGCCTTTTGCTCTGTACAAACCTTTGGGCTGGCGCACCGTCTGAAAAAACGGCCAAACTGCAGCTCAGTCAACTTGAGCGCAGCATGACACGCATTAAAAGCCAGCTCTCGGTTGATAAAAAATCACGTGATAAAATTTATCGCGACCTAGCCCTCACGGAAAAAAAATTAGGGGATGATTTACGTAAACTCCACACCCTTGGGCAACAGGAAGAACAAAAAAAACAAGCGATCAACACCTTAATCAAACGCATCGATCCGCTTAAGCAACAACTTAAAACACAACAACTTGCCTTAAGCAATCATGTGCGTGCACGCCATCGTTTGGGTGCTCTGCACCCCTGGGAATGGCTACTTCATCAAGAAGCACCCCGTACCATCGCGCGTTTATTTGTTTTTTATCATTATTTATTTAAAGCCGATCAACAATTAATCGAAGATATTCGTAACACCATGAAGAGCCTAGAAGACAATCAGCGCACATTAACCCTTGAACAAAAAAATCTTCAAAAACTTGAAGATGACGTGATGCATCATCAACAACATCTATCACACATGAAGCAAGAGCAGCGCGGCTTAATTGATGCGTTAGATAAAACCATTCAAAGCAAGCGTGATCAACTCAAAACCTATCAACAAGATAAAGAACGCTTACGCGCTTTACTGAAAAAACTCGCTCATAAAAAATATCGCCCACAACAAAAAACATTTAATTTTGAGCGCTCGCACTTACCCTACCCTCTCAAAAACCGAACAAAAGAGACCAAACCGCTGAATCAAGGCATGGTATTTTTAGCGCGAGAAGGAACACCGGTTGTGGCTGTTTTGTCCGGAAAAGTTATTTTTAGTGATTGGCTCAAAGGCTACGGATTATTAATTATTATTGATCATGGGGAAGGTTTCTTGAGCTTATATGCCCATAATGCCTCGCTTTTTGCATCCCAGGGCGCCACAGTCAACCAGGGTCAGCAAATTGCAACCGTGGGTCACACCGGTGGACTTCGTGAAAACGGTCTATACTTCGAGGTAAGAAGACGAGGAAGGGCCGTTCCTCCTCGTCAATGGATGTCTTGATACACGCCTAAAGAGGTGTATTTGCCAAGGAGAATACCTATGATTCACCGTATGATTCACCCCATGATATCTCGTCTTACCCTGGTGTTATTACTCGCCGTCCCTGTGTCGTTTTCTTCAGTCGCCTATGCCATTCCGTTGGCGCCCAAAGAAAAAAAAGACAACGGCGGCATTCCTATGGAAGATGTTCAACGCTTCTCTAATGCCATTGCACAAATCAAACAATACTATGTCAACCCTGTCAGTGACAAAGAGCTATTTGATAACGCCATTCGTGGTATGTTGGCAGGGCTTGATCCGCACTCTAACTATTTAAACGAAGAAGAGTTTTCTGATTTACAAACATCCACCAGCGGTGAATTTGGTGGGCTGGGTATCGAAGTCACCATGGAAGATGGTTTAATTAAAGTCATTACGCCACTGATTGGTGCACCAGCGATTAAAGCTGGGATCGAAGCCGGTGATTACATCGTGAAAGTTGATTCGCATGCGGTTCAAGGGATCGATCTTCGTCAAGCCGTAGGCTTGATGCGAGGAAAAATTGGCGAGCCGGTGACGCTCACGGTTTTACGTAAAGGTGAGAAGCAACCGCTGTCGTTTAAACTCGTACGTGAAAATATTCAGATCAAAAGCGTCGATACGAAGCTGCTGGATAATAAATATGGCTACATTCGCCTTGCACAATTCCAAGCTTTAACCTCTCAAGACATGCTGACCGGCATCGCAAAATTAAAAAAAGAATCAGGCGGACACCTCAAAGGCCTGGTTTTAGATTTGCGTAACAACCCCGGTGGGCTGCTCGATTCAGCTATTCAAGTTGCCGATGCGTTTATCGATAAAAAACCGACAGACAAAGAGCAACTGATTGTATATACCGAAGGACGCTTACCTGGCTCTCGGTTCACAGCCGTTGCTAATCCAGGGGATGTCTTACAAAATGCCCCTATGGTGGTTTTAATCAACAGCGGTTCGGCTTCAGCTTCTGAAATCGTCGCAGGCGCGCTCAAAGACCATAAGCGTGCGGTGATTCTTGGTAAGCCAAGCTTTGGCAAAGGTTCGGTCCAAACGGTTTTACCCCTGGATAATACAAGTGGCATCAAGCTGACAACAGCGCTGTATTACACGCCTGCTGGTATTTCGATTCAAGCCCAAGGTATCAAACCCGACATCACGATTGATGCGTTGTCTATGCCTAAAAAATCAGCTAAAAATACCCTCGCTAGTTTCAGTGAAGCGGATTTACACGGGCACCTGCAAAACACCACAAAAATTTCATCGAAAAACAAAGCCAAACTCAAAGCCGATGAAAAAGCGTTGCTCTATGATGATTATCAGCTCTATGCGGCCTTAACCATTCTTAAAAGCTTGGCGTTAGCTAAACACTAAACTCAACCTTTCTCTACTAATCTATGAGCCACGCTGGCAGTCCCGCAGCGACTCATAGATTAAATACTAAAATAGGTATGCTTTGGTTTTTTAGCTACCCGCTCGACATCAGAAGTTGCATGCTCCGAATTATAAAATCTATAGCGATGCGTTGTTGGAAACACATGAGCAAGCACCTCACGTGACATATGTTTAGGCAAATCAGACAGGGCTTCTCGCAAACTTTTGCGTTTCATGTAATCACGTGCATGCAACAAAATTGACTCGGAAGGCTCTTTGATTGCAGCTTCATCATGATGATAACAACGTGCAACGTAAGCAATTTCAGCCTGTGATAAAAAAAATGTGCGATCACCACTAATTTCAGATAAAACACCGCGTGCAAGCTTTTCATCTCCTACTGCACCAAAATAACGATACGTTTTAGATGCATTGAGCGCCGTTAACATGCTTGCTTTTGTTTCTTCGACCGCTTCTTGAAACACCTCAAGCGTACCGATACCATCTTGCTGAAACGGCATCATCTGATACAAACAGGGATTTTCTTCAAGAATTTCTTCCAGATCATTGGCAATCAGCTCGACACAATACCTTTCTTCTTGCTCTTCGGCTTCATCTGCATTCGATGACGTAACCAAGAGCTCCAAAGCATGCGCAATCGATGAGTGTTTTATCTCACCATCTCTCCAGCGTTCAAATTTACCCATTTTTAATACGGCTTTTTGGTTTCTTTTGCTCAAGCTTTCTAAAAAAATTGAAAAATCGACGATGGCAAGATTAGATTCTTCGGCAGCAACAAACTCTGTGCCACTCCCGTGCGCCCCTCCTTCACGCAAGCCAGCAATCAAGCGCATCAAATAAGCACCTGCTGTTTCACCATAGAACTGAAAATTAATTTTATCACGTATTGCTTCATAATAATTCGCAACACTTGGGTGCCTGGCTAATAAACGCGTTTCTTCAGCAAGACTCAGGTCACATCGCTTACCTTGCAGCAGCACAATATGCTTAAGCACACCATCTTGCTCCGTATATTCTAAAATTTCCGGGATATGTAATAAGCGCTCACCGTCATCACTCAACATCAATTCTGTGAATTCTAAATCATCATCTTCATACGACGAAGCCACATAAGCAGAAGCCGGTACATTGCTCAAGCTAGGCATCAGATACAGTAAATACGCTTGATTACTTAATTTGCTTAATACTTTTGCAACTTCAACACACATCAGATTTGCAGGATTTTGCGTATCATGAAAATATTGCGCATCGGTATTGTTTAACCAACCCCAACGTTTTTTGAGAAAGCGCTTTAATGTTTTCGCTAACGATGATGGGTTGCTTGAATTTTCCAACAACCGATGAAGATGAAACAACGTGTACCTTGCTTCAAGTACATAAAGCGGTGAAGCCTGCTCTTGATAATGCCGAAGTGCAGATTGTTGTTCATGAATATGCGTTAATAAATCACTGATTTCCTCAACCATCGGCATGCTAACCTATCCTCAAAGCAAGGCTTGATAATATTTAAGACATAGTAAGTTTATCAAAACTTTACTTTACTATCATCACCTTCTCATTTTTGGTTCATTCAATCCAAATGCCTGCCAAAATCCATCGACTGATGTAATATACGAATAATCGAGATTCCGTAATTTGTTACCTTAAGAAAAATAACATGGGAGCCAAGGTTAAATGCTCGTAGATCGAGGCTAATATAATCATCGGTTCTTTTTGTCCCAAATTCTTGCATGCTATATAAATAAATTGATTCGAGATCTTCTATTGCTTTCGGATAAAGGCGGTAGGTTTTATTTACCATGATTTTGCTTCTTCATTCTCAGAATAAAATCATGTGCGTTCCACGCCAAAGGAGGCCCACTTGCTTCACCCTCGTCAATAAGATTGCGTAACTGCTCGAGTTTTGATTCAGCTTGTTTTTCACGAAGCAAGCGCAACGATTCTCTTAGTACCTCACTGTTGCTTCGATAACCACCAGAATCCACCAGTGATTCCACATAATTGCGCAGTTCATTCCCCAAATCAACCGTCATTGTGCGAGCCATATGCATACCTCAATGTAAGATTATATCCTGACTAGGCGCTCTGAGCACAATAAAAATATATCCGATAGCACCCAGTACGATGATCCATTGATTCCACCATCATCTTCTCATTTTATCTAAGATAACGTATCATCAAATAAGTTTATTTAAATCTATTTTAAATCTATTTAATTAGGAGAAGGACATGTCTGCCGAGCTCTGTTCGACTTCTCTCCTGGGACCATGTGGTGTGCCAGGCACGCTTCAGGCACCCTCGGGTTACTATCGCTCAAAACTGTTTCGCGCCTCCTACACATCCAATACGTTTTTGGCGGCAGCCGGCCCGCTCTTTTCTTTACTTGAGCGCTTGGGTACAAGTCATACGCTACCCCCCATCGAAACCGTCACCCATAATCTTGAACATGAACTGAATGCATTCCGTAGTCGTTTGAATTTACAAAAAAATGCGGATGAGCATATTATGATTGCTCAATATTTACTAAGCTCTACCATGGATGAACTCCTCGGAAAAAGCTATTTACGTGTTCATAAAAATCCAGCCGAATTTCAGGCATTCACGCCGTCATCTCACGATGGTGTTGGCCCTGAACGTCGTTTTTTTGAAATTATTGAGCACTTAAAAACACGCCCCAATCAATACCTTGATCTCATTGAGTTAGCTTATTATTGCCTTATTTCAGGCTTTGAGGGCGAACAGCACTTGAACTCATCTGGGCGACAAACTCTGGATAACTTAATTGAAGAATTGCATGAGCTCATTCAAAAACATAGGGCAAGCAAACCCTTACGCCTGTTTACTGAACCACAAGAAGCACCACCTGAAATTTCGATCGATCATAAGCCTTGGCTTAAAACTGCCGGCCTTGTGTGTGCTATTTTGCTAGGATCTTACATGATGAGCCAAACGTTACTTGAGCATCGAGCAAAACAACTCGTTGACCAGCAATTTCAATCTAACAGCTTGAGTTTTTAATGGACAAATCACTTGCGGCCCTCACCGATGCATTAAAAAAAGTTTTAGTTGGATTACAACCCAACCAGAATAACCTTTCGTTTATCTTACTCATAGGTAAGGCAGGACAAGGGAAAGCCGCGTTACTTCGCCATAACACACACAAAAACATCACCATTCATGCCGAGCGCACCGCCGAAATTTATTATAATGCCCAAGGCATTATTCTTGAACTTGACGAAACTTGGAGTCATCAAAACACCAGCGTGCTAACACAAACCTTAAAGCACTTAAATCAATGTCATCGCGCGCTTAAAATTACAGGTTTTCTTTTAGTGGTTGATATCAACGAGTTGATTATTCATTCACCGACAGAATTAACCGAAAATACACAAAGCCATGCCCAATTGCTGCAGCGCTTTGGACGTGCACTGGGCTATGTGGTCGATACCGGATTTATTTTTACAAAACTGGATAGCTTAGCTGGTTTTTGTGATTTTTTTCAACATGATAAACGACTCGAGCAACGCAAGCCGCTTGGGTTTTCTATCGATTGGGGGCAAAAAAAAGGAAAACTTGCGCATAATTATCATGCACGCTTTGAATACCTGCTGGAATCTTTAAGCCAAGACATGCTGCACAAAGTGCATCCCGTGCGCTCCAGCCTTAAACGCAGTTTGATTCGAGAATTTCCGCTGCAGCTGGCCAATTTTCAGTTTGCGATCGAAAGCCTGCTAAAACAAATATCACCTAAACGGTGCCGCGTTTGTGCCATTTATTTTACGAGCGCCCGACAAGGTGGCATGAGTGCCGATCATCTCAATCAAAAAATTTGTCATGAATATGCCCTAACCCTGCCCACACAAATCCCTCAATCCAGCAATGATCGCCCGTATTTTATTGAGGGTGCGTTGGATGCTTTTCAACGCCAAACCTATTATACCGCGCCGCGCCCTGCCGTCCCTCAAAAATACGTGGTAAGAGCGGCATCGTGCTTGGTCGGATTTGCGATTGCATTCATCGTGCATCATCATGTTGCTTCATCACGCGTGCTGGATAGCGTCACCCAAGAGCTTTTAGCCTATGACAGCTTAAATAAGCAGACCAATAAGCAAAACAACGCACTGTTTCATTTATCAAAAGCTGCTGATGCCCTTATGCAAATTAAACTCAACCGACTATCACCACCGGCACTGCAACAACTGCATGCACGCATTGATTTTACGTCAAAACAACAGGTGAACAACGGCTTTTTACCTCAAACACTCAGAAGCCTTGAGCATGTGCTGCGTGACCCTGACCAAAATACATCCACACGCTATCAAGCTTTAAAAATTTACATGATGTTGGGCGATCCATTCAAGCGCAATCCTGATGAAGTCATCAACTGGTTTCAACAACACTGGCAAAAAAACAGTACGGCTGAAGATCTACCCCGCCAGATTGAGCTTTTGAATAAAACCTTGATTGCGTCCAAACAAGCACTTGCGATTAATCAACAACTGGTACGTGATACCCGCGCCTACCTCAATGCCATACCAGCTGGGTATCTCTATTATTCACTACTCAAAGAAAGCTTTTCGACCGAGAAAAAAAATCTACATTGGGATGGCTTTAATCTAGGCGCATCCGAGGTTCCGCTGTATTTTTTAAAAGCAGGTTATCAACAAACCAGCTTAAATATTCCGTATGCAGCATCCCAATTTCAACTCGACAACTGGGTTTTAGAGCGTCAAGATTTAGACAATTTATCCAATTTACTCGAACAAGCTTATGCTTATGATTATTTCACGTGGTGGAAGCAATTTATTAAACATACTTCACCGCATCCTATTCAAAATTATACCGAAGGGCAACGCCTGCTCAGCCTGTTTGATCAAGCCGATACACTCCGTGATCTGACGCATTTTATTCAAGCTCAAACCAGCCCCGATGTAGAGCATCAAAACACCGCGTTTAACCAACACGTTGCACGTCACTTTACAAACTTAAGCTTGGTGAGTGAAGCTGGACTACGTGATTTAGCGCTTGATATACGCGAGGTTCGCCAGTTATTTAACACCCTCACCGTGGCTCAAGATGAAGGACTCACGGCCTTTAGACTCACCAAACAACGGTTTGAAAACACAGGGGGTCGTCATGCACTCTCCACGCTCTACGCCAACGCAAAACAACTGCCTGAACCGGTTGCTTCTTGGACGAAACAAATTGCGGATGATACCTGGTTTTTATTGCTCAGTGACACCAAGCAATACGTGAATAAGGCGTGGTCGCAACAGATTACTCCTGAATATCAACGTACGATTGCGCATCGCTATCCGCTTGATATCAACGCTTCAGAAGACATCGCACTCGCTGATTTTAACCATTTTTTTGCACCCCATGGCATACTGAATACCTTTGCTGAACAGTATATTAAGCCATTTTTAGATACATCACAGCCTGAATGGACGCGACAAGAAGCTGACGGCCATGTTTTACCGATTCAGCAAGACATGATTCAAGCCTTGGTTCACGCAAACGTGATGACCGCCATGTTTTTTCCTGATGAACACGCATCAACCCAAATTAATTTTAGCCTACAAAAAATTAATTTAGATCCCATCATTGCCGGGCTCGAATTATCTTTGGGCAGTCGACGTCTTCGAGACACACAAAACACCGATGCGGCCACCGATTTCATTTGGCCTGAATCTAATGCAAAGCTTATTTTGCACAGCATTGAAGGCAAACATTATGAACTCGCGGAAAAAGGCCCTTGGGCTTTATTTAAAATTTTACAAAAATTTAATATTACTTTAGATAATAACGACGGTTCAAAACTGCACGTTTTATTTGAAATTAACGGCGATTCAGGGCGCTATTTACTTAAAGCTGAAAGCGCACTGAATCCGTTTACACCCGGTATTTTAGCTGGTTTCAAATTAAATCATGAGGTTACTTAGCCTGCTCATGACGCAAGTGAGGAAAGAGCACCACATCACGAATCGATGGCGCATCGGTAAACAACATCACCAAGCGGTCAATACCAATCCCCTCTCCGGCTGTGGGTGGCATGCCGTATTCCAAAGCCTCAATATAATCATGATCAAAGTGCATGGCTTCTAAGTCACCGGCGTCTTTATCTTCCACTTGCTTTCTAAAACGCTCGGCTTGATCTTCAGCATCGTTGAGCTCAGAAAAGCCGTTCGCAATTTCACGACCTGCAATAAATAACTCAAATCTATCCGTTACCTCAGGATTATCATCGCTACGTCTCGCAAGCGGCGAAACCTCGGTTGGGTAATCCATCACAAACGTCGGCTGAATAAGCAAGTGCTCAACACGCTCTTCAAACATAATTAACTGTAATTTACCCACACCGTCGGTAGCGTTATAAGCTAAATCAAATGTATCAAGCACCGCGCGACAAGAAGCTTGTGTACTTAAATCCGCTTCTGATAACTCGGGATGATACTTTAATATTGCATTTTTTACGCTTATACGCAGAAAAGGCTTATCAAAATCTAACACTTCACCTTGATAGGTTACTTGACGCGTTCCCACCACATCATCACAAATTTTTTGGAATAACTGCTCCGTAAAATTCATCAAATCATGATAATCAGCATACGCTTGATAAAATTCAATCATCGTAAATTCAGGATTATGGCGCGTGGAAATTCCTTCGTTTCTAAAATTTCGGTTAATTTCATACACACGTTCAAAACCACCCACCACCAAGCGTTTTAAATAAAGCTCAGGCGCTATACGCAAATACATATCCATACCTAAGGCATGATGATGTGTGACAAAAGGACGGGCCACAGCGCCCCCTGGAATCGGATGCATCATCGGTGTTTCTACTTCCAAAAATGCATGACTGTCCATAAACTGACGAAAGACTTGAATCAAACGTGAACGCAAGATAAACGCACGGCGTGTTTCTTCGTTTGCAATCAAATCCACATAGCGCTTACGGTAGCGCATTTCTTGGTCGGCTAAACCATGAAATTTATCCGGCAACGGCCGCAGTGACTTGGTGAGTAATTGCAGGCTTTCGGCATGCAACGTCAGTTCACCTGTTTTTGTGATAAATAATTTTCCAGAAACACCAACAATATCGCCTAAATCCCACTGTTTGAATTGCTCATATATTTCAGGCATCTCATTAGCACGCGCATACACTTGAATACGCCCTGAGACATCTTGAATATGAAAAAAGCTCGCCTTCCCCATCACACGCCGCAGCACAATACGCCCGGCAATTGCGGCAGAAACCGCTTGCTCAGCTAAAGCTTCTTTTTCAACATGACCGTACGTTTCGTTCAGATCGCCAGCCAGCGAATCGCGACGAAAGCTATTTGGAAAATCAAATCCCTCTTCTCGCAGAGCAACCAGTTTTTGTTTACGGACATCATATACATCTAAATTATCTTCTATTACATCATCAGTCATGGTTACTTACTCCTGCTTTTAAACTGGCTTCAATAAATGGGTCTAAATCACCATCCAGCACGGCTTGTGTGTTACTCGTTTCAACACCGGTGCGCAAATCTTTAATACGTGATTGATCGAGAACATAGGAACGAATTTGCGAGCCCCAGCCAATATCTGACTTACTTGCTTCAAGAGAAGCCTGCTCTGCCAGCTGCTTTTGTTGCTCATGTTCATATAATTTGGCACGCAATTGCTTCATAGCTTGATCGCGATTTTTATGCTGACTTCGATCATTCTGACACTGCACCACAATATTCGTCGGTATATGTGTGATTCGAATCGCGGAATCAGTCTTATTCACATGCTGCCCACCCGCACCTGACGCGCGATAGGTATCAATACGTAAATCGGCAGGATTAATCTCGATTTCGATATCATCATCCACTTCAGGCGACACAAACACCGATGCAAACGATGTATGGCGACGATTACCTGAATCAAACGGTGATTTTCGTACCAAACGATGAACACCCGTCTCGGTCCGTAGCCAACCGTAAACATAATCCCCGGTCATCTGAATGGTTGCACTTTTGATGCCCGCCACATCGCCTGCTGAACATTCGAGTAAGCTCACGTCAAACCCGTGCTGCTCGCCCCAACGTAAATACATACGCAGCAATATTTCGGCCCAATCTTGCGCCTCTGTACCACCCGAGCCCGATTGAATATCGATAAAAGCATTGGATTCATCCTGTGGACCCGAAAACATGCGCCTAAACTCAAGCCCTTCCACTTCTTTCTGAATGCCCGCAACTTCATCGGCAAGCTCATGAATCGTTTGTTCGTCTGATTCTTCACGCGCCATCTCAAACAAATCTTTTAAGTCAACCACACTGGCTGCCAGGGCATGAATGCGCACCACCACCGACTCAAGTTGCGCTCGCTCACGCCCTAAAGCTTGTGCATTTTCAGGATTTTCCCAAATACTTGGGAGCTCGAGCTCACGCGTTACTTCTTCTAAGCGCTCAGCCTTCACATCCAATTCTAAATACTGACCCAATGCTGTAATACGTTTTGATAAATCATCCAACGTCAGATTGACTTGATTCACTTCTAACATAACGCCCCTTGACGTGTTGTGATAGCTTCATAATAAACGATGAGTTATTTTACATAGAAAGCAAGCGCTGACCAACTAAAATACGCTATATTATACAGATTAAACCCGATTAATCTTGAATACGCGCTCGAATACGATGCGTGGCTTGGCCATGAAGTTGTGAAACACGTGATTCACTCACACTGAGTAAGTCACCAATTTCTTTAAGATTGAGTTCATGCTCATAATAAAGCGATAAAACCAAACGCTCTTTTTCAGGTAAACCATCAATAATTTGCGTTAATTGATTTTTGAAATCATCTTTCATGACACGCGCTTGCGGCTCAGGTAAAGCTGCAGCACCTTCACTCTTAAGCGAGTCATCGGTCACGCCTAAATCATCAAATCCGTATAAATGCGCACCGGTCGCGTCATTGAGAATATGATGATATTCCTCAAGGCTTACCCCAAGTTCTTCAGCAACATCACTATCTTTTGCATCACGATTCAGTTTATTTTCCACCTGACGCACGGCTTCAGCAACCCGACGCGCATTACGATAAACCGACCGCGGCACCCAATCGTTGCGACGCACTTCATCGAGCATATGCCCGCGAATACGAATCCCGGCATAGGTTTCAAACGAAGCGCCTTTACTTTCGTCATAACGCGTTGCCGCTTCAAGCAAACCGACCATACCGGCCTGCATTAAATCTTCAAGCTGAATCGAGCGTGGCAGGCGCCCTAGCAAATGATACGCAATACGCTTAATCAAAAGCGTGTGCGTTCGCACCAGCACTTCTTTAGCCTGTGCATTGAGTTGATTATTGACACAGCTGCTGCCTAATTCGGGCTCTTTAAGGCCATCCCTATCCATCAAGTACGCTCGACTTAATATAATATCCTATAGAAACAGTATTGACCATAATACAGACCCTTGCAATGTATGATAACAAAATGCAATCTTATAGATATTTTTTACAGCTTATATTTTACAAGGACGTCTCAACATGACCAGCATATTTATTGCCGTAGCCGGCGCATCGGGTTCAGGAAAAACCACCATCGCACAAAAAATTCAACAACATTATGGCGATGACCAATGCCTAACCATTTCTTCCGATAATTACTACAACGATTTAAGCCATCTCTCACAAGAAGCACGTGATCAGATTAATTTTGACGACCCCAACAGCCTTGATTTTGAGCTTTTAGCCCAACATATTCAGCAGCTTAAGCAAGGCCAAAGCATCGAGATGCCAATCTATGACTTTGCCACGCATACTCGGCAAGAACAAACCCTGCGTACTTCACCTAAACCCATTATTATTATCGAAGGGATTTTGATTTTGCATCCCCCATGCCTCACGCCTTTATACGACACCAAGTTCTTTGTGGATGCCGATGCTGATGTATGTCTCGTACGACGTCTAAGACGCGACATATGCGAACGTGGCAGAAATATGGAAGATATTTTGACGCAATACACTCAGCACGTAAAACCCATGTTTCATGCGTTTGTTGAGCCATGCAAAGCTTCTGCTGATTGGGTTATCAACACCAGCACGGACACTTATGATATGACCCCCGTATTTACGCAGATCGATAATAAAACTCAAGCAGCACAACGTGTAGATTTAAGTTTTTTTGCACACGTGCATACCACAACACCGCAAGCTGAAATATACCAAGGGGATTACACGTATTGGTCTTAACTTTATATTCCCACAACGTACACCAGCTTTATCACAGTCTTATCCCCAGAATTTGTGGATAAAGCAAAAATAAGGCCTGAATCTAAACCGTTGTTGTTTGTTAGCTTCCTGTGTTTAATTGATAAGCCGCGTGATGACTGGCTTTTAGCTGTTATTAACGTTTATCAACAAGCAGCCGATTCTATTCATCTTTTTGGTCACATGAACAGGAGTATTTAAAACATGAATACAACGCCTCGACGATTTTTATCCATTGATATCTTTCGTGGTTTAACCGTTGCCATGATGATTCTCGTTAATAGCATTGACGATCAACAGGCTTATTCATGGCTTAGACACTCAAATTGGAATGGCTGCACCTTAGCCGATCTTGTTTTTCCATTTTTTATCTTTATCGTAGGTATGTCAGGCGTACTCTCAATTACAGGCTTAAAAAACAAAGGCTTAACAACGCGAGATATCTTATCTAAAATCATAAAACGCACAGCGATTCTTTTTTTGATAGGCTTGCTCATCAATGCATTTCCTAATCATTTTGATCTGACCTCCATTCGCTTCTTAGGTGTATTACAGCGTATTGCTATCTGTTATTTTTTTGCCTCGCTGCTCTTTCTCACCTGTCGTGTGCAAACACAAATTTTTATCATCACCAGCTTATTGGTGGCCTATTGGCTCATCATGATTTTAATCCCCGTACCCGGCTATGGCGTACATAACTTAACCCAGGAAGGAAACCTTGCTGCCTATTTTGATCGATTGATCATTCCCGCTCAGCATTTATATGCAAAAAATTTCGATCCAGAAGGGATATTCAGCACACTTCCTGCGATTGCAACGGCCTTGCTTGGCAATCTGCTGAGCATTTGGTTGCTGACACCCAAGCCTCACACCCAACGCTTATATGGCATGCTCCTTGCCGGGAGCGTGTCGATGGTGCTTGGCTGGTTGTGGGGGTTCAGTTTTCCTATCAATAAAACAATCTGGTCAAGTTCCTATGTCTTATGGACGTCGGGGATCGCCTTACTCGTTTATGCATTGGATTACTGGTGCGTTGAAATCCGCCTTTGGCATCGATGGCTTAAACCGTTTGAAATGTTTGGTAAACATGCACTGATTGCATTTGTACTTCATGTCTTATTTTTAAAACTACAGGCAAAACTATTTGTCCATACGCCAGAAGGTGGGCTTATTAATTTACGTGATTTTCTTACATCCCATCTATTTCCTCATGTTGCTTTGCCTCACGCTGCACTTCTCTATGCTTGCGCGTCTGTCGCATTTTGGCTGATGGTTATATTCGCTTATGATCGCGCGATTTAGCTCGCATTTGTTCTTGCCAGGTTTGTAACATCACATAAAACGACGGTACAAAAATAACAGCTAAGCAGGTAGACGCAAGCATCCCACTACTCACCGCAATGCCGATTGAGCGCCGTGCATTAGCACCCGCACCACTTGCAAACACCAGCGGCATCATTCCTAAAATAAACGCAAATGACGTCATCAAAATTGGACGAAAGCGCTTTTTGGCGCCAATCAGTGCAGCATCAATAATTGATTTGTTATGAATTTCGCGCTCTTCTCGAGCGACTTCAACGATCAAGATCGCATTTTTAGCCGCCAGAGCGATGAGTAATAAAATACCGATTTGTGTGTACATATTATTTGATATTTTCAAAAGCAAGAGCACACCCACCGTTCCAATCAATGCCAATGGTACGCTAAATATCACCGCTAACGACGTAATCCAATTTTCATATTGACCGGCCAAAATTAAGTAAACAAGCACGAGTGACAGCAGAAAAATATAATAACTCATGTTTCCCGATAATTTTTCTTGGTACGCGGTACCCGTCCATTCAAACGACATCCCGGTTGGTAAAATTTGTTTGGCTAATTTTTCAAGCACATCAATGGCCTGCCCCGAGCTATAGCCTTCACCGGCCATGCCATAAATATTACTTGAGGGATATAGATTATAAAGCGAAATAATCGAGGGCCCAACGGCTGGATACATGTTGGTGAGTGTACCCAAAGGCACCATTTCTTGTTTATTATTGCGCACATAATAATTACGTACATCATCAATTGTCATGCGTGATTTGGCGTCCGCTTGCACATACACCTGAAAGACTTGGCCAAATTTCGCAAACAAATTCACAAACGAAGAGCCTAAATAGGTTTCTAATACACTGGTTGCATCCCCGACACTTACCCCCAAAGATTCAGATTTTTGCCTATCGATGGGGGCTAACAATTGCGGTGCATGGGCTCGAAACGATGTCATTAAATTTTTGAGCTCGGGCTGCTTTCTTGCATAATTTAACAGCTCCTCGGTTGCGCTTTGTAATTTTTGATAATCAAAACTTCCATCTTGTAGCTCGATTTGCATTTGAAAGCCGCCTGATAACCCAAGTCCTTGGATCGGAGGTGGCACCAAGACCAAAACGTTTGCATCGAGTGTATTGGCTGCAATCGCGTTTAATTTTTCATACAGCGTTTTGAGATCGCCGTTTTTGCCACGTTTCGCCCAGTCTTTAAAAATAATATAAACCGCACCGCCATTCGCAAGCGTTGCGTTATTATCCAATAACGAAATACCATCAATACCAATCACGTTCTCGACCGCTGCAATTTTTTTTGCCTCAAGCGTTAATTGCTTAATCAGTGATTTGGTACGATCTAACGATGCGCCATCCGGTAATTGGACATTGAGCATCATGTACCCTTGATCTTCAATTGGAACAAAACCCGTGGGAATCCGCGTAAGGCCTATAATCGCAAGCAGAACAAGCCCTCCCCCCATCAAACACACTTTGCCACTGTGATGAATCATTTGCTCAATATAACTGCCGTAGCGTTTTTCTAATGGATGATAAACGCGATCAAACGCACGAAAAATCATAGGCTTAGGCTTCTTATCCGAGACCACGACCGGCTGTAACCACATGGCACATTGTGTGGGCTTCAAGCTCACCGCATTAATCGCACTAATAAATGCTGTGGCTGCAATCACCAAGGCAAATTGCGCATACATCGCACCCGTTAACCCTGGAATAAAACCCGCCGGCACAAACACCGCCATCAACACCAACGTAATTCCAATAATCGGCCCCATGAGTTCTGACATCGCCAAAATCGATGCTTGTTTTGGTGTGTGCTTTTGCTCTATTTTTTGCGTTACCCCTTCCACAATCACAATCGCATCATCAATCACAATACCGATAGCAAGCACCAGCGCAAACAACGTCAATAAATTAATCGAATAACTCAAAACAAGCATGGCAAAAAAGGCACCAATAATCGTCACCGGCACCGTGGTTGCAGGGATTAACGTCGCGCGTGAATTTTGTAAAAATAACAAAATCACGAGTAATACTAAAAATCCGGCTTCATACAGCGTGTGATAAACCTCATGAATCGATGCATTCACAAACATCGTTGTATCGAAAGGGATCGCGTACTCAATGCCAGGCGGGAAGCTTTTGGCCATCTTAGCCACGGTTTTTCGAACATCTTTTGCCACATCGAGTGCGTTCGCTTCGGGCAATTGATAAATTGCAATCGCCGCAGTTGGCTTATTATTTAACGTCGCAAATTGGTTATAACTCGACGCACCTAACTCAACCCGTCCGACATCACGTATTCGAATGGTTTTAGCACTACGGGTTAGCTTGCTATTCGTCAATTTTGCGGTTTGATTGGGGTTGGTGGCATCGCTTCTGACAATAATATCTGCAAATTTATTGGGATCTTCAATTTGGCCGGGTACATTCACCGTAAATTGATAGGCTTGTTGACCTGCCGTTGGGTTTCCCCCGACTTGCCCTGCCGAGATTTGTTTATTTTGATTTTTAATCGCGTCCAACACATCACTTGGATTCAGCGAATAAGCGTACATCTTTTTGGGATCGAGCCATACGCGCATCGCATAATTACCTGCACCAAACACAGCAACATTACCCACCCCCGGTAAACGCGCCAATTCATTTTGCATATTAATCGTTGCATAATTATTGAGAAACAAACCATCATAGGCATCGTTTTTGGCCGTCAACGTCACAAATTGTAAAATAGCCGTCGATTTTTTCTGAACAACCACCCCTTGTTTTTGTACGGGATCGGGCAATTGCGCCATCGCGGCTTGTACACGACTCTGCACAAGCACCTGTGCAAAATTCATATCCGTTCCAATCTTAAACGTGATTATTAGGGTATAATTACCACCATTCGTACTGGTCGATTGCATATACAGCATATCTTCGACACCATTGACTTGTTTTTCGATAGGCAAAGCGACGGTCTTAATCAACGTTTTTGAATCGGCCCCTGGGTAGCTTGTGGTCACTTGAATCGTGGGGGGCACAATTTCAGGATACTGCGAGATAGGTAACACCTTCATCGCAATTAAGCCCAAAAATACAATCACAATCGCAATCACATTGGATAATATAGGACGCTCAATAAAAAACTTGGAAATCATACGGCCTTCTTCTTATTATTTTTTTTATTATCAAATATGGGGTTAACGAACTTACCGTCCGATGCACGCTGAAGACCTTTCACAATCACGTGATCCGTGGGTTGAATGCCACGGGCTATCGCCTGAATGCCGTTTTCAAGCGGCCCTAAAACCACCGGTTTGCGTACCACACGGTTATCTTGATTCACCGTTAAAAGATAAGGCCCGACTTGATCATATTGAATCGCTGTGTCAGGCACCGTAAGTCGAGGTTCGGGGGAAGCAACCGCAATTTTTATTTGGACAAACGTCCCCGGAAGTAAGGCATAGTCTGTGTTCGGCAATAAAGCTCTAAACTCTAACGTTCCGGTCGAGGCATTGAGCCCGGTATTAATAAAATCAATTTTACCTTTAAATTTATAATTTTCACCGGAAGGCAGGTTAATCTCAACCGGCACTTGCCGAATAACTTTTTCATCGATATTTTGCTCTTTCATTGCTGCGCGCAAACGAATTAAATCAATTTCGTTTAAATTAAAATAAACATAAATCGGATCCAATTGCTCAAGCGTTGCCAAAATGGTCGCCGCACCGTGCCCCACTAAATTATGTTTATCCACTAAATGCCGGCCAATACGGCCATCAAACGGCGCTTTAACCTGTGTGTAGCTTTGGTTAATTTGAGCAAGAATTAAATTCTCTTCGGCTTCCGTCACATCGGCCGTTGATGCCTCGCTTTTGGCGAGCCATTTTTCAACATTACTCTTTGATGTTGCATTTTGTTTATACATGCGTTGTTGACGTGCATACTCGATAGCATCATACGTATGCGTTGCTTTTTTTGAATCAAGCTCTGCTTCTGCTTCGATAACTTTGGCACGATACGGCTCAGGCTCAATCAAAAATAATAGCGCCCCTTTCTTAACAAACGTACCATCAATAAAATTAATTTTATCGAGAAAACCTTCGACACGCGCCACTAAATCAACCGCATGAAATGCAACGGTATTACCTGTTTGAATCACATATTCTGACATCGCTTTTGATAGAGGCAATTGGGTTTGAACCGTAGGTAACGGAATTTTGACCGTTCGATATTTCGCGTTGTAATAATTGATAATATTTATCACCAATAAAATAATTAAGATGATACGTGTGATGCGTTTAAATTTTTCTGCTTTGACTGAATCCATATTTATCACCAAGTAGGAAAATATAGCGCCTTAAATCGCGCTTGCTTTGTCTCGGGTACATCATGATTTTTTTGCAGCATCAAGCCACCCCAGTTCGTTCTTTTCGCCATTTCGCGTTTAATCGTGTCAGGAATATAATCATGGTTATCCCGAATTTGCCAGCCGCCTCCAAGCGCACGATACAAATTCACGAGTGCCTTAGGTAACTCAGCATGTGCATTGACTAAAGCCGTTTGCGTATAGAGCTGCTGTTGTTGTGCATACAGTACGGAGGTATAGCCTGTTTCACCTTCTTTGTATTGAATCAACGTGAGTTGCGTTGCCTTCATCGCCGCACGCACGGCCTCCTCATAATGCCTCACCGCTTTTTTAGTCTCGGTGTAGCGCGTCATGTTATCTTGAACTTCTTGCTGTGCAATTAAAATAATATTTTGATAATTCAGTAATTTCTCTTGAAACACAGCATCTTGTGTACGCACCATATTGGTGATTTGACCATAGTTCAGTATGGGCCAGTTGATGCCGGGCCCTGCAATCGTATTGCGATTTGACCAGTTAAACATCTCAGACAGCGTCGCCCCATTAATCGTATTCCCTGCAAAATAAAAGCTCCCACCTAAAGAAAAAGCAGGAAAAAGCTCTGCCTTGGTTGCTCCAATGGTTTCTGAGTGCATGATGGCATCAAAGCGTGCTTGACGCACATCGGGTCGCCTGACGAGCATGTCACGTGGTATACCGACTTCTACCGTATCTGGCGCCTTAGGTATACCATATTTTTTGTGAAGTAACGCATCAATATCATTAGGCACCATACCCAGCAGGACAGCAAGCGCATCTTTTTGTATTTGTTGTTGACTGACTAATTCCGGCAATCTTGCTCTTGTTTCAGCCAATTGTGTTTTGGCTTCTTCCACATCGCGCAAACTCACCGCTCCAGCCTTATAACGTGACATGGTGAGTGCTAAACTTGTTTCTTGCAACCTAATATTTTGTTGTGTAATTCGAATCAGCGACTCACTCCCTCGAAACCCCATATACGTGCGTGCAACATCAGCTGTAAGTGTCACCAAAGCTTGATCGTAGGCTGCAACCGACGATAAAAAATTTGCATCACGGGAACGCACCGAACGACGAAACTTACCCCAAAAATCAGCTTCCCAATTCGCAGAAAAACCGAGCAATGCCGCATTAAAACCGCTCGGCAAAACATCTTGTAAATACGATCCCCCAATACGATAATTTAAGTAATTACCGTTCATGGTTTGCAGTTGCGGATAAAGCTCACCGACCGATCTTGCCAACTGCGCGCGCGCTTGCAAAATACGCACACCGGCCATATGCAGCGTTAAGTTATTATGATAACCATGATAAATAAGCTGTGTCAGATTAGGATCGTCAAAAACATCCCACCACTTATCGTGTTTAAACTCTTTTTCTTTAACAGAGCTATCTTTTTTTGCCCAATGCTTAGGGGTATTAATTTTAGGCTCTTTGTAATCGGGACCAACCATACAAGCCGTGAGAAATAAGCATGCTAATACAGCAAGTTTTTTTGACATCATACGTTGGCAAATTAAAAACGTCCCTTTTCATCCATATTAACATGTAATTCCTATTTAGGAAGTATCGGAGCAGTGGCACATCGAGTAGATCTACTTCGACACCATAAACACTTTACATAATCAAAAAATCAATATTTGATAAATTAGTCTATATTTAATAATAGCTGATACTAAAGTAAGTCATTTCGTGAAAAAAAATACGTCCGTCATTAAAAAATATATTGAAGACGAAATACCTCGTCATGATCATTATGTGGAACCCATCGTACAGGTTCCTTTACTTGTGCGCGAAACATTAAGTGCTTCTGAAGTTGAGCGCTTAAAGCAACAAAGCTTATCTGAATATAAACAAGCAAAACAAGCCTTAGAGATCTGCATAGCCGATATCGCAACCCATGATGAACAGGCATTAATCTTTGCCGGTGAATTATCCGAAAGAATTTTAACGCTTATGGAAATAGCCGTTGAACTCAATTTTATAAAACAAGATGAAGTATCTATCGAACCTGAGCACTTAGTGCGTTTAGGTATATCAAAAGAAGCCATAGCGAAGCGAGAAAAAAATCTGCTCGTTGAGCTGAAGAAAAAAAATATAAAAACCAAAATTATAAGTGAAATCGGTGCTAACAGCGCCACAGATTTTGGTAATCGAAGCGAAGCTGGTTTTGTGGGCTTTAGTCCTTTAGCAATAGAAAATGCAACCCAAGGTAACTTAAGGGAACGCATGTATATTGCCTATAAAGCAACACATGGCTTCACCAAAAATTTGTTTCTCAACTCAAATCAGGTGACTAAAATTAATCAAGCCTTAAAAAATAAAGGATTTGATTGGCAACTCAACGAAAAAGCCATCAATTTTTTCAAAGAACACACCCATGGAAAACAAGATGGTTTATATACATATGGTGCGTATGCTACGTCACGAGAAGGGAGTCGCGTCACCAAGACTGAGCAAGAACGGATGCAATATATAACACAAAAAAGTCCCATGATACGCGAAATGGAATCTGCAAGAATGCCTTTGAGTCAACGTGAATTATTAGCACAAACTGGAGACTTAAATACTCATCATTCAGATCAAAAAATACAATGGTTACCTGGCGAAGCGCACGCCAAAGTACTGGACTCGCGTGAGCATCCAACGCTCAAAGCTGCAGATGCAACAAGCGATCTGATGTTAACAGGCATATCCGGTACAACGGATGCAATTTTAACGTTAGGTCATATGATAGGTATGTTTAATACAAATCATGCCGAAGAACAAAAGAAAAAAATGCATGATGCTTTAATTGCATGCATCGGGTGGATGGTTGATGCCCGGGATCACACAACTCATGAAATATTAGTTTCTGGAAAAAGCTTTGGTTTGGATTACATCCCAGGTCCCGCCTCCTATAAGTACATAAGGCCAGGTGATGATGCATTTTTAACAAAATTAAGGCAAGCACAAGCAGCTCGCGGATTTAAAATGCCCGATGAATACTTATCCCAAGAACATTTACTTGAAATTTCGGAGCCAAAAATGACCCCCACACACACGCTAGTAGATTCAACCACCGCAAGCAAAGCCAACTTAGCTGCAGATAATTCAGAAGAAAAAATTATTGCATTAATGCGTAATCATAAATTTTCGCCCACCCATGTGGTTGCATCCAATCCATCCAACATCGCTATTGTTCAAGCCGCTTACGAGCAAGATCCTGCTGCGATTAAAGCAGCGGATAAAGACGTCATTAATGAACTCGGCGTGGCCGGACGTATAAGCCAAGAGGATGTAGTCGCGATATTTTCCATGATTAAACCCGGTGTAGACGGAGAACTCCCCCTAGCCTCAGACTTTGTTCAAGCAAAGGCTGTAGGTGATTGGGCGACGGTTGCTGAAATATGCCAAAGTTTTTGGTTCGAAAAACCACCAGAAGCCAATAGAAAAGCGGTACTCGAGGAATTAACGAAAAAACAACAATGGGAATCACTCTATCAGTTTGAATCAGCATTTCAGCCAGCAGAGCATGAGGCAACCTATGGACCTTTCCCAAAATCAGATGAAACATTTCAATTAGAAGCCTTGATGAGGAAAATGCTACACGATGGGAATTTTAAAGTTGAACAGAGAGAAGATGGTGATTATTTTGTATTTAACGATGGCGCAGCTTTCAACTGGACAAATATTAGAGAAAAAGCCAATTTTCAGCATATTGAATTAAATCAAAAAGACTTTGCTGCTTATAAAGCCTACTCTCCCTCTTCTGATTCTGAGCATTTCTCCACCCTGAAGCCAGGTCGAATAAAAAAGTATCGAAATGCATTATATAAACAGTATGACGCACAAGGTAAAGCTCGGCCAGAACCGCAGATAAGCTTTGAGGAGATGCAAGCCATCAACATTTATTCGGGGGCAGCTTATTCAGAGATGAATGGTTTAATGCGTGACGAAACCAGAAAATTCGATTATCGACACAAACCTCCACAAGAAATACGAGAGATTCTGCTTTATTGTATGATGTGTGCCAGTGGTTTAAGAAAAATTCCTGAAACTGATATTCCGTACAGTTATCGCGGCGCATCATTTGGTACACCAAACGAGCAACAAGCGCGTATACTCGCTGCCGCCAACCAAGGCATTGTCCAGCTGGATGGTTTTGTAAGCTCAGGGATTATTAGTGGGCAGTTTTCTAAAGAAATCACCTACACATTTAAACACTTAAGAGGCGCTTATATCGAAGCGATTTCACAGCATCCTGGTGAAAAAGAATTTCTCATACCTCCAACCCAAGTTCAAATAACAGGTTACAAGCAAAAGGGGTATGTAAGCTATTTTGACGCTTGTTTGGTGGAAGATGCAGCACCGACATTAAGCCCAAGGGAGCAATTGCCCAACATCATGACTTCAAGTTGGGATTTTAACAACGTAATGCGTCCAAGAACACCCGAGCACCGAGCAAGACTCTTTGACGCGATGAAGACTGGGTTACCTGATATCATTTTATCCGGGCAGGATTTTGGGCATGCAATGCAGTATCTCGCAGACGATCAGCGTACCGAACTTTATATTGCCATGAAAAGCGATCTGCAAAATCTCATTCAATCAGCTGATGATTTTAATGCGGTGATGAACTTTCTCTCGATTGAGCAACGCACAATGATTTATGAAGCTACAAAAAACCGCCTACCAGACCTCATTCAATCAGCCCAGGATGTTAATGCGGTGATGAATTTTCTCTCGATTGAACAACGCACAACGATTTATGAAGCTATAAAAAACCGTTTGCCTGCACTCCTTCAATCAGCCTATGATTTTAATACGGTGATGAATAAGCTCTCGCCAGAGCAAACTGAAGTATTATTAAATGCGATAAAAAACCGTTTGCCTGCACTTCTTCAATCAGCCTATGATTTTAATACGGTGATGAATAAGCTCTCGCCAGAGCAAACTGAAGTATTATTAAATGCGATAAAAAACCGTTTGCCTACACTCATTCAATCAGTCAATGATCTTCATACGGTGATGAACTATCTCTCGATTGAGCAATGCACAGCACTTTATGAAGCTATGAAAGACCGTTTGCCTACACTCATTCAATCAATCAATGATTTTAATAGAGTGATGTACGGGCTCTCGCCAGAGCAACGCACAGCGCTTTATGAAACCATAAAAGACCATTTGCCTACACTCATTCAATCACTCAAGGATTTTAATACGGTGATGAGCAAGCTCTCGCCAAAGCAACGCGCAGCACTTTATGAAGCTATGAAAGACCGTTTGCCTACACTCATTCAATCAATCTTTGATTTTGATAATGTGATGAACTATCTCTCGATTGAGCAACGCACAGCACTTTATGAAGCTATGAAAGACCGTTTGCCTACACTCATTCAATCAGTCAATGATTTTAATAGGGCGATGTACGGGCTCTCGCCAGAGCAACGCACAGCGCTTTATGAAACCATAAAAGACCGTTTGCCTACACTCATTAAATCAGTCAATGATTTTGCTGATATGATGTACTATCTCTCGATTGAGCAAATTGCAGCATTCTCAAATGCAATCAAAGACCGTTTGCCTACACTTATTCAATCAACCGCTGATATAAATAGTATGCAATCCAGGCTCTCACCTGAGCGCTTCACAGTGCTTTTGGCTGCCATGAAGGATATATTACCTACCATCACGCCTAAACAGCGCACTGTTTTTTTCAACTTAATAAAAGATCAATTACATAACGTCATCGATTCAGGTGTCGATTTTGGGCATACACTGTATTCATTAACACCTGCCCAACGTACGGTTGTTTTTAATAATATCCAACACAACCTACCTAGCATAATTAGATCTAGTGTGGACTTTGGGTATGCGCTACGTTACTTGGAGCCTGAGCAACGTACCCTTATATTTGAAGGTATGAAAAATACGTTACCTGACATGATTAAAACCGGTGAAGATATTTATTACGCGCTGATTAATCTAACGCGCGAACAGCGTACCGTTATTCTTGATAATATCAATAACCTGCCATCTATCTTCACATCGGCCAAAGATTTTGGTCTGGCAATAAGCTACTTAAATCACGGTGAAGATGCTGATCCCGCTTTTATTATGCAAGCACATGATATCATCATGAAGCATGATGTCGCCTGGGTTCAAGAGATGCTTTCTACGTGCAAAAATACAGACACAGTCATCATAGAAACCATGTATACAGCGTCATCTGAAAATAAAAATTTAGCGATGGCTCAAATTTTAGGCAAAGAAGTTGCTAAGAATCTAATCAAAAACATGGAATTAGAAAAAATGTTAAGGCAATTAAAAGTTCCCAAAAATAGCATTGACGATGCAATTTCAACGATTCTTGATAAAACCATGGCTGATATGACTGAAGATAATCTATCGTCCTATACTAAAACCGAAGTGCGCTCAAGCCTACTTAAAAATCTCCAAGCCCTTGTTTTTGATAAAAATTCTGATTTAGGTAAAAAAATTCAGCATCGTAAGCATCCAAAACTGGATAAGTTACTCAGTCAAGTTCACCTTCATATCGCGCCTAAAAAATTCACTGATTTTAAAAATAGATTTAACAAGCTTATGCCGAACGAAGAATTACCTAACCAAGATGATAAAAAAAGAGATACGGGGCCTGGTAGAAGCTGAATTTTCTCATGAGTTTAGTCGACCCAAAATACATACTGGATTATAAAAAATCTGCAATATCAACAACACGATAAAAATATTCAACCGGGGTTGTAGGAGCTAAACGCCGGTACTCCAGGAAAATTTTTGTTCATCAATCCTTGCTAGATTCCGCGCATAAAGCGCGAGGTGCGTGACCGGGTGTTTTTGTGGACACTTATTTGTAAAATCACCCTAAAAGAAATATTATTTATCTTTTTTTGCCCAATGCTTAGGGGTATTAATTTTAGGCTCTTGGTAATCGGGACCAACCATACAAGCCGTGAGAAATAAGCATGCTAATACAGCAAGTTTTTTTAACATCATGAGTTGGCAAATTAAAAACGTCCCTTTTGATCCATACTAACATGTAATTTCTATTTAGGAAGTATCCTGAGAGAGCGATAATTAAAGCATCAAGACTTGATCAAATAAAGCCAGTATGGTAATATTAAAAACAATTAAATCTCTTTTTGGTGACTATTGTGCCTAATCAATTTTTTCCCGTGCCACAAGGCAGCTTTTACGAAGTTAAGTACTTAAATGCTCTCGAGCAAAATAATCCTACAGACGCTTTGCATCTGCTCAAGAATTACAGGCAATCTATCAACGTTCATACCTGGATTGATGAGGAATCTTTGGTTGATCACACCATCAATGCTTTTTTAAAGAATGCTTCAAATGAAGAGAATGATCCTGTTCACTACATGAATCTTATAAAATTAATGATAAGCTATGGCCTTAATCTTAATATGTATGATAATGAAGATCAGACCACATTATTCACGCGTTTATGCGGCTGCAACATCACGACAGCATTTCTTTCGTTCATATTCAACCTTGCCCCGCCTGTATGGATAAACCCTGAAACTGAACTCACCGACGCTATATTTTCTATGACACCTCTAGGTCAAATAGCGACTCAATTTGATGCGTCATTAGTCGAGACGATGTGTCGAGCAGGTGCTAATCCAAATTCTGACGTATTTAACCCTAAATCAGCATACAAAAGCTTAGTATACCACGTGATCACCGTTGCTTTAGATGAGGATTACTTTGAAGATGCGGAATCAACCGAAACAATCACCGAAGTGCTCAACGTACTACTCTCTTATGAGGCCAGGGTTGATAGCAACAGTATTACCTTGCTTGAATCAGAGTTTGAGCGCTATCCTGACAATCATGAACTTGAAACACTCATTGAATTATTAAAAGAGCGTCATCAACCTCAAGCTGAAGTGACCGCTCCAGGTTTGTAAGATGAGATATAAGGCGATGCGGAATTTTCCAGTGTAGCCGTAACAAACTGGTCAATTTCAGCTTTAAGTTCTTCATCATATTCTAAATCATGAACATGCAATTCACTGCGATTAAATGGATGCGTTTTGCTTTCGCTAAGCCATGCTAACAACGGCCTGCAATCCATTTTTTGGTGAGGATGATGTTTATCATACATAGGATGCGTCATAATTTCGTGCGTGATGCCACAGAGAAAACGGGTTTCAATCTTGATATTTTTCAATTTATCAAGTTTTCGTGCATTTTGTGTTTCTTCCAGCTCAACTAATGCATTTTCTACAGGAGCTGAGTCGTGAACTTTATTACTTTGACTCACCCATATCTGCAAATATTCTTCGAAGGCGCGCCATGCTGCTTGAATCCATTCCATGATAAACGGTTCATGGTGTAAAAATTCTTGGGTCAATGCGTTGAATTCATCATGAATATTGTGCGGATGTTCATCCGTTACTTCTTGATGCATCACATATAGGCCTTATCTTAACTCAATTCAAAAAATACGCATTTTATACGAAATTTTAAAGAATCATAGCTCAAGCTTGTGCTTGTGTTGCACAGCAATCACCATTAAAACCAATGCTCCAGTAAAAAATTTCAAATCAGATGGCGCTAACCCAAGCGATAAAACAACCCCCTGAATTTGCTGATAAACCAAAGCGCCCACGCAAGGCGCCATAATTTGGCGATTCAGGGTATGATTCCCCATCATCGCCTCGCCCAACATCAGGGCTGCAAGCGCATGAATCACAATCCCCACGCCCATACCAACATCCATATAATGCTGAAGTTGGACCATAAGCCCACCGGCCATACCGGTACAACACCCCGCAAAAAACATACCGAGCATTGTATACTGGTCCACAGAAATCGTTTGCCGACGTGCAAACGCTGGATTTAGTCCAACCGCTCGTAGTTTTAACCCAAACTCCGTGCGTAAAAATAACGATAAAATTACGATCAAACATATAAGCACACAAGCCAAGAATCCAATATTGTATAAATTATTTGTTTGGCTAAATACCGATGAAGTATTAAACAATGCGACATTCGGCTTACCCATCAAGCGCAAGTTCACGCTATACATCATCGTGCTTAAAATAATACCGGCCAAAAGCGTGTTCACTTTAAGACGTAGGTGAATCAAGCTTGTTGCAAGCCCCATCAAACCCGAAGCAACACTTGCAGTCAATAAAGCTAATATCGGATGCATGTTTAACAGCAATAACGTCGTACATACAGCCCCCCCTAATGGATAAGCGCCTTCGGCTGTTAAATCAGAAAATTTAAGTAACCTAAAAGGAACCATAATGCCATAAGCCACCAGTGCTAAAATCAAGCTTTGTTGCAAACCTGTACTGAAAAAATCAAACATCATCATGCCTCTCCTATCAAATCTATATGTTCGTAATCATGAAATAAATCCAAGAGCTTGGTTACGCTTAAAGCAGATTTTTCTTGATGCTGAACATCTAATACAATTTTACCTTTATGCAACATGATTAAACGATTACCGTACTGAATCGCATCCTCCAAATGATGGGTGATCATCAAGCTTGTCAGATTTTGTTGCTGAATCGACCGCTGGGTATAAGCCATTAAGACTTTTTGCATACATGGATCAATTGCGGAGGTATGTTCATCGAGCAATAACAACTTGGGCTGCGATAAAAGCGCCATCATGGTGGCAACCATTTGACGTTGACCGCCAGACAAGTGACTCAAAGGCGTATGGATATACTGCTCAAGGCCCATATTGAATGCTTTAAGTTGCTCAATTACGATATTTTTTTGACGGGCATACATCGAAAAACCTCGTTTTTTTATCCGCGCCAAACTCAATGCCATATTTTCGAGTAAGGTCATCTCAACCACCGTGCCTTTATTGACATCTTGAACAACGGAAGCAACATCATGACGGGTGATGCCACGCCCCTGCATCATAATGCGTCCTTGGGTGGGTATATACTCACCTGAAATAAGCTTCATCAACGTTGATTTTCCTGAGCCATTACTCCCGATCACCACACAAAAATCACCCGGCTTTAGATGTAAATTAATATGCCTTAATACAGGACGAGCGCCGTTTAAAAATGACTGGCTCACATCAATTAGCTGAAGCATAATCAGCTCCTTGTGGTAAAAATAAACCTAAGTTAGCTGCATTTTGTTGACTCACTAATCCATGGTGATCATCACGTGTTGGATACACGGGTTGCATGGTTTCTATCGACTCCCCTCGTAAACTACGCGCAACTAATTTTCCTGTATTCATACCGACACGATGATAATCAACGCCAAAACTGGCAAAAACCAAACCTAAGCGCACGGCTTCATCATTGAGATTAAACACAGGAATTCGCATTTTTTGACTTTCTGAAGCAATCACGGGAAGCGCGGGTTGAATCGCACCACTAGCACCAACATAGATAAAATCCACTTGATGCTTAAATTTTTGCATCGTTACAGCAATATCACGTGGTTGATCAATCGGCAGTGCCATCACATGCATATGCGTGTGTTTGGCCGCTTGTTTCATCATGGCCACCAAGGCCATGTCATTGGCCTCAGCCGTGGAATATAAAACACCCACGTTTGAAGCATGGGGTAAAAGCCGTTTGGCAAAATCAAACAGCAAGCTTATATCTTGTTTATCCGAACTGCCCGTCATGTTGCCCTGTGATGCATTGGCTGCATTCAATAAGCCTGCAGCCACCGGATCGGTAATCACGTTATAAACCAAAGGAATATCTTTCACCGTACCTTTTGCATATTGCGCAACAGGCGTGGTCGTGACAACAAGTACACGTGGATGATGGCTTTTCAGATTCATGATCATGTGTGGAATCAAAGCAGGATCGAATCCAACATCCACACGTTCGTAGCGTATGGTCTTATCTTCGATATATCCCTGATTGCTTAGCTCATCTTTCATGCCCTGAATCGAAGCTTCCAGTGATGAATGAGGACCATAATTGGCAATTGCAACCAACGGTAGATTTGTTTTATTTGCACGAGGAAATAACATCATCAAGCTCACTATCAAAATACTTAACATGAGCATCATGAGCGTAGCGATTTTTTTTGTGTTCATACGAAACACCTCTATATAATTATTAAATCATTGCGGAAATAGATACTGGATAAAAAAACAACGAGCGTATTAAATTAGGCCCAATGGCCAATTCCAGAGCAAAGATACTAAGAGGTGTGAGATGAAAGCGTTAAGCTTAATGCGAATAATATATCGTGGGGTCATGTGGTTATTCTCAATTCGTTATACAGCAACAAAAAATCAATTAATCAATTAATTAATAGAGCAAGCGATTAACGCCAGCGCCAAGCCTGATTAAATAATGTTGTGTTCACGATTGAAAAATTCACCGTTAATGCATCCTAAATCTAAATTAGATTCTATTCATACGAATACTAAGCACACTGTAGCACATATTTTGATTATAAAAAATCTGTGATATCAATCACGCGATAAAAATAGCCTTCTGTAGAAACAGGTGATGTAACGCCCCCTATATGGAACAAAACAGGTATACTTGCAAACCCTCTAGGCACTTTTAACGATTGAATTTTATCCTTCATGTGCTCAATAATAGCCATGCCAAGCTCTTGACGCTTAAATTTAAATTCACAGACAAATAAGTTTTTGGTTACTGTTTGTATCAGATAATCAATTTGACAGCCTTGTTGTGTGGCTGTTTTAAATTGCCTATAAGGACCATCAGAGACAACATCACTGGCCGGTATGCCCAGAGCTTTTAATATTAATGTACGGTTTTGTAACAATAACTGCTCGAGTTGCAACCCCATGTGGGCATCAAAACCAGGTAATGTTGATAATGGCGCGTCTTGAAAAGCGCCTAAATTGATTTGATTCATATGGGGCTCGATTAATTTCAAGTAAAACCGCATATAAGGATCAGAGATACGATATAGGCTTTTTTTAAGTAATTTTGTGGTTTTAAACGACCATAAATTTTGCTTGCTTACAAATCCTGCTGTGATCAAGTGCTCCATAAGTTTACTGAGAGTTCCGCTATGTGCAAACTCAATCGATTCACGTATTTCGGCGAGTGTTTTCATGCCGTCTTTAAGAGTACCCAGAATTTTTTTATACGTTGTGCCTTTTCCATGAAACAAATCATGGAAAATACGCTCAAATTCTAAAACCAATAAGCCATTTTTTTCAAAGCATAACTGCTTAATCAATTCATCGGCTGTTTGTCCTGGTGAAATTTGCTCCAAATACCAAGGAATACCGCCTAGAATGCTTAAAATTTTATACATATCATAAGCAGAGCCTTGAAATTTCGAGGCTTTTAAAAGCCTTGTACTTTCAGGTATTGTGAGTGGCTCTAACGTTATGCTTAAATTAATTCTTCCAAAAAATGCCGTGCTCTTTAAAATATTTTCTTCAATCCATGTCGAAACTGATCCACAAAAAACCATCACCATAGATATCGTTTGTTGATCCCACCACGCTTTAAGCTTAGGAATAAAACTTGGATCGTGAGCTCCCATCCAAGATATTTCATCAAATAAAACAATATCACCGGGGCTTAGATGCTGGTTTAAATACTCAAAAGCATCACTCCAATCTTGAAATGTAAAAGGCGGTGTATTGAGACACGTTGCTAATTGCCTGGCAAAATGATCACGTTGGCTTTGAGCACTCATGCCGGCCTGCGGCGCAAGACCCGCAAAACTCCATAACGTATTTTTTGGATGTTTTGATGCAAATTCAGCGATAAGCCGGCTTTTTCCAATTCTTCGCCTGCCTTTAACCACCACTAAACCAGGTGTTTGTTTTTTATGTAAGGTCTCTAAACGCGCTAATTCACGCTCACGGCCAATAAATATTTGCAAAACCAACGCCCCTTCTTATGCTCAACTTAAATAAAACTATATAATGAGCATAAAAAAAAGTAAATATAAAATGCTCATCTTGATGTTTTCTTCATATTGAGCATTGATCATTGAGCATGCCTTAACGCAATACTTTCTCGATAACGTTACGCAAGTGCTCATAATCCATCGAAGTTATGCCATAACTGGGATCGGTGTGACTATGTTTGCTAATACCATGTGTTGTATATTTAAAATCAACTTCATTGAGATAGTCCATAATCAATTTTGTATTTTCCGGTGACAACAGTGCTTTACCGCTGGCATTAAATCCTATCGCCAATGGACCAAAGAAATAATCATCTAATTCAACGCTACTCGCCTCACGTAATTCATCTAATATCGATTGAATATAAATATCTTGTAATGCTTTTGATTCATGAACAAGCATGTATTTCGTCATGACGGAATCATGATGGGACGAAACCTTCAATTGAGCATCTATTGCATCAAGATTTTCCATAATTTGATCAATTGAATGCGTTTGAATAAACCCAAGAGCAACATCATTTGAAGAAGCTGGGCTTACCTTTTCATGCAGTAATCTAAAGAAAAACTGTCTTAATAATGCCTCATCTCGAGCATGGGCATGATTGCTTAACATGGTTTGATTATAAGACATAAGCCCACTGATGATTCTATATCTTACTTCTGTGTTATCTGTTTCGTTGTATAAGTTTAATAGTTTGGGCACTAAATCTTGTTCTGTGCCGCGCAACGTGATCCTATCAATCATAATTCCGCGCTTAAGATCATCCAATTGACCATCATAAGCAAGTTTCTCCGAGTAATATGCATGTTTTACATACGTTTCTGGTGACTTGGGTGGTGCATCCATGATCATTTGAAAACCTTAAAAGCTTCGCGAAGCGTTGCATGATATCAAAGATCGGCTTAATATGATCACAGAAAAATCACCAAGGAAGTATTCATGAATATTCTTATTGCGGGCGCTTCAGGCTTTATTGGGCACGAGCTAGTAAACACTTTACACGTCAACCATAAAATCACGGTTTTAGGACGTAATAAACAACACGTACTTCAACACTTTTCTAAAATAGCAGCTTGCCATGATTGGGCTGAGCTTCATACATTAAATGCCAACGACTATGATGCCATCATTAATCTTTGCGGTGAAAATATTGCTAACTCACGCTGGAGCGATACGGTCAAAAAAAATCTCATTGCCTCACGTGTTAATACCAGTGAAAAACTCATCAACTGGTGCATCGGCCAAAGCGCAAAACCTCATTTTATTTGTGCTAATGCCATCGGTATTTATGGTGTTCAAGAAAATAACGATACGACCTCGTTCGATGAACATACTCAAATTAACACCAATAACCCGACTGATTTTCTTACAGAGATTTGCGTTAAATGGCAAGAAGCACTGCAACCCGCCATAGATTCTGGCATGCCTGTCACCACAACACGATTTGGCGTGGTCTTAAAAAAACAGCAAGGCATGCTAAAAAAACTTTTCCCAAGCTTTTTCTTAGGATTAGGCAGTCTTGTGGGCGATGGAAAACAATGCTTGTCGTGGGTTCATGTGGATGACGTGGTGGGCGGACTTGTTTTTCTTTTAGAACATCCTGAATTGACCGGCCCGTTTAATCTCACCTCTCCCCATCCCGTCAGCCAAGCAAGCTTCGCTCGCACGCTTGCGAAAGCGATGCACCGTCCTATGTTTTTAACCATGCCGAGTTTTGTCGTCAAACTCTTATTCGGTGAAATGGGTGATTATTTACTACTCAAAGGCCAGCGTGTGCTGCCTACACGTTTGACTGAAGCTGGGTATGCTTTTAAATATCCCAAGCTGGATGATGCATTAAAGCAAGAATTTGCGATAATCAAAAAATAAAATAATTAAGTTTACTGCTATAATCATAAAAAAGGTATCTGCACGAACCCTACGTGCCGCGGCTTGTCCGCGGCATCCAGCAAGCTCATGGACCCTGCGGTCAAGCCGCAGGGCGTAGGCTGGGCACGAGTAGTTGCTAAAAAAGGGACTTTATGATGATGCAAAAACGATTGCGTGTATTTTTAAGCATTTTATTTTTATTATTCGCCCCCACCATGGCAAGCGCTGCTAATGGGGCGGATGATTCAACCCAAAATCTTTTTGACGTAAACAACGCAAATCAACAGTTTGATGAAATTTCATTACAATTAGCAACCAAAAACATCCATATTCAAACATTGAGCCAAGCCATCGAGCGTTTAAGCATACTCGCTAGCGAAGCCGATGCTTGCGTTCAAAAAACTGACGATGAAATTAAGGCCATCAATCTTCAGATTCAAACCATCACCGGTGCCGCTGCAGGCAAAAAAATACTGACCAATGTGGATACCAAATACTTAGAGAAAAAATATGCCGAGTTAAAGCAAACCCAAGCCAATTGTCGATTATTTTTCATCCGTTCAGGTGAGGCCATCCAGGCTTATCGTGATACGCTTTTATCAACGCAAAAAAAGATGACGTTCTCACAGGGCAAGCATCTCATCACCAAGCTAAATCAGCTACCCACTGATTTAGCAAACATGACACGCCCAACATTAAACGTCGCGTCGTTTGAACATTGGGTTGATTACTTGTTATATGCAGCCGTTCTTTTGTTCTTTGCTCTCTTGTTTAGTTGGCGATTAAAACCACTTATACATCAAAAATATCGAACAAGCATCTTGCAATTGATATTAAATATCGGACTCGTTTTTTTTATTTTATGCTTTTCGACGCTGTTAGTCTTAACAATCAATCCCTTCAGCGAAGCTGAAAATAATATTACTTTTCAACATGCCGTGCTCACTGCGTTGATGTATTTGACGTTTGTGTTCATCTACCGGTTTATTTTTGATATGAAATGGTTTTCCGGAAAACTGGTTTGGAAAAATTTCGACCTGGCAGTGTTAAAAAAATTAGGCCTTGTGATTTCTACCCTTTATTTTGTCCATATCATTGGCTTGGACTTATTATCACTTTTTGCTACTTCTCAAAATTTAATACAATTATTCAAAGAGGCTGTAGTCATCACCTCATGGATAACCCTGGTTTATTTTACAGTATCATTCTATCAATCGAATGCTCAACGACTTGAAAAATATATTCATAGCACCTTAGTTTATAAAATTTTAGGTTTGATTGTTGTTTGTTTGTTGATGCTTGATTTTCTTGGTTATGCTGTTTTAGCAGTCACAACGTCTTACGTTTTGTTTTCCTTTTTGCTGACAAGCACTTTGGGCACATTATTATTTTTATGCATAGGCAAAGCGTACGGCATGCTCAACAATAAAAAACATACGCACACTTATTTAAAAAAATTATTGGGTTACTCGAAAAAGAAGCCGCTGATTGAATTTATTTTACTTAAACTCATCGGTCAAATCATTGTGATCGTGAGCATGACGTTTTTGTTTGCCCACTTAATCGGCGAAGCCAGCTATTTTTTAGATAATTTTCTAGATAAATTTTATTATGGATTTAAAGCCGGAGGCATGATGATTGTTCCGGCCCAGTGGCTGATTGGGTTGTTCGTCTTTTGTTTATTATCGCTTTTTTCGCGCTATATTGCAGCTAACATCAGTCGAAACCAGCAGTTTGAAGAAGCCGAAGAAAAGCAAGTCGCACTAGCATCCATCATTATGTATGTTGGCATTGCTATTGCCATCATTTTTGGTTTGTTGTTAGCCGGTTTTAATTTCACGAGTCTTGCCATCATCGCCGGAGCGCTATCTGTAGGTATAGGTTTAGGCTTGCAATCCATTGTTAATAATTTTTTATCGGGTCTTATTCTTTTAATCGAACAGCCCATAAAACCCGGAGATAGAATTAAGATTGATGATATTGAAGGTTTTGTTAAGAAGGTGAGTATTCGTTCAACACAAATCATGACACCATCCAAAGAAGATATTATTATTCCTAACTCTAATTTAATTACCCACCACGTGACGAACTATATGTTTTCTGACAAATATTGGAGGGTCAACTGCCCCATTGGCGTAGCTTATGGCAGTGATACAGCTAAGGTCTGTAAAGTACTCATGGATGTCGCTCTCGCCAACCCTGAAGTTGTGAGAACGCCATCGAACAAACCCTTGGTATTATTTCGTTCATTTGGTGACAGTGCTTTGTTATTTGAATTATGGTGTTTGATTAAAGACGTCAACGGTAAATATGTGGTTACCAGCGAGTTAAATTTAGCCATTGACGAAGCTTTTCGAAAAAATAATATTTCCATCGCCTTTCCACAACAAGACGTGCATATTAAATTTGATCAAGACAATCCGCCTTGGAACAAAGATGATTAAGGGCGTGCTTACACGCCTTCAATCAACCCAAGCACTTGCTGCATGCGTGCATCCAAATCATCAGAAACCGGACCGCCGCCTTGAGCCACATCATCACGACCACCGCCACGACCACACAAGGCTTTGACAAACACACCCGCTTTAGGCAGGCCTTTTTCAAGCAAAGGCTTACTTACGCTGGCAATCACATGCATTTTATCTTGCAATACACCTATTAAGACAAGCACAGCCTCAGGTTTGCTTGATTTAAGTTGCTCAAGCATGCTTCGTAAATCAGCTGGACTCACACCATCCAGTCGTTTAATCAAGACATCCACGCCTTGAATCTGCTTCAATTCAGCCAATAAAGCACGTCCTGAATCAGCGGCGGCTTGCTGTTTTAAGTTATTCAATGCTCGTGTTTGCTGTTTTGCGTCATCCAAGGCTTGTTGCAATTTTTTGGGTGCTTCATCTGGCGTGGTTTTTAACAAGCTTGCCATGTGACTTAAATGCTCGAGTTGCTGATTCATCCAATCAAGGGCATACGAGCCGGTAATAAAATCTACACGACGCACGCCACGTGCAACACCGTATTCAGCCGTAATTTTAAATAAACCTAGATCGCCCGTACGACGTGCATGCGTGCCGCCGCATAACTCTTTTGAAAAATCACCCATGGTCAGTACACGCACATCATCATCGTACTTTTCACCAAACAGCGCGACAGCGCCGTCTTCTATCGCATCATCCATCGACATCACACGGGTATCAACGTCGGCATTTTTACGAATTTCGATATTCACACGCGCTTCGACTTCGGCTAATTGTGCAGGCGTTAACGCCGTATCGTAAGAAAAATCAAACCGTGCACGCTCCGCGTCCACCAGCGAGCCTTTTTGTGACACGCTCTCACCCAAAATCTGCCTTAACGCCGCATGCAATAAATGCGTCGCTGTATGATTTAAGCGTATGGCCTCGCGGCGCGTGTGATTAATGTCGGCAATAACCGTATCGTGAAGCTTAAGCTCACCTCGGACAAGCTCACCTTCATGAACAATCGCCTGCCCCACGCGTTGCGTATTGTCCACACGAAAGAGCACATCATCTGATAATAAACCACGCAATTCGCCTTGATCGCCCACTTGACCGCCACTCTCAGCATAAAACGGTGTTGCTTGTAAGACCACCGATGCGCGTGTGCCGGCGGTAATACACTCAACCACGTGACCCTCGGCACGTAAAGCAAGCACGGTGCTTTCGTGTGTATTTTGGGTATAACCTTCAAATACCGAAACATCGGTAAACGGCACCATCTCGTTATAATCTACGCGAAAACTACTCGCCGATTGTGATAATTCACGTTGTCGTTTCATGCAGGCCTCAAAACCTGAAAGATCAACTTGAATGCCCTGCTCTCGCAAAATATCTTGCGTTAAATCTAACGGAAAACCATACGTATCATAAAGTTTAAACGCCACATCACCCGAAAGGGTTTGATTCGCAATATGAGGCACCGCTTCTTGTAATAACTTCAAGCCGTGATCCAACGTTTTTGCAAACTGCGCCTCTTCTTGCAACAAGATTTTTTTAATCATGCTCGCCTGTTCAGCAAGCACAGGGTATGCAGCGCCCATCTGCTCAACTAAAGCATCCATCACATGCGTTAAAAAAGGCATCGGCAATTCTAAGCGATGCCCATGACGCACGGCGCGACGAATAATACGCCGCAACACATAGCCTCGGCCTTCGTTGCTTGGCGTCACGCCATCAACCATCAAAAAGGCCATGGCGCGAATATGATCGGCAATCACGTTTAACGATGTGTGTTCAAGCGGAATTGGATTTTTTGATGATGACAGCGCTTGAATCGCTTGCTTTAAAAATTTGAACGTATCCGTATCATAATTACTATGCACATGTTGCATCACCGCAGCGAGGCGCTCAAGCCCCATGCCGGTATCAATCGACGGTTTTTCAAGCGCATGCAACACACCATCAGCATCACGGTTGTATTGCATAAACACCAAATTCCAGATTTCAACGTAGCGATCACCTTCCGCATCCGGTGAGCCGGGTGGGCCACCGGCGACTTCTGGACCATGATCATAAAAAATTTCGGTACACGGTCCACATGGGCCTGTGTCACCCATCGACCAAAAATTATCATCATCACCACAACGTGAAAAACGAGCCGGAGATACACCAATTTCTTGATGCCAGATTTCGGCCGCTTCATCATCTTTCTCATAAACCGTGATCCACAAACGCTCTTCTGGAAGCTTTAAGATCTTCGTTAAAAAATCCCAGGCATAATGAATTGCTTCGCGCTTAAAATAATCACCAAAACTAAAATTACCCAGCATTTCAAATAACGTATGATGACGCGCGGTATAACCCACTTGATCCAAATCATTATGTTTACCACCCGCGCGAACACAACGCTGCACACTGACCGCACGCGAATACGGACGCGCTTCAAGTCCTAAAAAAGTATTCTTAAACGGCACCATGCCGGCATTGACAAACAAAAGCGTCGGATCGTTTTCTGGAATCAACGAGGCCGACGGCACTTCTTCATGTTGATGTTGTTTAAAATAATCTAAAAAAGCCTGTCGTATTGCTGCACTGTTCATTATCATACCTAAAAATAATACTTAAAATAAGACTTAATGATGACGCTCCGCCTCGAGTACTTGAAAAACCGCACGAACCGTCGCGTCCGAAAAACCTCGATAGCGTAAAAATTGCCATTGTTTTTGTCGTGCTTTACCCTCGGGATTATACGCACGAAATTTTTTCACCCAAACATGTGAAGCCTCAGCAACCCAGTCTATCGTTTGATGAATTTCATCAAAAACTTGCTCAATAATCTCTGGAGCAACCCCTTCATACTGAAGCAGCTGCTTGATCATCACCGGACCGTAGCCTCGCGCAATACGCGACCTACACGTGGCTTCAGCAAACCGCAGATCACTTTGTAAGTTAAAGCGTCGACAATCTTCAAGCGCGCTTGCAATCGCCGACTCATCAAACCCTCGCTGAGCTAACTTTCGATGCAGTTGCTGCGCGCTATGCTCGCGCCGTGCAAGCAAGCCCACAGCAACATCATACGCCTCACGCATCCATGATTTCGGCTTCTTTTGTTGTTTTTTCCGCACCTTCATCTTCAAAATACTTAGCCCGAATGCGCGCTTCTAAATCTGCTGCTATCTCAGGGTTTTCTTTCAAAAATATACGAACGTTTTCTTTACCTTGTCCGATTTTATTTTTATTGTAACTGTACCAAGCACCGGCTTTTTCGATAAAACCAAGCTCCGTGGCTAACGTAATAATTTCGCCTTCGCGTGAAATACCTTGGTTATAAAAAATCTCAAACTCGGTTTTCTTAAACGGTGGTGCGACTTTATTTTTAACCACTTTGACCCGTGTTTCGTTACCTAAAATATCATCGCCTTTTTTAATAGAACCGATGCGACGAATATCCAAGCGAACCGATGCGTAAAATTTAAGCGCGTTACCCCCGGTGGTGGTTTCGGGACTGCCGAACATCACCCCAATTTTCATACGAATTTGGTTAATAAAAATCACAAGCGTATTGGAGCGCTTAATATTCGCGGTTAATTTTCGCAGGGCTTGCGACATCAATCGCGCATGTAAACCCACATGTGAATCACCCATATCGCCTTCAATTTCAGCTTTGGGTGTAAGTGCCGCCACCGAATCGACCACCACAACATCAACCGCAGCTGAACGTACGAGCATATCGGTAATCTCGAGCGCTTGCTCACCGGTATCCGGTTGTGAAATTAACAAACTGTCAACATCAACACCCAAACGCTTAGCATAGCCTGGGTCTAATGCATGCTCCGCATCCACAAACGCCGCTGTTCCACCATGTTTTTGACATTCAGCAATCACTTGCAACGTTAACGTGGTTTTACCTGAAGATTCTGGCCCGTAAATTTCAACCACACGTCCTTTAGGTAGGCCACCGATCCCAAGTGCAATATCTAAACCCAAAGAACCGGTTGAGATGGCTTCAACATCGGGCATGGCTGTGCCATCACCCATACGCATCACCGAACCTTTTCCAAATTGACGTTCAATTTGCGAAAGTGCGGCACTTAAGGCTTTTTGCTTATTGTCTTCCATTCGTTCACCTGTAAAAATAGATCATCAAGAGGTAGGATCCCAATTATCACATACCTCCCCCGTAGCCGCAAAGGTAGGACACCATGAATCACCCTGTTTGGATACAAAAAAATTCTGAAATCATGAACAAAACGCAGATGATGCGCTTTTTACGCCAGATAGAAAAAAAATACGCATGCACGCTGCCAGACTACGCCGCGCTGCATGCCTGGTCTATTCAACATACGGCTCAGTTTTGGGAAGAAATTGCGCACTTTTTCAATATCAGTTTTGAAACGCCCCCCGAACATATTTTTAAGCCTGGGCAACACATGATGGATGCCACCTGGTTTGAAGGCGCGACACTGAATATTACCCAACACTTACTAAGACTTAATAATAACCACATGGCTTTAATCTGCATCAACGAACAAGGCCAACGTGAAACTTTGAGCTACCATGCGTTAGCAGAACAGGTGGCCGCTTGCGCCGCAGGTCTACAAACCCAAGGCATTAAAGCAGGTGATCGCGTGGCGGCCATGCTGCCTAATAGCTCGTTTGCGATCATTGCGATGCTTGCAACGGCCTCGTTAGGCGCTATATGGTCATCGTGCTCTCCTGATTTTGGAATAGCGGCCGCCGTCGATCGCTTAAGCCAAATTACCCCGAAATTATTTTTGATTGCCAATGGCTATCAATATCATGGCAAAACGTATGATTTACAAAACAAAGCAGAAGCCATTCGCACCGCCGTCCCCTCCATCGAGCAGCTGATTGTCTGCCCTGTGCACCCAAACCCTATGCAAACCCCATGGCCGAACAGCTTAAACTGGGATGCCTTGCTTTGCCCAGGCGCGCCTCTGCCTAACCAAGCCTTTGCGTTTCATCATCCGTGGATGATTTTATTTTCATCAGGCACTACCGGAAAGCCCAAATGCATCACGCACAGCACCGGTGGCACGCTACTTCAACACGTCAAAGAGCTAGGATTACACACCGATTTAAATACCGATGATACGTTATTTTTTCATACCACCTGCGGATGGATGATGTGGAACTGGATGGTTTCGGGGCTTGCTTTGGGCGCCACGTTGGTGCTCTACGACGGCTCTCCGATGTACCCCACACCTGAACGCATGTTTGACATCATCGACAACGAGGCCGTCACCGTGTTTGGTACTGGGGCACGCTTTTTAGCGGCCATAGAAAAAAACGGCACGCATCCCAACACAACCCATAACTTTGCGCAGCTTCGGACGATATTATCCACCGGCTCGCCCTTACTGCCACAGCAATATGATTTTGTTCGTGATGATATTAAACATGATGTACAACTGAGCTCGATTTCAGGCGGTACCGATATTGTGTCGTGCTTTGCTTTGGGCAATCCTATCAGCCCGGTTTATCCAGGCGAAATTCAGTGCCTCGGCCTGGGTATGGACGTTCAAATTTTTAACCAAAAAGGCAATGCCGTGAATAACACAACCGGTGAACTGGTGTGCACACAAGCGTTTCCATCGATGCCGCTGGGTTTTTGGAACGATCCTGACCGCATCAACTACACACACGCCTACTTTGAGCAATTTCCTGGTGTGTGGGCGCACGGCGACATGGCAAAAATTACGTCACATGGCGGGCTTGTGATTTATGGTCGTTCAGATGCCGTACTCAATCCAGGTGGCGTTCGTATTGGCACCGCGGAAATTTATAGGCCGCTTGACCAAATCCCCGAAATTCTTGAAAGCATTGTCATCGGACAAACATGGAAGGATGACGTACGTATTATATTATTCGTCAAACTTCGAGAGCATAGCCTATTAGATGAAGCGCTTACGCTTAAAATTAAGCAAACCATTCGAAGCGAAGCATCACCACGCCATGTGCCTGCGAAAATTATAGCAGTCCCGGATATTCCGCGCACCATCAGCGGAAAAATTGTTGAAATAGCCGTACGACAATGTGTGAACGGTGAAGCCGTCGAAAATACGGGATCACTTGCCAACCCTGAAGCGCTTGAATATTTTAAAAATCGACAAGAGCTGATGTGCGGTTAATCACAGACGCTACCGCAAGCACGTGAATTTCGTTATACTTGACGAGCACTTTTTAGGTGGTAAGTTATACACATGACAACACACATGATTACACTCACAGAGCTTAATAAACACTATGGCTCGCATCACGTCTTAAACAAGATAAATTTAAGCATTCAAGAAGGCGAAATTTTTGGCATCATCGGCAAAAGTGGTGCAGGAAAATCCACCCTGCTGCGTTGCCTTAATTTACTTGAGCGCCCCGACAGCGGCACGGTTTTAATTAACCAGCAATCACTGACAGACTTAGCTCCTGAAGATTTACGTCATGCACGTCATCAAATCGGCATGATTTTTCAGCATTTTAATTTGCTGCATGCAAAGTCGGTCTATGACAATATAGCTTTACCGCTGCGCATTCAAAACGTACCTGAAGCTGAGATTAAACAACGTGTTTTAGAACTGCTCGATCTCGTTGAGCTCCGCGATAAAATGCACGTAAAGCCCAATGATTTAAGTGGTGGTCAAAAACAACGGGTTGCCATTGCTCGCGCGCTCAGCAGCTCACCCAAGGTGTTATTATGTGACGAAGCAACCTCGGCGCTCGACCCAGAAACCACCACATCGATTTTAAATTTACTCAAAAAAATCAACGCACGCTACAACATTACGATTGTTTTAATTACCCACGAAATGGATGTAATTAAACAACTCGCACACCGTGTGGCCTTAATGGAGCATGGTCAACTGGTGGATGTGGTTGCACTCGACGAGCTCTTTTCAGAGCCCACAAGCCCCGCAAAACAATTATTATGCGCGCATTTAAGCCCCGAATTACCCGCTTGCTTGTTAGAAAACATCACGCAAGAAACCAATCATCGGCCTTTACTGCGTCTATTTTTTAAAGGCGATGCCGTCTCGGGTCCTTTAATTAGCCAAATTAGCCGTGAACTTCATCTGGATATTAATATTTTACTGGCGAACGTTGAACGCTTAAATCACATCACCTGCGGTGTCTTAATCGTCGAAGTTCATGCACACAAAAATAATTTAGATGCCTTTTTTAAACGCTGCGACGCGTTCAATATTACTGCGGAGATTCTCGGATATGTCACCGACCATGCTTTATGACATCCTGCTCGCCACGGGTGAAACGTTGTATATGGTACTCATCAGCACCTGTTGTGCCGCCCTGCTTGGTTTGCCGTTGGGCACACTGCTTTTTATCAGCCGTGATATCAGGCCGCATCGGCTCATAAATAGGACGGTTAGTGGTGTGATTAATTTCAGCCGCTCGATTCCGTTTATTATTCTTCTGGTCGCCCTCATACCGTTCACACGTTTACTCATTGGCACCTCGATTGGTTTACATGCAGCCATGGTGCCCCTCACGTTAGGTGCTGCACCTTTTTTTGCGCGCCTCGTCGACAATGCCTATCAAACGCTACCACGCGGGCTGTTTGATGCCGCAGACGCGATGGGAGCCACCACCGGGCAAATTATTCGGCATATTTTATTACCCGAAGCACGCCCGGCGCTCATGCAAGCGCTCACCGTGACCGCCACAACCCTCGTTAATTATTCAGCGATGGCAGGCACGGTCGGCGGCGGTGGGCTCGGTGATTTGGCCATTCGTTATGGCTACCAGCGTTTTGATTTGACCGTGATGCTGTCTACCGTTTTGATCTTAGTTATCATTGTTCAATTGATTCAGATGCTCGGCGACAAATTATCACACCAATTATCATAAGGAATTATTTAACATGCGCGCACTACGATTATTACTCTTACCTCTGGTTGCATCATGCTTTTTAAACGCATGCCAACAGCCATCATCACCCAATACATTAACCATTGGCACCCTTGCAGGTCCTGAGAGTGACTTGGTTCGAACCGCTAAAACCGTGGCGCACGATCAGTATGATTTAGATATCCGTGTGGTTGAATTCAGTGACTATAATCTACCTAATGCCGCACTCGAAGACGGCAGCATCGATGCCAATGTTTACCAACATTTGCCATACCTTGAAGCATCCGTAAAAGCGCATCATTATTTGATTGAGCCGATAGGACGCACGTTTTTATTTCCAGCAGGATTATATTCCAAAAAAATTAAATCACTCGATGCCCTACCCAACAAAGCGCGCATTGCCATTCCTAACGACCCCAGCAACGAGGCACGTGCATTACGTCTCTTAGCCGAAGCCAAGCTTATCACCTTAAACGAAAGCCCAACGCCGAGCGTTCAAGATATTCTTGCAAATCCCAAAAATATTCGTATTAAAACGTTGGATGCAGCCCAGCTCACGCGTATTCTTCCTGATGTAGACGCCGCTGTTATCAATACGACATTTGCCATTCCGGCGGGACTCAACCCTTCACGCGATGCACTCATCCGTGAGTCCAAAAACTCACCGTATGCAAACCTTGTGGTGATTCATTCTCATACCAAAAAACGTGAACAAATCGAACATTTTGTTGAAGCTCTGCACTCTGATGCTGTCAAAGCCAAAGCCCAGCAACTTTTTGGTGATGCCGCCATCAAAGCTTGGTAATTATATGCTATAATGAATAACAATTATCCATGGGAGTTGATTTATGGCCTGGTTTGAACGAGAAGAACGTCTTAAAAATCTATCACCTCAGCATAAAGAGGTATGGACCAATGCTTACCATGGCAAGTTGGGTATAGAATCTGGTGCTTTTGAAAAACTGGTAACTGATTACCTCGATAAGCAAGATCAAATCGATCCTGCTACGCTTTCGGACGAACAAAAAGTCACTTACAAAAATTTAGAAAATTTAAAAACAGCGCTTAGAGCAGAACTCAAGACATTTACCGAGACAGTTAAAGCTCTCCCATCGAATACGCTTGCTGAAGCATTAGCCAATGAGGCAACTGAAGAGAAAACGCTGATTATCGAAAAACTCAAGCTTTTAAATCAACACACACAAGCGTTTACCAAAAGTCTTCCAGACACTAAAACCGCAGGAACCGCAGATACAGCTCATCCAGCAACACCTACACCCGGTGCTACAACAGGCACGCGTACAGGTACTGGTACAGGCACAGGTCGTGCATCATCACCCTGGACGGGTGCACATGCCGGCACTAGAACAGGATCAGGTACAGGCACAGACACGCGCTCCGACGAGGAAGCAAGCCTCGATACACCTGTTGATGCCGATTCAGACGTTGAAAGCAGCAGAAGTGCTTCACCCAAAACAGTTGCCTCTGACACCATCTTAGGCAGAGCTGCAGCGGCAGCTACACTGGATAACGTTACCGAAATGGAAAAAAACCTTGGTAAAGAAGCTGACGATACACCCGATCCAGAACTTGCTGAACTCGAGAAAAAACTCACCGGCGCCATTACCGATATGCATCGTGCCGCACAAATAGAACGTGACCGTATTCCTTTATTAGCCGTACTAACCGCCAATAAACGCAAGCTCAACCTTTTCAGCAGTACAATTGATAACCTAAGCGAACATGGTATCAGCGCCCTATGGTCTCAACAAAAAGCCTCGCCTCCAAGCGTACTTGTTACTGGAGATGATCAAGCGGGTGTCGAAAAATTACGTCATGCTATGCGTAAACTTGATTTAAGCGGTCAAAAGGAAAAAAAACTCAAAGAAGCAAAAGAGAACCTCGAAAAAACTGAAAAGCGCTTAAAAAAGGCAGAAGAAGATAATGATCAAGACAAGATAGATCAATATAAAAAAGAAAAAGAGAAATATGAAGCTGACATCAAAGAACATAGCCAACAATTATCACCCGAACAAATACAAGAAGTTGCGAAGGAGCTGCAAGGTAATGCTGGATTTTTTTTAGGTCTCGTGGGGTACAATCCCGGGCTGACGGCACTCTCCGGAAGAAAGATTAATGTAGTCGCGGCCGACCAAGGCCTGAGCTTTCAAATGAACTTTCCTATACCTCTTTTTTCTCCTGGATATTACTTAAGTCGCGAGCATAATACCAAAGCTGATCTTGTTTCTATGGCTGATCTAATTAAACAAACGGGTGCAAAAAACATTTATTTTAATATTGATTGTCGCGATCCTGAAATGCGGCAAAGACTCAAACAAGAAGCGTATGAAGCGGCCCTTGAAGTGGGTGATTTTGACAGCATCACGATTAATGGCGAAAAAATAACCAAAGACAACATGCACGAAAAATTGTACCAAGATCTCGATCCACAATCAAAACAAGATACCGGGAAATATCAAAGAAAAGAACAACTAGCCAAAGATCTGAAAAAGGCTGCAGACAACAGACGCGCTGAAGTTAAACAAGCACAAGCGCAAGAAGCAACAAAACAACAAACAGCATTTAAACATACAATGCACGAAACACGAACAGCCTTAGATAAAGCCGCTCAAAATATTAAAGATGACACGCCTACCCCACCGTCAGATGAACCGGGAACATCAGCAACCTTGTTCCAATAATCCGACGGTTCTACACCTCACGTTTTTCTAGATGCTTGCTATCTGGATTACGTGAGTGTGTCCATAAAATATCGTCGATAAGCCCATCCATCACGCTGGTTTTGTTTTCCTCTTCAATAAACCCTAAGTCTTCTTTAAGCTTGTTGAGGCGCTCGCTCAGCTCTTTTGTGATTGAGCCATTAGGGAATAACAAAGCTAAAAAACGGCGTGCTTCAGCTGGTCCTAAATGCTTATACAAGCGATTTCGTAGGATGGCATCTTCAGCGGTTGTACTGAACGCCCATAACTCAATTGGCCCCAAGGTTAAGGTGAGTAATTGGACCATAATACCCTGCTTTGTCGCAAACTGGGCTAAAAACGTGGCGCCACCTTGACGTGGCCCATGCACACGCGTGCGTAAGGCAATTTTAGCCGTTTCTGATAAACCAAAAATCTTGGCTGTTTTAGCAATGGTTTGAGCAGGCCCTGCATCCATGATAAAAACTGCCGTCGCAAATTCAATCATCACCGAATCAAAATCATCAAGCGACTGTGATAATAATGAAATTTGGACATTCCATTTTCGACCTTCTCGCATATCGATGATCACTTGATCACGTACCGCAGCCGAACGCGACGTCCGGTGAAATTCATCGTAAACAATACGCTTAGGATCTTCACGAATTTCACGAATGCGTTCCATGTGATACGGATGATATTGCGGAAGCACATGGGCCACACTTTCTTCGGTTAAATAATAATGGCGCGCGAGCACATAGCGTGCCAACATGTACATCACCGAGGTTCTGCGATCGGCGGCTTCCCCACCGCTTTTTGCCACTTCATCTAAATCAAGTGATACGACACGTGCGTCACCAATATCAAACGCGGTCACGCGTGAGAGAATGGGGTATTCACGTACCGCACTCGACACCATACGAGAAAACGCGCTGATCAACGACTCACCGGTAGGCGCCTTAATTTTTTCATATAAATCTTCAATCGCGGGCGTACGACAAATCGATGCGGCATCAGCCAATAACGGCATGGCATAACGTTGAGCGAGCATGGCTTCATGAATAAAGCCTGCAGAAAATAAGGCGTCGGTCACTTCCCACCACGTCGATTTTGAATCACGAACAAAGCCGATTTCTTCCAAAAGCCCGTCCACAAGTTCTTCAAGGCCGGGGGAGTAAGGCGTTGGATTATATTCATCGGCTAAGCCTTTGTATAATTCATCCACCACCATGCCGGCTAAGTCAGGCATGCCATCATAAGGCCTATCTGAACCCAACGGCGTGGTTAAAAGCGTTAGAAAATTCACCATAAATGAACGTTCAGACGGGGTTAAATAACGCGAACCTAATTGGGTATCAAACGGATTAATCGAATATTCAGGCAACATGCGCAAACGATGATATGCCACCAAATGGCGTTGCTTTTCAGGCAGTGCTTCACGCAACAACGAGATAAGCCCACTGCTGGATGGCCCAATATCAATGATGGCTATGCGAGGAAGACGCGCAATCCCACCCGACATACATAATGCTAAGTTCATTGCATTCGATAACACCGACTTACCCGAGCCCGGTCGCGCATAAACCAAATCAATCCATGTGGTTTGCTGATTGGAACCGGGTTGAAATGGCCACGGCTTACCGTCCGGCGAACGAAAGAGTAGTGCACCGGTTTCCCAAGGGGACGCGGGGCGCGTAATCGGCAGCATGGTCACCACATCCGACAACGGCGCAATCGACGCCACAGCAGGACTTGTCGTGGTCATGGCCAGCATGCTCGCAGCAAAACCCGCAAAAGGATCGCCACATATCTCTGAAGTATCGGTTGAGCCCCACCCCTGAATGGCTTTAGCCAACTCAGAGCCGCGACGCCGTAACAGCGACAATTGGCCCTCGGGTGCCCATGTGGTTGCGACCACACGTAAACGCACAATGGCTTCGTCTGTATTCAACTGCAAGTATCTAAGTAGGTTCACCGAATCACTGATCAGACGATTTTCACTCGACGAGAAGGTTAAAATAGACGCCAATAAACCTTTTAGCTTAAGGGTGCTTAACCCTTCGCTCTCGACTAAAAAAGAAATCCGCCAAGGAACATGCGTAGGCAGGATACGTGCAAACAACGTCACAAATGCACGTACGTCTTTAGGAAATAGATCAATATACGAGCTGGTATATAAACGATTACCGACAAGCACCGTACGCCTATCGATGATTTCGGCGTCACGTGGAATCACCTGCTTCGCAAGCGAGGGCCACAGCAAATCGGAGGGATCACCTTCAAAATCATTCACTTCTTGAACAGGGAGGTTATCGCCGGGCAAACTAGGGCGCCAGTCATCTGCCGTATAATCAGGATCAGCCGTCATACGCACGGCATACAATGCTTCGTGGACTTCCAATAAACGCGTAACGATATTCAACGTACCAAAATCATTCAAAATTGAACGAACAAACGCATCGTGTGTATCACGTAATTCAGGAATGGCCGCATACACCGTTTGAGCGGTTTTAAACGGTGGTGCTTTTTTATCTTTGAGCATCTTCATCTTTGCAGCATTGGCAAGCTTTAACTGCTCTGAAGATAAATTAAAGGGGCGCGTAAATAGCACAAAATAAACGTTTTCTGCCGCACAATAATCACTTAAGAAGTTTTCGCGCTCTTGAAATAAATCATCTAAATTTAACCCCACCCGCTTACTTGTTGCGAGCGCTGGCGTATAAATTTCATGAATTAATTGTTTAACTTTTTGTTTGTCTTGCTCAAAAAAAACTTGTATGGCATGGCCAGGACGACCCATGGGTGAACGAAACGCATTGGTCACGCCTTCTACCAAACGCTCAAATTCATCGCTTCCTAATAATTCTGTCACACCGTCGATGCGTATCACCGACACTAAAGAGCCATCATGGTTCACCAACACCGTCTCGGCGTCGGCTGTTTCTAATTCACAATAAGACTCTGTGGTTTGTTTTAACGATGCACTTAACCAAGCAAAAAACGTATCCACCCCTTCAAAAAACGATTCTGCCCAATTTGCCATTCGTTATCTCCACATTCGCATGTTTACACATCATTTTTTTTCGTCAGAAGATTTCCCTGACATTTCTTCGAGCGCACCGGCTGCCCAACGCTCAATTTGTCGACGGAATTTTGCACGTGATGGCAAAAGTCGAATATCTTGAAATAATTTATCACGTGTTGCGGCATCTGTATTTGCATCAATCAGCAGCCGTCCTAATATAGCTGGATCACTGGTGCCTTCACCCAATTTTTCTTCTACGGGTTGCGATCTAAATTTAAAACTTCGATAAATACCCTGTGCGGTACTTTTATACCCTGTATCGTTGGTAATCGCGCAAAATAAAACGTGACATAGACTATTGAGCTCGACCTGTGATAACTCCGGTAAATATATAAGCGTTCCACCGCCATAACCACCCACACCAACCGACTCAATAAAAAAACATTGAGCACAAAAACAACATGCGGTCACTAAATTCGCAAGCTTATTATGGGTGTAGTTACCATCAAGATTAATCACTTCTTGAAAGCTTTGTGCCTGAAAACCACAAAACTGACACGTGTGATTATCACGTTGAAAAACTTTTTTCTCAAACGCTTTAAAACGAGGATCTGCTTGCCTGGCGGAATACAACCGCCAGGCACCTGCAGATGCCGTCAAACGTATTGAGGGGGATTTAGATGAAAGCTGCATCACTCATCACCCTTGAACACGCATCTTAGTTGCCATAAAGTGTTCCTCGATATGACGACGTTGCTTTATCGGTACCAAACATGGTTGTACCCGTCATATCCAAGATGGATGGCAGGAATAACAACGCCGCAGCAATAAACACCAGCGCAATCGGTGTACCAACGGTGATTTGTGTTGGGTTATCTTTATGGGCCTTAAATTTCATGATGGCACCAATTGCAAAACCCAAGCCCGCTAAATACGATGCGGCAGTAATCAGTCGTGTCAGATTCTCAAACGACTGGGTTACCTGACTTGCCATATCACCTAACGTCATAGTAGTCGCCATAGCACCCGTTGAGAACATCAATAATCCCAAAGCTGCAAACGTGACCACACCTTGTGTTCGCGCTAATTTTTTGTTTTTATTTTTCATTGCTTATCTCCTAAAGTTACATTTTTTGATAATTTTTAATAGCTAACCAAACAACGTATTTTTAATAACCTCCACCGTTCCAACAATGTTTACAGCTAAAATGCCGCCAAAAATATGCATTAAGCCTTTCCCCGTCCCACCTGGTTGCTGCCCTTGCCCCGCGGCTCGAGATATTAATACCCAGCCGCGCGTAAAGGCATACAAACCTATCGTTTGAAAGATAATCACCACGGCTTGACCTAATTGGCTATTACCTCCAAAAAACGATTGGGTTAAACTACTATCACTATACGCCAGGACGTTTGAATAACCAAACGTCGTATTCATCATAAGCTCAAAACCCGTCGGAAAAAAAATCAAAAAACCTGCAATCATCATATTAAATAACGGTTCTTTGATGCTCGTACTCGAAGACTGCATCGTCTTCGCTTCTCCGTATATTTTAAGGCTATATAAAGCTTTTAACGCAAACGCAATCCCCACCACATACGCGGCCCCCGTGATCAACTGCTGAACGGGAATCAGTGACTTAGCAATATTGATTAAGACACTGGCTTGACTTGCGTCAATCATAACGTCCTCAACTATCCGCTTGACTAAACTGAATGACTCGGCCAGAGCTCGTAAAAATACGCCCAAGCTTTGGATTAATTAAACGCACATCACCATAGCCTGGAACTTCGGAGCCTCGGCTCACCGTAAGCGTTTTACCTTTGGTTGACATAAGCCATGCACGACCAGGAATAATGGCCTGAATGAAATATTGTGTCGCTTCAACTTTTGGCGTTATTTTTTTAACGCTGGGCGTTGAAGCACGACGCTGTGCACGTTTGATTGATTGCAAGCGTACCATTTGTTGTGATTGCTGATCCATTTTATCGTTGATTTGCTCCATGCTTTGCTTGATTGAATCTAGGCTTGATGTCATGTTGCTCACGGTTTGCGTGACGTCTCTGAGTTGTTGCTGCATGGCAAATACATCGGTTTTCAAACGATTCCGTTCTTCTTCGAGTGCTTTCACCTTTTTTTCGGTTTGATTCAACGCATCATTCGATGCCGCTGATACCTGTACCGGTAAAGGCGTGGCGACTTTAGGTTGTACCGATTGAACGGGAGCGACTTTTTTTGCAACCACCGGTGATTGTTTATTAACAGCTTTAGGTGAGGTATCCCAAAACGAGAGAATCAGCTTATACGTCAGGACAAATAAAATTAAGCCACCGACCACGAAAACACCTTTTTTAATGATTTTCATCATATCCGGGTCGATACGCCCTCGCCCTGGAGGAGAAGACACACCTTCTTCAGATTCATCAGCTTCTTCGAAATCAGCTTCATCTGCTGCTAATCCAGCGTCCAGCGACTCTGTTCCTAACCCATCGAGATCAGCAAATTGATATTCATCGTTGTCCCCAATATCTTCAACTTGCGTGTCTTTATCAGCCATGATTCACCTACTCACCTAAATTTTATGCCAGTTGAACATCTTGCGTAAACAAGATCCCCATCCCTGTGCCCGAGTACAATTCGACCGTGGTGGGTCGATTCATCAATTGTTGAGCTGTTTCGGCCCATGCTTTACCGACCTCACCTAAACCAATCAAAGCATTTTCGAGTAACGAACGATCGATTCCGTTTTGAACGGTTGTATCTGTCGTGCCCCCTGTTCCACCGATCGATATCGTTGTATCTGCCGATTGAATCGCACTACTAAAACCGGCTAGGAATGTTGAAGCAAACAATGAGCCATAACGCATCAAGTAATGATGATTCACACGGCCAGCCAGCGCTGTGCGAGCTGTGCTCGGATCAATTGCATACGAGCTAATCGAAATTGTCTTATCAGAACCCAGCATCGACAACGTATTAAACGTCAGTACCATTTTGTTTGCATTGCCTGGTAAGGTAAAGCTGCCGATGAGTTTTGAGCCTTTTAACTTTCCTGAAACGATGGTTGCAAGAATAGGACCGGGCTCATCGGTATTCACCGAAGTATCTAACACCGCAAATAAAATATCACCTGTTTTAATAAAAATACTGTTTGGAGATGATGGACCACTACCAGGGCCATTCAACGGTTGATTTGAACGGTCGTTATTTGGCTGTGCTAAATCGCCCTGCAACAGCGTTGTTTGTGCTGTCGCTTCATCGTCTTTGACGCTGCCTTCAATAAAGACTTGTGTCGCAACTTTGGTCCAATCTTTCATGGCATTTTCGGCGGCAGAAAGCATACGGTCGGTAGAACGTCGCATTTTTTCTTTGTTACGCTGGTCCGACATATTCACTTGCTGGCGTGCCATGAGTGCTTGAAGTTCTTTCGTATCAGATTGGGCTTCTTTTTTCTTACGCGAAGATCGACCAATATTATCTATCGATAATGCTTCAGAATCGTCAGCCCCTGAAGCAGACGCGGTATCGCCTAAATCATTGGCACCAAAACCCGCCTCTTCAAGTTCATCCATCGTATAACCTACAGATTTTAACTGCTCAGCCGTTGCTCCCAATGCTTTTAATTGCTTTGCAGTAAATCCTGCGGCCTTGAGTTGCGGACCGGTATAACCCGCATTGTTCAGCTGTTCAGCGCTATATCCACCAGCCTTCAATTGTTGGGCACTAAACCCTGCATTTTTAAGTTGTTCTGCAGTAAATCCTACCGCTCTTAACTGTTCTGCTGTATACCCTGCCGCTTGCAATTGCTGTGCCGTATACCCTGCAGCATTCAGTTGCTGGGCTGTAAAATCTGCAGCTTTTAACTGCTGCGCGGTATACCCCGCATCTTTTAATTGCTGCGTAGTATAACCTGAGGCTTTTAATTGCTGAACTGTATATCCAGAAGATTGTAGCTCTTGCGGGCTAAAACCAGCTGCAACCAGGGCTTGCTGATTAAACCCTGCATTCTTAAGCTGCTCCGCTGTATACCCCATGGATTTTAATTGAGCCGCTGTATAACCCGCTGCTTTGAGCTCTGTTGCTGTATAACCTGCAGTTTTTAATTGCTCAGAACTAAATCCGGCTTCTTCTAACTGCTTTCTGCTAAATCCTGCGTCACTGAGTTGCGCTGGCGTATACCCGACGGCTTTCAAATCGTTAGCAGTAAAATCAGCAGCTTTTAATTGTTCGGCTGTGTAGCCTGCCGCCTTTAATTGTTGCCCACTAATGCCCGCATCTTTGAGCTGCTCGGCCGTATAGCCTAATGCTTTTAACTGCTCAGGCGTATAGCCCATGGCTTTTAAATCTGCTGCCGTATACCCTGCGGTTTGTAACTCTTTTGCTGTATAACCCGCAGATTCTAGCTGCTGTCGATTAAATCCAGCTTCTTTCAGTTGTTCGGCGGTATAACCTAAAGCTTTGAGCTGCTCAGCCGTATATCCGACCGCTTTCATATCTTCTGCTGTATAACCTGCTGCTTTTAATTGCTCGCCTGTATATCCTAAGGCTTTTAATGCATTTGCTGCATAACCTGCTGCCTGTAATTGCTTGGGTGTATAACCCATGGCTTCAAGTTGCTGCGCAGTAAATCCTGCTTCTTTGAGTTGCTCTGCTGTATAACCCAGGGCTTTTAATTGCGCCGGAGTATAGCCTAATGCTTTTAATTCTTCTGCCGTATAACCTGCAGCTTTTAATTCTTCTAACGTAAAGCCTGCGGCTTTCATCGCCTCCGCAGATGAACCTAATGCATCGCGAATAACACCGGCAGAAACGCCTGCTGCTCGCGCTGCTCGCAATCCATTGACATTATTAATATCAGACGCCATGCCACGCAAATTATCTGGAATTTCTTTTTTTATTTTTGTTGCAGCTTTCGTTGCCGCCATCATCGCTTCAGAAGAAAAACCTGCTGTAAGAAGCTCTCCTGCAGAAAACCCAGCTTCAGTTAATTCCAAAGCGCTATAACCAAGCTTTTTCAAATCAGGTGCAGAAAATCCTGCCTTTTTGAGATCTTCGGCAGAATAGCCCGCACGTTTTAAATCCGCAACACGAAAACCAGCTGCCGCCAGTTGGCCGGGAGAAAAGCCTGCCTTGATCAATGCCTCAGCATCATAACCAAGATTTTTTAAATCTAAAGCAGAAAATCCGGCTTGTTTAAGCCGTTCAGCAGAGAAACCCGCATTATTTAATGCCGCAGCAGAATATCCCGCGTTTTTAAGATCGTCCGCAGACAGTGCCGCACGTTTAAGATCCGCTGCACTAAATCCGGCTTGACTCAGTTCGCGTGGTGAAAATCCAGCTTTGACTATTGCTGCTGCATCATACCCAAGATTTTTTAAATCAGAGGCGCTATAACCCAACTTTTTAAGATCGGCGGCAGAATATCCCAACTTATTAAGTTCAGAAGCAGAAAAGCCAGCCTTGCCGAGTTCGTTAGGAGAAAAACCGGCGTTCATCAGTGTCGTCGCATCATAACCGAGTGTTTTCAGGTCCGCGGCCCGATAACCTAGTTTTTTAAGATCAGCTGCAGTAAAGCCCAATTTCTTCAGTTCAGATGCAGTAAAGCCCGCTTGCAGAAGATCATCAGGAGAATAACCGGCTTGAATAAGGGCCGCAGCATCATAACCAAACTGTTTTAAATCAGCTGCAGTAAATCCAGCTTTTTTTAATGCTCCAACCGAAACCCCAGCGGCTTTTAGGTCGGCTTCCGTATAACCGGCTTGTTTCAGATCATTAGCAGAATAGCCGGCCTTGATAAGCGTTGCTGCATCATAGCCAAGATTTTTTAAATCTGCTGCACTGAAATTATTTTTTTTAAGGCCCTCAGCAGTAAAACCGGCACTCATGAGATCTGCTGCACGAAAACCAGCAGCTTTCAGCTCTTTTGGACTGTAACCTGTTGCACGAAGGTCAGAAACTGAATAGCCCGCATCTTTTAAATCTTTCAAAGAATAACCCGCTTTATCAAGTTCTGCCGCATTATAACCCGCATCTTTAAGTTCTTGAGCGGTATAACCTGCACGCTTCAGGGCGTCAGCTGAAGAACCTAATGCATCTCGAATCACACGTGCCGAAACACCTGCTGCACGTGCAGCGCTTAAGCCACTCACATTATCCCGATCGCCATTTTTACGTAGTGCAAGTACACTTGCAGGTAATGGTGGTAATCCTCGCTTTGCAGCGTCAATAGCTTCGGGAGTAAAACCGAGTCCAGCTAAGTCTTTCGCCGTCAGGCCTGCTTTTAACAAATCTCGCGCATTATAACCGCCTTGTTTTAATTCTGCGGCACTGAATCCATTCCCAAGAAGTTCTGCAGCAGTTATGCCCGCCCGCTTTAAGTCGGCAGCGCTAAACCCTGCGGCTTTAAAATTAGCCGGTGGACACGCAAGACCCCGTTGAATCACGGCGGCCGTTACACCCTTCGCGCGCATCGCCTTGAGGGTATCAACATCGCAATCAGCATCAGCAATATCTTCCACAATCATGCCTTCAGGCAATCCGCTGGCTTGTGCGACCTCAAGTGCCGAAAAACCAGCACCACGTAGCTCACCGTCTGAAAAGCCACCTTCGCGCATGGCTTGTGCACTAAATTCGGCTCCACGGGTTTCACAAGCAGAAAAACCACAGCGCTTCAGTTTATCTGCCGTATAGCCCACAGCTTTGAGTTCACTTGCTGTAAACGCAATGGCTTTTAATTCGGGACAAGAACAGGCCGTGACCAAATCAGGCAGTGTGTAGCCATAATCTCTGAGAATTGCACACGAACATGCGCTATGTAAATCAATAATCGAACCACCTTGATCAACCACTTTTTTAATCACAGGACGACTGCACTGATCATTTTTGAGCGTTTGAATCCATAACTCTTTTTGTGCACCGTTAAGATTTGCGGTCGACAATGCGGTAAAACCCAGGCCGCCTTCACCTGAATCGTCTCCAATGATATCAACACCATCACCAAACTGTTGTGTTTTAATCAAGGTTGGGATTGCACTGCCCCCTTTTTTTGTGGCGGTTTCTGCTTGATTGATATTTTGCAGCTCCTGCAAGCCTGCGTATTGGGCTGTTGGGTCTAAGGCACCAGGAATCGAACGAATATTGGGAGAAATCCGCTTCACATTTGCACCCGCATTAAGCGTTGGCTCTATGGCCCCACTAAATTTTAAAAAGCCAATCGCCACCGTGACACATAGCAAAATAACGGTGAATAAAATAATCACACGTGTTCGCGTGTTTGAAAAAAGTGCTTTTATATTTTCTTTTTTTCCGGCCATGGTTTTATAACCCTTCCACCTTAAGCTGCATCACTTTTCCATGCCACGAAACCAGCAGCACGGGCGATTTATGCATTTCATAGGCATGTGTGCCATCTGCACTGGTCATGCTTCCAAGCCATCCTGGAGACAAGATGGTTAAACTCGTTCTAACAAACATTTTACCGTTGAGTAACCATGCTTGAGCATCCCCTCCGCTTACCGTTAATCGCGAGCTTCCGCTTGGGGGAACACCATCAAGCACATGCAATAAGACATCACTCGCCGAAGAAGGAAGGCTGACCCCCATAGGGGCTTGTTTTGCGTTAGGACCATTACCCTGTACGCGTAAATCAACCCGATAATCCACCGCTTTTTGTCCTGGAATAAGTGTTAACATCACCGGGGTATTTAAACCACGCAGTCGAACCGCTAAATTACCATAATTATACAACTTACTTGCCTGGATCATCAGCGTGTTGCTAACTCTATCCCATTGAATATTAAACGCACTTGGATCACCTAAGTCATAGGCGGAAATCGGCCATGGCGCTCCGGTTGAATCGAGAAAAACCAGTGACGACACAAAGCCTTGTGATAAACGAATCACGGGTGGCGTTGATCCAGGTGACAAATCAACCATTTGCGACGTAGCTGTGGGTTTAGGAGGTGTGCTGGCTGAAGATGCTTTTGCATATTCATCGCTTTCATACCATTTTTTTACCTCAATCGTTTGATCCGGCGATAACGGAAACATCTGTTTTCTCACTTCACGAAACGCCATATCATCAATCGCCGCATCGTTCGATGAAGGCATGCTTGAGGAAACATTATTTTCGCTGGATGCTCGACTTTTCGTAACACGCGATTGCCTTACGGGAGGTTTTGAGGATGGTGCGCCGGCCTCGGCGGACGCGCCCTCACCTGAAGAAGATGTACCGAGTCGTTTTTGTAGTAAGCGCAATTGCTGGAGCGCCTGATCAGCTGAATCCTTTTTTTCAGCACACCATGCAAGATCACTCAGGCCTAAACAGGCAATCAGTACACCCCAAACAAGCCTGTATGTTATCTTTTTTTTCATCGCGCACCGGCTCCAGACGCTTCAGGTCCCACCACAAACTGAGCAATACCAATACCGCGTGGTGAATTCAGGGTAGATATACGCGAAATCAAAATAGTAACCACATTTCGCTGTTGTGAAAATTCACTCGCACTTTGATAGGTTACTAACATCGGCATTTGAACCCGCCAAGAATAACGTCCATTGAGCACACCTTTTTGAAGAATAATCGGTGCACTGGTTGCAACAGCAGAAACAATTAATTTTTTTGCACGCACTGCATCAAGATTATTTGAATCTTCTAATGCGGTTAAAAACTGGGTCCAACCTTCCGATGTAAAAAACCCAGATGACGCTTGAAGCTCGGTTCGATAATTCACAAAATTATAGGTAAACGCTGCGACGGCAGCCTGATTAGCCCATTGCAAGACGGCAGAATCTGACTGATTAGGTTCGTTCAAAGCAAATAACGGCGTAATACGACCATTGATGCTGGTTGCAAAATATTTAGGTGCTGGGGGATGCGTTAATAAATACGCCAACAGCGAAGCCATCAGGACGTTTGAAATAAACGACAGCAATAAGATCACCATCATTTTTCGTTGTCCATCACGATAAAAATCGTTTCTTAATGTCACCGCGGTCAAGGCATCGTTTGCCATGGCGTCCCCTCTTAATTATCCAACATTTAATATTTTTTCATCTGCAACCGCATCCGGATCATTCCCCAGCAACGGAACCGAGCTCATGTTGCGCTCATCCAGCGGAATCACCTCGGTCGGTGGAACCATACCGTTGGTGATATAAAAATGACGCTTTGGCTGATATAAATAAGTCTGCCAAATAACCACGCCTAACACCACATTTATCGCTAACGAAAAAAGCAGTGCGCTTCCTGAAAACCGAAAGGTTGTCGTATAAAAACTTTTGGTTCGTCTTATGTTACGCCACACCTGTCGCCGCATGCTGACTCCTACACACTATCCATCAAACAATCGTTCGTCTAAACGTAATTTCTACACGAGCATTGGGTGATTTATCACTTGCACGCGCTTTTGTTACAATAGGTTTATCACTCCCCATCCCTTGTGTAAAGAGCAGACGGGAATCAACACCTTGTGACCACAAATAATTTGCGACCGCCTGCGCCCTTGCTAACGAAAGCGCATGTTCTCGTTTTGATGAAACATAGGGACTGGTAAACGCTGCGACATTGAGCCCAACCATTCGAAATTGACGCAAATAACACGCAATTTCATTCAGTTGCATATACGATTCTCGTATCAAGCGAGGCGATTGGTCTGCAAACAATGATTTGGCTGGAATGCTTAATAAATTGTCTTGCCCGATTGAAATAATTTGCACACCTTGCTGTTGTAAACGTTGTTCCAAAGCGATGATTTGGGCATCCCCTAAAGCAACTTGATTTGGCAATTGAGGTTCATTCTGAATTAAGCTTGGCGGCAGATTGGACCGACATGCAACAAGGCATACGAAAACAGCAACAAGGCTTGCTTTCATAACTTGCATCGCACGCAGATCAGCAAACAATCGACTCAACACGAATTCAAACCCTTACTTGATTTTTATATAGCTATCATAACAACACAGAACACATCAAGAGACAAGTTCTAAGCTTGATATTTTAGGCCTTGACCACCGTTCCGTCCATTACGTCCCGCGACTTGTTCGCGGGATCCAGTGTAGATTCATTCTAGACTCCGCGGACGAGCCGCGGAGCGTCGGCCGGTCGGAACGGCGGTCAAGCTCATATTTTATTTGCCTTTGCCTCCAGCGTTACGTGTCTCATCGATACGCTTAACTAAAGCTTTCACCGAGTCCGCGAGCGCATCCGGCTCCATGAGCACACGACGTTCAGGTGGGTACGCGGTCGCCATTTGAAGATCTTTCACGATTTCGTTGGCAACGGCACCGGCTAATTTATCTTTATCACCACACAAGCGACCAATAGTCATCAAATAATCACGCGCTTCTTGAATCGGCAATAATGCTTTTGAAAACATCTCAACATCAGATGATTTAACTGCAGGACTGCCTTCTGGAGCTTCGCGCAGCTCACTGAAGATGGTGATATTTTCTGGAGGCGTCTCATCAAACAATGCCTCGACTTCTTCAGGTTCATTACGTTTATGAAAGGCAAGCAACGCTGCAACCCCTCGCTCCATCGGATCAGCAGCCTCAGTTTCACGCAAATAGTGCGCTATTTGAGGCACCTCATCATCTTTAAGTGCAGCACGTATGGTTAAATCATCGCGTGCCAACGCCTCTTGAAAACTCTTCGCTTGGCTCATGAGTTTATTCAAATACACATCGGGAGGCGGTTCTACTTTTAAAAATTGATTCACTTTTAAACGTGAAACAGGCTTGGGATTCGCATAAAACATACGTGCTCGAACAATTTTTGATTTAAAAAAGATGTGTGCTTCACCCTCAGTCTGCTCTTTGAGATCGAGCAAATCAACACGTGCACGGCGCTCAAAAGAAGAGCTCTTGGTGTCTTTATACGTATTGGCGATACCGCTTTCTTCCGTCTGAAAAGCATCCACTTTTGTTACATAAGCTTCACCCGCTGTTTTTGTGAAGAAATCCCAGGTTTCCGTCGGATCTTCAAGTTTCATACAAATCTTAATATTCGTATTGGCTCCAATCGAAGCCGCTTCTTCTTTTGATGATTTTTGAAAGGCCGGTAAATCCTGACCGGCAAAAATGGCCGAAAAACCCAATGAACGTGCCTGTGCTGGCACCACGGCAAAACCTTCTACCGCGTAATAACCGTACTCATCTAAAATACACATATAAGGCGTGGGCGCATTGGTGGGTTTACGCTCAATCACATCACGATAATCACCCTCAACATCTTCACCTAAACCTGCCGCCATCATCGCTTTCAACGAAGCGACAATCACTTTGCCCAAGTTCGCTAACTCATCCGGTGATTTTTCGAGCGCGGGCAAAAGCACGACAAGCACACGGCGATTTAAGATCACATCTTTAAAATCCACTTCAGCTAAGTTCGTTCGAATAATATGCCCATACGTATCCGCCAACGATGAAAAACTTCGCACAAGCTGCATCGTGATAAATCCATGTTGCTCCAGCACTTGAGAAACTTGCTTACCTTTTTTTTCCGGATTATACCCCGGCAGTGTTTTCAAATAGTTACGAAGCGGATCGGTCACAAGCTTTGGAATCGATTCAATATTCACACTCTCTTGATCATCACGTGGAAAGACTTTATCAATCACAATCGATTCTAAGCGCTGCAAATCAAAATAATTACGAATACTGTTGGCATCGAGTAAAATCGCACCTTCATCACGCATATAAACCAATAAACGCATGAGCGCTTCAACAAACGCAATGGCTCGGCCTTTCCACATATCGCCATCACCCTGACCTGAGCTACCCATCAAGTTAACCACCAACTGCGTTAACATACTCGACGAACCTTGGCAAAATGGATTCAACGTATTGGACAAGCGCTTTTCTTGAGGACCAATAATATCGCGTGCACCCGTCATGAAATTAATGAGGAGCAAATCATCTTCTCGACCCATGCTACGCACCATCGAAAAGACTTTCGCGTAAAGCGAGTTATCCCCTTTTCCATCCACATAAATAAAACCACTGCCTTGCACCAAGGCATTGTAAGCAATCGAAACCAGGGCTTCGGTTTTACCACTCCCGGTTGAGCCAAAAATTAAAGCATGGGTTCGCATGTCATCATTGGCAAACCATAATTCTTCACTGGTTTTATTATCATTACCAAAAAAAGTAATGCCTCGAGAAGTATTCGGCTTTTTGATGCCGGGAATTAAATCATTATAATCTTTAACACCCGCAACCATGGGCATGCGAAACGGCAACACTTGCTTACGCGTTAAGGTATACCAACCGGCAAGGCCACCCAAAATCAAACCCAACAGCGCGATTTCGGGTACCGCATAACTGACAATGGCAATACCACAAATCAAAGCCGTGACATTAACCGAATCAGCAAAAAAGTCTTTAATTCGCTGGCTTAAGGTTCGCGTATCCCGTAACAGTAGGGTCGGATCCATTTCATGACGTGCTTCAACCCCTCTCATGCTTCCAGTCCTTGAAATTCTTTCGGTGACAATTTAACTTCTTTGACGGCGACATCGAGTGCTTTGATTGCTTCATCAATCATCGGTGTGAGCGAACGTCGCTTCATCACCTGCTCCGCACGCCAATGCGCAAAAGCGCCCCCCACTTCTGAATACGGTGTTTGTCTTCCTGCACTGTTCAACATGTACCACAAACGCCTATCCACTAACTTAAGCCATAAAAATTCAGAGGTAGGCACAACACCATCATTACGAGCCGCCATAATAAGCGCCGCCATCACGGTTAAAACATAGGCATGACGTGCCACAACTTCTTGCACGAGTTCTGAATTTTTATATTTTTCAAACGTCGGCGTAGCGACAGAATAGTCCGGCTTACCTGCCGTACTGGTTGTATCAAGTACACTTAAAATCGCTGATGCTGCCGCGCGATCACGACACATGCGCGCCATAAAAACAGCCGCCAGCGCTTTGACATGCGGTTGACACCGATCAAACCCTTCCCATGCAGCGCCTAATTGTAATGTAAAAATGCGCTTCGCATCACCACGCCGTATCCCGGCCGTGAGTTCCATGCCAGGAAGGGGTGCGTCAATCAAAGGATCTTCCAGCTTCAATAATTTATGCTTCCAAGCAAATTCAACCGGGGTTAAGGCCATGGCCCAAGGCCCTGTATTAATATCGGTACTGACAAGATCGAGTGCTTTAACAACGGGCGTAATGCATGGCCAATTTTGTTGCTCTTGCTCACGCAGCGATTTCATGCTGTAAGTTTTTCGATAGCGTAATGCGGTATTTGAGCGATAAAGTATGACGGCAAATCCAAACAAAACTACAGCATAAGGGTAGCGCATGTAAGCACCCACGCGACTCATGATTTCAACCAAGTCACTCCATTTAACATAAGCTGGATCAACCGTTTGCATCAAATCAATTTCGTCGACCAACGCTGTGCCACCTAAAACAAGATGAACCAGCTTCGCTTGCACAAGATTCACCGCAAACACAGCGGCAACGATATACTGATGTGCAACATACCAAATAAAATAGGCTGTAAGAAACAGTAGGAGGGTAATCCAAACCGGCGCTAAAGAATTATCACCACCACCTGATTGTTGTTGTTGGGCCATGCGTTTGCCCTTATGTTGAGTTATGAATCCATATAATAAATTTAGTATATACTCACTTTTGTCGAGATGCGACTATCCTGCAGAATTCGCATCCGGCATTTTAATCAACCGTCCTTTTTTGTACTGATACTCACCACTGGCATGAACAAAACGCATGATATTATCCAATGCTAATGCTTTATTTTTTAAGGTCAAAAGCTCAGTTCCAAAGCGATCTTTCGGTGTTTTATCCATCGGCGTTGGTAAAATAAAATCACGCATAATATAAATTGCAACATAAGCTTCATTGAGATGATTGCGCCTTTCTTTGAATGCTTTTTCGATGGCTTTTTGATCGGCATAAACAGGCCTTGATACCGCCTGCTGTGGAAGATTAGCCAAAATCTTTTCCCAAGACTCGAGCTTCCCACCATCTGAAGCATAAAGCGCAATAAAAACTTCTTGTTGCGTCTCAGACGGTGCTTGGATTTTTTTATGCTGTGTTGTTTGATGGTTCTCAGTTTGCGCGGCACGCCCCGCACGCTCAGCAAAATCATCATGACTTTTTTGTATTTTTTTTCCGAGCACACGTAAAAAAGCAGAATTATTCCAAGGCCCCTGCTCCAATAATTCGCGCAGTGCATCCAGCACCGTGTGAACTTGCTTTTCTGATAATTTATTTTTTTTCATAGAAAATAAGCCAGCGAAGAACGGGTGATATATAAATTATAGCACCGTTACATGCTTCGTGTTGGAGCAGATGATTCAATCTCTGCATCATCTGTATTTTCAGCTGTTAATTCAGGATTGATCACATCAGAAATACGATCCTCAGCCTCTTTAAGCATAGCGAGCGCTTTATCATTCTGTTCACTTTCACGAGGCGAGTCACACAACGTCTGAAGAGGTGCTTGTACTTTGGCTAATACATCTAAAATGACTAGAACATCACTCCGATCAACCGTCTCGCCTAATTCTTTAGGATTCCCAAAAAACATCATACCTACAGCCCCTATTAAAAGCAGCACGCTCAAACAAAGAGCAATGCATAATATTAAGCGTACAAAAGATAGCTTAAAAGAAGCTTAAAAAGGCATCTCTTTTCGAATTCTTTACATATCTTTATACAAATATAAACTAATCCGGCTTAATCATACATCAATTCATCCAGCGGGGTGTGATCTTTGCTCGGGCCACCTTGCACAAGTTCATGCAGCACATCCGTCATGCAAAGCAACCGCAGGGCATTAGGCGTGACTTCATCAAATAATACACGTGTGCCAAGCAAGGCATCTTCCGCGTCTTCAAACGACGCGCCAAGACCGTAGCCCAAACACAACGAAGCGAGTTGATCTGCACGGCGAACAATTGCGGGCAAAAGTCCTGTAGCCGAAAACACATCTTCATGCTTAATCGGATGATTATTCAAAAAGAAATGAGCTTTCATTTTTGAAGCAACCAACACCATACCTTTAGAAATTTCAAGTGACATATTACGTCCACCATGGTCGAGATGATTTAATATAGCCTGCAAAAAACGTGCGTATCCAACGAAAAAATACCGGCAGACTAAAACCATAACGCTCGAGTACGCCAAAAAAAACCGCTGAAATCAACACGAGAATACCGGTCCACACACGAATATGCATCAAAAAGAAAAAAATAGGAAACGCTGCACGAGCATCAACAATAAAAAAACGTGGGCTCCTCGCCGAATCTCGCCAATGCGTCCCAGGAGGAAAATCATATGCCATCATGGCCTCGCTTTTGATTATCTCAATCAGACTTAAAAGTATACCGAAGACCGCATCGAATGCAATGCGAGATATTTGATGTTCGTCTGCATCCACGCCATAATCACGCACATTCAATAGATTAATTAGCTACGATAACACCGTGATAGATAAAAAAATCATTCGAAACACAGTCCAAACTCAGCGCAAAGCGCTGCCTGAGCATGCCCGTGCAAAAGCCTCACAGGCGCTCTGCGCACGCCTTCAAACCCTTCCGGTTTATCAGCAGGCTAGGCATATTGCGCTTTATCAAGCGATTGATGGTGAAATCGACCTACATCCTCTTTGGACGCTTGCCGAACGCGCCGGTAAAACCTGTTATATGCCTGTCATGAACACGCAAACAAAAACGCTTATTTTTGTACCAACAACACAAACATCACCTCAGCAAACCAATGCATTTAACATTACAGAGCCCGAAGCTCTCGCTACAAAAGCTATCGAACTTGATAAACTGGATTTGATGCTCATGCCGCTGGTTGCATTTGATGGCCACGGCACGCGCCTTGGCCGTGGTGCGGGTTATTATGACCGCACGCTTGAGCATAAAAAACCACCGTGCTTACTTGGTGTTGCCTACGAATTTCAACACCATGATTTTTTGCCACCCGAACCTTGGGATGTCCCTTTGAACGGCGTGGTCACCGAAAAAACTATTCATTGGAGTGCATCATGACCCGTTACTGGCTTTTAAAATCTGAACCTTCGTGCTTTAGCATCGAAGATTTAAAAAATATGCCCGATCAAACCTCACCTTGGGATGGTATTCGAAACTATCAAGCGCGAAATTTTATGCGTGATGACATGTCCATTGGCGACCAAGCCTTTTTTTATCATTCCAGCTGTGCGACACCCGGCATTGTTGGGACCATGGAAATTGTCAGCGAGGCTTACCCTGATAACACCGCATTTGATCCGGCAAGTGATCACCCCGATCCGAAAAGCACACCCGAGAATCCTCGTTGGTTTATGGTAGATGTACGCTTTAAGCAACAGTTTTCAGAGATAATTTCACTTGCAGCGCTTAAAACGCATCCTGAGCTTGATGATATGCGTTTACTACAAAAAGGTAATCGCTTATCAATTTTACCCGTAAGTCCTGATGAATGGACGTTTATTTCAAACCTCGCACGCTAATTTATTCATAATTATTGGAGATTTTTACTCATGTTCAACCCAAGTCAACTTGATGATATCGCAGCAAAATTATACGCAGCTATGCCAACCGGCTTACAGACACTTGAAGCCGATGTGCAAGCAACGTTTAAATCCATTTTACAAACAGGGTTTGCGCAATTAGACGTGGTCACACGTGAAGAATTTGATGCTCAGGTCAAAGTTTTAGCACGTACCCGTGAAAAAGTTGAAGCACTTCAGAAACAGCTTGATGAATACGTGAGCACAAACACAAAAACAGCTTAATTTGTACTTACAATCCATAGCACACCTCATTGAAATCAGTTATTCTAGCCGAACACCCCTACGGAAAGTGGGGTGTTTTTGTCCAACTTAACTGAATTAATCAATATTAATCAATGAATGAGTGCAACCATGAACCTCGCGATCACCCAAACACGTAGCACGCTCGGGATCCATGCCCAGTCCGTTGCGGTTGAAGTCCATTTATCCAACGGATTACCTTCGTTTACTATTGTAGGCCTTGCCGAAACCGCCGTCCGAGAAAGTAAAGACCGCGTTCGCAGTGCGATTTTAAACAGCCAGTTTGAATTTCCTAACCGCCGCATCACCGTTAATTTAGCGCCGGCCGATTTACCCAAAACTGGCAGTGGCTTTGATGTGCCCATCGCCCTCGGTATTTTAGCGGCCTCAGGCCAAATTCCCGCTGAGCCGCTTATATCGCATGAATTCATCGGTGAGCTTGCCTTAAACGGTGAATTACGTGGCATTACCTCCATCATACCTGTCGTGCTTGCAGCCCGCCGTGCAAAACAAAAGCTGATTATTGCTGAAGCCAATGCCGCTGAAGCTAGCATTGCGCAATACGACGCCGTGTTGAGCGCAAAAAATCTACGTGAAGTGTGCAACTACATCTGCCACGGCGAAGCACTCCAAACGCTACCTGAATACACCCCGGTCAAATCAGCTGATGCATTACTCGATTGGTCGGACGTCAAAGGTCAGCATCATGCCAAACGTGCTTTTGAAATCGCCGCCAGCGGTGGTCATAGCCTCTTGCTCTCGGGCCCACCTGGCAGCGGGAAAACCATGCTAGCCAAGCGTTTTACGACCCTGCTTCCCGAGCTTGATGAAAACCAAACCCTTGAGTCCGCCGCCATTCATTCGACGCGTGGCCGGCTTCCGAGCACCCATCGCTGGCACGAGCCGCCATTTCGCTCACCGCATCACACAGCCTCTCCGGTCGCGCTTGTGGGTGGAGGCAATCCGCCGAAACCCGGTGAGATCTCCCTCGCGCATCATGGCGTATTATTTTTAGACGAGCTTCCTGAGTTTAATCGCCGTGTTCTCGAAACACTGCGCGAGCCACTTGAGTCAGGCCACGTTTGTATTTCACGTGCAGCAGCACAAGCTGAGTTTCCTGCAAAATTTCAACTGATTGCCGCGATGAACCCCTGCCCTTGTGGCCACGCAGGCAATGCCAGCATGACCTGCTTATGCACACCCGATCGTATCAATCGCTATTTATCCAAGCTATCAGGGCCATTGCTCGATCGTATTGATATGCATATTGTGGTCCAAGCGCTCACCAAAGATGAGTTACTTAAACCCAATGAAGGCCCCACCAATGAAAGCTCACGTATTCGTGCCAATATACAAACTATTCGAACACGTCAAATCAACCGCCAAGGCATGCTTAATGCCTTTTTAAACCCTAAAGCATGCGAAGCGCATTGTGCTTTTGGATCAGAAGAACAAGCGTTACTCAATAAAATTTTAAGTCACCTTAAGCTTTCAGCCCGTGCGTTTCATCGCTTACTTAAAATTGCACGAACCATTGCTGATATGGAGGAACGAGATGCGGTGATCTGTAAAGACTTAAAGCAAGCTTTGTCTTATAAGCAAACATTGCAGACGAACGTTTGATACAACGGTTTAAGAAAAAATAATTAAACTTCGTTGAGGGCTAGATAAGCTACACCAATAGCATAGCCCTATAAAAACTTGGCAAACCATAGTCTGACAGTATCTGCACCCAAATGATCATAAATATAGGATAAATGCCTGTTAACCTGCTCATCAATAAAAGAGTCAAACGTATGTTCACCATCTTTCATTGAAGGAAAATGATGTAAATATTCACCAAAAAATGTCTCTCCAAACGACACATAATCTTGCGTGAACAAGATAAATGTGTGCCACATATGGTCAATTTCAACCATTTCTGGATACATATAAAATTTAAACTGAAACCGTGGATCCGTTGGATTACACTTCAAATCAAAAGCGTGTTTTTGAGAAAGCCATAAAAATTTTAAAATTTCTTCCAAAGCACGCTCACCACGCAATTGGTTTTTAGGATAATCCTTTTCATATCGCTCAACAACCTTTTGATTGCTATACTCTAAAACTTTTTGAAGTGAAACTAAACTCATTTAACTATTCCAGCAACCATTCCAACATTCAACTAAGACTTTTTTTTGTTTTCTTTTATTTTCTAAAATTAAACTTATTAGTTTTTCCTTCTCTTTTTGATGTTGTTCACTACATTTTTGTTCTAATCTCTCGTTCATGACTCTAGCTCCTTGCTGTTTATTTAAGATGAGCGCCTTACCGAAAATCCTATAACAAGGCGCCTCAATATAAAACCTTAAACAATATAATACCTAAGACCTAAAAAAATAGAGTCCAGTGATGGATTTTGTTGATTAGCAAACTGTGTTGTATTAATACTACCAGGAGAAGCCACCAAATTACCCACGGTTCCAGGGGTCGAACCAAACGCATGCATATAGGCTAATGTAATCCCAAGGTTATCACATACATTATAAATTCCACCGACCTTTATCTCAGGAAGAGCTGCTGCACTATTCCATCGTTTGTCAGATGTTCCTGTAATAAACGTACCTTGACTCATTTGGCTTAAACTTTGTTGATTAACTTTGGTTCTAAAGTTTTCTACCATAAAACCAACTTTCCCAAATACATCAAATTTTTCAAACTTATAAAGTGCACCAACTAGCACATCATAAGCATCCACAGATATTTTTCCAACCGTAGATACTTGAGGAATATTGGTTGTTTCATCACCATAATAGCCCCCTCCAATTTCAGCAGTAAATCCTAATGTATCGGTATACAAACGCAACATCCCCACAGAAAAACGCCCACCCCAATGCTGCACATTCGACCGAGGCGAAAAACCATTAATACTAGGGTCATCTCGTTGAATCCAATTATAAGAAACTTCTCCACCTAAATAAGGCTTAAACATGGGAACCGTTTGATTTCCCATGGTGCCTGCATAAGCAGTCGATAAAGAAAGAAGCGCTGCTGTTGGAATCATTACTTTAATTTTGCTGAAAAAATTCATTACCATTATCCCTAATGCATTAAATAAATTTAAAAACGTGAAGAAGCAAGATCAATATTACATAATTTTCTTTTTGAATCAACAGGCAAGGCAAGCGCATGAATACGTGACATACTCCCACCACCAAACGGCTCACCCGTTCTGGTGGCCGGCTTCCGAGCACCCATCGCTGGCACGAACCACCATTTCGCTCACCGCATCACACAGCCTCTCCGGTCGCGCTTGTGGGTGGAGGCAATCCGCCGAAACCCGGTGAGATCTCCCTCGCGCATCATGGCGTATTATTTTTAGACGAGCTTCCTGAGTTTAATCGCCGTGTTCTCGAAACACTGCGCGAGCCACTTGAGTCAGGCCACGTTTGTATTTCACGTGCAGCAGCACAAGCTGAGTTTCCTGCAAAATTTCAACTGATTGCCGCGATGAACCCCTGCCCTTGTGGCCACGCAGGCAATGCCAGCATGACCTGCTTATGCACACCCGACCGTATTGACATGCATATTGTGGTCCAAGCGCTCACCAAAGATGAGTTACTTAAACCCAATGAAGGCCCCACCAATGAAAGCTCACGTATTCGTGCCAATATACAAACTATTCGAACACGTCAAATCAACCGCCAAGGCATGCTTAATGCCTTTTTAAACCCTAAAGCATGCGAAGCGCATTGTGCTTTTGGATCAGAAGAACAAGCGTTACTCAATAAAATTTTAAGTCACCTTAAGCTTTCAGCCCGTGCGTTTCATCGCTTACTTAAAATTGCACGAACCATTGCTGATATGGAGGAACGAGATGCGGTGATCTGTAAAGACTTAAAGCAAGCTTTGTCTTATAAGCAAACATTGCAGACGAACGTTTGATACAACGTAGGGTGTTGACTTTCCTTCTCCCGTGTTCGCGGGAGAAGGTGCCCGCAGGGCGGATGAGGGCTGAAACGCTAAACATCCGAAGACTTAATCAACCACTCTAAAATCGCCATACGCATAAAAACGCCGTTTTGGACTTGGTTTAGAATACACGACTGTGGACCATCAGCGACATCACTATCAATTTCGACCCCGCGATTAATAGGCCCTGGGTGCATGACAAGTGCATTCGGCTTCGCATACTGAAGCGTGCTTGACGTAATCGCATAGTTTTCTCGATACGTCATCAAATCACATGCATCGTTATCATCATCTGAAAAGCGTTCGTGTTGCACACGTAGCGTCATCACCACATCGGCATTTTTTAATCCTTCTTGAAGTGACGAAGTAGCCTCACCATAAATAACATCTTTAGGTAACCAAGCTTCGGGCCCAACTAAAGCTAACTTACCTACCCCCAATACACGGCAAAGACGCTGCAGTGACTGGGCAACACGCGAGTGTCGAATGTTACCAACCACGGCAATTTTAATCGCTTGAGGCTTAAGATCATGCTCGATGATGGTCATCATATCCAACATCGCCTGCGTTGGATGCGCATGCATACCATCACCTGCATTAATCAACTGTAAAGATTCTGGAATAACGCGTGATAATTGCTTTAATGCACCGTTATCAGGGTGACGCATCACCATCAAACGCACCCCCATCGCAGCAAACGTTTGGCACATGTCTTGCATGACTTCGCCTTTGCTTTCAGACGAGCGTTTTGGATCAAGACTCAACACCGTTAAGCCCAAATGCTTAGCGGCTAAATCAAAACTAAGCTGGGTGCGCGTGCTGTTTTCATAAAAAACATGCAACAAAACTATACCCGGATAAGTTGGATAATTCGGCACCTGATTTTTTAATTTATTTTGTGATAATGATTTAAAAAAAAGAGCCCGTTCAATCAGTTCAAAAACTAACGATGATGATAATTGATCGACATCAAGAAAATGTTTCACGTACGATTACTCCGCTTGCTGAAGCCATTGCTCCAGAATAACACAGGCTGCAAGACTATCCACTTCTGAGTTTTTAATCTTGCGATACCCGCCTTTTTCAAATAATAAAGCGCGCGCTTCTACCGTAGACAGGCGTTCATCGACTAAATACACAGGAAGTTTAAAGCGACCATGGAGTCTATCTGCAAAGCGTTTAGCAGGTTTGGTGACATATAACGGGCCACCGTCTGTGCGCGTTGGAAATCCAACAATCAATGCGCTTGGGCGCCACTTATCAATCAGCTCAGCTATCAAGTCCCAATTAGGTGCGCCGTCGGTAGCTTTTAAGGTCGGTAACGGCGTTGCAGTGCAGGTTAAGCGCTGGCCAACAGCAACACCCATACGTTTATAGCCGAAATCGAATCCCAAATAAACGGGATCAGGCATGCCCTGCTCCTGGCATAATATGCCCGACATGAACACCGATGGTTTCTGCCGTTTTTTCCCAACGCTCCTCATAAGGCACTTCGTAAAGCAATTCGGGTTCATACGGACAAACCAACCATTGTTCTTCGATTTCTTTATCCAAGATCTTTTCTCCCCACGCAACAAATCCCAAAGCAACCAAGCTGTCTTTAGGGCCATGATTTTGAGCAATTGCGCGGATGATATCATTGGATGTGGTGATGGTCACGTCATCATCAAGCACCAAGCTTGAACGCCACGCACCCGACGGTCGATGAATCACGAAGCCTCGCTCGGGCTGCATAGGGCCACCAAATAAAAGCGGCTTATGATTTTGCTCTGAACCTTCTGACTCGATTTGAAGTTGATCAAACATAAAGCTTAAAGAATAATCAAGAGGCCTGTTAATCATCAAGCCAACCGCACCTTCCGGTTGATGTTCACACACATAAATCACACTGCGTTCAAACGGTGTCCCATGCAGCGACGGCATGGCAGCCAACAAATGATTTCTGAGTGCTAACGGTGCGCCCATTCCGTCTCCTTTTGATTTACCTTTCTAGGCCATTATAATTTACAGTATAGATGACTTTATAAATCTTGCTCCGCTTGCCTCACAGCACACCTCTTAGGTATGATAAAATTCACTTTCAAGCGAAGGAGCGTTTGTGGTACACATACTCTCGAATATAGCCCATGAGAAATATCCTTTTTTGATTCAATCCGTGATCCTCGATCAGCTCCTCTCACGTATTATATTTTTTAGCTTACTGCTGATTATGCTGGGGCTGGTTATTTGGGACCGGTATCAAAAAAAGCATGCGATTCTTCGTAACTTTCCTCTGATTGGGCATTTTCGTTATTGGAGTGAATTTTTAGGTGATTTTTTTCGTCAATATTTTTTTACGAATGATCGCGAAGAACTTCCGTTTAATCGTGCTGAGCGTAATTGGGTCTATCGCGCGGCCAAACAAGCGGATACCACCATAGGCTTCGGCTCCACACGCCCGCTTAATCAGACAGGCACGGTGTATTTTGTGAGTGCGCCGTTTCCTGTACTCGCTTCAGGTCGTGTCCATATTCAACCGATCACCATCGGCCCTTACTGTAAAAATCCTTATGTATCGAAACATGTGTTTAATATATCGAGCATGAGCTATGGCTCGATCTCTAAAGTCGCCATACGTGCCCTGGCCGGAGGCGCAAAAAAAGCCGGGTGCTGGCTTAATACAGGCGAAGGCGGTGTTTCATCCTACCATCTTGAAAGTGGTTGTGACTTAGTCGTGCAAATTGGCACCGCCAAATATGGTGTGCGCGATAAACTGGGTCACTTATCGAATAAAAAATTACGTGAGCTTGCCAAGAAAAAGCAAATCAAAATGTTTGAAATTAAATTAAGCCAAGGCGCAAAGCCTGGTAAAGGCGGCATTCTTCCAGCCGTTAAAGTGACCGAAGAAGTCGCTAAAATTCGTGGCATACCGGTCCACACCGACTCCATCAGTCCAAATCGTCATCCTGATATTAGTAACGTTGAAGAGCTCTTAGACATGATTCAACGCATTCGAGACGTCACAGGAAAACCCGTCGGTTGTAAATTCGTGTTGGGCAGTTATGAATGGCTGCATGATTTATGCTTGGCTATTCATCAGCGAGGCATAGCATCGGCCCCTGATTTTATTACACTGGATAGCGCGGATGGCGGCACAGGCGCATCCCCTCAAGGCCTCATGGACTATATGGGCATTCCTATCTCTGAAGCGCTGCCTAAACTTGTTGATATTTTAGTTTTATATAACCTCCGTAACCGCATTAAAGTCATCGCAAGCGGTAAACTGATTACCCCGGCTGATGTAACCTGGGCTTTATGTGCCGGCGCTGATTTGATTAATTCAGCCCGAGGTTTTCTTTTTGCTTTAGGATGCATTCAATCGATGAAATGCCATCAAAATACCTGCCCAACGGGAATTACGACACATCAACCACGCCTGCAACGTGGCCTGGTGGTTGAAGATAAAATTGAGCGTGTGTTTCATTATGCCAACAACATGGCCTCTGAAGTGAGCACGCTTTGTCATTCGTGCGGTGTTGATGAAGCACGGCAACTGCAACGCGCCCATGCGCGTATTGTACGTGAAGATGGCTTTTCGGTTTCGCTTGCCGATATTTTTCCCGACCAACAACCACTTCCTGAATATAAATAAGCCTACATAAAACAACATAAAACAACACAATTTATTTTTTTAGACTATTCTTTTTGTGTAGGTCACATAAAAAGGTTGATTGCTTATGAAAAGGATTTTACCAAGTCTTATTTTATTTATACTCAGCTTAACTGCTTGGGCTCAGGATACGTTACCGCTTGATTCGTTACCCTTGGATGTAGAAAAGATCGTAAAACAAGTGGATCCGGCGATTAATCTTGGCGCGCTCGTTGTCGATCTAAATACCGGTAAAACACTGTACTCACGTAATGCTTCTAAAACCTTTATTCCTGCCAGTAACATGAAATTATTTTCAGATGCGGCCGCCCTACTCGCCTTAGGCCCCAATTATCAATTTAAAACAGAATTAAGCACCGATGCCACACGCTTAGAAGACGGCGTATTAAATGGCTCGATTTATCTCGACATGCCAGGCGACCCATCGTTTAAAAATGAAGATTTAAGTGATTTGCTTGCTAAGCTTAAAACCTGGGGTATTCAACGCATTGACGGCAATATTATTCTTGTCAGTGCACGCCATGGTATCGACCCTTACGGCCCTGGCTGGTCAGAAAAAGATCTAACCCACGGTTACGGTGCCCCACTGGCACCCCTGATTTTAGATGAAAATCGCCTCATCGTAACGGTCAATCCTGCGGCCCGAGCAGGTCAAAACGCGCGAATCGAACTCAACACCACCAATGCTGGCATCACATTAAACAATGAAGTGATGACCAACGCAACAGCCAAAACGTGCGGCTTAAGCTACGTCATGGATAAAAAAAATCAACTTACCATTCATGGCTGCGTGGGTCTTGGTCAATGGTCCGGCCAACAAAAACTCGCCATCATCAATCCAACACGTTATGTAAAAGCCCATATCACATCTGATTTAAAAAAAATGGGTATTATTTTGGACGGAAAAATAAAATTCGGTAAAAAACCCAAAACGGCCTTACTTTTAGGTACGCATCAATCAAAATCGATTGCCGGTCTTTTAGAAAAAACGTTAAAAACATCGGATAATTTATACGCTGAAAGTCTTTATTTGCATACTGCAGAGGTTTTACATGGCTCACCGGTGAATTGGAACAAAGCTGAACCCATTATTAAAAACTTTCTAGAAAAAGAAACCAAGATATCCATGAACAAAGCGGTTCTACGCGATGGTTCGGGCCTATCACGACTGGATCAAATAACGCCAGAACAAACGGTCGCCTTACTCAAATTCCTTCACGCGCGCTTCCCACTCGCTTACGAATACATTTCTGCACTTCCCGTCGCAGGACGTGACGGCACACTCAGTAAACGCTTAAAAAAACCTTCGGAGCAAGGCTTTATTCGTGCAAAAACAGGCACCATGTCGGGCATTACCAGTCTTTCAGGCTATATGTACACAACCAATGGTCATACCTTGGCTTTTGCCATTTATATCAACAAAGGACCAAAAACCAAAGCTAAAACCACCTGGCGCTACGCTCCGCTTGTGGATAAATTATGTTCTTTTTTCTTAAAACAAACCCCGAGCAATCAGCTGAAAAAGCTGGCACAGCATGCGCATGATCGCAGCGCTTATCAAGAGCACCCCGTGCTCATCGAAACAACGCGACAACATGAAAAAAAATGGCGTCATATTGAGCTTGCTTTAAAACGCGCCCTCAAAGGCAAACCTGTCGCCGTGATTTATCGTGGCGACCATCTGCTTTTAGAAGATCAATCCCAAAATACACAAGCCGTATGGTCCGCCCTGCAACGCGTCAATAAAAAATATCCTTTTTCCGCGGCCTTGCATGATAGTATTGCACCCGAAAAGCGTCATAAAACGCCCTCGCTACTCTGGATTAAAACCCGTACTGCGTCACCCAACCGTACATGGCTTATCCAAGATTCAGCAACTTAAAGCATATGCTATTTCTGTTATGATATAAGTTCTAATTGTGTTTACTTAAAAAAGAGGTGGTTATGCTTCAAGAACTTACGCAACAATACAGCCATTCGATTCAAACATTTTATTTATTAATGCTCATCGTGAATGCATTTATTCACATTCTTTTTGCAGGTGCTGTGGCAAAAGATGCGGGACAACTGCAAAAAGTTGGGCAACGGCCGGCGTTAGTTGCAGCGCCCACCTGGGCATTTGCAACGTTGCTGGGTGGTGTTTTTATTGCCGCGGTGTATTGGTTCATTCATCATTCAACCTTAACACGTCCGGTTGCGCAACAACCCAACACACAAAGAAACAATTAAAGCTCGGCTTTTTCGATTTCAACCTGCCCATCTTTCGACAGCATGATCGCAAACGGGCGGGTTGCCGGAAAATGCGCCAAAACAATCATCATCATCACCGTAATCGGTACGGATAAGAACATGCCCACAACACCCCAAATTACACCCCATAATCCTAAAGCAAACAAAATAACCAGAGGGCTCAAGTTCAACGAACGCCCAAGGTAACGTGGTTCAAGCAACGTCCCAATCACAAACTGAACGGCGACAAGACCCGAGGTCATCGCAACAAACGGGAACCAGCTTTGGAATTGAATCAAGGCAAGCAAGGCGGGAAAGAGTGTCGCAATAATTGCACCAATATTTGGAATATAATTCAAGAAGAAGATAAGCAAAGCCCAAAACTCAGCAAAATCAAGCCCAATGGCCGTCATGATGCCCCAGCTCGCAAACGCCGTTAATAATCCCATCAATGTTTTTAAACCTAAATAGGTTTGAATATCCCGCAGCGTACGTGTCATCAATTCGTTCATGACTTTGCGTTGCTTTTCAGAAGGTACCAAACGCTTTATTTTTGTCGAAAAAATCGCTTGCTCAACAAATAGGAAAATAATATAAATCGCGATTAAAAATGCAGAGCTTGCGACGGTTGTAAAGCCCGCGTAGACATTAATCAGAATTTTTTGAATATCAAGATCATCACCCAATCGTTCGACATAAGCCACTAACTTAGCAAGCAATTGCTGATTCAGCTGACCGGTTAAGTTTTTAAAACTTTCTTTATAACGCGCTGATGCATGAATCACCTCATTTACATTATCCGTAACAATGTGAACCAATTCCCACATGCACCCAACCACCACCAAAAAAGACAACACCATACTCAGCTTGGCAGGAAAATACTTACCTAACCATGGCAGATGCTGTATCGAACGATTCAGTGTGTTCAGTAAATTCCAAATAAACAACGCAATCACCCAAGGCAATAAAAAACTACGCCCGGTCATCAGTAAATAACCAATCAACGTGACACTGATTAATCCTGCAGCAAAGGTTGTGACTCGATTCACATGAACTCCCTAAAATCTAACGTGAATATACTTCAACAATAAGCCTTCATCATGGCATAAAAAAAAAGTCAAAAACATGGCTGTCAAGACTGTTTTTTAAAAAAATACTGCTTTATAATCACTATCCGGCTTATTATATTATTCAATTTGACGCAATGTGGATAAACAAAAAAGCTGCGCTCATATCACACTTAAAACGCTTGATTTAAATCATGTAAGATCATTGAAAAATAACGTTTTTTTAGGTAAATGACACCTTAGAACGTTATCCCCATGATCTGTGGATAACGTTGTGCGTAGCCTGAAAAGTTCTTTGAAAATAAGGGCTTTGTGCTGGTGTATCAAACTGCGCCAATTACATCATCGCATCACGTAACCAACTACCATCACCGTCTTCATCTTTATACGATAAAACCACCACTTCGGTACTGCCGACTTTTACAAATTCTTCGTTTAACCATTTGGCCGCACTGGGAAGTACCCGAATGCATCCATGACTGGAATTGGTTGTAAGTTGCTCATACCCCGAGTGAATGGTAAACCCGCGATAAAAATACATGCAATACGGCATTTTGGCCCCACCGCCTGTTTCTACAGGATAAGCTCTCGATTTACAATTTGCGCCGCGCTTGTAATAAATGCGAAAGTTTCCGGTCACGGTACGACACGGTTCATTGGTATCATCACAAAAGTCTGCACCTCCTGACCCCATACCGGTCAAGACGCGCTCCCCTTCCTCGTTATAAGCAGCCCACGCAGATACTTTAGGGTCGAATACAAACAGCTTATGACCACGTGGTTTGATGTGTAGAGGAAAATGATTACGTCCTCGCGTATCTTTTAAATGATGAGGCATGTAATGCACATCACCGTAATCATCGGTAATAACCGTCGACTCATCAACATCCAGGCATGCCGTGAGGTTGAAACACAACACCCACGGCAACCAAGCATACCTCATACGCTTAATCTTCATGAAGGCGGCGATATTTGGTTTTCGATGGATTGTTGGCAGCATCGCCCAAACGACGTTTACGATCTTCTTCATAGTCTTGATAGTTTCCATCAATAAAGACAACGTTTGAATCACCTTCAAACGCCAACAGATGCGTGCAAATACGATTAAGAAACCAGCGATCATGCGAAACAACAATGGCGCATCCTGGGAAGTTGAGCATCGCTTCTTCTAAGGCACGTAAGGTTTCTACATCTAAATCATTACTCGGCTCATCGAGCAGCAGTACGTTTGCTCCGCGTTTTAACAAACACGCCAAATGCACACGATTACGCTCACCACCGGATAAAGTTCCAACACGTTTTTGCTGATCCGATCCTTTAAAATTGAACCGTCCAACATAAGCACGTGAGGACATTTGAAAAGCGCCGACTTGAATCATATCGTGACCATCAGAAATCATTTCCCAAGCCGTTTTATTGTCATCTAAATTATCCCGAGATTGATCGACATAGGCCAAATCCACGGTTTTTCCGATTCGGATTTCACCTTGATCGGGGGTAATTTGCTGTGTCAACATTTTCAAAAACGTGGATTTACCGGCACCGTTGGGGCCTACAATACCTAAAATACCGCCTTTTGGTAATCTAAAGTTTAAGTTTTCAAATAAAACACGATCACCAAACGCTTTGGATAAATTCTCACCTTCAATCACCAAGTCGCCTAAACGCTCACCAGGCGGAATATACAAATCGTTGGTTTCTTGACGCTTCTGGAACTCACGTGAAGTCATTTCTTCAACGCGCGCCAAACGTGCTTTATTTTTTACGCGACGGCCTTTAGGTGAGCTACGCGCCCATTCAAGCTCCGCTTTAAGGGCACGATCGTGTGCTGACTCTTGTTTTTGTTCTTGTGCTAAACGCGTGGTTTTTTGCTCAAGCCAGGTTGTATAATTGCCTTCATATGGAATACCTTCGCCGCGATCGAGTTCAAGAATCCACTGCGCTGCATTATCAAGAAAATAGCGATCATGGGTAATCGCGACAACGGTTCCGGTAAATTCTTCTAAATAACGCTCAAGCCAAGCCACACTTTCGGCATCCAAATGGTTGGTTGGCTCATCGAGTAAAAGCATGTCAGGATTTGAAAGCAGTAAGCGACATAACGCCACACGCCGGCATTCCCCCCCCGATAACACACCGATTAAAGCGTCACCATCGGGTAGACGTAAGGCATTGGAAGCAATTTCGAGTCGTCGATCGAGATCCCAACCACCCCCGGCCTCAATGGCTTGTTGCAAATTACCTTGCTCTTCAAGCAAGGCGGTCATCTCATCATCACTCATCGGCTCACAAAATTTTGCACTGATCTCATCAAATTTTTTCAGCAAGCCTTTCATGTCAGCCACCGCTTCTTCGACAACTTCTCGAACGGTTTGTTTAGGATCCATCTGTGGCTCTTGAGGAAGATAACCGATACGAATACCGGCTTGAGGGCGTGCTTCCCCTTCAAAATTTTTATCGACTCCCGCCATAATACGCAGCAGTGTTGATTTACCTGAACCATTCAGTCCAAGCACACCAATTTTTGCACCAGGGTAAAAACTAAGCGAAATATCTTTTAGAATCGCGCGCTGATTTTCAACCACTTTGCTCACGTGGTTCATTGTAAAAATATACTGTGCCATAAGGGCTACTCCAATTTTTTCTAATTTAAAATAATTAAGTCCAATCTAAAATCACTTTTCCTGACTGGCCCGAGGCCATAATTTGAAAAGCCTCTTGAAAATCATCCACCGGAAAATGATGGGTCATGACCGGTGATAAATTCAGACCACTTTGAAGCATGGCAATCATTTTGTACCATGTTTCGTACATCTCTCGTCCATAAATACCTTTAAGTTCTAAACCTTTAAAGATCACTTGCGTCCAATCAATCGCAGTTGCTTCAGGCGGAATGCCTAACAACGCCATTTTTCCACCATGGTTCATGGTTTTAACCATGTCGTTCAGCGCCATGGGATTACCTGACATTTCGAGACCCACATCAAAACCTTCACGCATACCCAATTCAGCCATGGTGTCTTGAAGGGTATGATGCTTAACATTAATAGCACGCGTCGCACCCATTTTTTTTGCTAAGGCAAGACGGTGATCATTCACGTCTGTAATCACTACGTACCTAGCACCCGCATGGCGGGCAATCGCAACCGCCATCATCCCAATCGGACCGGCACCGGTGATTAAAACATCTTCACCGATGAGATTAAACGACAAGGCGCAGTGCGTTGCATTACCGAATGGGTCTAAAATCGCCGCTTGATCACCCGTAATATCATCCGGTAAAGGCAAAACATTACTGGCGGGCAAAACCAAATATTCGGCAAAACAACCGGGACGATTCACCCCCACACCCAGCGTTCTTCGACATAAATGCTGGCGACCTGCGCGGCAATTACGACATATGCCACAGGTAATATGCCCCTCGCCCGACACGCGCTGGCCAACGATTAAGCCTTTCACGTGTTGGCCAACTTCGACTATTTCACCAAAAAATTCATGCCCTACAATCATCGGTACGGGTATCGTTGCTTGCGCCCAATCATCCCAAGCATAAATATGAATATCTGTGCCGCAAATGGCCGTTTTATGAATTTTAATTAAGACTTCATGTGCATCAAACGCTGGCTTGGGTGAATCATCCATCCAAATACCGGGCTCACGTTTTGCTTTAATCAGTGATTTCATCATGCTTTCCAAATAAACTTAGATAATACCCAATTCACGGCCAACACGCCCAAACGCATCCAGCGCCTTATCCAGATGTGCCTGAGTATGCGCGGCTGACATTTGCGTTCGAATACGCGCTTGGCCTTTGGGCACCACAGGAAAGGAGAATCCAACCACATAAATGCCTTCATCAAGCAAACGCTCGGCCATTTTTCCAGCCAGTACCGCGTCACCTAACATCACCGGAATAATCGCATGATCCCCAGGCACTAAATTAAATCCGAGTTGCTCGAGGCCGGTACGAAAATAACGCCCGTTATTTTGCACGTTCTGAATTAAATCTTGGTTATTTATTACGAGATCTAACGCGGCAATCGACGTTTCGGTAATCATGGGGGCCAGCGTATTTGAAAATAAATACGGCCGTGAACGCTGTCGCAACCAACCGACAATCGCTTCATTGGCAGCAGTAAAACCACCCGATGCGCCACCTAGCGCTTTGCCTAAAGTTCCCGTAATAATATCAATACGATCCGACACCCCAAAATGCTCGGGCGTACCTCGACCGGTTTCACCGACAAAACCAACGGCATGAGAGTCATCCACCATCACCAAAGCACCGTACTTATCAGCCAAATCGCAAATAGCCGGTAAGTTTGCCAAAATACCGTCCATCGAAAACACGCCATCGGTCGCTATCAAACGAAAACGTGCATCGCTCGCCGCTTGCAACTGCTTTTCTAAATCTTGCATATCATTATTGGCATAGCGAAAACGCTTGGCTTTACACAACCGCACCCCATCAATAATACTGGCATGATTTAAAGCATCACTGATGATCGCATCTTCCGGCCCGAGTAACGTTTCGAACAAACCGGCATTGGCATCAAAACACGAAGGATATAAAATCGTATCGGGTTTACCTAAAAAATTACTTATTTTTTGCTCTAACGCTTTATGCGGTGCTTGCGTTCCGCAGATAAAACGCACCGACGCCATACCGTATCCGTATTTATCTAACGCCGCTTTTCCTGCTTCGACCAAGGCTGGGTGATTGGCGAGCCCTAAATAGTTATTGGCACAAAGATTAATCACATCATGATTGCCGAGGCTGACCATGGCTTGCTGTTGATTTTGAATCACACGCTCGGGCTTAAACAATCCTTCTTGTTTAAGAATCTCCAATTCTGACTCAAAATATTCCTTAAATTTGTCCCGCATGTCTATCTCCAGCTTGGCTCAACATTTCTTAGATAAATATCAGCGTGCATCATAACAAGCTGGGAACAAATTCACCAGAATAGCGCGTGCGACTGGCAGCAGTGACAACTAGCCAAGACAAGGCATTGAATCTATGATCGATAATAGCTACACATCACGCCCTGATTTGGTGTCACCAGCCCCAGAATTTCACGCGACTGCGTGAGATCAGCGGTTCTTACTTTATCAAGGCGGTCGACGGCTAATAACTCAAGGAACGCCTGAGACCCTTGCGGCTCCCAGTGAAACGCGGCCCTACCAATTAAAGCAAAATCAAAACCAAGACCGGAAGAGCCCGACGAAAGAGGAAACCAAGCATGAACAGATGTAACGTGATTATCCAGACTAAGCAATCGTGGTAGCGTGGGTTCATTGAATTCAGGACAGGGACAAAATGAACGATCCGGTCTGCAATATTCATGGGCGATATGTACGGGAACATCACGCTGAGCTTGACCTACGTTAAGCCAGGCGTCTTCACGCTGACCCACGTCCCATGTGTTAAAATTCGTTGCGTAGGAATACAGTGCAGTGATTAATGATTTAAAATCAAAGGTTAATTTGCTCGCGATGGCATTGGCCGGTGATGTGTAAAAAAACGAGGTTAATCCGTACTGTTTATGTTGTTCTAAAGCTTGTTTAAGATGCTCATATTCCGTGGCTGTAAACGGTAGATTTTGATAGTTGCCAGCCGCGGCGTCTCGAATTTTTTCTATGTTTTGACCCACCATCGTTTGTAATTGACAAAACTCATCGGGACTTAAGTCTTTTAATACAAAACTCACGTCATAATGTGGGTTTTTATAATCAACCCCATGTTGTTGATAAGCCAGGCCTGAGCGCTCCATTTCATTAATTTTACCTAATAAATAAGTTTTGGTTGTATCATCCATGTGGCTTTCGAGCATGCGCCGCATGTGCGTGTCTTTAGCCCAATAGGCGTATTCGTAGGCGGTGCAGTTAAACGTGCGTCCTGAGTAATCCGTGAATTTAGCTGAGGTTGTGAGCAAGACTTGTTTATTATCAGCAGAGGCATTTAAGATGGCTTCCGCCTCATCTTGTTTACCTTTGGCCACATCGTCCGCTAATTCACGCATTTGGAAGGCAGGCAAAGCGCGACAGGCGTCACTGACCTCGACGGGCAGTTTATCCCATTGGATATCATCGAGTTTATCCATCAGTGCTTCGGGTTCGATATCCACCTCAACAATCGCTTCATCTTGAGGCCTCATGACATTAGGGTGCGTCGCCGCTTCTTGCTTAATTTCAGCAAAGTAGGCTTGGTTCGGTCCTGTGGTCGGCGCGATATTCGCGAAGTCTGTGCAAATTAAACCTTTTTGCGTGAAGAATAGTGCGTTTGGGCCACGGGCTTCGTTGTCCAATATCATGAAATCATCCATATGTTCATTTTCGTCGGTGGCTGTTACGGTACGATAGGTGGTTTCGAATTTTGTTTGAATTGCATTTTTATCATCTGGGTTTAAGTCACGTGATAAACTAAATGCTCTTGTATGCTCGTTCACAAACATGATGATACTAGCTTCTACGTCATCGCCGTTGGTTAAAGCCATTGATATGCACTCGACGAGCGCCTCGCTTAACGCTGCATTATTATCTAAAATCTCTCCAAAATTTATGTTGCTTATGCCTTGTGCGCGGCAGTGTATATTTAAAATAGCTAAATAAAATTGCGTCATGATGGAAAAGCATTCAGATTGCTCGCCTGATGTGGTATATGTCCCAAGGTAAAACGGTGAGCCTGTATATAAGCTTGATAAGCTGGGCGCACATGTTCCTAAAAGAGCATTAATATATTCTTTTGGTGTTGCATCGTCACCCAACCCCATCAATGCATCGATATGCGCTTTTGTGACCGCTTGATTTTCGCTTGCTCTGTAAAAATCTATGGGTTCGCCAAAAAGCGCTTGGCATTGCTCGGTCAAAACACGTTGAATGTCTTCAAAGCTTGCATCTTGAGGCAAAGCGCTTAAGGTCAAGTTGATGAGCTCCGTGCGTGGGTCGGGTTTCCCCAGCGTTTGGTTCGGAAATACCTCATGCATCTTGTTATACAAAGGCGATAAGGGCGTGCCTGACCCATCATTGCCTCGCTCTATGGTAAACACCGGATTTACCACGTTACCGTAATTATCTTGTGCGCGTGGTCGTAATTGAATGCTGTATAAATTCGAGGGTTTAGCGAGCAAAGCGTTGACCGTAGTTTGATAATTATTCCCTATACTACGGACGGCATCAAGGTAGATGTTGATTTGAGCCAAGCGCTCTTCTTTAATCACCCGCCTCGCATCATTTGCGTCAAGCAGAGAGATATGAAATTCCAGTACGCTTTTATACGATTCTAATTCGCTGAAGCCGCCACCACCAAAAAATGCGTTGAGTTCTGCTGTTGAGCGACAGGTGTTATCGGTGCTGATATCCTGGCCGCCAACAAACGGCACAAGCAGATGCACACGATTGGTCCTGGGGTTAACGTGGATGTAGCGCATTGATGTCGGTTCAATGAGTGGAATAAGCATAAGGCTTGGCCTCATATGTTATAGTATGCTCTCTTTATGATGATTATAAACTATTTTTGATTAAAAAATGGGATCTCATGAACAGCTTTCTCTTGATATTTTGCAATCATTAGCTAATAACCCAGCACCGTCCAAATATTCTAATGCTTTCAAAATCCAAATTGATTTATCGTGATGCTGTACGACCAATTCAAAATAATCGCTTTACTTGTACACCAACAACAAATGAAATCCATTACAACTTCACTCGCAGATACCACAACTTCTTGCTAAAATCTCTGCAACGTTTTACCCTAAGTCGTCACATATAAAAGGTCGTAACATGAAAAATCAGAATGCCCGCATTAATATGATCACGCAGCAGCTACGAACAGGTGATGTTCTTAGCGAAAATATCCTCTCTTTATATGACGAGCTGCCGAGAGACGCTTTTGTACCAGAAAGCTTACATAACTATGCTTACAGCGATTTACAAATCCCGCTGCCCCATAACGAATGCATGATGACACCGCTTGAAGAAGCGACTATTTTACAAGCGCTAGCACTTGAGGGCCATGAAAATGTGCTTGAAATCGGAACGGGTTCAGGCTTTTTGACTGCATTGCTCAGTCGTCGCTGTGAGCATGTCACCAGCATTGACTATTATACCGACTTCACAGAGCATGCACGAAAAAAACTTAAGCAATATCGATGTAATAATACCACGCTGCATACCGGTAATGCCTATCATGGTTGGACCGACAAAGCACCTTTTGATGTGGTGATTTATACCGGGGCGTTGCATACCCTCGAAGACATGCATCGTTTACAAGTGCTACCCGGCGGAAAACTATTTGCCGTCGTCGGTGATAAACCGTGTATGCAAGGCCAGCTTCATCACCTTGATCACCAAGAGCAATGGCATACGAGCGTACTGTTTGAAACCCAATTGCCTGCACTCATCAATCCTTCTCCCCCTAAAACATTTACTTTTTAGGAAGCACAAGGCATGAAGAAGCTAAAACAGCTCAGCTCAATCTTACTTATCAGCTTCGGTTGCATACCGCCGCTTCATGCCGCCGATCTGCTGGATATTTATCTTCAAGCACTTGATAACGACCCCAAGTTTAAAATCGCCTACAGTGAATTTATGTCGGACAGTCAAAACGTCCCGCGTGCACGTGCTCCGTTGCTACCCCAGTTCACCGTAAATGCACTCACAAGCTCAAGCCAACAAAATGTGAATGCAGGCCTGCTGGTCGACGGTGAAAATTTTATTGTTGATGAAAGCTATCAAACCATGCAGTGGAATTTTTCAGCCTCTCAAGCGATTTATAACTTTAAAGCTTGGGCTGAAGTGCAACAAGCCAAAGCATCGGTTAAAGCCGCCAATGCTCGCTTTAACGATGCATCACAAGACTTGCTCTTACGCGTAACCTCGGCTTATCTTGATGTGCTTTTTTCTTACGACTTTCTTTCGTTCACGCAAGCTAAAAAGCGCGCTAACAAACGGCAGTTTGATCAAGCAACGCAACGCTTTAATGTTGGGCTGGATGCCATCACATCGGTGTACGATGCCCAAGCGGCTTATGACTACGCGGTATCACAAGTGATTGAAGCCGAAAATAATGTGATCAATTCGGGTGAAGAGCTTCGTAAACTGACCAATCATGTTTACGACAGCCTTGCACCACTCCGAAATAAAAAAATTCCGCTGATTCGACCCGAGCCGGATAACATCGATGATTGGGTGGCAACGGGCCTTAAGCAAAATTACAAACTCTTTGCTGCCAAATATGCCATGGAAGAAAAGCGAGAAAAAATTAAAGTTAAATCGGCCGGAAACTGGCCTATTCTTGCCGTCAAAGCCAATCTTTCGCGCACACGTAATCAATCACAAGACCCCAACTTCTTTATTCCTGCAACACAGCAAATTTCATCCGTTGCTCTCACCATGGACTACCCTATTCTACAAGGTGGGTTAGTGTTAGCAGAAACCAAACAAGCACAATTTGATTTTCAGTCCGCAAGTCAAGCACTTGAACAAGCCTATCGGGATGTCACCGTTGACAGCCGAATTGCATTTAACACCATCAATAACGGCATAGCCAAAGTCAAAGCCGATCGTAAAACCCTTTTTACACAAACGGCATCGCTTGAGAGTACCGAAGCTGGCTTTTTTGTTGGGACACGTAACATGGTTGACGTGGTCGGCGCTCAAGAACGATTATTTCTTGCGCAAAAAGAATTAGCCTCCGATCAGTACGGCCTGATTAAGTTTATGCTCAAGCTCAAATACCTTGCCGGAACACTCAACGTCACCGATCTTGAAGAAATTAACAGTTGGCTCGCAACGGAACGCATTAACAGCCGTCCACCTAAACTCAATGCGCCACAGTAAGTGTTCGTATTTAAGTTAAAACCCACGGTAGAACACGAACATGACTTATACTTCATCCAGTATCGAAAAAAAACTTTTGCATCATACAGGCAAAGCTATTGCTGATTACAACATGATCCAAGCCAACGATCGTGTCATGGTTTGCCTCTCAGGCGGTAAAGATTCGTTTACCCTACTCACCTTGTTAGATAGCCTACGTCGACGCGCGCACATTAACTTTGAAATATTTTCTTTCACACTCGATCAAGCTCAACCCGGTTGGGATGATAGCAAGCTTCGTGGTTGGCTTGATGACCGAGATATTCCACATAAAATTCTTACGCGTGACACCTACAGCATTGTGAAAGAAAAAATACCTGAAGGGAAAACCTATTGTTCTTTATGTTCGCGCCTGCGCCGTGGCATTATTTATCGCTATGCCGAAGAACATGGCTTCACCAAAATCGCATTAGGGCATCATAAAGATGACCTCATTCGCACGCTCTTGATGTCGATGCTGTATAATGGCGAAGTGCGCTCTATGCCGCCTAAGCTCTTGAGTGATAACAAAAAGCATATGGTCATTCGCCCCCTATGCTATGCGCCCGAAAGCGATATTATTGAATATGCCAAAGAACAAGCTTTTCCCATTATTCCTTGTACTTTATGCGGTTCGCAAGACAACCTCGTACGTAAAAAAGTAGGTAATTTAATTAATCAACTTACTCAAGAAAACCCCAAAATTCCAAGCAACCTGTTGCATGCATTACAAGCCGTCAAGCCAAGTCAGTTGATGGATAAGAATTTATGGGATTTTGAACATTTAGAGCAGCAACTTATCCCTTCGGAGCACGCAAGACATGATGAATAGCTTAAGCACCGTTGCTCGGCAACTTCGCGTTTATCGCAAACGACACCTGCGCTTTGATTTAATTTCTTCTCTCGTTGTTTTTCTGGTCGCCATTCCTTTGTGCCTAGGCATTGCGCTCGCTTCTGGGGCCCCACTGCTCTCTGGAATTATCAGCGGCATCATTGGTGGTATTATTGTCGGAAGTTTAAGTGCTTCACACATCAGCGTCAGCGGACCTGCTGCGGGCATGGCCGCAGTCGTCCTGACGGCAATCGGTCAGCTGGGCGATTTTAATACTTTTTTGCTTGCGCTCTTGCTCGCAGGCCTACTTCAAATCATCACAGGCGCCTTACGCGCGGGCTTTTTTGCTGATTACGTTCCCTCAAACGTGATTCAAGGCTTGCTCAGCGCGGTTGGAATTTTGTTAATTGTCAAACAGCTACCGTTAGCTTTTACCCTATCAGCCAGCATGTCTGAACTCAAAATGCATCTGCTCGATGCAGCCGAAGGTTTTCATGTTCAACCTCTGCTCGATATCTCCTATCACATCAACAGCGGGGCCTTGATTATATCGCTTATCTCGCTCGGCATGCTCATTTTTTTTGATAAAACACGGATTGCTTGGCTAAAACCGATCCCCGGCACCATCATCGTCGTTCTTTTTGGTGTCGCTGCAAACGAATTTTTTATTTTAACGCATTCGTATCTGGCGCAGCATAATCTTCAACTGGTCAATATTCCTCATGACCATGGTATGATTGATTGGCTCGAACAACTCAGCTTTCCTAAGTGGTCCGCATGGTCAAACCCCAGTGTTTATGTGTATGCTTGCATTCTTGCGGTGGTTGCTTCACTTGAAAGCTTACTTAACATCAAAGCGTCCGAGAAACTCGATTATAAGCATCGCCGTTGCTCAAAAAATCGGGAATTACTGGCCCAAGGGTTTGGTAACTTAACGGCAGGCCTTCTTGGCGGCATACCGGTCACATCGGTTATTGTACGTACTTCCGTTAATATTGAAGCAGGAGCAAAAACAAAATTATCTTCCATGCTTCATGGTGTTTTTATTTTATTTGCTATTATGCTTATTCCTCATCTACTCAATAAAATACCGCTTTGCTCACTTGCCGCCATTTTAATTTATACTGGATATAAACTCACCACCCCAAAAATCTACAAAGCCATCTATCAACAAGGCCTGGACCGTTTTATTCCGTTTCTGGTCACCATCATCGGCATCGTGACGCTTAATTTACTCACAGGCATTGTGCTCGGCCTCATGGTCAGCCTGTTTTTTATTTTAAAATCAAACAGCCAAGTACGCTTTGATATCATCAAAGAATTTTATCCCAACGGCGTAACTCAACGCTTAATTCTTCCTCAACAAACCACGTTTTTAAATAAAGCATCGCTGATAGAAGAGCTGGATGATCTGCCAAAAAACTCACAACTGATCATCGATGCCCGTTACTCCACCTACATTGATAAAGAAATTGTTGAACTCCTCAAAGAATTCCAAGAAGAGCAAGCCCCCCAAAAAAATATTTCACTCAATCTTATTGGCTTTAAATCGCATTACGCTATTCACGATCATATTAATTTTATTAACGTCACCACCTACGATATTCAGGCCTCACTTTCACCACAACAAGTTTTAAAGATTTTACGAGAAGGCAATGAGCGTTTTCTTCAAGATACACGCATTCATCGTAGCCTCAACATTGATATTAAGCACACCTCGGCTACGCAACATCCGCTTGCCATCGTCCTTGGGTGCATCGACTCACGGGTACCTGTTGAAACCGTTTTTGATATGAGTTTTGGTGACTTATTCTGTGTTCGTGTGGCCGGAAACGTCGTTAATAACGATGTTTTAGCCAGCATCGAGTATGCATGTCATGTTTTGGGCGTCAAACTTTTGGTTGTTCTTGGACACACGCGATGCGGTGCTATTGCGGCGGCCTGTGACGATGTCAAAGAAGGACATATCACGCAACTACTAACAAAAATCAAACCTGCTATTCATGCCGAGACCAGCACAACATCGAACCGCACCAGCAAAAACACAACATTTGTCGAACATGTCACCGAGCTTAATATCGCCAACACGTTGCAAGGCATTTATGAAGGCAGCCCTATTTTAAAAAAACAAGTTGAAAACAATAACCTCGGCATGATCGGCGCCGTATATGATGTCGCGACAGGCAGGGTAGACTTTAAGAGCTTTGGTGAACGCGCCGCTGAGTTGCACAAAAAGCCCAACCACGACTTAATCCAGCACCTTAATCATCTGGTTTAATCCTCATCAAACTCATCGCAATCAATGCTGAAATACTTGAACTAACAAAAATAGAAAGCTTAGCCATGTCCGACAACGCACCGGAAGTAAACGACAGCTCAGACGTAAAAATCGACATGGTATAACCAATGCCTGCTAAAAAAGCAATCACAATAATATCATACACTTCAATGCATTGAGGACGTGATGCAACACCCAGTTTTTGCACACTCCATGAGGTAAGCAACAATCCGACCGGTTTGGCAATAACAAGACTAATAAAAATCCCCCAAAACAGCGAGCTCGATAAAGTCTGACTCATATGAGCAAAATCAATATCAAAGCCACCATTCGTAAGCGCAAATAAAGGCAAAATCAAAACTAAAACCGGTATTTCAAGTTGGTTTTCCCAACGCTTCAACGGTGTCGTTGCCTCTAACGAAGCATCTGTCACGTTTTCAAGTAGCTCATGAGGCCTTTCATCTTCAAGTAAGTGCTTCTCATGATTGTATTCAGCTTCAAATTTATTCAAAAGCTTACGAATTTTTTTGACTGCACTTTTCGGTTTCTTTTTAGGGCGCGCCGGAATACACATCGCCACGAGAATCCCTGCAATGGTCCCATGAATGCCAGCGCTTTCGATACAAAGCCAAAGAAAAAATCCCAGGATAATATAAATAATCGGATGACGAAAACCACATACATTCATCATGACAAGGCCCAACAAAACCAACAACGCCACTAAAAACATCATTAAATTAAAATGCGACGAATAAAATACGGCAATCACAATAATAATTAAGATATCATCAATCACTGCAAGTGATGCAACCAAGGTAAACGCTTTCTTTGATATTTTATGTTTAAACAAATACAAAACACCGATTGCTAAGGCCGTATCCGTTGCCATAGGTATTGCCCAACCGTTCAGTGTTTCAGGATGACCATGATTAATCAATACATATGCAACAATCGGTAACAGTGCACCACCGAGCGCGCAGAGCACGACATACATCGATTTTGATAACTCTGATAACTCACCAATCACAAACTCTCGCTTGACCTCAAGGCCCAAGACAAAAAAGAAAATTGTTAATAAAAAATCATTCACAAAATCATGCAACGTCGTGTTAATCACATACCCATTAAAATGCAGTCCAAACGGCGTATTAATTAACGCATGATAGCCACAATGCACCACATCAAGATTACTCATCAATACAGCAATAAAAATACAAACAAACAACAGCGAACTGGTGAAAAGTTGGGCATCAATAAAGCCATGTAATGTTGAAGAAATGTGGTCGACTTTTTGCTCAAGTACCCCTTTTTCTACATGCGGGTCATGATGGTTTGATGCCGTCATCTAGGTTGCTTCTCCAGAGATTAAGTTTTAAAAATATAGCCAGGGATTTTAAATCAAACCCCCAGCCTAAATCAGTGATGCATTAGAATGTACGTAAGTAACGCTTAATCGCGACCTGAAGTCGTGCTTTTGCGAGAATAAACGCATAGTGAGAGCGAACACGTTGTACTTGCTTAAGATAAACGCAACTGTCTTTTGAATTAAAATCAAAAACCTTTTCTTTGAGATAAGGTGGGCTAAGATCAAGTTCGGATACTTTTTGTTTTAACGCATGAATTCCTTCTTGTTTATTACGCGTACACGTTAAATTTTGCGTAATCTTGTTAATATCATCAAAAATATCTCCATAATGAGTTTCAAGACCCTCGGTTGTTTGCTTGTAATATATATTTTCTCTTAATTGTTCTAACTCATTTGTATGTGTAATCACATCAAGGTATTCGCAACGTTGCGAACGATGTTCATCATAATCTTTAAAAACAGGCTTAAACTTTAACAAGTCAAAGCTTTTAGCCATGATGTTATTGATCCTTATGTCGGTATGCATACCTGCTGACATCGTTACCTCCTGCTTTAGTTTAAATAACATAAACATCCACGTACACATCTGTCACAAAAATAACGTAACATCTCCATGCATTTTTTGTCAATTACTTTGAGTCTTATTTCGTGACATGTATTTGATTTATTTTGTCACGGAGTTATAATTTATAATCAACAAACACATAACGATGATAGAGAGAATAACAATGCTGATCATGCCGCAACCCAATGATGAAAAAACACAGTTACGTATACGTATTAGCAACACAGTACTAAACGAAGTTGAACAGTATTGTGATTGGGCCGATATTAAATATAAAGACTATTTTATTGAGCAGGCATGTAAATATATTTTTAACTCGGATCATGACTGGAAAGAATATAAAAAAAAATATAGCCAAGATGGCTTAGATCCAGCTTAATTTGATTTAAGCTTAGATTTAGATCGCACTTGGCGTCCTGATGAGTTGGTCGAGTTGCTTTAAGCTCATGCACGCCACTCACCTATAGAGAACGCACTCTGTTTTAGTATAGAACAAAACTTTAGGTTTGACCTGGCCGAAATCACTCAGACCTGATACGATTCTTACTTTACTCAAACATCGATTTAAAATTTCAAGGATTCAGCATGCGTGCGTCACCCTGGCTTATCTCCACCCTCAAAGAGTCACCCCATGAAGCAGAAACACCATCGCATCAACTGATGCTTCGCGCAGGGTTTATTCGACCACTGGGCTCAGGCCTTTACACCTGGCTTCCGTTAGGCCTAAAAGTCTTGCGTAAGATAGAGCAGGTCGTACGTGAAGAGCTTAATAAAATCGGCGCGCTTGAGTTACTCATGCCAGCGGTACAGCCAGCCGAGCTCTGGCAAGAAACCGAGCGTTGGGATACGTTTGGTGGCCAATTGCTACGTATCACCGATAATAACGACCGAGAGTATTGCTTTGGTCCAACGCATGAAGAAGTCATCACGGATTTGATGCGTCGTGAGCTGCAATCGTATAAACAGCTTCCACTCAATGTCTATCAAATTCAAACTAAATTTCGAGATGAAATTCGGCCGCGTTTTGGTGTGATGCGCTCACGTGAATTCTTAATGAAAGATGCCTATTCGTTTCATCTTGATGCTGAGTGCCTCGAACGTACCTATCAAACCATGTATCAGGCGTACAGCCGTATTTTTGATAAACTTGGTTTTAAATACCGAGCGGTTGAAGCCGATACTGGGGCCATTGGTGGTGCCGTATCTCACGAATTCCAAGTGCTGGCCGACGCAGGCGAAGACTGCTTGGTCTACAGTGATGGCAGTGATTATGCGGCCAATATCGAACAGGCGACCAGCTTAACACCCGCACCATCAGACAAGCCTTCTGATCAACCTATCACACGTGTTGAAACACCTGATATTAAAACCATCTCAGACGTCGCACAATTTCTTAATCTAGATCCCAGCGCAACCGTCAAAACATTGGTCGTTGAGGGGAGCCGCGAAGAAGCCCCACTGATTGCTTTGGTTTTACGTGGTGATGATACGCTCAATGAAACCCGTGCCGCTAAACATCCGCTGGTTAAATCTCCAGTCCAATTTGTCGATGAAGCACGTGTGGTTGAAGCACTTAATATACCGTTTGGCTCCATTGGGCCTGTGGGTCTTGAAATTCCCGTGATTGTTGATCACCATGCCCGCGCTTTAAATAGCTTTGTTTGTGGCGCCAATACAGCGGATGCACATTATGTTGATGCTGTTTGGGAGCGCGATGTGAGCGCACTTGAATGCTTTGATTTACGTGAAGTGAAAGCCGGCGATCCAAGTCCTGATGGTCAAGGCACGTTACACATGTGTCGTGGGATTGAAGTGGGTCATATTTTTCAACTGGGCTCAAAATACGCCGAGCTCATGAAAGCTACCGTGCTAAACGCCAACGGTAAAGCACAAACGTTGATGATGGGGTGTTACGGTCTTGGGATGTCTCGTATGGTGGCTGCTGCCATTGAGCAACACCATGACGAACGCGGTATGTGTTTACCTGAGGCGTTGGCGCCCTTCCAAATCGGTATTATTCCAATCAACGGCCATCGTTCAGAGCGCGTCAAAAACGCCGCTGAAAATCTTTATCAAGCTTTATTAGCCCAAGGTTTTGATGTGCTCTTAGATGACCGAAAAGAGCGTCCTGGCGTCTTATTTGCCGATCACGATCTTTTGGGGATCCCGCATCGCGTTGTTATCGGTGAACGAGGACTGGATGACGGCACGGTAGAATACAAAGCTCGCTGTGATCGCGAAGCAAAGTCTATTCTAGTAGATGAGGTTCAAGCATTTCTTGTTAAGCACTGCTCCGATCACGCTTAACAGCACTCACCCCCGCCAATAACTGCTGCGTGTAGGCGTGGGCGGGGGCACGCAACAACTGCTCGCACGTACCGTGCTCAATCATACGCCCGTCGCGCATCACCAGCACATCATCGGCTATATAGGAGACTACGGCCATATTATGCGTGACAAACAAATACGTAAGATTCAGCTCTTGCTGTAAATCTTTCAGTAAATTTAATACTTGGGCTTGTACCGAAACATCGAGCGCACTCGTGGGCTCATCACAAATCAGTACGTTTGGCGAACAAGCCAAGGCACGTGCAATACACAACCGCTGACGCTGCCCGCCTGAAAACTGATGTGGATAGCGATTCAAACTACCGCTCGGCAAATTAACCTGATCAAGTAATTCATGCTGACGTTGCTTTATCCGGGCGGGTTGATGATGTTGCGCCTCCATGCCCTCGGCAAGAATTTGCCCGACCGTCATGCGTGGATTCATCGATGAATACGGATCTTGAAAAATAATTTGAACTTGCTTTCGAAATTGTTTGAGTGCCTTTCCTCGCAATTCACCTACGGGATTATCCCGAAACCTCACCTCACCACACGTGACTTTTTGCAAACCAAGCAACACGCGACACGCCGTACTTTTACCCGAGCCCGACTCCCCAACTAAAGCTAACGTTTGCCCTTGTTTTAAATCAAACGATACATTATCGACGGCTTTATGGACGTGAGCAGGTCGTCCTAGAAAGCCACGCTTTATCGGAAAATGCACACCTAAATCACGAACGGAGAACAAAACGGGACCGGCTTCTTTTTTATTTTCCCATCCCTTTTCACCCTGAACCAAGGCAGGAGGCGATGCATGTTCAGGATACAAATGACAACGGACCCAACGTGCGTCTTGCCCTGCTTTTGCTACGCTTTGCAAGCACGGCGCTTCGTTGGCGCAAGGCGAAAAAGCATGCGTGCAGCGTGGATGAAACCGACAACCACTCGGCCTATCATCCGGCGAAGGCACCCGGCCCAAAATAGCACTTAAGCGCTCGGAACGCTTATCAAAATGAGGCAACGCTGCAAGCAAATGCTGAGTATACGGATGCAGCGGTTGCTTAAAAAAATCAGGCACCCGAGCCGACTCAACAATTTGACCGGCATACATCACATACACTCGGTCCGCCACAGCTTGAACTAAACTTAAATCGTGCGTAATCAGCAATAAACTCATGTTACGCTGCTTTTGAATGCGTTTTAAAAGCGCTAAAATTTGTGCTTGCGTGGTCACATCAAGCGCGGTGGTTGGCTCATCTGCAATCAGCACATCGGGTTGCCCGGCCAAAGCCAGGGCAATCACCACGCGTTGTTTTTGCCCACCGGATAATTGATGAGGGTACTGCTTTAAACGCTGTTCAGGCTCTGGAATTTCAACTTCTCGCAATAACGTAGCCATTTGCTTACGCCTTGCAGCACCCGCCAAAATATGCCGGTGCCCTAACGCCTCAGCCAATTGCTCGCCAATCGTGAGTACGGGATTTAATGCAGTCATCGGATCTTGAAAAATCATCGCCAAACGCTTACCACGAAAACGTCGCATCACCGATTCAGACAGGGTTAATACGTCGGTTCCAGACCAAATAACTTCACTTTGTTGGCCGTAACGCGCATAGGTAGGTAAAAGACGCATAAGAGCCGATGCCGTCAGTGATTTACCGCAACCCGACTCACCAACCAAGGCAACCGTTTCGCCAGCCTCAAGAAAAAAATCAACGTCATCGACCGCGATAACCGACGCATGCTTGGTTTCTAAAGCAACACTTAAGCGCTTCACATCAAGTTCTACAGCATGTAGTTTTGGCATGCTCGTCCTTAGCATTATATTAAACTGTTTTTGTTTCGTCCTGATGCCCTAGGGTATCTTCACTTAAGAAACAAAAACCGGCTTGATCCTCTACTTCAGCAACACCGGCTATCACCGCGTCTTGCTGCATAAATGCTGAGACCAATACGTTTTGCTCGGGCGACGGCACATGAACTCCCCACTTACCATCTTCTCTTACGCCAACATGAATAAATTGAGACATCGGTTCAGCGACACCTTGGGCATCAAATCGACCGGCGATGGCCCCTCGCAGCGCATCTTCTTCCGGAAGATTAACCGAATAAAATCCACTGCCGTCATCAAACCGGCATAACACGCCTTTGACTGCATGCGTGTTGGATTGAGGTGTTGTGACTGACGTCTGACGAAACCAAGCTTGCCTTGCTGTAACAAAGTGCTCTTTTTGACCATTGATTGCATTCACATGCCCGTTCAGTGAATTAGTTTGACTCACAAAAACCGAAATCCCTGAACGTAGATTTTGTGACTCTGGCAGCGCCTCCAATGGTTTTTGCATATCCACTTTAAAATTAAAGCCTGCTTTATTGGCCTGCTTAAAACCAAAAAACCAACTATCCGTGATTGGGTTAAAGCGTAAAAAAGCGTGGCCTACATGCCATATGTTGGTCGAAGGGTCGGCGATTTCGGCCTCACTGTCGTCTTGAATAAGCACCGCTTTGGTTTGCACATCAAATAAAGCCGCTCGACTATGAAAGATATGTTTATGGCGATCCATTTGAAAAAAATAACCGTATTGCTCACCGCCTTCGCCTTCGACCACACCAGAAAAAACCCAATGCGCCTCAGCAGAATTCGCAGGAACAAAGTGAGGCGAGGCCGTCGGGACATCAGCATAAATGCAACAACTAACCAGCCAAATCAAACAACTCCATGCTTTCTTTTTGCAATGTTTCATGTGTTTCCAACCTATCCCAAAACTCATGATGAATGCTTACCCGAACCGGTACAACATGCATACGTTCATCCGCAAATGCATGGCATTTGACCGCATCTTTTTCTGTCATCACACACACACGTTCAGGTAAATCAAAATCAGCAGGAACAAAGCGATGATGATCAGGAAAAACATAGGGTTTATATGTAAGACCCAACTCTGTTAACGTATCAAAAAAACGTTCGGGATGTCCAATGCCTGCAACTGCCGCAACATGATCGTGTTTAATGCAATCCAGCTCAATTTCATCGCCATTAATAAGCTTCATCACTGCACCTGGGACCAAATCAAACCGATAAGCACCGGGCCAGTCAGCCCCATTCACCACGACCATATCCACCTGTTTTAAACGCTTAGGAGGCTCGCGCAGAGGCCCTGCAGGCAAACATAAGCGATTGCCAAGACCTCGCTTACCATCCATCACCGCAATCTCAATACTTCGCCCCATGTTATAATGCTGCAAACCATCATCGCTAATAATTAAATCAACTTGATGCTGCTCAATCAAGTAATTCACAGCATCCATACGCTTAGGCGCAATCACCACAGGCACCTGTGTTTTTTGAGCGAGCAATAATGGCTCATCCCCTACATCATCAGCCCTATCATGATTGACACGCACTTCATGAGGAAAATGCTTGATTTTGGCCCCATAACCACGACTCACAACACCAACACGTAAGCCACGTGCTGTAAAATGCTGAGCAATCGCAATCACCAACGGTGTTTTTCCTACACCACCGACGGTTAGATTACCCACAACAATAATCGGCACGGGCACATGCTCTTGTTTAAATTGCTTTAAATACACACAACGTATTGCAACAACGCCACGATAAAGCAATGAAAAGGGATAAAGCACCCATCGCAGCGGATGACGACCGTACCAAAGCGCATTTAACAGCGAATCGAGCATCATGGATTATGCCTCAATCGCTTCAGGTTCTGATTCAAATGCCCCCAACTTTTGTGCTTGATACAAACGTGCATAATGCCCGTTCTCGGCAAGTAATTGCTCATGCTTTCCAACTTCGACCACGCGCCCTTGATGCATCACCACAATTTTATCGGCATGCTGAATCGTCGAAAGCCGGTGGGCTATCACAAGCGTCGTTCGGTTCTTCATCACTTGCACCAGTGCGGCCTGAATATAGCGCTCAGATTCAGTATCAAGTGCCGACGTCGCTTCATCTAAAATTAAAATCGGTGCATCTTTTAAAATAGCCCGCGCAATGGCCAAACGCTGCCGTTGCCCACCGGAGAGCAGTACCCCATTCTCACCCACACGTGTATCATAGCCATTCGGTAATTTTGTAATAAACTCATCCGCATACGCACATTGAGCTGCTTCAATAATCGCTTCACGACTGACATCAAAACGTCCGTACGCAATATTATTAGCTAACGTGTCATCAAACAGTGTCACATGCTGGCCGACAAAAGCAAGCTGGGCTCTCAAGCTGGTCAATTCAATGGACTGAATCGATACGCCGTCCAATAAAATATCCCCCTCGTTGGGCGCATAAAATCTTGGAATTAAACTCGCCACCGTGGTTTTACCACTGCCCGAATGCCCAACCAATGCCACGGTCTCGCCAGCTTTTGCAGTAAAACTTACGTCATGCAACACACGCTTGCCTTCTCGATACGCATACGAAACATGATTAAACACAAGCTCACCAACCGCGCGCTTGGATAAAACCTCGCCCCCTACAGGCTCTTCAGGCTCATCCAGCACACGAAACACACTTTCGGCACCGGCAAGCCCACGTTGAAATACGGTATTCAACGTTGTTAATGTTTTCATAGGCTTAATCAATTGCAACATGGCTGCAATGATCGCCAAAAAAGAACCGGCGGTCACCGTAATGACCGAAGAAAGCTGAATAGCCGCAAAGATAATACCGGCTATACCCATCGCAATAATCGCCTGCACACCCGATACATTAATCGCCTTACTCACGGCAACTTTCATGTCTTGCTGTCGTGAGCGATGACTTGCTTTATTAAATTTCTCCACCTCATGTGCTTCACCATCAAACAAGCGAACTTCACGATAGCCTTCGATGGCTTCACTGGCTGTACTGGTCACATCTCCCATCGACTGCTGGACATGATGACTGATACGTCGCACACGTTTATTGGTAAAATTAACCAAAACTCCAACACACGGTATGGTGAGTAAAAACATCAACGACAATTGCCAACTGATCACCATCATCACCGTCAATAGCCCCGTCACAAGACAGATATTTTGAACCAAATCCGTCAATGCATTGGCACTCACCTGGGCCACCTGCTCAACATCGTATAAAATTTTCGATAAAAGCTGGCCCGAAGGCGACTCATCATAATAATCGGCAGGAAGGCGCACGATATGTGCAAACACAGTTTGTCGCAAAGCCGTCACCACTGAACGCGCAACCGAGGTCATGCAATAGCCCCCAAACGCACTCACAATCCCCCGGCATATCACCCCCACCAGAATAATCACAGGGATAATTTTGACAAAATGCGGGTCCAGCTCAATTAAACCTTTATCTAAAAACGGTCGCATCATGTAAGTAAAACCTGCATCAATGCCCGCAGATAGCATATTAGCCAATAAACCAATCAATAAAATAGGCCAAAATGGCTTAACATAGGTAAATAAACGGCTGTAAAGCGCACGCGCGCTCCCATGAGATTTTTGTTGTGTCATTCGAAGTTTTCTATCGCTAGGTTGGACAAGTGTTGGATATTGTATCGTGTCTCATCAAAAAGCACCAATGAGTCATATGATTTGGATGCTGATCTGACATAGGTAGACAACTTGCTCAAAAAACATTCTAAACAAGGTGTTTTTGCTAAAATATAAGTACTAATTATCGCTATAAATCGACGGTCAAAAACAAAATTATGATTTTTTGTCACAAAAGAGAGGAGGTCATGGCTCAGAAAGGTAGATAGCTAGGTGCTCTGACGCAATAAAAATATACACCACTTAGTTGATATAAATTAGCGCATTCAGGTTAATTTTTTAATCCAATTATGTTATTATATTAACCACCTGAAGCAAACTTACTTTATTGATGAGTCAAGCCTTATGATTATTCCATTGATTGAACCGACCTCAACGCGTTATATCCACGTTAACCCCGCGACTAATCGCGTGCACCTGCTTGTGCCGTTCGTTGGTGGGCAGGATATTAGTACCGATAACACCTGTCGCACAACGGCAGAATTAGAGGCATTTTTTGGAGGCGGCGGTTTCAGCGAATTAGAATCTTATAAAAGCGTACTAGAATTTCATATCTCCCTGCTTGGCGCAAATGATGCGAGGCGGGTGATTAAAGAAGAGCGCTTGGCTCAAATCAACATCTACCTTGATGCCGTCCGTAGTATAGGGAATAATTATCAAACTACGGTCAACGCTTTGCTCGCTAAACCCTCGAATTTATACAGCATTCAACTACGACCACGAGAACAAGACAATTACGGTAACGTGGTGAATCCGGTGTTTACCATCAATCGAGGCAATGATTGGTCAGGCACGCCTTTATCACCTTTGTATAACAAGATGCATGAAGATATCCAACGCGTCTTGACCGAGCAATGCCAAATCCTGTTTGGAACCCCGGTAGATTTTCAGAGTTATATTAAACGCACACCAGGCAGAGCAAGCGAAAATCAAGCGGTCACTAAGGCGCATATCGATGCTTTGATGGGGTTGGGTGACGATGCAACACCAGAAGAATATATCCATGCTCTTTTAGGAACATGTGCGCCCAATTTATCAAGCTTATATATCGGCTCACCGTTTTATCATGGCTCGTATACAACACCCGCTGAGCAAGCTGAACGCTTGTCCATCATGACGCAATTTTATTTAGCTATTTTAAATATACACTGCCGCGCACAAGGCATAAGCAACATAAATTTTGGAGAGATTTTAGATAATAATGCAGCGTTAAGCGAGGCGCTCGTCGAGTGCATATCAATGGCTTTAACCAACGGCGATGACGTAGAAGCTAGTATCATCATGTTTGTGAACGAGCATACAAGAGCATTTAGTTTATCACGTGACTTAAACCCAGATGATAAAAATGCAATTCAAACAAAATTCGAAACCACCTATCGTACCGTAACAGCCACCGACGAAAATGAACATATGGATGATTTCATGATATTGGACAACGAAGCCCGTGGCCCAAACGCACTATTCTTCACGCAAAAAGGTTTAATTTGCACAGACTTCGCGAATATCGCGCCGACCACAGGACCGAACCAAGCCTACTTTGCTGAAATTAAGCAAGAAGCGGCGACGCACCCTAATGTCATGAGGCCTCAAGATGAAGCGATTGTTGAGGTGGATATCGAACCCGAAGCACTGATGGATAAAATCAGTGATATTCAATGGGACAGGCTCCCTAAAGAGGTTGCCGACGCCTGTCGTGCCTTACCAGCCTTCCAAATGCGCCAGTTCCCGGATGACGTGGCGAAAGGTAAGCAAGATGACGCCGAAGCTATCTTAAATGCCTCTGCTGCTGATAATAAACAAGCCTTGCTCACAACCCCAGCTAAATTCACGGATTACTCAGGACGCACGTTTAACTGCACCGCCTATGAATATGCCTATTGGGCCAAAGACACCCACATGCGACGCATGCTCGAAAGTCATATGGATAATGAGACCAAAACTTATTTATTAGATAAAATTGATGAAATCGAGCGCTCAGGCCTTGCTTATCAACAGCATGGCATAGCTTACAAAAACCCACATTATGACGTCAGTTTTGTGTTAAAAGATTTAAGTCCTGATGAGTTTTGTCATTTACAAACCATGGTGGGCCAAAGCAATACAAAAATACAGGGAGCCACGGAAGATAATTATCACGCGATACCTTTTAGCGCGACCGAGTACGAACAACTTAAAAAAGACTTAGCACCGCACACAGGTGTGTGGATGTGGATGCTGTCCTGTTTAGGCTCATTCCAAAGTCTAGCCTACTTAACTTACCCTGCGTTCTTTCTCGCGTCATTTTTTATAACACCACCAGCCAATACCATCGCGAACAAATTAACCTTTGACTTTAATTCGTTAATTACCGCACTGGATACCTACGTAACGAATTATGACAGATGGAACTGGCACGACCGCGATGCCGCCTGGCTTAAAGTCGGTCAAGCCCAGCGTGATGTTCCCGTACATATCGCCAATGAATATTGCAGACCGGACCGCTCATTTCACCCTTGTCCTGAATTCAATGAACGCACGCTACCGCGCGTGTTTACATTTGATAATTACGTTACATCCTGTAATTCTTGGTTTCCTCTTTCGGCGGGTTCTTCCGGTCTTGGCGTTGATTGTGGTTTAATCCGCTGCGTCGCGCCGAATGCGCGGCCGGCGGGCGGGCCGCGCTATTCCCGTCAGGACTCCTTCGTGGCCTCGGTCGATTTGCGCGCGGTTACCCGCCTTGATGAAGTAAGAACCGCTGATCTCACGCAGTCGCGTGAAATCTTGGATGTGGCGACACCGAATCATGGCTTGGGGCCTTTATGATGGCGTGGTGAAGCAAGCCGGCGGCATAAGCCGCGGGTTTAACATCCCAACACATGTTTAAAAACCAAGCCAATAATTCTTCGTACTGCCAACTTTGTGCGGTGCTTACCCACCATGTGGCCCAGCGATGCAGGTAGCTTCTGATCCTGCGGGGAGAGACCCCAGTGTTGACCATGGCTAAAACTTGCTCGCGTGCTTTGCGTAATGTCCTTGGATGCGGGACGATACGTTCCAGCACAGGTAATTGATTATCCGTTGACATACCTGCCCCCCCCCAGCCAATTCGGTCTTGTTTTGGTCGGTTATGGGTTGAATCACGGATCGTTCAGTTGCCTGTGTCACGTCGGTGTTATCCGAGGTTTGCGTTCCCGGATAGTGAACTCCTAAAAAGTGAAAACCTGTTTTTATATGGCCTATACGTGTCTTTTTACGCGAGAAACGAAGGCGTCTTTCGTTTAATACAGCCAACATGCGCTGTTTGCAGCGATTAAGCTGCCGTTTGGATTTGCAAAAAATTAGAATGTCATCTTGGTACCTAAAATAGGACACATCCATGGTGTCAAATGCATCATCCAACGGTTTTAAATAAAGGCCACTGAAAAACTGCGAAAGCGGCCCACGTAGCGCAATGCCATAATCGGCGTTTTTATAGCCTCGTGGCGTTTCAATGGGATTGATGATGATTTGTTCGAGCATGTTTTGAACTTTTTCATCATGATAATACTGCTTGATATCCCGAACCAGGTGGTGGTGCGGAATCGATTTGTAAAATGATTTGATATCTGCACGAATAATATATTGAGGTTGCTGCACCGCCATCACGTCTTGGATGCGTTGTGTTACTAATTTAACGCCATGCGGCCCGTGTAAGTGGTAGCAATGGGGATTCATCACGTGCTTAAACGTTGGCTTTAATGGTTGAAGTAAAATATTTTGGAAAATTCGGTCGGATAAATGCAGTTGGTCAACCATTTCATCTGGAAAATAATGACGTTTAAGATGACGTGGTGTGTAGCTACCATCGACCATAGATTCAATGCCTGGTATCAGCCAGTCATCGAGCTCTCGAGCCATAAGATGAACATCATGATTAGGGCTTGCATGATGTTTTTGTTTGTGGATTTTAGCAAACAGTTTGCGGCCAATCGCCATCATAGCTGCAACATCCCATCGTTTCATGCTGCCACGTCCCTCATGTACACTTATGGATGAATCATAAATTTGAAAAACTAAAGTATGCATTTTTTTCAGGCCGCGGCAATTCAACATTGAAACCGCCAGTATAAGTGGGTAGTTATTGCTCACAAAAACATGATGTATTTATTTTGTTCGAAAAGCAAGCTTAAATTACCTATGCGAGAGTTGCACCCATATGATTTGTATAATTATTAATCTGTATTAATATCATCAAATAACTGATGAATATCTTTGTATGAATACACACCCACACCATGTGTATCATAACGTGCATCACCAGCATAAATTAGAAATTTTTTTGTATTTTTTTCTTCAGCAAGTTTACTGTAATAATTAAGTCCTTTTAAAAAATCATAATGAAACGTGGATGACGACTTAATTTCGACACTGTAGAGATGCGTTCCATAATCAAGAATCATATCCACTTCATTGCCTACATGATCTCTAAAAAAATAAATATTTTTATCTTTAACATGATTAAAACGATTTTTTAAAAATTCACTGATAATAAAATTTTCAAAAATTAGTCCACGCATGGGATGGCTCATCACATGGTCTGCATGAGATATGCCTAATAAATAACATGCAAATCCAACATCATGAAAATAAAGTTTACTTGATTTTGTTAGTCTTTTACGAAAAGGCTTAAAATGTGGCTGTATTTGAAAAATAATATAGCTTGCCTCTAAAACAGAGAGCCACGCCTTAATCGTCTTTTGATCCACACCGCAATCATTCGCAAGCGTCGTATAGTTTAGAAGCTGTCCAATTTGTGTGGCGCATATTTTTAAAAATTTCTCAAATACAGATAAATCTTTAATGTTAATCAACGAGCGTATATCTCGTTCGACATAAGTCGATAAATAAAATGACATCGCCTCGGTAGGATTTAACTTTTTATTAAAAATTCTTGGATAAAATCCCGAATAAAGAATTTCAGATAGAGACACGGATGATTGATGATCATAAAGCTCAGAAAAAGACAAAGGCAATAACGTAACTAACGCCGTTCTCCCTGCTAATGATTGATTTATGGTATTACTTAATTCAAATTGATGCGATCCTGTTAAAATAAATTGTCCGCTTTCATCGGTTTGATCAACCATGGGTTGAATATATGAAGGTAGGTTGGGTGCTCGTTGAATTTCATCTAAAATCACTTTGCTACCGTATTGCGCAAGAAAGCCTTTTGGATCCTGATTGGCAAATTCTCTCGTGCTTAATTCTTCTAAATTAACATACACATAATCAGGAAACGCTGTTTGACACAGCGTTGTTTTACCTGATTGTCTTGGGCCCGTAATTGTAACAACAGGATATTGAGTGGCCAACCTAACCACTTCTGATTGCAGCTCACGTTTATACATAACACTAAACCTTACAAAAACGGAATCTAAGTCCTATATTGTAAATATAGTGCCATGCACAATCCTTGTCAAATCATCTACCGCTCCACATCACACGCTTGCGCCCACACACGAAGCATGGCATTCCCTTCGGGGTATAATGCACAACGCACTTCACGCACCTCTGTTCCAAAGTTTGCCTGCTGCAAGCCCAGCAACACCGGTCCTAAAAGCTCCGAAGGCGTGCCTGCACGCTCAATCAATGGAAAAATACGAACTTCTTTAGCAACACGCGCAAGATCTTGGATAATTGCCACATGATGAGCCACCGCATCCTTGATGGCATTCGCAGCATTCACTGCATCTGCAAATAAATAATGTGAACTCAGTGCTAAATCAAACGAAAAATTCTCAAACGGTAATGCACCATCCAATAACGCTTGGTAACGCCCTTCTTCAATACCTGCATTGTAATCCGCAAAAAAAACATCCATGCCCGCGCGTCGTGTGGCTAAAAAAGCCTCCATACCACCGTAGCTTTCTACATTAAATTGCGCTTGATCAGCCAAAACTTGCTGAACCCGCTCATCAAAATCTTGATTCACTTGTTGAACAAGCTCAGGTTGACTTAAAGCAAACAAGGGATCAACACTCACCACCGTTGTGCCCGTTTGATGTAATTCTGCATTTACCGCACTTGCACCACACCCGTATTCAAGCAAGTTGGCCTCGAGAGAAGCTTCCGACACATCAAACATCTCTTGGTATTCAGATACATGATGGCCCCATAACACACGCTTTCTCATAACCCTTTCTCCCTCAAGACACCATATTTTCAAGTATGTACGAAATATATCTCAGCTTATTTCATGAGTCCAACTTGTCTCATCATCCATGGGCACAATACGTGACGGATTAATTGTGATATGGCTTTCATAATAATGCCGTTTCGCATGAACCATATGGGCTGTTTGTGAGATACCAGGCCAAGCATACAACGCTTTTGCATATCGTTTTAGATTAGGATAATCCTGAATACGCTTCTTAGAGCATTTAAAATGCCCGACATAAATCGCATCAAACCGAAAAAGTGTGGGAAATAATCGCCAATCGGCTTCAAGCGGCGCATCCCCGCATAAGAATGCTTGATCCGCCAAACGTACCTCAAGCGCATCTAACGCCTCAAACAAGGGCGTGATGGCCTCTTCATATGCAGCTTGCGTTGTCGCAAAACCGCATTTGTACACACCGTTATTAATTTTTTCATAGATCATATGATTTAGCGTATCAATTTCTGCCTGTTTTTCAGGAGGATAATAATCACCTGGCGTTGCACCCAGAGCATCAAAGGCGCTATTAAACATACGAATAATTTCAGAAGATTCGTTGGATACGATTGTATTTTTTTTCGTATCCCACAAAATAGGTACCGTGACACGTCCGGTGTATTCGGGATCGGCTTGGGTATAAATTTGATGTGCATAGTCAAATTGAAATAATTGATCACCGACAATATTTTCATGATCTTTTTCAAACGTCCAGCCGTCTTTATCCATCAGCCAATGCACAAACGAGACATCAACCATCGATTCTAAGCCTTTTAACTTACGATAAATCAAGGTGCGATGCACCCAAGGGCATGCGTAACTTGCATACAAATGATAACGGCCTGATTCCGCTTTAAAGCCGCCCTCACCTGACGGGCCTGGCGAACCATCGGGTGTTATCCAATTTCTAAACTGAGACTTGCTGCGTACAAAACGTCCGCCTGAACGGTGTGTGTCGTACCACACATCTTGCCACTGACCTTCAACTAGCATACCCACGAGATGTCTCCTTCAAAGAGTCGATGCGTTGCAAGCGCTGTTTTCTTAAAACATGAACCCACGTTTGCGGTTTTTCGTGCAGCTGTACCGGAATATGATAAACAGGCCTATAGGTTGCATGTATTTTATCTTCCATGAGTTTTGACAAGATGGCAGGATTGGCATTGTATTTATCTTGTAAAAAAATCATAGCATTTTCATCTAACATTTCATCATATTCATAGACCAATACTTTTGCTAATTTTTCAGCTGCCTGATTAAGTTTGTGCGTCGTTTCTGCCGCCAAAGAAGCACTCCATAAACTTCGTGCTTCGATGCTTGAGTCTAAGTCAAGCGAGCCAAAATTTGTTGCATTCGATGATTCAATACCGTACTGATGAATGGGATTCGTTATGTTAACAAATTCATCGATTTTGCGACTAAGATGGATAATAAGCTGCTTAATATTTTCACCGCTCATGCCCGTACTCGATAATTGATTTTCACCATATTCTTTCAAAAGATCGATGATAGCATTTGTACATGCCAGCTTGGTTTCGTCATCAAAAAAGATATCTTTTTCAGTAATGCGCAGTCCCTTTTTTTCAAAACCATAACGAAACCTGGTTTTCTTTTTGTTATAGCGTTTAGAAAGGGCCTGCCAATTTTCGACCGCATGCTCTAAGTTTTTTTGATGCATCACCGTTTCTTTATAAAGTTTTTGTATCTTGGTGTAGGCATTAACTCTATCAGCAAACTTAGCACGTTTGTTTTTGACGACCGCGCTACCTTCATGCTTTGAATCCATCAATAATTGCGTAGCATCTTGATTTAACGATGCAAAAATTTGCTCACATTTAACCCTCGTATCATAATCTTTGACATCGGTAATCAGCCCCTCGGTAATCAGCTTACTGTACAAATCATCAATTTTACTTAACAAAGACGCACGCGATAATCGAAACGTTGCTCTTGATTTTTCGAGCGCTCTCGCTTTATGGCGTAATTTTGTATGGCTCATGTATGAAAAATTTAAAAACGTAATTTTTCGACCATTCAACAGTTCATACAACAAAATTAAAAATTCTTCAGCATCTTTTAAGTGCATCATCGATGGCTGATTATACTCACTCGCTTGATTGATTCTTTGCAGGAAACCATCTTCTCGCGCCCGACCTTCTTGCAATGTAGGGGCGCTGCCCTGCAACCTCATTTTGAGATAATAACCCGCATCATTCGGTGTGTTAATCAGTTGTAATGTATGCTCATGTTGGAGCACGTCGCTGTTTTCAATCAAATCATTCACGCGTGAAAACAGACCCGAGCGACGAAATAGTTCGATCTTTTGACTTAACTCAATTAAGTCTTTATTTTTTGTTAACTCATTCACCCCAAGCGCGACGGAAGCGGGCAGCGCATGCGTATTGCTCAGTAAAATACTGGAAGACTCCGCTTTACGCTCGCTCTTTGACAACACACTTAATCGATAGTCTGGAATGCTTCTCATGAGCCGAAATAATAAATCAATACTGGCCATATAATTCTGTTTGGTTTGCTCACTTTTTGTTTTATGGTGCGCGTTATAAAACGCCTTAATCACAAACCCTAAAAGCCCTGTGAGCGCAGTGTACCCTGCAAAATAAACAAACAAATTAAGCGGGGCAAAGCTACCGTAACCAATTAAGTAACCGCCTTGCAACGCTATAAACGTCAAAGGACCTGCCGTCCAGGCGAGCTGAAAGAGCGTTAAGCTCCAAGGCTCATTTTCAACCGAGGTTAAGATTTTTTGAATATGCTTTGTGCCTTCGTGATCAGCATAAAGCTCTAAAGATTCGGGGCTGTCATGATCTGGATCAAGTTTAATCATAAATTATATGTATAACCCTACAGCCATGCTGCAATTTGATAATTGAAGTCAAAATTAAATACGACTTCACTATAACAAACACGCTCTTCTCCGTGAAGGCCTTCACAACCTATCACCTGCGAGGTATAGTCTAGCCTATTTAATAAAGAAAACGGACGTCATTATGTACCATGGCTTACCCCAGCTTCTTGGCGAAACGTATGATGCACTGCGTGAAAGCGTGTACCGCTTCGCCATGCAAGAAATTGCTCCACATGCTGCCCAAATCGATGAAAATAATACTTTCCCAGAGCATGTATGGAAAAAATTAGGTGATTTAGGCGTGCTCGGCATCACGGCCGATGAATCTGTCGGTGGTGCCAATATGGGTTATCTTGCCCACGTGCTTGCTATGGAAGAAATATCACGCGCTTCAGCCTCCGTCGGCTTGAGTTATGGTGCGCATTCGAATTTATGTGTCAACCAAATTAATCTTCACGGCACCGACGCACAAAAACAAAAATATCTACCCAAGCTGATTCAAGGCACGCACGTTGGTGCGCTTGCGATGAGTGAAGCCGGTTCGGGTTCTGATGTGGTCAGCATGCAACTCACCGCGCGTCATGAAGGCGGGCGTTTTATATTAAACGGTACAAAAATGTGGATCACCAACGGGCCTGATGCCGATGTTTTGGTGGTCTATGCTAAAACCGATAAAAGCGCGGGCAGCAAAGGCATTACCGCGTTTATTATTGAAAAAAACTTTCCTGGATTTAAAACCGCACAAAAACTCGATAAATTAGGCATGCGTGGTTCGAATACCTGTGAGCTTGTGTTTGATCAGTGCGAAGTGCCTGAAGAAAATATACTAGGTGAAGTAAACCGTGGTGTGGGCGTGCTCATGCGTGGTTTGGATTACGAGCGTACGGTGCTTGCTGCAGGTCCGCTCGGTATCATGCAAGCCTGCATTGATTTGGTGCTTCCCTACGTGCACCAACGCAAGCAATTTAATCAACCGATCGGTACTTTTCAGCTGATGCAAGGCAAACTCGCGGATATGTACACGGATTTAAATGCCGCACGCAGTTATTTATACGCCGTCGCCCGGGCTTGTGATGCGGGCCTGGTGACTCGAAAAGATTCTGCGAGTGTAATTTTGTATACATCTGAGCGTGCCACACAAATGGCATTACAAGCCATTCAAATCTTAGGCGGTAATGGCTACATCAATGAATATCCGGCCGGAAGGCTACTACGTGACGCCAAGCTGTATGAAATTGGCGCCGGAACCTCTGAAATTCGTCGCATGTTGATTGGACGTGAATTATTTGAAGAAGGACGCGCTCATGAAGCCTAATGATGATCATGATCAAGATGTCGTTATTGTTGCGGCAAGCCGCACGCCTTCAGGCAATTTGCTTGGCCGTTTATCGAGCCTTACCGCGCCTGAATTAGGTGCGATCGCACTGAAAGCATCACTTAAGGATGCCAATATTGCGCCTGAATCTATCGACGAAGTCTTGATGGGTTGTGTGTTACAAGCAGGCCTCGGTCAAGCGCCTGCGCGCCAAGCGGCGTTAAAAGCAGGTCTACCCAACGCAGTCGGTGCAACCACCCTGAATAAAATGTGTGGCTCGGGCATGAAAGCCGTGATGCTTGCCCATGATTTGATTAAAGCTGGCACTGCAGAATGCGTGCTTGCAGGTGGCATGGAAAACATGAGTCGCGCACCTTATTTAGTGCCCAAGGCACGGGGTGGCTATCGCTTAGGTCACGGTGAGCTACTTGATCACCTATGTTTTGATGGTCTTGAGGATGCTTACGAACCCGGTCAGCTCATGGGGGTTTTTGCCGATCGTACGGCCCAAGCGCTCGGCATAACACGCGAGGAACAAGATGAATTTGCCGCGCGTTCGATGCAGCGCGCACTGGACGCCGAGGCAAACGGTTCTTTTCATCACGAAATTGCACCGGTAACCATCACAACCCGTAAAGGCAGCTATACGGTAGATACCGACGAAAGTCCGGATGCGAGTAAACTCGAAAAACTGAGTCGCCTACGCCCTGCGTTTAGTCCCGACGGTACGGTTACGGCCGGTAATGCAAGCTCGATTGCAGACGGAGCAGCAAGTCTCATGCTCATGACCGCATCGATGGCCAAACAGCACGGCATCAAGCCACTTGCACGCATTCAAGCACATGCCACCCATGCAGGCCTTCCTGAGCAATTTACCACAGCCCCCATCGGTGCCATTCAAAAAGTTTTAAATAAAGCAGGATGGCAATCTGAAGAAGTCGATTTGTATGAAATCAACGAAGCCTTTGCCGTCGTGACCCTTGCAGCCGTTCAGGCGCTCAAACTGAATATCAATCAGGTCAATATTCATGGTGGTGCCTGCGCACTCGGACACCCCATCGGTGCATCAGGCGCACGTATTTTGGTCACGTTAATCCATGCTTTAAAACAAACATCAGGCAAAAAAGGCGTTGCGGCATTATGCATCGGTGGTGGCGAAGCCACGGCCATAGCGCTTGAGTGTTGTTAAGAAAATATATTTATAAATATTATATAGGGATATACATATGCTTAAACAAAGTTTGATTTACTTACTGCTCAGCATGCTGGTTATTATGTTTGCTAAATATGCCAAACTTTTTGTGATCTATGCCGATATTATCTACACCTATATCAATACCTTACTCGCACCTCTCTTTGGTTCGGGCTTTGTTGGTGAGGTTTTTCGTAATCTTTTTACGCTCGTACTTGTGCCTTTAGGGATAGCAGCCATACCTGCACTGATCTACTGGCTTATCAAGCGCAAGCACATGCCTTATTTTATTGAGCTTACCTGGGTCTTATGGTTAATCATTGCCATGAGCAGTTACCTGATTCACTGAATTCACAAAATTCACAGATTTGAGGCTTTTTGATGACCGTACTCACCTCGGAGTTAAACCCTGCCAGCGAATCGTTTAAAACGAACTGTGCTTATATGAACGACTTGGTTTTAAACTTAAATAAAACCCATCAAAAACTCGCTGAAGGCGGCAGCGCACGTGCACGTGAACGCCACCAGCAGCATGGAAAATTGCTCCCTCGCGAACGTTTGCAGCACTTACTTGATCCCGGTAGCTATTTTTTAGAGCTTTCGTTACTTGCGGCCTACGAGGTGTACGACGATGATGTACCTGCGGCCGGTTTAATTACCGGCATAGGCCAAGTCAGCGGCGAAACATGCATGATTGTGATTAACGACGCCACGGTGAAAGGCGGGACTTATTATCCATTAACCGTAAAAAAACACCTGCGCGCACAGGCGATTGCAGAAGCCAATCATCTTCCGTGCATTTATTTAGTGGATTCAGGTGGCGCTTTTTTACCGATGCAAGATGATGTTTTTCCCGACAAAGAGCATTTTGGTCGTATCTTTTTTAATCAAGCGCGCATGTCAGCACAAAATATACCTCAGATTGCCGTGGTGATGGGCTCATGCACCGCCGGTGGTGCCTATGTACCCGCCATGGCCGACGAATCGGTGATGGTGCGGGAGCAAGCCACGATTTTTTTAGGTGGCCCCCCGCTTGTTAAAGCAGCAACGGGTGAGACCATTTCAGCTGAAGCCTTAGGTGGTGCCGACGTCCATTGTCGCACCTCGGGTACAGCCGATCATTATGCCGAGAACGATATCGATGCGCTCAATACAGCACGAACGATTATGCGTCATCTCAATCGCCCTAAACCACACACCCCCAATCGTATTCAAACACAAGAACCGCTTTATGCCGTCGAAGAGCTACACGGCGTGATTCCAACCGATGCACGCAAACCGTTTGATGTGCGTGAAGTGATTGCGCGCGTGGTGGATGGCTCGGTTTTTGATGAGTTTAAAGCTTTCTATGGCCAAACGTTGGTGTGTGGTTTTGCGCATATCTACGGACATCCCGTCGGTATGATTGCCAATAACGGCATTCTCTTTTCTGAAAGCGCGCTCAAGGGCACACATTTTATTGAGCTCTGCTCACAGCGGAATATTCCCCTGATTTTTTTACAAAATATCACTGGATTTATGGTGGGTAGTAAATATGAAAGCGAAGGTATTGCGAAGCACGGTGCAAAACTTGTCATGGCGGTCGCCAATACGGCCGTACCCAAATTCACCGTGATTATTGGCGGCAGCTTTGGTGCAGGCAATTATGCCATGTGTGGACGTGCCTACGATCCTCGTTTTTTATGGGCCTGGCCCAATGCGCGTATTTCTGTCATGGGTGGCGAGCAAGCGGCGAATGTGCTGGCGCAAGTCAACCGAGAAAAGTACGCCAAGCAAGGCAAAGCCTGGTCAGCCCATGATGAAGAGGCGTTTAAAACCTCGCTACGTGACCAATACGAGCATCAAGGCCACCCGTATTATGCCAGCGCCCGCTTATGGGACGATGGTGTTATTGCGCCGCGTGATACGCGTAAAGTTTTAGGACTCAGCCTCAACGCAGCATGTCATGCACCCAATCAACCCTCTTCGTTTGGTGTTTTTCGAATGTAATGGAGCAAGCAATCATGCAAGATTTACTCAGTGAACTGGATGGTCATGTTTTAATTCTAACGCTCAACCGAACGGATAAGCACAATGCATTCGATGACAACGTATTGCATGCGCTTCAAAAGCAGCTTGACCTAGCAGAAGCCCATCCTGAGGTTCGCGTTATCTTACTACGCGCCAACGGTCGGCATTTTTCAGCAGGTGCCGATCTCAATTGGATGCAACGCATGGCCAAGTTTACCGAAGCTGAAAATATTGCCGATGCAAAAATTTTAGCGCGGGTTATGGCAAGTTTGTATCACAGCAAAAAACCCACGATGGCAGCCATCCAAGGCGGAGCCTTCGGTGGTGGTGCAGGCCTTGTGGCGGCTTGTGATATTGCCATTGCAGCCGACACTGCCTCATTTTGCTTTTCTGAAGTTAAATTAGGCCTGATACCCGCCGTGATCAGCCCCTACGTGGTACGTGCCGTTGGTGAGCGCGTCGCAACCTGGCTGTTTATGAGTGCCGAAAAAATTGATGCTCACAATGCACAGAACCTCGGCCTGATTCATCAGTGCGTGCCAGCAGAAGAGCTCCCGTCACATGCACACCTGTACGCACGCCAGCTTGCAGCCTTAGCGCCAGGTGCCGTGAGAGCGTCCAAAGACTTGGTTCGGCACGTCGCCAAACACCCCATCAACCAACAACTCGAAGATATCACGGCACATCTGATTGCGAAACAACGCGTGTCTGCTGAAGGGCAAAAAGGCTTGCAAGCTTTTTTAAATAAACAAACCGTTACTTGGGATTAAGTACACTATGTTTTCAACACTATTGATTGCTAATCGCGGCGAAATTGCTTGCCGCATTATTCGAACCGCACAAAAACATGGTCTACGTACCATCGCGGTCTATTCTGAGGCCGATCGCGAGAGTTTACATGTTCACATGGCCGATGAGGCAATCTATCTTGGCGCCGCCGAAGCCACCCAAAGTTATTTAAATATTGACGCCATTATTCATGCTGCAAAAGCTTCAAATGCTGAGGCAATTCACCCCGGCTACGGTTTCTTATCTGAAAACCCTGCGTTTGCCCGTGCGTGTGCCGCACATGATCTTATTTTTGTCGGCCCGCCGGTTGCCGCCATGGAGCTCATGGCTTCAAAACAACGTGCAAAACAATGCCTCGAAAAAACCTCCGTCCCGCTTACACCGGGCTATCATGGTGAAAGCCAAGATGATGAAGATTTACTTAAAGCAGCACGAAAGATTGGCTTTCCGATATTATTAAAAGCAGCCGCAGGCGGAGGCGGCAAAGGCATGCGCTCGGTCACCGACGAGGAGCAATTTAAAAACGCCTTGGCATCCGCACGACGAGAAGCCCAAGCAAGCTTTGGTGATGACACCATGCTGATTGAAAAACAAATCATGAACCCGCGCCACGTTGAAATGCAAATCATGAGTGACAATCATGGCAATACGGTGCATTTATTTGACCGTGATTGCTCGATTCAACGCCGCCACCAAAAAATTATTGAAGAAGCGCCCGCCCCTAATTTATCCCAAAAGCTTCGAGACGCGCTGGCAGAAGCGGCCATCACCGTCGCCAAAACCATTGATTACCGTGGTGCAGGTACGATTGAATTTTTAGTGGCTGATGACGAGCAGTTTTATTTTATGGAAATGAACACCCGGCTCCAAGTTGAGCACCCGGTCACTGAGATGATAACCGGGCTTGACCTTGTGCACTGGCAATTGCTTATTGCTGCAGGCAAACCCCTGCCTTTACAACAAAACAACATCCAATCTCATGGCCATGCTCTGGAGTGCCGCGTGTATGCCGAAGATTCCGAACAAGGCGGACTGCCCTCCACCGGCACGTTACGCGTGTTTGAAGAGCCCACAGGCCCAGCTATCCGTGTAGATGCTGGGTTTTTAGATCATGCGACGATCACGCGCTTTTACGATCCGATGCTGAGTAAATTGATTGTATGGGGCGAAACGCGTGATGAAGCGTTGCAACGTATGCAACAAGCGCTCACGCATTATCATCTGGGTGGCGTTAAAACTAACCTCACGTTTCTTCACACGCTTATTTCCCATCCAGCCTTTCAAACCGTGGCATTGAGTACCGATTTTCTAGACCAAACGCCTATTAAACCTCCCAAAATATCGCTGCAGCATACGTTATTACTTGCGGCTGCTCATGATTTTCTTGAATCAGTACAAAAACAAGATGATCCTATGTTGTATGATACGTATGCTTGGCAATCACATGAGCCTCTCACCTGGCCCCTCTATTATCAATGCGATGATGTTACACACACCGTGCACCTCACCCCCATCACAACACGCAGCTTTACGTTGAAACATGAAGGTGTATGCTTGACGGTACAGGCCGAGCGACCGAACAAAAAAATAATGCTTGATGATGGTACACAAAAACTCAGCGCTTGGTCTGAAGTTCACGATCAAAAATATATTTTTTACACAACCAACGGCCATGCAAGCATCACTCGCCTGGATAACCCCATCCGTCAAACATCGGGCAATGCGGCGCATCATGCCTTAACCGCGCCCATGCCTTCAACCGTGGTTGCCATATTAAAAACGCTCGGTGAACAGGTGAAAGCCGGCGATGATTTACTGGTGCTTGAGGCGATGAAAATGGAACACACCATCCGTGCACCCGAAGACGGTCATGTAAGCGAGATTTTTTATTCCATTGGCGCACAAGTCAACGAAGGCATGACGTTAATCGCGATAAGCCCCTTAGATACAAACACCCCCCAAAGCCAGGAGGCCTAAGCTGCCTATGTCGATGCCAGAACGTGTTACGTTGATTGAAGTTGGACCTCGGGATGGCTTACAAAATGAGCCGGCTTTTGTGCCCAGCAAACAAAAAATTGCGTTGATCAATCAACTCAGCCAAACAGGGCTCACCCACATCGAAGTCACGAGTTTTGTATCCGCCAAATCCGTGCCACAACTCGCTGATAATCTCGAGGTGTTTAACGCAATTAATAAACCTCAACAGGTAAATTTTTCAGCTCTTGTACCTAACGAACGCGGCATGCAAGGCGCTATCCAAGCGGGTCTTAAACATATTGCATTATTTACCGCAGCCAGTGAATCGTTTAATCAGCGTAACATCAATTGCAGTATTGCAGAGAGCATTGCACGCTTTAAACCTGTTATACAGGAAGCAAAACAACATGATATGCACATTCGCGCCTACGTATCATGTGTGCTTGGATGCCCTTATGAAGGCAACATCACGCCCGCCCAGGTTGTTTCTGTGGTTGAGCAGCTTTTAGCATTAGGTGTAGATGAAATTAGTCTAGGTGACACCATCGGTGTCGGCACGCCCAAACAAACGCTTGCCTTGCTTGACGCCGTTAAGCCGCTTCTATCGTTTAAGAGCGATAGCCTTGCCATGCATTTTCATGATACTTACGGGCAGGCCGTCGCCAACGTCTACGCAGCTTTAACCGCGGGTGTTGATCGCTTTGACAGCTCCATAGCAGGCCTTGGTGGCTGCCCTTACGCACAAGGTGCAAGCGGGAACGTTGCAACCGAAGACGTGTTGTATTTAATGCATGGTCTGGGCATCGAAACGGGCATTGATATTTTCAAAATCGTTGCCGCTGGCGATGCTATCTGTAAGCATTTGGGACGAAAAAATCAATCCAAAGTCGCCACGGCCTTGCTTGCCAATCGATAAGCTCAGATTTAACACAAACAATTCTTTAAATAATCACAAGATCAGGGTATAATAGCGCAACTTATTATAAAGAGCACACCATGCCCAACAAAACCATTGCGCACCAATACCTTGAACGCACGCCTCATCAAGACGCATGCGAGCTTACACTTCGCATTCAAAACGAAGACTGCTTGGCTGTTGCCAAAACCATTCATGCTGAACATGGGTCTGTATGTGTTCTCAACATGGCAAACCAAGTGCATGTAGGTGGCGATTATTTGAGCTTATGCGCGCTTGCTCAAGAGGAATCGTTAATTAAACGCACCCATTTACTCGATGCGCTGATTGACTTAGAGGGCGTTCATTTAACAAAAAATCCATCCAACCCCTATCAATACGCGCTACCCGACTGCCTTGGGTTTAATCAAGACGAGCAACAACAGGGTTTTGGCGAGTTCACCTGTTTGTATTCTTCTAATATTACCGTATCACATCTCGATAAAGCACGTGAACAACCACTCCCGCAGCCATTCGAAATCAATATTATTTCATCTGCGGCTTATAACCTATCGAATTGTCGCGAAACACTCAGCCCAGAACTGTATTTAGCAGGGACCGTGTTAAAAATTGTCAATCAGCTTCGTACCGCCAAAGCGTATCATCAACGTCATCTCGTGCTTGGGGCCTTTGGTTGTGGTGCCTTTGGTAATGAGCCCCGTTTTATTGCCGAAATTTACTGCTCCGCAATCCATGAGCTTGAGTTTGTTGGCTGCTTTGATTCCATTTCGTTCGCGGTGACACAACGCCAATCGGGTGGTAATTACGATGCTTTTGCTGATGTATTTAATCATGCCCTATCTGCACCACCTAAGCCTCTTTTTAACACCCTGATGCCCGTCTTCGATAAATTACCCACGCATCCTGTACTCAACAACATGCTCACACCTTTTTTCAAAATTAACACCCAAGAAGAGCTGATATTTCTGGCCTCAAGCCTCATACAAAAAGAAATTCATGCACTCAAGATTAAAGCATGCCCTCCTAAAAAAGCATTTTTAGATAACTTACTTGAGCAACTCATCCAAAACCCTGAGCGTGGAAAAAGTATACTTGAAGAGGCACTTGATTCGCCTGAAATAAACACCCACTTTCCTAGCCCAAAATTTTTTAAGGCAAAACCTGCTTTTCTCAGTGAATTAAATCGATTGATTCTATGGTACGACACATCAAAAACAGCTGTGACACTTTTCTCTAACGATGATGACGATTTAACGTCGAGGATAATCGCATGATAAGCCGTCAAGAATTACACACCTTACTCATGGCGTGCTATGAAACGCTAGACAACCACCTCAGGGTTGATCATCCCGAAGGCATGATTCAGCAGTTATCAGAAGAAATACTGCAAAAAACAGCCACACGTCCTTTGCCTGATTATGCATTACTCCAAGCATCCACTGAGGCACGTAAGGTATTTCAAGCGATGATAGCACAGCATCATGTCATGATTACCACGCAAGAAGCACGTTTATCTGCTTTAACCAAACAAATTGGACTTGAGCTTTATTTATTGAAAAAAACACCTCAACGAAATACCGACTGTATTCATGCACTGCATCAACGTTTTCTTGATTTAGAATTAGTTGCCTGTGGCGATCGTTTCTCCCTCAAACTTCAAATAGGCATGCTATACGCTACGTTTAAAGAAGGTTTACAACCAAACGACTCTCCCGATAAAATTGACATGTTCACACGTGCATTTGCATGGCTTTTATCTCGGTGCAAATACAATCTTTATGAAAAAAAACATCATCCCAGCAGAACCTTGTTTAGTCGCCTGACCAAGGTTTCGCTTGAGCTACATTCAAAACAATGTGTTGCTGAACTTAAGCAAGAGAGCGGACCTGCACATATGATTCACTTCTATGAGCACGTGATTTCAACGAATCAAGGGTACTTGACGGGTGTGCCACGCGCAGCTGAATACTTAGACACCTATGATTCGGATGATGAAGCCGAGCTTAGCTCTTCGTTTAATAAAACAAGCCATGGCTTAGGTTCGGGCGTATATGGCCTCGCTTCACTGGACAACGTTCAAATTGCACGTCAACTCAATGATCAATCTCACTTTAAAATCATTGAAATCGAATATCCCTTAAGACTCGTGGATCATGCACTTGCCAACGAATCCGAGCAGTACACCGAAATATCTAAAAGCATGCAGCGCCTATGCGATAAGCTCAAGCATCAACGTCATCAGTTTAAACATCAAAAATCGGTTTTTATGCCCAATGCATCCCGAGCCGATGTGGTGGAAGCTTTTTTTTCTATGCCTGAACAGCAAACTCGTTTACAACAATGGGCCAAGATCTTATGTGGTTTTAAAAATATCACCGTAGCTCAAAAACACATGCAAGAGCTTATATCCGAGGCGCTACAAGAATTTTTTATGGATGCAAGCAATAAAGAATGCGACATCGTTCCGATGCCCATCAATTATCTTATAAAAAAACTCGGGTTTACTGGTGTGGTCAGTTTGTTAAACGATCGCTTTAACCGTGGCCTGATTGCGATCGAGCAACAGGATGCAAGCGATCTTTATTTGGTACCTGTCAAAGACTTAACACCCGACCCCACGTCACCACGCATCAGACAAAGAAAAAGTCCATGGGGCGGGGCTTTAACACCCACGCCACGTTCAGCATCAAGCGATCGCTCCAGCAGCGAGGATGGCAACAGCACCAATATACGCTTTTTTGCACGCACGCCGCCGCCCCCTGAGGTATTAGAGGTCCCAATCCAGAAGCCTTCGCCGCAACGCAACGGCCAAGAACAACCCTCGGCTTAGCATAAATAAAGCAAATGCCATCCACAGCCCGGTATTACCTAAATGCTTCGAAAAAAACACACTGGGAAAATAAACCAAGCCGGTCGCACACAACATGGTGTTGCGCATCGGCTTAGACCAGGTCGCACCGATAAAAACACCATCCAATAAAAAACCACCGACGGATAAAACAGGCAGTGCAACCATCCAAAGAAGATAGGCCTGTGCTGTTGCACTCACATGCGGCAAAGACGTCATCCCAAGAATAATATATTTTCCCAAAAGCATATAAACCACCGAAAATAAGAGCGCAATCAACAGAGATAAATACCCGCAAGCCTTCACCGATGCTATAAAATCTTTTAAATTATTGGCACCGATTGCACGCCCAACCATCACCTCACAGGCGATTGCAAAGCCATCTAAACCGCACGCCATAAATTGCTGCATACTTAATAAAATCGCATTGGCGGCAACAACGCTTGTTCCTAAACGACTCCCTGCCGAAGTAAAATAGGTCAACGTCGTCATGAGACATAACGTACGTATAAAAATATCTTTGTTCAGATGAAATAAACGCTTAAAAGCCGTCAAATCAAATAACTCAAGAGCGCGCGGTGTTTGTTTGATGTATTGGCCATAGATTAAGTTTAAGCCCAGCACAAAACCCAATATTTGCGCACATAAATTCGCAAGTGCGAGACCCTTAACGCCCCAACCCAAATAGCTGACAAAAACAAAATCTAAACTTATCGCACTTAGATTAACAAGCATTAATATTAATAACGGAATTTTTGTATTCTGACGACCAAAAAAATAGCCTAAAATCACAAAATTACCCAGCGTTGCAGGGCTTGCATAAATTCTTAAATAAAAATAATCATGCAATGCATGCTGAACAGCTAAGCCCGGCTCCATCAGCCAACAAATCAAATAAAATAAACCATCTTGTGATGCAATTAAGATCAGCGCAATTATACCTGCGGTGAATAATGCACGATATAAAATATTTAAATCCGTCGGGTTTTGTGCAACAAGTCCTGTTGTGCTCATACGCAAAAAACCAAACGCAAAAAACAACACATCAAACACCATGCTGCCTATCGCTACAGCGCCTAAGACATGCGCGGGGTAATCATGGCCCACCACAGCAATGTCAATCATACCCAGTAATGGAATGGTGATATTAGACAGCATCACGGGCCAAGCCAGCTGCCAAATCGCGTTAAATTTAATTTTCATATTTCATAAAAAATAATAAAAAATTGATTATAAGCCCATTGCCTACTATTACTTAAGGCATATTTATTTATCTTGATTCGAATCTATTATGGGAAAAGCATTAAAAAACATCCTGTCACCGCTACTCAGCTTATTTATTTTTGCGCTTTGCAGTGGCTTTTTTCTAACGTTTTTATCGCTCTCGATGAATGCTCATGACGAATCACCCTTGATGATTGGTGCCATGACCGGCATATTTTATGCCGGTCTTGTGTGCGGCTCTTTTAAGATAGAACCTTTTATTACGCGAGTTGGCCATATTCGTGCATTTTCAACGTTTGCTTCGTTACTCGCTGTGATCAGTTTATTGCACGGGATTTTTTATAACATGCCATTGTGGTTTGTGCTCCGTTTTATTACAGGATTTGGTACTGCTGGTATTTTTGTTGTGATCGAAAGCTGGTTTTTATGTGGCACAACGGCGTCAGTACGAGGCCGTATGCTGTCGCTTTATATGATTACGTTTTATGCGGCAGAAGCGTTGGGTCAGCTCTTAATCAACCTCGGAACAAGTAACACCCTACTGTTATATAGCCTGGCCGCAATGCTGTGTTCACTTTCGGTTATCCCCCTATCCATGACACGCACATCTACCCCCGAATTTACCGAAGCCTCAAGCATGAGTTTAGTTACGCTTTGTAAACAAACCACGTCGAGTGTGTTTGGCTGTTTTTTTGCTGGTATGATTTTAAGCGCCACCTATGCGCTACTACCTATTTTATGCACTGAGATTTATGATAATCGATCACACGTCTCTGTGTTTATGTTTTGTTTTATCATGGGAGGCATGTTGCTCCAATACCCTGTTGGACAATGTTCTGATCGTATCGATCGACGACTCACGGTGATTATTGTTTGCTTATTCGCCGTGATTTGTTCTGTGTTGCTCATGTATTATATTAAATCTTATTATATCTCACTTTTACTTATTACATGTTTCGGAGGGTTTGCTACCACGATATATCCGGTATGTATTAGTTATGCATGCGATACACTCGATACAAAAAATATTGTTGCAGGCATTCAAAGCTTATTACTTTCTTATAGTATTGGCTCGATGCTTGGCCCCTTCATCGCGCCGCTTTTCATGCATAATTTGAACGAAACCTATATTTTTATTTATTTTATTCTTATGTTTGGTCTTACGGCTGTACTTTTTGCCTGGCGCAAAACACAAAAACAAAGCCCTCCCCAAGAAGAACCGTTCCAAGTTATGCGACACACAACGCCGGTGCTTGCACATATTGATCCTCGGGCTGAGTAAGTCACGAAGCAAGTTAAGATCTTCATGATATAAATTTGCTTTTGGGGTAAAATTGTTTTATCTGTAAAAGAGAAGTGATCGAAGTGAAAAATACAGCTGTTCATGGATTATTCAGGAGAACGCCCATGTTACTTTTTGATCTATTTGTGCAGCTTCATCCTCAAGCCACCACCCAATCACCAACACATGAAACGCTTAAGCACCTATCCAGTCAAATGCTCACCCAAGAAGATCTTGGTTTCGCATATAAAAAAATAACGGCCGCTTACCGTCAAGCGCCAGGACATCGTGAAGCCTACGATGCTTTTCTCGCTCATGCTCATGAAGCGCTAGGCTCCCAAGAAAAAACGGCCATACTGCCGGTCATCATCAATTATTTAGCAGAAATAAAAACATCATCACGTGAAGAGCAACAGGCGCACATCCAAAAAATTATTACGCTGCTTAATATGCATCTGCATGAACAAACGCATGCGCTGGGTCTTCTGCCTTTAGGGCGATGCTTTATTGATCAACCCGTAGCGTTTGCCGCATTGCTCCAATGGCTTATGCAGCACCATGTCAGTTCTGATGAAATCTTACACGCACATCTTCTGCAGGATTATTTCAAATATCACTTACACAGCTTAGGCACACCCAACAATCCGATTGAGCAGCTTTATACGCTATTAAATCATGACGAAATCACACGAGCGCTGGCTACAAAAGCAAGCGAAACGCGCTGCCCTGAAGCAGGCCTTGCAAGCTATGCGCTCAATGGAACCGTTCATCACGCACCCGCCATAAAAAAACTACATAATCCAGCACAAAACCTACCCGAACTTGCATTTACACCAACAGAACAGCATGCAAAAGCGTTACATCGCGTCTTTGGCGTGCCATTTCTATTCAGTGCATTACAGAAAGCCTACAAAGATAAATATAACACCATGCCAACACCTGTCTTAATCGCGTTGTTTAATGGCTCACACTTGACCCATCAAGATTTTAGTGTGCTCTTACAGCACCTAAGAGAGCATACGTACTTAAAAAAAATATTAGTAAAATACTTACTGAACACCACGATGGACGATCTGATTGAAGCACATATCAGCGGTGTGCCAGGCCTGATTTTATATTCTGATTATTTAACACAAAAAATCAGCCGCACCGATAATTTTTCAACGTATATTAAAGATATCAAACAAGCCAGCACATCAGATTTTAATTTAATTGGAGATTTTTCTGCGCTGTTATACAAATTTGAAAAGCGCAATCCATCTCATGCGATGCTTGCTTTCAAGCATCTTTTTGAAATAATTTTAGAACATCCTGAAGTTCTAGATGACGACAACCTGCTGCGCCAACTGCGTAAATTTAAACCCGCGAAAGCACGGCTTCTCGAACACAGCGCTTGGCTAGAACATAGCTTTCACGCCTGCGTGCAAACCCATACAAACACGTCGATAGACGTTTTTGATTATATTACGGTCGAAGACATGTGGCGTGCTATTCAGGTAAAACTTCGTGCGATACAAACCATCGAGCTGATTCCCAACACCCTGCCTTCGGATAAATATCAATTGCAATGTCATCTTCTTAAAGCTTTTTTACCCCAATTAAATAACCCTTTTGTGCTTGATGATTTCATACAACACCTGAGCATAGAGCCCAGCTTTCATCCACAGGACGTCACACCCTACGAACGCCTACTTATCGAAATTTTAGTCAGCATCGACAATGCGAGCCTACGTTCAGATATTATTCATCGATTGGATAGCCATATTTCCGAAGCACGGCCTTGGTATAACATACAACTTAATCAACACTCGCTCTACATGCACGCCGCGCAGCACGGTAATCTTCCGATGGTTCTATGGCTTAAGTCACGCCATGTCAAACAATTAGAATCCTGTGAAGAAATCACTTCAGAAGCGGCCCATTTAGGTCATTGGGCACTCGTGGATTATTATCACCAACGCACTAAGTTTCATCAACCGTTCGTCAACGGCCTGCTTGAACTTGCCATAGAGCAAAATGCGGCAGAAGCGATTTCAATCCTTTGGAATGGACAAAAATTACCCCGCCTTAAAATCATTGAAGCATGCTTTAAACGTGCTATTGAAGCAGATCATGTTGATTGCGTTCAAGCCTTGCTTGCATGCCCAATGCCACCCTGTGACGCGGTGATAACCAAAGGTTATAAACTCGCACGAAAAAATCATCAAACCCGCATCATGGATACCCTAATCGAGGTGGCAGCGACAGCGCATCACCCCTGTTTAAGCAAAGCAATTCAGCATACCAAAAACTCTAAAAAAACTTCACGCATCAAACCAAGTCAGTCATGTGAACTTTTGAACGCCCCGAGTTATCCTGCCAAAAAAAACGACGCACTCAGGCAGCATGGTTTGTTCAGCGTCAAAAAAACCATCGATGCATCACGCTCATGCGACAACCTGACGTTGCCACCGATTCCGACACTTTCTCGACAAACATCGGTATGATCTGTGAGGCGAGCTTGACATCAAAGCACCCCCACCTTAGGATCCATACTCCCGATTTAATCAAGCCACGGGCTTCTGGAAAACCTTCATGATTGACCGCTTGCATGCACTGGTACGTGACGATTTTGACGCCGTTAATGCCCTCATCGAAACGAATATTCAGTCTGAGATTAGCTTACTCGATGAGCTCGCTCACCATATTATAAAAAGTGGCGGTAAGCATCTGCGCCCGTTACTGCTGCTACTCGCAAGCCACGCGTGTGGTTATCAAGGTAAAGATCACATCAAACTTGCGGCCATGATTGAGTTTTTTCACACCGCAACGTTATTGCATGATGATGTGATTGATGAATCCGCGCTACGTCGTGGACGAAAAACCGCGCATTCCATTTGGGGAAGCAAAGCCAGCATTTTAGTCGGTGATTATTTATTTACGCAGTATATGCAACTCATGATCAGTGTCGGCAATTTAAAAATTATGAAAGTCTTAACCGACATGACCCATCAAATCGGCTGCGGTGAAATCAAACAGCTCGCTAACCGACATAATCCGTCGTTGGCGATGGATGATTACTTCGACGTCATTCATGCAAAAACATCACTGTTGTTTGCTGCATCATCTCGGCTAGGTGCGCTGGTATGTGACGCCGATGAAGCGATAGAACAAGGCTTGCATGCTTACGGATTACATCTTGGCAATGCCTTCCAGCTCATTGATGACGCCTTAGATTATTGCTCTGATGCAGAAACCATGGGTAAAAATATCGGGGATGATTTAGCCGACGGCAAAGCCACCATGCCGCTCTTGTACGCACTGCAACAAGGCACGCCAGAACAACAAGACATCATTCAACAAGGCCTAACCCAAGGCTCACTGGCTAATTTGCCTAAAATTCTTGATGCACTCAAACAAACAGGGGCGATTGAGTACACGCAAACACTGGCTGAGCAAGAAGTTGAACAGGCTATTTTAGCCCTACAGCCTCTCCCGGATTCAGAATATAAAAAAGCGCTTGAAGAGCTCGCTCGCTATACCCTTGCACGCAATCATTAAGGCAAGCCTATGTTTAATCCATTGTTTATGGAAGCGGCTATTCAAGAAGCTCAAAAAGGGCTCGCTTCGGGAGGTATTCCGATTGGCTCGGTTTTGGTGCACAACCATAAAATAATTAGCCGTGGGCATAATCAACGCATACAAAAAAAGAGCGTGACGTTACATGCTGAAATGGATGCAATTGAAAATGCCGGTCGATTACCGGCGCATATTTACCAAGCATGCACACTCTACACCACATTATCGCCTTGCTGCATGTGCACAGGAGCGATACTGCTTTATCAAATTCCAAACGTTATTGTTGGCGAAAATAAAAATTTTATGGGGGAAGAGGCCTTACTCAAATCTCGGGGCGTTGCGCTGCATGTACTTCAAGATAAAACCTGTATCGAGCTCATGGCTCGCTTTATTCAAAACAATCCTACGCTATGGCATGAAGATATTGGCATTTAATTTGACCAGCAAAATAAAGCCACATAGCTCTTAATATAGACATAAGTGCGCCGTCGTAGTATACTGCTTTGCTGCAAAATAATCCGATGATTTTAGCCATGATGTCTGTGCGTCACTTCACACAAAAAAATAAGCAAGCGTCGACGTTATTCTCTCCTCGTGAAGAGCATTCAAGCGGCTCACGTTTAGATTTTGTATCACAACCCATGCTGCATACACACATACCTGACTTGAGCTCACTCAAGATTGATGTAGAACCTCATCTTTTATTAACCCCGCTTCCTGTCATAGATTACGCTCAAAACATGGAAAACGTGCGCACAGCATTCCAAGATAGCATCCAGTCACCCATGGATACATCAACGCGTCATAAGCTCATCGAGGTCATGCAATCTTCATTGATTGCCTGTTTTAAATTCATGCCGCTTAATCAAGCGGTAGAAGAAGCACAAACAACGCTGGATTTTATTCAACTATTCCCCCCCGACCGTCTCATCACCTACCCCTGGATTGCAGAATTGCCTTGCGCCCACCCTTTCGCGGTTGTTATTGCATGTGAATTAAGCATGTCTTTTAACCATGCCGTCTGGCCCTATTTTCATGTGCTGTTTAAAAATAACAAACCACAATGTAACGAGATATTACAGAACCTGTTGGTATCCACCTTATACTTTGCATCGGCTCATCTCGATTTAGCCTTCACCTATATTGAGCTACTGGATAGCGATACCACCGATTCATGCGTGGCGCCACGCATGTCAGAAGACGATATTAAGTTTTCGATCCAAAAAGCTGAAAATTGCGTCCAGGAATTTCACCAACACGTACTTTATTGTAACTTCCAAGAGCAGCGTGTTTTTTTTGAACTGGATCATGTCTTATTTTTAGCTTTTATATTCCAAGCTAAACTTTCCTTAAAACAAAATAAATTTGAAGAAGTTTCGGAGCTCATCAACCAAGCCGGTGTTTTTATACAACGATATCGTCGCACAACCCAATTTAAAATGCATCGACACGCGCCTAACGCGCCTGTCTTGTTTCGGGAACTTAAACATGCCCTTAAAATAAAAAAAAATCATGCGCAACGTACGGCCGAAGAAACAACCGAAGAAACATGTGACTCGCCGCCCTCTTCTCCTATACCAATAGAAGCCTGCACTCAAAACGAGTCCGAGAAAAACGTAAGCGCTGAACAAATCACATTAAAAGCTGCACCAGAAGAAGAGAGCCAAAACCTCATTGGACGCAAACGACTAAAAATAATACTAAAAAAAAGAAAGCATGAAACGCAAGTCATCACACACCTTCCTACATGCTATGAAGCAAACCCACGTTTAAGAGGATTACTCGATCTGTATTCTGATGTTTTTATTGCTTGTGGTTTAGACGGCTACTTGTTTGGCAGCGGTAATTACAAACAACACCCAGGAGATTTTGATATTTTAATCCCTAATATTAACACCAAGCCCGGCCAAGAACGTCTCATGCACTTAATTCAAATGATTGAATCACAAGGCGGTGTTGCATTAAGGGATAGCGTCACGGGAGAATTAGGCTATAAAAAATCCAACCGGTACGTTATACCTATCACCTGGCATGATTGGAAAACAGATTTTATTATCGAAGCAGAGGACTTTATTGAGCACGCCAAACGTTTAGACTATACCGTTGGGGCATTGTACTTTTCCCTACGAACAAAAAAAACATATTGCATGAAAGGTTTTTCTTCTGTAACTGATCTCGAGGATAAAATTCTACGTACGATTGACGATCCCTATGTCAGTTTTAAGCGTGATCCTAGCTTAATTTTTCGAGGTATACGTCTGTGTGCACTCGAAAATTTTAGATTTTCACCTGAATGTCTCGCAGCGATACACACTATTTTTGTTAAAGAAAAAAATAATCTTTTTACAGCATTAAATCCTGGCAAACTATGTCAGCAGCTTAATTTAATGTTTACCACACCTGAAGAAGTGATTATTTTAGATAAATTTAAAGAATTAAATTTATTACCCAAATTATCACAATGCATTCATGCATTGCCGGACAGAATAAACTCCCAAAATAGCTATATCATTAGTTTGATGCAGTACAAAAGCTCACCGAAACATCGCGTATCAACACTGGGTATGTATTCAACCACAGCATGCGAAGCAAAAGACTTAAAAACACCCTCTCAAAGCAGCGTTACGACGCAAGCTTTGCCATAATGCATAATATATTTGACAAACGCATACGTTTATTCTAGCGTAGAAGCACTCAATGTATTTAAATGCCATACACATGGATAGATAATGAATCGGAATCAAAAAATAGGCTTCATGTTGCTGTTACTCAATCAGGCCGTATTTGCTTCAAAGGCGTTATATTCCATTACCCCAGAAACATCATCCACCGTTCAAGTTACCCGCAATTCAACAGCTACCATCAATTATCACGTACAAAACCAAACCCAACAAACACAAAGCTTAAGCTTACAAAACAGTTTTGGCATCACACAAACCGTTCAATCGGGTTCTTGTGGCAATCCCTTTACGCTGAGCCCTAACGCATCTTGTCTTTTATCGCTGGTGGTTGACGGCAGTAAAATTACCTCTTCAAAAACAATAAGAGGCCCTGAAATTTGTAAAACACAATCACCTTTTTTCTGCTCTCTTCCCACATCACAAGACCTGCTTAAAATAGACGTTCAAGAACCCACGCCTCCCATCCAGCGCCAATATATTTTAGTCGCCAATGGTGCAGGAGATTATATTTCATATTGCGAACTGAGTTCTTCAGGTTCTGCAGAGAATTGTAAAGAATTTTATGATGGAACCCTTGCATCACCTGTGGGAATTGCCGTTTATAATAACAAATATGTGTATACTACTACAAAAAATAGAAACGCGATAACTGTATGCACGTTAGATACAAATTTAGCAACCATGACATGTCTATTTGATAATGGCGATGGCAGTACTTTCGCAAAGCCCATAGCAGCCTATGTTCATAACGATTATTTTTATACGGTTAATGAGGGCGAAACAACACTCACGAAATGCGCAATTAACCCAGAAACCGGCGGTCTATCTAATTGCGAAAAGACGGGTACCCTGGCAACAAATACCTCGCCGTTAAATCTTGCTATGGCTCATGGTTATGCCTATCTTCCAAACAATAACAACATAGCGGTTTGTCCCGTGGACTCTTTAACCGGAAATCTAGGCACATGCACACCTTCGTCCACCATCGGTAATCGAGTTGTTGGTGCTGCGATTTCCGAGATAGCTGGCACTTCATATGCCTACATTATAAGATTCGTAACTAACACAATTAAAACGTGTAAAATTGATGTTGATGGCAGTTTAATTGATTGTTTTGATAGCAATCAACTTGACATTATTGCCTCCTCATCTATTACAAGCTTCAATAATTATTTATACATCACAAACAGTTTAAGCCAATCCTCGCCCACGATCCCCAGACTCGCTCAATGCACTATCAATGACAATGATGCGAGCGTTGTAAGCTGTGCTAGTACAGGCTCCGGCTTTTCCTCGACGAATGGCTCGGGTTTTATTCTTGCCGAAGAAGAAAGCTTACCATGAAACGTTATCATGCCTGGTTAACAAGTTTTTTATTGGGTTCATTCGCTTGGATAAATGCAGCACATGCTTCGAGCATTCGCGAAATTCAGGTCTACGGCCCAGCAAAAGGCGCGCAACTCAACGAGCAACCCAACTTAACTCAAGACACACACTATACGCTTAACTTAGGTGCCTTTAAAAACAAACAAAATGCATTAAAGCACCAAGCCCGCATGCAAGAGCGTACAAAAAAAAGCGTTCACCTTGCTTATCAACCTGAGAAAAACGTCCCTTACATTGTATTTATGGGGCCATTTACAGATACACAAAGCGTCGTGGCAGCAAGTCGTGCGTTATTAGAAAAACAACCCTCAACAACGGTCTTAAGCAACCATCCGATACCAACACCGATGCTCCCAAAAGAGCATGTCAAACAACCACTTGTCATGGTCAGTGGTGGTCCTGGATGGAGTTCGCCAGGAAAAACGCAAACCCTGACGTTAGAACCTAACGGTCCTAATACTTATCGTAATCACGCTAAAACACAAACCTTAGGTATGGGGGAAGTTTTTCTCGGTTTACAGAGAAAAATGTTCGTCCTCAACCCAATAAGCTTTCAGGAAACATTATCCACCCTACCCATCCAAACCCAATGGGGCGTGCTCGTGAGTGCTGCTGGCATGGCGCGCATTAAAGGTGATGTTTGGCAGCTCGCCGACCCCGAATTTAATAATATGAGCTATAGCTATAATATCAATCAAATTAGAACAGGGCTTCGCACCAAATGGTTGCTTGATCAATACGTCTTCACCCAGCAATTTAAACCGTACATGACAGCCAGTCTTGCCGCGGGTTTTAATCATGCGTTTAGCTTTCAAAACTCCCCTAAAAGCTCTGATATTGTAGCTAATCCCAATTTCAAAGATAAAACCGTTGTTGCCTTGAGTTATTCAGTCGGCGCGGGTATTCAAAAGGAAATCAATCCACATACCCACATCGGTCTCGGCTATGAGTTTTTTGACTGGGGTAAAAGTGGCTTAGCATCAGCACCCGGTCAAGAAACCAACGCAGCCCCCTTTCTTAACCATCTCTACGTTCAAACTTTACTGTTGAACCTAACGTATCTAAAATAGATTAAATCATATCAAAAAAGGACTGTACCATGAAAAAAAATGAAGCCATTAAAAACATCATGACCAAAAATGTTGTGAGTGTGAATATCACCGATCTTTTTTCTGTTGCTAAACAAAAAATGGAAAGCTTGAGCGTCAATCATATTCCTGTTTTGGAAGGCGCAAAATTAAAAGGCATGCTGAGCCGCATTGATATATTAAAATATTCGTATAGCAATAGTTATAAAACAGATGAACGCGAAGAAAATGCCGCACTTGATCATACCGTAACGATTGAAAAGATTATGACACATGATCTAACGGTTTTATCTGAAGACGATACGGTGAGAACAGCCGTTGAAATCCTGACAACAAGCAGCTTTAACAGCTTGCCGATTGTTAATGCTGAACACGAATTAGTAGGCTTAGTGACGTCTAAAGATTTACTGGGTTATTTACTCGAGCAATATTAATTCACCGAACAAACACGCACATCCTACATGCTTTCATCCAGGTCTTCGACGTCAAGAAGAGGACCTGGAATTTTTCGACTTTCACTCGCCCACTCACCTAAATCAATCAGCTTACAGCGGTCGGAACAGAAGGGTCTGAATGCATTCTCAGGCTTCCATGTGTTTGGTTTATGACACATGGGGCAAATAATGTTTTGTTGATGATAATTATTCATGGTTTTTAAACATATTTAGACATTAAATAAAAAATGTACCACATCACCATCGTGCATCACATAGGTTTTACCTTCTAGCCGTAATTTACCCGCTGCTTTTGCGCCTTGCTCGCCTTGATATTGAATAAAATCATCATAAGCTGTAACTTCTGCACGAATAAAACCTTTTTCGAAATCGGTATGAATCACACCGGCCGCCTCGGGCGCCGTAGCACCCGCATGAATGGTCCAAGCACGTACTTCTTTAACACCCGCGGTAAAATACGTTTCTAACCCCAGCAAGGCATAACTCGCACGAATCACTTGATGTAAGCCAGGCTCTTCAAGCCCTAATTCTGCCATAAACTCAGCTTGCTCTTCTTCTGTCATCTCAGATAGATCAGCTTCTGTCGCAAGCGATAAAGGCAAGACAGCCGCCCCTTCGCGTGCAGCAATGGCTCGCACTTGCTCAAGCGCTTCAGAACATGATGCCGCATCATCATCAACGTTCGCAACATACAGCAAAGGCTTTGAAGTTAATAAACCAAAGCGTTTGCATAAATACATCACGTCAGACAAATCAGACAAGCTTCGCACCTGCTCACCGGCATCCAAATGGGCTTTAATGCGCTCGAGATCTTCTTTTTCGGCCAACGCTTCTTTATCACCACTTCGGCTGTTCTTAGCTATTTTTTGAATGGCTTTTTCGACCGTCTCAAGATCGGCCAAGGCAAGCTCGGTATTGATGGTTTCGATGTCATCGGCTGGATTAATTTGACCTTTAACGTGAACGATATTCTCTTCTTCAAAACAACGCACGACATGTAAGATGGCGTCAGTTTCTCGAATATTGGCTAAGAATTTATTACCTAAGCCTTCACCACGTGAGGCGCCTTCGACCAAACCGGCAATATCCACAAACTCCATCACCGCAGGAACCACACGCTCAGGCGAGACAAGTTTAGCGATAGCATCAATCCGTTTATCTGGAACGGTCACCATACCGACATGAGGATCAATGGTACAAAACGGGTAATTTGAAGCTTCGATGCCTGCTTTTGTTATTGCATTGAATAAGGTTGATTTACCAACGTTTGGCAAGCCCACGATTCCGCATTGTACGCCCATGGCTTTTTCCTCTTAATAATGGATACTAAAATTAATATTGAACTTTACTTATCGCTATGTAAAACATTCATAGCGGCTGAAAACTGACCGTCCAACAACTTAGGCATGACATCTATCGCATGCCCAATGGCGCGATGAATCGCTTGCTTATCCGATGAGGATGGCTTTCCGAGCACATAATTTAAAACTAAATCTTTAGAACCAGGATGCCCAATACCAAGACGCAAACGCTGAAAACCAGGCCCCTGTAAATTGGCAATTAAATCACGTAAGCCGTTATGACCGCCATGACCGCCACCCGTTTTGAAACGAACAACACCCGGAGGCAAATCTAATTCATCATGAGCAATAAGAACATGCTCTGGAGCAATACGATAAAACTGGCACAGTGCCCGAACAGCTCGACCGCTTTGATTCATCCATGTGGTCGGCAATAACAGATGGCATGCATGTCCATCAAGATGAATGGATGCAACATCACCATGAAATAATTTATGCGCACGAAATTCTGCGCCACAGCTATCAGCAAGTGCCCGCACAAACCACCCGCCAGCATTATGGCGTGTTGGCTCATACGAAGCACCAGGATTTTGTAACCCAACAATGAGTTTAATGGTCATATCACGCTAAACCAAAAATCATTACTCAGCAGGTTTTTCGTCAGCTGAAGACTCATCAGCATCAGAAGCACTTGCGCTTTCGACATCATCTTCTTTAGACTCAGCTTCAACCGCTTCTTCTGGCTCAGGTTCGACTTCAACGTGTGCTTTATGCACGCTCACAACCGGATGATCGTGATCACCGGTGGTTGGGTCAATCGATAACTCAACGCCTTTGGGCAACTTAATTTGTGACAAATGAATAATGTCATTCATCGCCAAGTTAGCCAAGTCAACTTCGATAAACTCAGGTAAAGCACGTGCTTCACAACGAATTTCGACTTGCGTCATGGTATGATTAACCACGCCACCTTCTTTAACACCAGGAGCATTTTCTTCGTTAATGAAGTGCAACGGTACGGTCTTAACCAAAACATCTTTGGCTGAAACGCGTTGTAAATCCATGTGCAAGACCATGTTTTTATAAGGATGATGTTGTAAATCTTTTAAAATCACGCGCTCTTTTTTACCATCAAGAATCAGTTCAAACACGCTTGAATAAACACTTTCAGACTCTAAGAACTTCGCCACGTGGCGTTGTAACAATTGAACCGCTTGAGGTGGCTTTTTTCCACCGTACACGACACCTGGCACTTTTTCATCAAGACGACGTAGGCGGCGGCTCGCACCTTTCCCGATACATTCGCGTGTTTCGGCTTCTAAGGTCATGGTTGTTGACATAATAATCTCCAAAAAATTAATCCCCTCGCCTTGCGACCAGGCGAAGTTCTCCCTTCTTGGAACAAGCAGGGCAGCGAAGTATACAACACTTCATGCTAACTTTAAACCAATATCAAGTTACCGGCTAAAGTACCTTGCGACACAACGACATAGGCTCATCGAGCAGCTGTCGAATATCGTTCACAGTAGCCCTCTCTTCAGGGTTGACGTTTAACATCATGTTAATCAGCTGATGATAACGGCTCTGTTCAGCAACCCCTATCTGCTTTAACATAACGCCGAGTGAATAAATGTCTGTTTTTTGACAAAAGCCCATTGCATAATCAGGCTTCAAACGTTGCTCATAAGCCCCAGGGTCGGCTAGATAAAGCGTTCGTTGCTCTTGAGCTGTCAGAGGCGTTGTAAAAAGTTCTGGCGCTATTGAACCCGGACTCCCACCTGCCTCAATGGGTGAGCTACCGTCATTCACCCCGGATGAACTTATAAATGCATCATCAAAATCAATAAACGTGATATCAAAAGATCGGTTACTATCTACGCACTCACGAATACAAACATTCATCAACTTGATATCTGTATGAATAATATTTTTATTGGCTAACTGTTCTAAATATTGCGAAAGTACCTCTTGTATCAAAGCCTCTTTTAGCTCAAGCGATAAGTCACCCTGTGTTCTACACTTCCGATCGATATAGTCAGCTAAATTCTCACCCATATCTTTCAAGAATTCGACTTTCTTATAACCACGGCGAGCTTGTTTAATAACCGGTGGAAAAAAATAAAGGTGAGGCGCAACCTGGTAACCTCTCATCTGTGTTTCAACATACCCTTTATTTGGATGCTTGACGCTCTTTAAAAAACCTTTTTCACACGGATGATTTTCAACACGCTTCACAACTTTTTCGAAAGCATTTCCTCTCACCCGAAAATACACATCATAACCAAGCGCTATGCCTTTGCTAAATAAAAATTCTTGGTTCTCTTCCTGCCTATATGCCTTATCTTCTGAACTTTCTCCACGTTCAGGAGGTGGCGCATACCATGAGTGTCGCCTAGCTTCAGGCATCGAATCTAAATCTACATTTACATCAAAAGACTTCGAGCTATGAAAAAAAATTTGGCCATCACCCAGGGTTGCCGAACAAGTATGTTTCGCTCCTGGTAACGTAAGATCAAACTCTAAAACTTGAAATTCATAATTTTCTTTTGGTTCTTTCGGAATATGAAATATCGCTCGATTATACTGGCACTTTAATTTAGTCCCCATCGGCAATGCTCGATCGACCGGCCATGCGCCCTGTGTGTAAGCGCTCGGCCGATGAAAACAATCAAGCATGATGTTTTTTTGTTCCAATGTTAGATATATAGGCATTTGATTGTTTTTCACCAAAATATAATGCGCTATATTTTAACATAAAATAAAAAAAAACATCAATAGCAGTTTGTTTACTAGCTTTTTGGCTTACTTTCGTGACTCATTCAAAAGCTCAGCTAAAAACTGCCCGGTATACGAATGCGCGCAAGCCGCAACGGTTTCAGGCGTGCCTTCGGCCAGCACTTCACCCCCACGATTACCGCCTTCGGGCCCTAAATCAATCAACCAATCCGCGGTTTTGATCACATCTAAATTATGCTCAATCACGACAATCGTATTACCTTGATCACGCAATCTAAATAAAACCTGTAAAAGCTGCTTGGTGTCATGAAAATGCAGCCCCGTCGTCGGCTCATCTAAAATATACAACGTCTCACCCGTACCACGCTTGGAGAGTTCACGCGCAAGCTTCATGCGCTGCGCCTCGCCGCCTGATAGCGTCGTCGCGCTTTGACCTAAATGTACATACGAAAGCCCCACGTCAATCAACGTTTGGCACTTGCGTGCTAAAACAGGTACGGCATCAAAAAAATCACGTGCTTCTTCAATCGTCATGTTCAGGACTTCGTGAATATTTTTACCTTTGTACTGCACATCAAGCGTTTCTCGGTTGTAACGCTTACCGCGACACACGTCACACAACACATATGAATCGGGTAAAAAGTGCATTTCTACTTTGACTAAACCATCACCCTGACAAGCCTCACAGCGACCACCACGGACATTAAAGCTAAAACGCCCGGCTCGATAACCACGAGCGCGACCCTCGGGCGTGGCTGCAAATAATTCACGAATAGGTGTAAAGAGGCCTGTATAAGTCGCAGGATTCGAACGTGGCGTGCGCCCAATGGGGCTCTGATCAATATCAATCACTTTATCGCACCAATCCAACCCCTCCACCTCACGCACTTGCCCCACCATCGAGACTTGGCTGCGATAAAACCGCGAACGAGCCAGTGGATACAGCGTGTCGTTGATTAAGCTGGATTTACCCGAACCCGACACACCGGTGACACACGTCATAAGCCCCACAGGAATACGAACGGTCACGTCATCTAAATTATGACAGGTCACACCTTCCAGGCGAATCACGCGCTCGGGATTGTACGGCACACGTACTACAGGCACATCAATTTTAGCGGTGCCGACCAAATAACGCCCAGTCAGCGAGTCTTCGCACGCCATGATGTCTTCGGGCGTGCCTGAAGCCACCACATGCCCACCATGAATCCCCGCACCGGGGCCCATATCCAACACATAATCAGCCGATCGAATCGCGTCTTCATCATGCTCAACCACGATGATGGTGTTACCTAAATCACGTAATTGCATCAGCGTTTTAAGTAATCGCGCATTATCACGTTGATGTAAACCAATCGAGGGCTCATCGAGTACATACATTACCCCGACAAGACCCGAACCAATTTGACTGGCCAAGCGAATGCGCTGCGCCTCGCCTCCTGATAATGTTTCTGAACGTCGTTCAAGTGATAAATAGTCCAAGCCCACTTCCACCAAAAACCCAAGCCGTGCAACAATTTCGCGATTGATTTTGGCAGCAATTTCACCACGCGCGCCAGGTAAGACTAAATCTTTAAAAAATTGATACGCCTCTGCAATCGAATACGACACCACATCGGTTAAGCGCCGCCCATCCACCAACACATGCCGCGCCCCCGGGCGAAGCCGTGTACCTTCGCAACGCGTACAAGGCTTGAGTACTAAATCTGGATTTTCTTCAAGCTCACGTTGTATTCTTGCGGTGCGCCGTTCTGTACCGAGCCCATCGCACGCGGTACAGGCGCCCGCCGGGCTATTGAACGAAAATAATCGAGGCTCGAGTTCATCTAAGCTATACCCGCATTCTGAACACGCAAACAGCGAGGAGTACGTAATATCTTTAAATGCACCGTCCATCGAGGCCACCAATGCAATACCCTCGCCCACATGCAGCGCATTTTCAAACGACTCGCTCAAGCGCGTTGCCGCGTCTTGGCGAATTTTAAGCCGGTCGACCACGACTTCGATGGTATGTTTTTTATAGCGTTCAAGCTCGGGTGGCTGATCTAAATCATATAATTCACCATCAATTCGAGCGCGCACATAGCCTAACACTTGCAAGCGTTTTAAAACCTGCTCATGCTCCCCTTTTTTTCCACGAATCACCGGCGCTAACACCATAACTTTGCTTTCTTCGGGGAGATTTAAAGCATGATCGACCATTTGGCTCACGGTTTGTGCTTGCAATGCGAGCTGATGTTTAGGGCAATGCGGCGTGCCTACGCGCGCATAAAGTAATCTCAAATAATCATAAATTTCTGTGGTCGTACCGACGGTTGAGCGCGGATTATGTGACGTCACTTTTTGCTCAATTGCAATTGCCGGTGATAAACCGTCGATGGCGTCCATCTCCGGCTTATCCATCATCGATAAAAATTGACGAGCGTAAGATGAGAGTGATTCCACATACCGCCGCTGACCTTCAGCATAAAGCGTATCAAAAGCCAGCGATGATTTACCTGAGCCCGAAAGCCCTGTAATCACCGAAAGCTTGTTTCGCGGTAAATTCACCGTAATATTTTGAAGATTATGGGTTCGTGCCCCACGAATTTGAATTGAGTTCATGTAGATGCCTTGGCGGTCAGCTTCAAACGAAAAAAATAGGCTTTAGTCTAGCACGCCTATCTAAGCAAAATCCTCTCAACAAAACAAATCAATTAGTTTTGTTAAAAAACAATAACTTTAAAAACAAAACAATATATGTTAAGATACACACAGATTTATGACTTTATGACCGATTGAACTCATTTCTGGAGACATGCATGCGAGCATTACTACATTTTGTTTTAGCGATTGGCCTCATGTTTACGCTCACATCACTGCATGCAAGTGATATCAAAACGCTTGAGCATGAACTCAGTGATTCGGTGATTACAACGAAGATCACCAGTAAAATTACCGAAAGCAAAAACTTAAATCCGTTAAAAATTACCGTTTCAACCGATCATGGCAACGTCACGCTCCGTGGCAACGTCAAGAATCGAGAAGCGTTTGTCGAAACACTTCGCTTGGTTAAAGCAACCCAAGGGGTTGAAGCGATTGATACCGATGATTTAAACATTAATGATATCAACACTTCCATCACCGATGCCTACATCACCGCCAAAGTTGAAGCCGCGGTGCTTAAAGCAAAAGTACTCGATGATGAATCCATTCCGTTAGTCGGCATTAACGCCAACACCAACAACGGCGTGGTCACGTTATCAGGTGCAGTTCAAAATAATGATTCGATTGCACCACTGATTAAACGCATTCTAAGCGTACAAGGCGTCAAAAAAGTTATTTCGCATTTGCATATTGCAAAAACAACTTCGTAATACACAACATCCTGGATAAATCAGCATCACTCAGGTAGGATAAACACTTATGCTGATTTAATCTTCCCATGGATGAAAAACCGTGCACAATCTAAGCAATACAAAAACATCGTCCACGCGCTATAAAACAACCTATCTCCCCTGGTTGATATGGTTTTTAGGCGCTTTTTTTTATTTTTATGAAAACTTGATTCAAGTCTCTCCGGGCGTCATGGTCCATGACCTTATGCGCGATCTATCGATGGATGCCGGGCAGCTCGGTATTTTAGCTGGGTTCTTTTTTTATACTTACGCGCCTATACAAATTCCCGCAGGCGTACTGGCCGACCATTACAACGTACGCACCCTGCTCGTGGCCGCCATTCTTTTTTGCACGCTGGGTTGTGCCTTTTTTGCGACCAGCCATAACATGTGGCAAGCATCATGTGGTCGCTTACTGATTGGATTAGGCTCCGGCTTTGCCGCGATTTGTTCGATGAAACTCGCCACGCTCCTTTTTCCGCCTCGACGTTTTCCATTTTTTGTTGGCCTTATGGTGACCTTAGGCATGACCGGAAGCATCATGGGTGGCGGGCCACTAGCTATCATGATTGATGCTATCGGCTGGCGGGTTACTCTGTACGCACTGGCTATATTAGGACTCATTTTGGCTATTTTTGTTCTTTGGTTAGTACAAATCAAGCAGCCTCATCAAGAGAAAACAGGGTCTGAGGCAGAAGTAGAACCTGAAAAAACGCATATTTTACATGGCTTAAAACAAGTGCTTTCGTGCAAAAGCAGCTGGATTATCGCGGGTTATGGTGGATTAATGTTTGCGCCTACCTCAATATTTGGTGGACTTTGGGGGGTGCCGTTTATCATGCGAGCCTACATGCTCGACAAACCTACCTCGGCAAGTCTGGTCTCACTGTTGTTTTTAGGTTGGGTGATTGGCGGACCGTTAACCGGATTTTTAGCCGGACAATTTAAAACAAAACGCCCCATCATGCTCGCAGGTTCGCTCGGCGCGCTTGTTTCCATTGCTTTGATTCTTTACATACCGCACCTGCCTTTATCGCTGCTTGGGTTTTTGATTTTTACTTTTGGGCTTGCATCAAGCTGCTTGCTCCCTGCCTTTTCGCTCATCAAAGAAATACATGATGAAGCCCATTCAGGTGCAGCGCTGGGCTTCATGAACACCGCTAACATGATTGGCGGTGCGATTGGATTGCCTCTGGTCGGCTATTTACTCAATTTCACGTGGCATGGCAACATGGAGCATGGCATTAAAACCTACTCAACGTCGAATTACATGTCAGCCCTTTCACTGTTGCCACTGATGATTTTAATCTCGTTTACTCTGCTTTGTTTTATCAAAGAAAAAAACGAGTAGTGCACTGAATCCGTTGTTAAGGTAATCTCGTCAAAATCAACCTGAAGAAACTGGCCGTTACCTCGACTGAATCAGATCAGTACCCCAACCGGTGATTAATTGGTTTTTAATCGGACTTTATGATAAAATTTCCACATTATTTCATGTCAAAATAATGTGGATGTACCCATGATTATAGACAACAAAACACTTGTATTGCTTGAACTTAAACAAAGTGATCTAGATGACTTATCTGACGAAGAGCAATTAAAGCTTATTAAACGTAAATACCGCCGCCTAAGTCTAAAATATCATCCGGATAAAAATAAAGATGATCCAAAGGCTCGGGCAATATTTATGGCGATGGCTGAAGCTGTGGCTAAGATAGAAAATGAAAAAGAAGATAACTATATCCCTGAAATCCACACCTACTACACCCCGAAAATCATTCCCTTACCAGATAGAGCATTTGACTTATTACTTCAAGAAGATATCGATGAAGCATTCGAGGACCTGCTAAAGCAATTTAATGCACTGTCTACAACACATGAAAAACAGCGTTTTGCAGAAAAGTATGCACCCTTCCTCAATATTGCAGAATCGCTACAGAAAAAAACAGCCGAACTCAACAAAAATCGTTCAAGTTTTTTATTTGAACGAAACGAGGAAGCCCTTCAAGCTCGCTTAATACGAGAATGGAGAGAAATGATATTACGTCTTTTTGGCGAAGAATATTTAGATGACTTTCAATACCGAGAAGCGCTTGGTACCGGTAACTTAATACCTGTTTTAGCTACCTGGAAGCTGTGTTCTCCCATCAAACTGCTCGCCGCCATGATTAATAGCGTGGTGTTAGCAGTTAAGATTACTCTGAAATATTATCTAGATAAAGTCATGGAGTCTGTTGTTATGGATGTTCAACATCAGATATCAGCCTATCAAAATAACCAGCATCAATGGTTGGCAATCGCAATTACTTCGCTCAAGCTAATTAGTGTGAGCTTATTACTTTCATTGTTATATCAATATGGCGGAATATACACTCTTGTCGTATTTTCCCTGCCACTTATCTTCCGAATGATAGAATGCATTGCATGCCCAATAAATACACTGGTTAGACCCATAGCTTCATATTTAGGGATTTCTCCCATAGGTGCATCTGCTGCTTTTATGCTAACAGGTGGTATTGCATTGTGCGCTTTAACCCCTGTATCGGGACTAAATCTAGCAGCCGCCATGTTACTTGTTACCTGGGGTCTTAAATTGTACTGTTTGTACGAGTATATCAATATAATGCATTATATTTATAAAGAACAGCCAACCTTATTCATAGCACTGACGCTCTACACTGTGATAGCAATACTTATCGGTCTTGCATTGCCTCAGCCTGACATTAATACAACAGAACCCATAAATGCTTTTATTTTGTTAATCTATTATTTAACAACAGCAACAAGCCTAAATATGACGGATAAATTGATTAACAATCCAAGCCAATATTTTTGTGAACAGGTAGAGGCCTTACCTTTACCAACAGAAAAACTCGATGATTGTTTGAAAAAGGGTGTGCTATTAGGCCATAAAAAAGCAACGCAATCACACCGATTTTTCAATACACCAAAGAACGCCGAATCACTCACGGCTGAAAACTGTTCTGATCAACTGTGGGCGTGTAGTGAATTACTAACTTGATCGTTTTTTCAAGATTTAGTCATTCGCCTCACATGGCGCTAGATTGTCCTTTTAACCCTCTAAAGGTGGTAAAGCGCATTATCACCTTTAGAGAATTCGAATTTAGGGTGAATTCAAGCAACCCGAACCTTTTGAAGCTCACCCAGTATTTTTCTCTTATGCGCAAATGATTTTTTATTTCTTAACTCAAGTGCCGCATTAATATCTTCAACAACATTAGCCGAATCAATCACATCATGATCTCTTATTTTTCCCTGCTTATAAAACCATTCAGCAACCGCGCTCCAGCGCCACAATGGGCTCTTATTAGATATTTTCAATATAGGTTTAGGAAAGTTTCCTGGCCCTCGTGTACCCTGCATTAAAAGAGAAACAGCTTGCCTCGTTATCGATACACGATCAGCAATATCCGATAAACTTACTAAATGCTCCGGAGCAACACTAACAATTAACGCACCAATATCTGCCGATTCAATATCTTTTATGGCTGATATAATCGTCGATTCAAGGGCCACACCTTCCCTATCAAAATCAAGGTAAACAACCCCATTTTTATAATTAATCAATACATCATCACACCCCGCTTCAAATAAAGCATCTTCTAGACCAGGTGTTTTCTCATCAACACCATCAAGAACTAAGGTAAATTGATATATGCTATTCACTTTTATCTCCTTGATGCTCACAAGCATCAACGTTTCGTTTAATTTGTCGAGCATGATTCTCAGGACTTTTAGGTGTCGACCACACACTGTCTTTATTTTAATTCTAACACAATGTTGACATATGTCAACTTTAACTCGCAGCAATAAAGTCTCGCAAACATAAGCTTTCTAAGAAATGGCCTTCGGGGCACAATCAACCAACGAATGCAACTGCTTTTTTCCCATCTCAAGCTGCGAGATGAATAATCGATGAAGCATCACTGCTTTGGTTAAAAAACCGTTTGGTAGCTAAATAGATCTCGAAAAACTTTAGCTTTGAAGTTTTCGATGAGCCAACCTTTCTTTCCATAATGTACAAGCGCAACTCATGCTCGGTATTAGCATTCATATTGGTGGAAGCGCCTCCTTTTTTCTCCCATTTGCTCACAGCCATATGTGACTCATGTGCAACTTTTTCACCAAATTCACGTAATGACATAGAAAAATAAGAGCGAATAAATTTCACTTGATTGCCTGTAAATCGTGCATCTTGAGTAGCAAGTTTCTCGATAACTTCATCGGCTACTTTTTTTACATCTATTTTAGGTGACCAATCGCCATCAATCGAAATCATTTCAACCGTCTTTAACTCAACAGGAAATCCAAGGCCTTCATAAATATAGTTGTTCACGATTTTAGTTTTCATCACAACTCCTTCTTAAATTCTAATTACTGTAATAATTGGCATGAGATCAAATGCCGTCAAGGTCATGGCCTTCAATGCAATACTTCCAGTCTTGTGCCAGATCACTGATCGACGGATGCTCATATGTATCCTTCTGCTTATTACGCCTCCGCCCATAGTTTTTTTCACCAGACAAAAGTCGAACTACATCCAGTTCAGATATATTTCGCTCGCTTAGTCTTTTCTTGGCGTGCGGAAGAAATATGTAGCACCCCTGCTTAATTTTATTATCTATCAACGAAAATAATTCTTTGTCAGTTTTTTTTGCTGGTTTTAATGGCACATTTATTCTTATTAAATAGATATGTAGATATTATAACCTATGTAAACTAAGTTTACAACCTAGCTCCTTCACAAATCATCGAATTTACGATTTTTAGACAACATAGAATCCGAAATCAGGTCCAAAGATATTGGCGAACTTTAACAAGACGAATTAACATTGATGTATCTTCCTCTTCTTGTTCTTGCTCTATTTGACGAGATGCGTCTAATATTTTTTTTGATTCATCATGATTGTCGTCATTGATTATGGCGCTATCAAAAAAATCGGTTTTTTGTATACCATCTTTTTTTATAAGATCATCACAATACTTAATCCAACCGCTGGCCTCATCTGGATCAAGTCGTTTTGGTCGATCATCTTTCCACCAATTATAAAGCTCTAAAGTCTCTCGAGCGGCCACTGCTTGTGGCGTTAATTGTCCACGGCGCGAATCTTCTTTTCCTACTAAATCTTCATCATATCGAAGATCACTGGCCCATTTCAGATGCGCAATCCCTGCTTCTGGACAACGCCATTCTTTTGTACGAAATACTTTAAGATACCATGGAAGGTTGTACGCTTTATATTCATCATCCGACGATATTACCTGCATCCAGGCCAATTCTATTTCTACAAAGTTAACTAATTCATCAAACACAACATGTAATAAGCGGTGATCGAAATCATACCACTGACCACGCTTAAGATTAGATGTCATCGCATGACTTTTATCGAACCATCGATTTTTTATATAAATACGCACATTATTAAGACGATTAATTGGCCAACAAATTATATTTTGCAAATGATCGAGGCCTTCCTCTGCCAACCAATAGCGGAAATGTTTTGTTTTGGCTTCTTTTTCCCATTTAGCCCATTCCTCTCTTGTTCCATAAGGCGGTTTTAACGTTCCCCGAATCCAATCAGCTAGTTTTGAGCATGACCAATATGATTTCATTATATTTTAAATCCATCTATTAAGTGCACAATTAAAAAAAAACCTCACCGTAATCATTGATCTACTTACCCTTCTTTTTAACGGTATATTTAAATTTTACCAATGCGAGATTTACTTCTATGCTTGCCTCAGTTTCTGAGGTGTCTAAATCATCTGGAACAACTAAATCTGAAATAAGATCACCTGTTTTTTGCATTAACTCTTGATACTTAGGTGAGTTCTGCGGTGTTTTAGGTATTGCTTTAATGGTTCGCTCAATATCTCTAACCTTGGAGAAAGTTTCAACAATCGCGATGGTCGTTTCTACAGCTTTAGGGCTCTTCAAAATAGTAGCGAGCATATAGAGACCCTTTTCAGTAAAAGCTTTTGGTAAACTGGGTGAAAACTTCAGTTTTTCGAGGTGGTCACAATTTGTGACTACCTCTTCTTTTTCTTGCTTTGTAAGGCTAATAACATAACCATCAGGGAATTTATTAGAATTCCTACTCAATGCCTGATTAATTTGTTTTGTTTCCACACCATACAAATCAGCAACATCACTATCTATAATCACTTTTTGTTGACGGACTTCAATGATCTTATCTTCAACTACCAAATATGTAGCTATTTGCACAATTATTCCTTAATAATATTTATTACATATTCAAATATCGATATAAACTCGGGCGTGATATTTTCAGCATTTTGCAAATTTCATCAATACCCAGAGTTTTATCCTGGTGCATCCGCTTAACCGCTAATACCTTTGGGTCGTCAGAGCTGAGCTTTGGTCGTCCACCTGTTCTGCCACGCGCACGTGCTGCTGCAAGCCCTGCTTGGGTTCTTTCTTGAATTAAACGTCGTTCAAATTGAGCCATTGACGAGAAAATATTAAAAACTAACTCGCCCGAGGCTGTCGTTGTGTCAATTGAACCATCAGATAGCGATCTGAATCCTACACCCTTGCCCTTGAAAGTTTCAATAACTGAAATGAGGTGAGTCATAGAGCGGCCTAATCTATCGAGTCGCCAAACAATGAATGTATCCCCATTATTTAATTTTTCAATAGCCTTGTTGAGCCCTGGTCGTTCAGACTTGGCTCCTGAGATCTTATCAATAAAAATATTTTTTCGATTACATCCTGCTTTCATTAACGCATCAATTTGAAGGTCAAGATTTTGATCATGGGTACTAACACGAGCATACCCAATCAACTGTGAAACTAGAAGGCTCATGTATTCTCATTAATATTACTTTGGAATGAGTTTACAGAAATATGATTTAGATACAAGTTTTTGACACATGAAATCTCAGATTTTATGCGACATTAAAATTCGAAAGTTTCATACCTCATCAAACCACCGTTTATTGAGATAATTCACCTAGACATGAATTTCAATAAAATCATTAACAGCATGAATTCGCGATTTTCGGAAAAATATTGGTTGCCTGGTGATGAATGGGAAGCTTAATGCTGTCCGCATCGGTAATTTAATGTGGCCGCTTACATTTAAACCCATGCCCCCACCACAAGAAAACACTTAGGCTTTTATTGGCCAACACACTCAAGCGACGATTTTATGATATAATTTAAAACACATCTGTCGTTTGAGAGCCATCATGGGCTATGAATACCGTTATTTTATTGAATACGCGCCTGAAAGCTGGGGCTTTGCCGACATTAAGGTGAATGATGGTGGCGAAATTGAATCTATTCAAATAAATAATACCTCTATCGATATTCAGCAACCGTGCATCTACCTTGCTTATGACAACGAGAGCCAAAAGGTCTTTTGGTTAGGCATGTCATCAAAGAGTCATGTCTATCGGTTTGATTATAATCTCCATACGCAAAACGTAGAAAAAGCCGAACTTCTTTTTCCATCACCATCTAAATATGTGGCCATACCCAATGAAATCAAACAGCTCCCTAAATTTCCCGTAAGTAAGCAAGCGCCTGACGTGCTTGAGTATATGAAAGCCGAGGGCGCCTATCACTATACTGAACATCAACGAAGCCCTGATGAACTTTTAACGCTTGATAAAATAGAGGCATTAAGTATTCGTCCAGCCGATGCTACAGAACGTATGCAACTCATGGGTGCTCAAGATGACATGAAGGATAAAAGCCTTGCTTATCAAAAACAATGTGAAGCGGAGTACACTGCACAGGTCCAGGGAGAACTGGAAGCGCTTGTTGTGAGCCACCTGAATGACTACGCAGGACTTAAAGCCGCACTTAAAGCGTATTTAAGTGCGCATTGGCAAAAAATAAAGAGCAATTCATTATCCTACCTTGCCCTACCGGACAGCTCTGTAACTCAACTGCTGCTGAATGTTGCTCAAAGGCTTGGACGTTTTGAAAATAAGTCCGCGATTTCTTACTTAATGCCTGATGTACATACTCAGCATGTGACTGATGAAAGCCTTCATTTGGAAAACTTAGACTTAACTTGGGTTTTGAAAACCCATGTGCTGAATGAAACAGGGCATTATCTCCTGCCCGTTGAATTACTCCTAGAACATGCACGATTGGCAGATGAAGAGCAAAGCCCCTGGATGAGCTCAACGGGTCTTATGTATAATCCGTATTGTGACCCTGAGCATGCAACAGAATCCTCACATGTGCATGTGTCTCTTGGTGACCTTCGGCACATGTATCAACACGCAGCGCTTACACAGCAGTTAAGAGATGTTTATCGGCGCTACGAAACGGTTAAGTCAGATGCACCTAGCTTGCTAGGCCAGTTGAATACACTGCTACCCGTATTAAAAAGAAGTGATGCCCATGGTGGTTTAGGAAGGCAGACAGATGTGCATGCGTCAGCTTATCCAGCCATCATGCGATTTATGGCTTATTATCGAAGACTGCATCCCATCGGGCTCGTCGTTGCAGAAAATGCTATACCCACTTCTGATGAATTATTTAAAGAAGGTGATACGAGTACGTTGCGTTATGCACTGGTGAAGTCAGGTGAAGATGCAGGATTATATTGTGTATCACGCTATAACGCTGATGGTAGCTTAAGAACAGCAGAAGAAGCACGTGCTAACAAAATTGTATTGTGCAATACCGACACGCCCGCACGTTATGCGCTCAATGTTATGGTCGTGGAGCAGTTTGAGGACACCGCAGAGCTAAGAAATAATCTTGGCAACGAGCATCCCAGTTTGATTCGAGTGCAGTCTGGAGCTCAAGGACAGCACCATACTTATGGTAGACAAGCGGATGGTAACTGGGGATTTACTACGATACAAACGGATGCGACCATCCGCTTACCCGAGGATAGTAACGGCAACGTTATCCTGAATAGAAAGGTCGCGCATCCATTGGGTAATGTACCTACCAAGATTTATCAGGCGATTAACTCCCAATCTGCACATCATGAGCAAAAGCGCATGCTTGCAAACCTGACAGGTTACTTTTCTGAGTCAGCTCAGATATGTAATCTTGAGCAATTGGCATTTATCCAAGCGCAAACAGGTCACCTTGATTTAGATGAATTTACAGATGTGCCAGAAACCGTCAGAGACCCCATACGTGACTTATGGCAGTTCATCCAAAACCCAAGCGTTAATATTACGGTCGATACGATACAAACGTGTGTTGGTATGCTACGTGAGCGCTTAGAACCTGCGGTACGTGAGCATGCTGATGCGCTTAACACGATTCAGTGGTCCGCAGCTGAAAGAAGAGCCGAATTTGAAGCTGCTGGACATGATGTTGTGCAAACGCGAGAAACATTAGCTAAAGTACTTAAAGACGGAACCTACCAGGGTGGTCGAGATGTACGACCACCCACGCACGCGATGCTCAAGGCGCTGGACAAGCAACTTACCCTTAGCGGACCTTTAGATTTTAAGTGGTTTTGTCACTTTCAACCTGAGAGCATAAGCGCTTTCTTATCGGACCCAGATAATCCAAGTCCTTTACGCTACCTACAAGATAATTATAAACGCGTTGAAGACCTATCAATTCTACTCATAGAAATCCCACCATCGGCTTTTAATCCGATACTGGCTCATTTGAATATTGCCCTTACGGTACAAGAGCTTGGTCAGCTGAATCAATTCATAGGGAATGATAGGGTTCAAGCATTTCTTGATGCCATTAAAGACAAGTTGCCTGAAATCATTAAAAATGTCCCGGAACTAGGCTATGCACTTCGGTATTTATCTGAGGGGCAATGTGACGTTGTGCTTGAGGCCATTAAAGACAAGTTGCCTGAAATCATTAAAAATGCCCCGGAACTAGGCTATGCACTTCGGTATTTATCTGAGGGGCAATGCCGCGCTGTGCTTGATGCCATTAAAGACAAGTTGCCTGAAATCATTAAGGATGGCCACCAACTAGGCGCTTCACTCGAGCCTTTATCTGAGTGGCAGCGCGGTGTTGTGCTTGATGCCATTAAAGACAAGTTGCCTGAAATCATCAAGAGTGGCTTCCTACTAGGCGCTTCACTCGAGCCTTTATCTGAGGGGCAATGCCGTGCTGTGCTTAATGCCATTCAAGACAAGTTGCCCGAAATCATTAAGGATGGCTACCAACTACGCGATGCACTTAGGCCTTTATCTGAGGGACAGCGCGGTGTTGTGCTTGATGCCATTCAAGACAAGTTGCCTGAAATCATTAAGGATGGCCACCAACTAGGCGCTTCACTCGAGCCTTTATCTGAGTGGCAGCGCGGTGTTGTGCTTGATGCCATTAAAGACAAGTTGCCTGAAATCATCAAGAGTGGCTTCCTACTAGGCGCTTCACTCGAGCCTTTATCTGAGGGGCAATGCCGTGCTGTGCTTAATGCCATTCAAGACAAGTTGCCCGAAATCATTAAGGATGGCTACCAACTACGCGATGCACTTAGGCCTTTATCTGAGGGACAGCGCGGTGTTGTGCTTGATGCCATTCAAGACAAGTTGCCTGAAATCATTAAGGATGGCCACCAACTAGGCGCTTCACTCGAGCCTTTATCTGAGGGGCAGCGCGGTGTTGTGCTTGATGCCATTCAAGGCCAGTTGCCCCAAATCATTAAGAGTGGCTACCAACTAGCCGATGCACTTCAGCATTTATCTGAGGGGCAGCGTGATGTTATGCTGCGCTCCATTAAAGGCCAGTTGCCCGAAATCATTAAGAGTGGCCCGCAACTACGCGCTGCACTCGAGACTTTATCTATGGGGAAGCGCGGTGCTGTGCCTGATGCCATTCAAGGCCAGTTGCCTGAAATCATTAAGGATGGCGACCAACTAGTCTATGCACTTCAGTATTTATCTGAGGGGCAGCGTGATGTTGTGCTGCGCTCCATTAAAGGCCAGTTGCCCGAAATCATTAAGAGTGGCTCGCAACTACGCGAGGCGCTTCAGTATTTATCTGAGGATCAATGCCGTGCTGTGCTTGATGCCATTCAAGGGAAGTTGCCCGAAATCATTAAGGATGGCTCGGAACTAGAGAGTGTACTTCGGTGCCTAAATCAGTATCAGCGCGGTTTTGTGCTGCACTCCATCAAAGGAAAGCTGCATCGCCTAAACAAAGATGTCCTATCTACCTCGTATCAGAATGAGATCAATTTGTGCTTAAAAAACTCTCAGCATGGATTTTTTTCAACACCCAGGGCTGAGGCTATCAACACAGGCTCCTTGTCATCAAAGTTAGGTAAATATATCGAATCTCGCAGAAGTGAACATTCGTTTCATTGGGACTTTTTAGGTATCATGGCATTTGTTCATTGGCTATCTGGCGAGCCTTGGGTCAAAGCCAAGGACACTAAACTCGCTGCTGCAACGTATGCCTTGCATGCACATCAAGACGAAGACGCGTGTTTAGTGCGATTAACCCAGCTTAATGAGTTACCCAATGAAGCTGCATTAAAGGAATTACACAAAAATAGCTACCTATTGGTTGGGCAGAATAATGCACCCAAGCAACTCTACTATGTCGATTATGAAGGCAATACAACTAAGATACCTATGGCCGATGCTGGGGACGTTCAGAGTTATTTTTCTCAAGAAGGTCAAAATAAACAGCTCACCTACAGTGAGCTGGGAAAAGGCTTAAGGCAGCACACACAAAGCCCGCTTCCCACAGATGTGCAACTTGAAGCCCTTAAAGAAGGTTTGCTCGGGGATATCATGATAGACGCTGGCGTGGATGATATATTAGACGGAACAAAGCGTCCTACGGAGCCGAAAGACCAAAATGATGAGCTTGGGTTATGATGATGGATTGAAAGACCAACATCCCAATGTTTATTTGTTACGCGCAAGCAAGCGTGAGACCGTTGCAGGGTGAACATTAAAAAGTCGGGCAGCATCTGCGGCGGTCTTCTTGCCTGAGCCAACCAACTGCGCAATTTCCCGCGCATGGTGTGTTGTAAGTTTTGGGCGACGACCACCAATACGACCTTCTTTACAGGCGGCATTTAAACCATTACAGGTGTGTGTAGCGAATTGTTAAATTTTGAAAGCAATCAAATTAGTAATTCACTACACACAACTACCAAAAAACGTTTAGTTTTGACAATCGATGCACCAGCCATAAATTGTGAGTGCATGGTCGGTCATTTTAAATTGAGCACGCTCAGCAATCACCTGTTGACGTGCTTCAATTAAGTCATCAACAAACTCAAGAACCTTTCGGCACTTCACACAAATCAAATGATCATGATGCTCACCTTCACTGAGTTCAAACACCGAATGGCCGCCTTCAAAATGATGACGGTGCACAAGCCCTGCCGACTCAAACTGGGTGAGCACGCGATAGACTGTCGCCAAACTCACGTCTTCACCTAAGTCTATCAACGCACGATAAATATCCTCTGCACTCAAGTGCCGGGTTTGAGATTGCTCCAAAATTTGAAGCACCTTAAGTCGAGGCAAGGTAATTTTTAACCCAACATCTTTTAACTGCTGACTTTCTTCCACATGCTTTCCTTTCGTTTGGGCCCCTCGTGTAAGCCGCTAGTTTGGACAAGGTTTCATGCATATAATACAATCCACAATCTTACTGTATTATGGCGAATGAATTCATGACGAACAAACAGAAACGGATACACTTCATCTCTCGGCTCATCTGTATAGCATGCATGATGTTTTCACTCACGCACTGTGCTTCGTATGACTTTTCACGCCGCATTGTACAGCAAGGTAATTTATTACCCGAGAAAAAAATCAAACAACTCAAACCCGGCATGACCAAAGAGGAAGTTGCTAGCTTCATGGGCACCAGTTTGCTTAGCCCTACGTTTAATAACAACCGCTGGGATTATGCGTACACCTGGCGAAAAGGCAGTCACTCCGACCAAGTGCGTCATTTGAGCCTGTATTTTTCAAATAATCGCGTGACCCGCATCCAAACTTAAGCTTTTTTAACGCGTTTGACGCGTTTGCGCCGCTTGTCTTTGGGATCACTGAAAAGCGGTCGATAGACCTCAACCCGATCGCCAGGCTTGACGGTTGTATCTTGCGTCACTTTTTGAGAGTAAATGCCGACAGGCAAGTCTCGCGCTTCAGGATAGTGTTCAAAAATTTTTGATGCCGCCAAAGCATCGCCTACAGTCATGCCAGCATAAAATTCATGGGTTGTGTGCATCATGCTCGCGCCTTCTGGCGCATAAACAACCTTAATCGGCAACATACAGCGCCTCGGCACGCTCACAAAAAGCATCCACCATTTTATCCGTCACTTGCTCAAACACAGGACCTAATAACATCGATAACATGCGCCCCGAAAATTCAAACTCTAAATCAAACGTGATCATCGAGCCCGTGTTGGTCGGATCGAACCGCCAAAAACCTTCAAGATGGCTAAACGGTCCGTCCACCAAGCGCAACTCAATCATTTTATCGGCTTGCAAACGATTACGTGTGGTAAACGATTTGTTCATACCTCCGGCAGAAATCACAAGCGTTGCTTGCACTTCATCTTCGTCACGATGGTGCACCACGCTTTTTTCAAAGTACGGTAAAAATTCATGATAACGCTCAATATCGTTTACCAAGTTATACATTTGTTCACACGAAAAGTTTACTTCACGTGCACGTTTGACCACCGTCATGATGCCTCTCCTTTATTTAATACTGCATACATCTCAAGCCACACCGCAATATCTCGCATTTCTTCAATGCATACCGAATGCTCCATGGGGTAATCATGCACGGTGAGGTGATTAAAGCCTTTGTTTTTTAACCACACCACGCTTTGCTCCGTCCATGCAGGAAGCACCATCGGATCAAACCGACCTGAGCCAATAAATATCGGCGTTTTCACGTCAAGCTTAACATCACATTCAGAAGCAAGCGGCAAATAAGCCGATAAAGAAATCACGCCGCCGAGTTTCGGCATGGCATGCAAACTCGTAAACAGCGCCATCGCGCCACCTTGCGAAAAACCCGCTAAAAAAATCTGCTCATGCGCAAATCCATCGGCAACTTGCTGCTCGATGGCTTTAAGTATAATCTGTTCTGATTCTAAAATACCGCTGCGATCTTCGCGGTCTGTAAGCTTCATGCCCACAATGTCATACCAGGCCGGCATCGGCATATGCTGATTCAACGTGACCGGTCGAATAGGCGCATTCAAAGCAACATGTCGCATGGGCACTTTAAGCGGCAATTGCTTGGCCAAACCCACCATGTCATCGGCACTTGCGCCCAAGCCATGCATCCAAATCACACAAGCTTCAGCTGTTTGCTTAGGTTCTATCACCACGGCATTCACAGGCACACTCCACATAGATAAAAAAAAGAAGTAGATTATCGCGAATGCGTGACACGATGGCAACTCTCAGGGAGGTTTGAACTCACAGCACCTCGCGCTATACTGGGCTTAATTTAATATGTGATGAAGAACACCTCGTGAAATTATGCATCTCTTGGCTAAGATTAAGTTTAGTTATACTCAGCTTAAGCGCTTGCGGACAAAAAGGGCCGCTTTATTTACCGGATGATCAAAATAAGCAGGAACAATCCCATGAATCTAAAATTTACAAAAATGCACGGGCTGGGCAATGATTTTATGGTGATTGACGCCACGCGTCATAAAATTCAACTTACACCAGATATGATTCAAACTTTAAGTCGCCGTGATACTGGTGTTGGATTTGACCAGTGCCTGCTGGTCGAACCCAGTACGCAGGCTAATATTGACTTTTTTTACCGTATATTTAATGCCGACGGTACACCTGTAGGTCAATGCGGAAACGGTGCACGCTGCCTTGCACGATTTATTCAACATTACGGGCTTTCGCCTAAAACAACCCTGCGTGTCGCCACCACAACAACAAAGCTTACCCTACATATCAACCCCGATAATACCGTAACGGTTGATATGGGCTGCCCTGTTTGGGCACCAGAGCAGATTCCTCTGCTCGAGACAAACGAGGCAGAAAGCTATACGCTTACGCTCACTCATCATGCACCCGTGCGTATTCACGCCGTAGCCCTCGGTAACCCTCATGCGATTATGATCGTCGATAATATAGACCAAGCGCCTGTGGATATTCTAGGACCTCAGATTGAAACACATCCGCTGTTTCCAGAACATACAAACGTAGGATTTTTGGAACTCGATACATCAGATCATATTTTACTTCGGGTACACGAACGTGGCACAGGTGAAACACGTGCCTGTGGTAGTGGTGCGGCTGCAGCGGCTGCTGTTGCGCGACGCTTTTATGGTCTAGATGCTAAGATTCGGGTAAGCGTGCCTGGCGGTGATTTATGGGTCGATTGGGCTGACACCCATAGCTCGCTTTCGCTTACGGGCCCAGCTGAATTTGTTTATGAGGGAAAATTACTCTCCATGATCTAAACGTTATCTAAAATTTCGACCTCATCTACTCCAGGCTTTCATCAGCAGGGGGAGAATTCGTTATCAACACAGAAAGGCCCAATACAACAACATAACCTATTAAAACCATGCATCTTGGATTTATCTTGGCTATAATAACTAAATAAAAACCATAAACTAGCATGGGAATAAATATGCCGCGCATCCCTAAGAAATATGAGAACCTAGAATACAAAAACCCTGATCTCATATCACGTACGTACGGTCATGATGAACTCGAATCATTTGATCGTGTACTTTTATTTGAATCACTAACAAACAATACGCTTGTAAAGCATCTAGACCTCAGTAATATAACCAACATCACCAATGCTCTCGTCGCCAAACTATCAGATATTTTAAAAACAAACTACACGTTGACAGAGCTTGTGCTACCACCCAAAACATCCTTGAGGATACAGGTCTATGTTACACGCAATCGTGCCGTTGCCGATTGTCTAAATATCTTCAGTCACTATCTTAATGATGAAATGGTAAGCTTCGAAGATGTCCATGAGCGGATAAAAAAATTACTATATATCGCACCTTTTCTTGCAACCGAAGAGCACGAGCTACCTGACACGCACTACTTGATTGAAGCCTATCGCGTGCTCTGCTCTCTTTCCTATCTGCTCGGAGCACAACCCGTTCAGGCATTAAGTTTATTGCAAACACCGATACAACCCCCCCATTTAAACCCCGTTGTTGATAAAATATGCGCCGAAGCTCTCATGGCCATACCCACCACCCCAGAGAATTTTGAGAAACACCACACACTTCTCGCCTACAGTGCCCGGCATAACCCAACCTCCGTAGAATGTGCGACAGCACTCGCGACACTATCCAAAATGAGCCTAGATCCAGTAAGCATCGAGGATGTACAGCAATGTTTGCGCCACCCCAAACAACTGCCTAATGGCGCAACATGGCTTTCGTATGACGAAATTTTTAACATCGCATGGCAAGCTTATGAAAAGATAAGATACGGTCGCTCGCCCGATAAGCACTTTTTACGTCGAGTGATAGATCGCCCTTATTATTGTCCCAAAACAGTTCATTTTTTATTTAAATCAGATACGTTTATATCTGCCTTGTTACAACAGTATCCTGATCAAACAAAATTTCAGTGCCTAGAAGGCTTTTTAGAGTTGAGATATCATGAAAAATTAGGCGGAATTTACACCGTTGATCAACGTAGATTATTTTACAATATCGATGGCCAACACCTTCGAGACAAACCAGAAGAACGTTCGGTTGTTCAAGAAGAATTAGCTGACATGAAACGTGCTCTAATTGAAGAACTGCAAGATGAGCATAAAATTGAAACTCACACCGTAACGCAGTACACATGGCCCGAACTCCGCCCCCAAAAAAATATAAATAAGACGTTGATGAACATCTCTGTTTTTAATTTCGGTTATCTGCCCGATTGTGAAGGTGAGGTCGATCTTACCGAGTATTTTGGACACAATGTGGCGGATGAAGTCAATACATTAATCCATCACGGCTTAAACACCCAACAACCCGATGAAGCTACCCTCACATCATTACAAGAAGAAATACAAAAGAAAGTCTTAGCATACCAGCATCTCCTAGAAAGCCCAGAGCATCCGTACCAAGATCCAAGCGATCCAAGAATTGATAGCTACTACCACAGTATAGAAAATAATTGGCGCAGACTAAAATCGATTGTTTCTCAACTCAAGCAAGGCATGGCCCTCCAAGACGCCGTGCGTGTTTTTGAAATCGAAGAAATACCTGAAAAACATATCACGCAATATAAACATATTTCAGCTTACCTCAATCAAGAACGTCAATTTGGCAATGTCGTTGTGTACAATCAAGAGGACTTCGTGTACTTAACCATCGATGAATACATGATTCAACTACGAAATCGATATTATGCATGCTCGGCACCAGACAAACTTCAAGATAAAAGCGAACTAATCAAAAAACCATGTTTTTTTGAATTATTCCCTGATTTGGTTCCCAGTGCAGATAAATTTAAATCAAATGGTGCGATATTGCTTAATATCTTAAATAAGAGCATCGCACCTCACGCAGCTAAATCAACGATGTTGAACCATTGTTCTGAACTCATGGGTGCTATGGATGACGCTTGGATAGATAACTCAGACAATCAAATAAAACTATTAATGCTCATAAAAGCCATCTGTTATCGCCATAATTTTTGGGCCCCCATCCATTTTTGGGAGCCCGAAAGTGCGGAGGTATTTGTGCGTGCACTCGAGGGTGATGGAAAAACAGCTCACCCAAATCAACTCACCGCTGAACGTATACCTGATATAACCCTGAGCACAGAGCAGCTTGCCATGCTCACAGACAAACAGGCGGATACGCGTGATATTAAGCAGCTGGTTGAGGAAATATATATAAGCGATACATCTGAACCTTCACGTCGTTACGATGGCTGACCTGATGGCTTTAAAGCCTGAGGAGACAATACATCAAACATTGCATTCATCTCTGATGGTTCTAAATATGAAAAAATACCAAATCTAATCACATCTTGATTTAATCGTGGGCGACCTACTTCGCTCGTTTGCTCGAGCCTATAAAACGTATGCGCATTTTGCCACGTTTCCCATTTATCATTGAGCGCTTGGGTATTAAACACTATTTTTTCTCGATTCACAGCGTTAAGCGCTTTAAACAAGATCGTGACTTCTTCTTTAGAATACGATTTCCCTAAAGGAGTGCGAAGTTCTATTTTTTCCACTGAATGTGGTATCGAATCTACAACGTTACGCAGTTGCTTTACATCAAAAATATTTTCAAGCCCTAAATCCAAAGAAATACTTTTAATCTCAGGATGTTCATTTATATATTCTGCTAAGCATTCATATGCTGGCCGCGACTCAACCTCACCCATAAAATAATAAACAATCGAGTAGCTCGCATTATTGATCAAAGAAAAAAGATTGAACGCCGTGGCAAAAGGAAATATTGCAATATGATAAAGGCACGCTGGAATGACACACAAATTGTGCACCATCATAGGCATATCATTTAGAAAAGAACAAAACCAACAACCACTCAAAATACAAACAACCCCAGCAAGAAAATACAATCCGGGGACACTCAAAAGCCAAGGAGTCAAGAGCTCGACACCTACATTGGAAAGTAACACCTCAATAAAAAGTAAAAATACATAAAAAAAACTAAGCAGACGGCACGCAAGAGCAAAACCCATAAAAACAGAGCACAGACACACCAACGCAAGCTGAAGTAATGTACTTACAAGATGAAACACCGAAAAAACAAAGTCTGTTTTAATAAATTCATATTTAACCCTGTCATAACGATGGATTTGTATACCATATTTTATTGAGGCATCCGTATATCCATCGAACCGCATCCAGCTTAAACTCCAAACTCGATAACAGTGGTCACGTGGTTAATCGCCGCGGCTTCTTGAGTTACGCTTGTGCCTACAACACCTGCAAACAAACCCAGCGCTCCAAGGCCAACAGCGGCCAGTATCAGACCTTGTGATGCAATGATTGCCCCAATCACAAGCATTGCGACGCCAACCGCTTGCAGAGCACGACTTGCAGCGCCTTTTGCCTCGCTTGCATACGCTTTAAAATCACGATAGGCATCTGAAGAAATAAACTTGTTATGCTCTACTGCTTCGGTATATGCACTAAGCATAGCCAGTGTGTTCTCAATACTTATTTCTTTACACTCAAGTGAATCAAGTTCGTCGATTTGCTTAAGCAAATCAAGCATAGAAGCATACATCACCTTAAACTTAAGATCACCACCGGAGTCGTAAGAGTAATCCAGCTCATCAACGAATATTTGCAAATTAATCCGCTTCATCATTAAACAACTTTGTTCTTCCGTGAACGTACATATTTTTTCAAAATCAAAATACCTCTTTTTCCCCTCAGAGACTGACACAAACGACATACCCGTTATCGATGAAATATCCTCGATGACACGCATGCTTGCTAAAGGTAAATTCGGCTTTTTAAGCTCAACGTTAAAGCATGGGATTTTCCAACAATCATGCTTGGCTAGCTCTTGAGCACCTGAAATAAATTCCGCGCTCTCCGAGTTAGTGTCAAAAAATTTGATGTCATGGAGGTAGTTGCCAGACGTTAGACTGCGACCTATATAAGTCAATAAGCCATCAAACGTTCCTAAGTTAGCAGGAGCGTTTCCTGCGCTAGGTGGAAACATGACGCAAGAAGGCATCTGGAACTCCCCTAAATATTAATTAAATATAGCGCATACATTACCACAAAAAGGACTATGTGAAAATATATAGATCAACTTAAGTTTACAGTGTGCTTAGGGCTAACGAGAAATCACACATGATGCACTTGATAAAATCAATCCAGCTTCCAGCGCCGGTGTAACCACCACCATTGCTCGGGATGTGCTAGAATGATTTTCTCGAGTGCGCGGTTATACGCACAGGTATTATGATACAGTGCTGCCTGATTACCCGGCTTATCTTCCCAAGCAATCGCCTCATGAAATTCAAGCACATGACGGCCGTTGGGCAAACGGTAACTTGCGGCAGGCACAACCGGCACACCGGTATTGCGTGAGAATGTGGCGAGGCTTCGATACGTTCCTGCTTTTTTTCCAAAAAATTCGGCGGCAATTCCATCGCGATTGGCAAGCGAGGCATGTTGATCAAGCACAAACACCACGGCGTGATTTTTTTCTAACGCTTCGGTCACATGCTGCAGTGCATTGGCTTTCGTAATCACATGAAGGCCCGCTTGGTAGTAGCGCCGAAACAAAATTTTCTCGAGTGTTTTATTCCCAATCAAGCGGCGAATAAAATGAAACTGGCCTTGGAATTGCTTAAAATTGGCAATGCCTCCAATCGGAGCAAATTCCCAGCTTCCAAAATGTCCCGTCAAAACAAGCACACCTTTGTTTGCTGCAGCCACTTCGAGCAAGCGCTCATGCCCCCGCACTTCGACACGCGAACATAACTCACGCTCACTCATAAAACGTAATTGAATCGTTTCTTTGATCGAGCGTGCCAAATGCGAATAAAATGCTTTGACCAAATGATTTTTTTGAGCCTGACTTAACTGCTCTCCAAACACATGGTTAATATTATTCAAAATCACTTGTTTGCGATACGGCAAAAATCGATAGAAAAAACGCCCTGTTGTTGAAACAGACAAGGCGTCAATCTGTTGACTAAGCGTAGTCACAAGCTTTCATCGTTACAGCGACATTCATGCTACCAAAGCCGCGGTTAATTAATAAGGCATGCTGTGCGTTGCTGCCCAGCTCTTGCGGCTTGGTGAGTAAATTTAAATGCTCGCAAGCCTTCGCAGGCGTATCTAAATTTGCAATGCCGGGTAGCACGCGTGTTTTGAGAGCCTTTGCCGCTAACGCCGCGTCCATCAGGCCTGAGGTGCATAAGGTATGCCCCATCGCCCACTTAAATCCTGTCACAGGTACAGATGAATCACTCTGAATACGGTTGATTGCATGCGCTTCACTAATATCTGATTTAGGATTTCCGTTACCATGGGCCACGATAAACGCTAAGTTATCAGGCGTGATTTTTTGAGTGTCGAGCGCTTGCCGCAACACCTCGGTGAGTGCATCACCAGAAGCCTCAATTGAGAACAAACCCGAGCCTTCCGTTCGAGCAAGTCCGCCGGTGATTTCGGCATACGTCGTCGCACCGCGTGCCTTGGCACTGGCCTCAGACTCAAGAACGATTGCCGCTGCACCTTCGGCTAAAATCGTCCCGTCATGAGCTATATCAAACGGTTTTAAGTGCTGCGCACTTAAGAGCCCTAAACGCTCATAATAAAACGAGGCTTGCAAATCCGTTCCAACATCGTAAGCCACCACAACAACACGGTCAGCCTGACCCGATTGAATAGCGTGATAAGCCTCAAGCAACGCTTGCATACCTCCAGTCGCATGATTCACGACGTTATGGTTTGCGCCTTTAAAGCCATAAGTAATGCCGGTATACGCCAAAACATTGTTCGGCAAAATACGCAAAAGCCACATCGGGTGAACTTCATTCATCAACTCTGCACCAAAAGCTTGCATATTATTTTGAGTTTTAGCCATCAATGGCAAAAAATCATATTGCTGATAATATTTATTGCCTGGCGAGCCAACAAACACCCCTGTTTTTTCGTTGAAGGCGGTAGGGTTTTCTAAACCATCACGGTACGGTAATACTTGGCTATCTTCGATGGCTTGCATGGCCGCCGAAATACCTAACACATCTTGCCGTGAAATAGCTTTTAATAATTTTCGCTCCGGCAGCATTTTGGCGGGCTTATATTCTTTCAGCTCACCCCCGAGCCGATGTGACCATGTGGATATATCCGCATTTTGTATTTCATCAATGCCAGTATTCCCTGCGAGCATGGCTTCCCACATCGCATCTATATTCATGCCCGATGCACTCACAGCCCCCACACCGGTTATCATCACGCGTGTTAAATCACTCATGTTCGCCCCCTCTCAAATTCAGGATGCTTAAACAGCAAACAGCTGTTGGTTCCTCCAAATCCAAATGAATTTGACAGCACCACACCGAGTGATTTTTCACGTGTACCTTCGGCAACATAATCTAAATCACACGCCGGGTCGGGCGTGGTTTGATTTTTCGTCATCGGGACCGTTGCATGCTTAATGGCTAATACTGAGATTGCGGCTTCGATGGCTCCTGCAGCAGCAATCAAATGCCCCGTTTGACTCTTGGTTGAACTCACCGGAAGTTTATACGCTCGCTCACCGAATACGGCTTTAATCGCATTGGTTTCGCTTAAGTCATTCATTTTGGTCGACGTGCCGTGCGCATTAATATAATCAACATCTGAAGCTTGCACCCCCGCATCAGCAAGCGCGCCTTGAATGGCTTGACTCGCACCATCACCATCAGGATGTGAATCTGTAATACGATAAGAACTCAAGGTATTGCCTTCACCAGCAAGTTCAGCATAAATTTTTGCACCACGTGCTTTCGCTTTCTCCCACGATTCAAGCACTAAAAATGCTGAGCCTTCACCTAAAACAAACCCATTCCGTGAGCCATCAAAAGGGCGACTCGCCGTTTCGGGTGTTTCGTTATACGAAGATAACGCGCCAAGCAAACAAAAGCTTGAAACGCCTAATGGATTAATCATGGAGTCAAAACCACCGGCGAGCATATAATCCGCTTCACCCCGCCGAATCACTTGCATGGCAAGCCCAAGCGCCTGGCCTCCAGAAGCACACGCAGTATGCACCGAGTTCGCATAACCGGTGATGCCAAACTCTTGAATCAGTAAAGAAAGACCGCTGTTTGAAGCTGTTCGTCCAAAATCGTTTAAACGATAAAAGGCGTCCCCTTGCTGCTGCAATGCGTTCCAATCCACCGCACCATCCGGTGCTGCGGTTTGCTGAAACCGACTAAGATGATCAAAATCACCGGTCATCATGCCACTTCCCGCTACAAGCCCAAATCGAGCGTTATCAGCGACAGTTTTAGGATGAATGCCCGCATCTTCAAGCGCTTCTGTTGCGGCGTCCAGTGCAAACTGCGTAAACGGCATAGCAAAACGATGATGTTTACCCGAATCAACCGCCCGCGGCGTATAATTTGTGACTTCAGCCGCAAAATGCACAGGAAAGCCCGAGGCATCAAATTGTTGAATCACCCCCATGCCTGAACGCCCCGTCATAAGCCCCTGCCATGTGCTACGCGCATCATGCCCCAAAGGCGATACCACACCAATCCCCGTAATGGCAACGCGCCGTTGCTTCATGCTATCTCCTTCACTTCAACCATAACCAATTCCATGACACACACCCGCTTACCGAAGCTACTGACACGGCACGTAAGCACGAGCTCGCCGTTATTTTGAGATTTTAATTTTAAAGTTGCACTTAATACCGCACCTGGCGTAACAAAATCACTCATTTTGATCCGTTGCACACACTGCACACGATACGCTTTATCAAACACGAGCTGATCCACAAAATACCGCCCAAGGTTCATCACGCACTCAAGCAATATGGTCATGGGTAAAACCGGTTTTTTAGGGAAATGGTCAGGAAAATAGGGTGCCGCGCGTGTAATGCATTTTTCTGCCGTAATACAAACACCCAGCTCATGCTCTAAAATTCGGTCAAACTGCACCAATCCATTTACATGATGTAATTTACCCGCTGAAGACTCGCCGAATGGCAATGGCGCACGCAAAAGCAGTTCATGAGATAACGCATCGGATTGATGTAAATTAAGCTCATCAAATTGTGTACGCACCACATCGACATCAATAAAATCATCCATCGGCAAAAGCGGACCCAACGCACCGGTTAGCTCAAACACAACCTCATCACCCACACGAGCCGTTCCGTGATACTGCACGGCCGAATCATCCAAGGCATCAAGTGTCGTTTCAAGCTGAAGCGTCTCCCCCACATAAACCGGCCGATGCAGCGTTGCACGCTCGGCAATCCCAGCCACAGGCCGCTTCGTGAAGTCATGACTCATCATCACGTTCCAAGCTGCCAATTGCCCAACGGTCTCGCCAACTAAAGACGGAACAAAATAACGCCTGTTTTGCTCATCAAGACACAGATAATAATCATCGGGCGTTATGTGCTTAATTCCTTGCGTTACCCCACCTGGCGTTAACGCAAGAATACGATCGACAAATAAAAAATGCATGATTTAGGCCGTTGCAGCTTCTGCAGGTTGCGCCGCCTTTGCTGCAATAATCAATTTACAAAATGTTTCTACCGTAAAAAGCATAGGGATCTCGTTGACTTTGAGATTGGGTGTAAAATGCTCTTCGGGCACTTCGTTTAAGTAATTTTTTAAAGCGACCATGCCTTCGGCTGTTAAAACACCGCCTGACTCAAACTCTTCTTCAGATAAAGTACCACGTGCATTTTTTTCAAGTTGGCCGCGTGGAATTTTAACTGAAAATTCTTTTTCAAGTTGAAACACCAAATCAAGAAAATCAATCGACTCAGCACCCAAATCAGCAATTAAGCGTGAATTTAAGCTTACATCGGCTTCATCAATCACCAATACATCGGCAATAATTTCTTGAACTTTTGGGTAAACGTTTTCTACATTCATCATCACAATCCCTTACGCATCAACAGGTTTAGAAAGCTCCGAATTGTAGCACAAGTTTTTCCAGCATGGCATGATAATTATCGACTTATCCTGTGACAGAAAAACCGGCATCAAGAAACAACGTTTGCCCCATCAAAAGCCGGGCCTCAGGCAAGCACAACAAATACACGCCATCAGCCACATCATCGGGTGTCATCGTGCGCCCAATAAGTGAACGTGATTCAGCTTCGTCCAGTAAGTGCTCACGATTAGGGAAATGTTTTAAGGCATCGGTATCAACCACACCGGCCGATAGCGTATTAATACGAATACCGTCGGGTGCGAGCTCAAGACTTAACGAACGTACCAGCGCTTCCAGGGCGGCTTTAGATGCACCAATAAAGGCATAATTAGGAATGGCACGTGCAGCACCCAAGCTTGATAACGCCACCACACTCGAACCTTGTGGCATCAACGGCCGTGCTTCCGTTACCAAATGATTTAGAGCCAGTGCATTGGTTTCCATGCACCAACGCCAGTGCTTGGTCGACATTTTGAGTGCTGGCTTGAGCACACCACTTGCAGCATTACTCACTAAAATATCAAGGCTATCAAAATACGTTTTAAATGCTTTAAATAAATCTTTGACGGAAGCGTGATCAGCAACGTTAGCTTGAAATGCTACAGCGCGACGCCCTAGCGCTTCGATTTCTTTCACAACAAGGTCAGCTTCATCCGAACTATTAAAATAAACAATGGCTATATCAGCCCCAGCACGTGCTAATTTAAGTGCCGTTGCTCGACCAATCCCACGTGCACCGCCCGTAATCAGTGCCACACGGTTCGCCAATAATAATTCCGACATGCTCATCTCCTTTGCCTCAAAATGGCCCAAGGCTACCGTGACCAAACCTCTCATGTCAATTCATGTTTTCATCAAAAACCAAGAAAAGCTTTACTTTAAAGCTTATTCTTTGTACCATCTGCACATCGTTTTACGACCCAATGCCATTATTTATGAAATCAACTTGGTTACGAACTGTACTCCCCATTGCCGCCATATTTTCATGCCGTATGTTAGGTTTATTCTTACTGATTCCGGTTTTCTCACTGTATGCAGGCAACTTGAGCGGCGCAACACCGGCTTTAATAGGGTTGGCACTGGGTAGCTACGGCTTAAGCCAAGGCCTACTTCAAATACCTTTTGGATTACTCTCCGACCGCTACGGTCGAAAGCCTTTGATTATTGCCGGACTGATGCTGCTTGCCTTAGGCAGTATCCTGGGTGCCACCACACACTCCATGATAGGTATGATGATTGCAAGAACCTTGCAAGGCATGGGTGCAATTGGAAGTGTACTTATGGCGCTTTTAGCTGACTTAACGCCCGAATCAAAGCGCACATCGTCCATGGCCGTGATTGGTGGTAGCATTGGTTTGTCGTTTAATTTGGCGTTTATTATTAGCCCACCGCTTGCCCAGCACACAGGCCTTTCAGGATTATTTATGGTAACGATTGTACTGGCATGTTTAGGGCTCCTGCTTATTTGCTTTGTCGTTCCCAAGCCTCAAGCCGTGCCCGAGCTGCATACAACATCTTACCGGACGCGCTTGCGTGAAGTCATTCAACAAACCGAGCTTCAACGTTTAAATCTTGGTATTTTTTGTCAACACGCCATGCTAACGGCGACTTTTTTTGTGTTACCACTTCGTTTGAATGCGGCAATCACAGCACATCAAATCACAGCTTTGTGGCATTTTTATCTCCCCATGCTTGTGATTGCTTTTTTTGCTGCGGTGCCGTTAATTTTATTTGCAGAAAAACGAGGTCAAACAAAGCTTGTTTTCTTACTTTCGGTTGGGCTCATGGGGTTATCTCAGGCGCTACTCGCGCAACACACGCTGCCCTGGGTAGGATTTTGCAGCCTTATGTTTGTGTACTTTTTGGCGTTTAATGCCCTCGAAGCCATGTTACCTTCACTGGTGTCTAAACGGACGAATCCCAAAAATAAGGGTACGGCAATGGGTGTATACTCCAGCAGTCAATTTTTAGGTATTTTTACAGGCGGAAGCTTGGCGGGTTTATTATATCAGCATTACGGAAACTCAGGTATTTTTATCGTCAATGCCTTAATGGCTTCAGTGTGGCTCTATGTTGCAACGTCGATGAAGAAAAAGCCGGTAGCTCAACAACCCGTGATTAATTAAGAATTATAAAATTTAAAAAAAACACATCCCGCAAACAGTTGGCGAGATGTGTCATCATTGTCATCATTGTCATCATGTAGAATGATTGGCTTAGAACGGGATATCATCGTCCAAAGCTTCAAATGATTCCTGCGGTGCTGCTTTAGGTTTAGCTTGCGCTGCAGGTTGAGCCCGACCAGCTGATTGATCCATATCGGCGTAATCACCAGAAACCGAACCTTTAGAATCCAACATTTGAATATCCGAAGCAACAATCTCGGTTGTGTAACGATCGGCACCTTGCTGATCTTTCCACTTACGTGTGCGAATGCTGCCTTCAACATAAAGCTTAGAGCCCTTTTTTACATACTCACCAGCAATTTCGCCCAAACGATTAAAGCAAACCACACGGTGCCATTCTGTGCGTTCTTGACGCTCACCGGTTTGTTTATCCTTCCAAGACTCACTGGTTGCTAACGAAAGGGTTGTTGCTGCATTACCATTCGGCATGTATCTCAGATCGGGATCTGCGCCGATATTTCCTATTAAAGTAACTTTATTTACGCCACGTGCCATTTTAATTCTCCATAGATGCGATAGATTGGAAACAGATTATAACGGAAAAATAAGCTTTAAACATCCTATCAAATATTTTTATCTGAATAAGAACATAAATCACGCACAAGACATGAGGCGCATTTGGGCTTACGTGCTGTACACACATAGCGTCCATGTAAAATCATCCAATGATGCGCGTCTTTTAGAAATTCTATTGGGATATTTTTAATTAAGCCTTGCTCTACCGCAAGCGGGTTTTTTCCTTTCGCCAAGCCCGTACGATTGGCGACACGAAAAATATGCGTATCGACCGCCATCGTGGGCTCACCAAACGCTGTGTTGAGCACGACGTTTGCTGTTTTTCGACCAACTCCGGGAAGGGCCTCTAAAGCTTCACGCGTTCGTGGAACTTCGCCATGATGCTGTTTAACCAAAAGCTCACACGTTTTAATAATATTAACCGCTTTGCTATTAAACAAGCCGATGCTTTTAATATAGTGCTTGAGCTGCTCTTCTCCTAATGCATGCATTGCCGCAGGGGTATTTGCAACAGAAAACAAAGCCGGCGTTACAAGATTCACACGAACGTCGGTTGTTTGCGCTGATAAAATCACAGCAATAAGCAATTCAAAATCAGAATGATACGTAAGTTCAGTCGTAGGATGAGGGTTTTGATTTGAAAGTCGCTCAAAGAATTCACGACGCATGGTACGATTCATAAAACTAACGCGCCCATATTATAAAAACATGACGCGCGTTAATTCTAAAGTAACTATCTTAAGAGCCACGCTTATTCAGCAGCTTCTTTAGGTTCTACTTTTTTTGCTTTAGGAGCTTTCACTTCTTCAACAAAATCTTCTTCATCTATTGCTTCAGGGCGATCCATTAACTCTATGATAGCCATAGGTGCATTATCACCATGACGAAAACCACATTTGAGTACACGAACATAACCACCAGGACGCTCTTTATAGCGAGGGCCTAGTTCGTTGAATAACTTACCAACTGAAACTTTAGAACGAAGTCTATCAAACACATAACGACGTGAAGCAACTGAATCAGACTTGCTTGCTGTAATCAAAGGTTCAATATAACGACGTAATTCTTTTGCTTTAGGTAGCGTTGTTTTGATTAACTCATGTTCAACCAAAGAATTACACATGTTTGAAAACATAGCTTTTCGATGACTGCTCGTTCGTCCAAAACCACGTCCAGTATGACGGTGACGCATGATGACAACTCCTACTAATTACTCTCGCCGAGATTCTCAGGCGGCCAGTTCTCTAAATTAATCCCCAAGGATAAGGTTCGAGAAGCCAACACGTCTTTAATTTCCGTGAGGGATTTTTTACCTAAATTAGGGGTTTTTAATAATTCATTTTCGCTCTTTTGAACAAGATCGCCAATGAAATTAATATTTTCTGCTTTTAAGCAATTTGCGGACCGAACCGTAAGTTCTAAGTCATCGACAGGACGAAGTAAAATCGGATCAAATCCATGTTGCTCATTTGGATCAACAATCGTTTCTTCTAAGTTAATATCAACAAAAGCATGAAGCTGACGTTGTAAAATATTTGCCGATAACCGAATTGCTTCTTCAGGATCTAACGTTCCATTTGTTTGCAACTCAATGGTCAACTTATCTAAATCAGTTCGATTTTCAACACGCGCATTGTCAACATAGTATGCCACTTTTTTGACAGGCGAGAATGTATTTTCGATTTTAAGTTTTCCAACCGCTTTCTCTGGCATTTCATCATCTAGATATGAAACAACAGCATCTGAGGTGTGAAAACCAATACCTTTATGCACGGTTAAAGTCATATCAAGCGAACCATGTTCATTGACATGCGCTATAACATGCTCTGGATTAACCACTTCCATGCCGTGACTGACTTGAATATCACCGGCCGTAACTTGGCAAGGACCTTTCTTGCTTAAGGTCACCGTTGCTTCTTCACCAACGTCCATACGCAAAGCAACGTCTTTCAAGTTCAAAAGAATATTGATGACATCTTCTTTAACACCTTCAAGCGTACTGTACTCATGCAAAACACCATCAATTGTAGCTTCTGTGATGGCTGCACCAGGCATAGACGATATCAGAATACGTCTTAACGCATTCCCAAGCGTATGACCGAAACCGCGCTCTAACGGCTCAAGAACAATTCGACTATGATGGGGAGCATCAAACTGTACTTTAAGCGCTTTTGGCGTCAACATGTCGTTAATGTCTATATACATTAGGCTCTATGCCTCCCAGTTTACTTGGAGTAAAGTTCAACTACCAAGCTAATATTAAAATCAGCCGGCAAGTCACTTGTCGTTGGTAAGGTCACAAAAGTACCTTTGAACGTTGCTGACTCTACCGCAATCCAAGTACATGGAGCTCGTTGTTCAGACAAACCTAAAGCTGCCTGAATACGACCTTGTGTACGTGATTTTTGACGTACAGCAACAACATCACCTGCTTTAACTAGAAACGACGCAATGTTAACGACTTGATCGTTAACCATAATCGCTTTATGAGAAACCAGTTGACGTGCTTCAGCTCGTGTACTAGCAAAACCCATGCGGTAAACGACGTTATCGAGTCGACGCTCTAAAAGCGTTAGCAGGTTTTCACCTGTAGAACCTTTTTGATGAGCTGCAAGTTTGTAATAATTGCGGAACTGCTTTTCAAGCACACCGTAATAACGTCTTATTTTTTGCTTTTCTCTTAACTGTATGCCGTAATCAGCCAAACGAGGGCGTTTATCCCCGTGTTGTCCTGGCTGTTTTTCAGACTTACATTTGGATTTGTGATCTCTAACACCACTCTTGAGAAGTAAATCAACACCTTCTCGACGAGAGAGCCTACATTTTGGACCAAGATATCTTGCCATAAATTACTCCGAACCTTACACGCGACGTTTTTTAGGGGGCTTACAGCCATTATGAGGTATACCAGTCACGTCAGTAATTTCTACAATTTTAAATTCCTGAGAAATCAGTTCTCGAATCGTTGATTCACGACCTGGTCCTGGACCATGGACGAAAACAGCAACAGACTTCATACCATACTCTTTTGCAACTACTGATGCGCGCTCTGTCGCAATTTGAGCAGCATAAGGTGTACTTTTTCGTGAACCACGAAAACCAGATCCACCGGATGTAGCCCAACACAAAGCATTACCTTGACGATCGGTAAACGTCACAATCGTGTTATTAAACGAGGCATGTACATGAACAATCCCGTCTGAAACAACGCGCTTCGTTTTTTTCCGACCCTTTTGTTGTTTTGACTTGTTAGTAGCCATTATAATTTCCTACATGAAAATTCAAAAAATCGTTCTTTACTTACGACGCCCTTTTCGTGTGCGCGCATTGGTTTTTGTTCGCTGCCCACGAAGTGGTAAACCACGTCGATGCCGAAGGCCTCGATAACAACCCAGATCCATCAATCGCTTGATGTTAATAGAAACCATACGACGAAGGTCGCCTTCAACGGTCATGTTTCCAAGCTCTGTCCGCAATAAATCAAGTTCAGCATCAGTCAACTGAGAAACCTTTTTTGAAGGTTCTATATTAAGCTGTTGACAGATCTTTCTTGAGCTTGAGTTTCCAACTCCATAAACTGAAGTTAGTGCAATCACCACATGTTTGTGATCTGCAATGTTCACACCTGCTATACGTGCCATTCATCTCTCCGAACACTATTATGTTTCTGCTAAAAATAGACAGAAGATACTTGTTTCACACACTAAAATCAAGTCGTGCTCAACCTTGCCTTTGTTTATGTCGCGCTTCTTTACAAATAACTCGAACGGCGCCGTGCCGCTTGATGACTTTGCAATTACGACACATGGGTTTCACTGATGCTCTTACTTTCATTACTTACTCCGACATTAATCACAACAGGCCAGGCATTTTTGTTCCTTTGATATTATTTTTTTTCATCAAAGAATCATACTGCCCCGCCATTAAATGAGCCTGAACTTGCGCTACAAAATCCATGATAACTACCACAATAATTAATAACGATGTTCCGCCAAAATAAAAAGGCACATGCCATGCATACATTAAAAGCTGCGGTAATAAACAAACCAACACCAAATAAAGCGCCCCTACCAACGTCAGGCGCGTCATAATAGCATCAATATAACGCGTTGTCTGCTCCCCAGGACGAATACCTGGAATATATGCTCCTGACTTTTTTAGATTGTCCGCTGTATCCTTAGGATTAAACACAAGCGCTGTGTAGAAAAAAGCAAAAAACAAAATAGCAGCTGCATATACAATAAGATACAACGGCTGGCCAGGTGAAAGCGCCATACCTATATCAGCCAACCAATCCATCCCCTTGCCTCGAGCAAAAAACTGAGCAACCGTCGCAGGTATAAGTATAATGCTTGATGCAAAAATAGGTGGAATAACGCCAGCCATGTTCATTTTTAGTGGCAAATGGCTTGTTTGCGCTGCATAAACCTTCTTACCTTGCGTACGTTGAGCGTAATTAACGCGAATACGACGTTGGCCGCGCTCAACAAAAACAACAAATCCCGTAACCACAGCTACAATGACCGCAATAAGTATCAACGTTAAAGCTTGCATTTGACCTTCACGTACTTGCTGAAATACGGAGGCAATGGCATTAGGAATATTTGACACAATCCCAGAGAAAATAATAAGGGATATACCGTTCCCAACGCCTTTTTCTGTAATTTGCTCACCAAGCCACATCAAAAACATGGTCCCTGTGACCAGCGTAATGACCGCGGTCAAATAGAACGTTAAATCTGCTGCCAATGCAATATGTTGGCCTGCTAACCAACGAGCCATACCAAACGACTGAAAAACAGAAAGTAGGAGCGTAAAATAACGTGTATATTGATTTATTTTTCTGCGACCTGACTCACCTTCTTTTTTTAATTGCTCCAGCGCAGGCAACACCATAGAAAACAGTTGCATCACGATGGACGCGGTAATATACGGCATGATTCCTATAGCAAATACGGTTACGCGCGAGAGAGCCCCACCCGAAAACATATTAAACAAACCAAAAATGGTGTTTTGCTGTTCTGAAAAAAAGTTAGCTAACTTTTGTGGGTCGAGTCCCGGCACAGGTATATGAGCGCCTAAGCGATATACAAGAATTGCAGCCAGAACGAAGAAGAGCCGAATTTTTAACTCGGCTAGTCCTCCGCTTGCTCCATTTGATGAACGCTTTTGATGCTTATTACTCATGCGTCAATGCTTCCACCCTGAGCTTCAATTGCTTCACGAGCACCTTTAGTCACTCTTAAGCCTTTAACAACCACTTTTTTGCTTAACTCGCCCGACAAAATAATTTTAACATCACGTATTGTATTATTTATTAAGCCAGCATCACGCAGTGCTTGCAAATCAACAACTTCAGCGCTGACTTTTGAGAGCTCAGACAACGTGATTTCATCAACGGTACGTCCAACACGCGAGGTAAAACCAAGCTTAGGAAGACGTCGCTGTATTGGCATTTGTCCGCCTTCAAATTGGATTTTATGATATCCACCTGAGCGTGCCTTTTGACCTTTATGTCCGCGACCACATGTTTTACCAAATCCTGAGCCTATACCGCGACCAACACGTGTGGCATCTGGTTTAGAACCTGGGTTTGGCGCCAATGTATTAAGTTTCATTAGATACTCTCCTCAATACTCAACAGGTAACTCACTTGATTTATCAAGCCACGAATAGCCGGAATATCACGATGAACTACTGAGCTATTCATGCGTTTGAGTCCAAGCTGTTTTGCAATGAGAACATGCTTAGGCAAACGACCAATAAGACTTTTAACTAAGGTAATTTTAATTTCTTTATCCATGATTACTCAGCCACCACTTCTTCAATAGTTTTACCACGTTTAGCCGCAACATAATCTGGCGTACCAATACGCATTAGAGCACCAATGGTTGCACGAATCACATTGGTTGGATTCGTTGACCCCATGCTTTTCGCAAGAATATCTTGAACACCGAGCACATCAAGCACAGCACGCATTGCGCCACCGGCAATAACACCCGTACCCTCGCTTGCAGGCATCATAAATACTTTTGATGCACCGAACGTCCACGTAATTTTATGGAAAATGGTTTTACCAGAAAGAGGTATATAAACCATATTCTTGCGGGCTTGGTCCATTGCTTTTTGGATTGCAATAGGAACTTCACGTGCTTTACCGCGACCGTAACCAATTTTACCTTTACCATCACCAACAACTACAAGAGCTGCAAAACCGAAAACACGTCCGCCCTTTACTACTTTAGCTGTACGTGCAACGGAAACGAGTTTCTCTTGGTAACCGTCTGTTTTAGCTGAATCATCAAATGCCATAACTGTTCCTTAAAAATCCAATGCCTCACGAGCACCTTTAGCTAAAGATGCCACTCGACCATGGTATTTATATCCCGAACGGTCGAAAGCAACTTGTGAAATACCTTGCTCTTTAGCACGTTGACCGATCATTTGACCGACCTGAAAAGCACGCTCTGTTTTGGTTCCAGTTAGTGAATCCCTCACAGCCTTTTCAAGACTAGAGCATGAAACTAATACACGATCACCGTTAGCTTCAGAAACCATTATTTGAGCATAAATTTGAGAAGCACTTCGTTGGACAACCAAACGAGGTCGCCCTGAACGGCCAATCACTATTTTTGTTTTTGAACCCCGACGGATTCGAGCTTGCTGTTTAGTTGCCATCAGTTATACCCTATTTTTTCTTCGCTTCTTTGGAAACAATCACTTCACCGACACGTCGTATCCCTTTACCTTTATAAGGCTCAGGTGGTCTTAAAGCTCGAATTTCTGCAGCAACTTGACCTGCACGTTGTTTATCGGAACTTTTTACCACAATGGTCGTGTTGTTTGGAATATCGGCTGAAACATCTTCTGGAAGTAAATATTCAGTAGGATGTGAAAAGCCAAGGGAAAGATTTAAACTTTTACCCTGAGCCTGGGCTCGATAACCGACACCTACTAACTCCAAAGTAACAGCAAAACCTTCAGTCACACCGTGTACGGCGTTACTTACTAACGAACGCACAGTTCCGGCTTGTGACCAAGCACGAGGATCTTTTGATTTAGGAGCAAATAAAATTTTATTTGGCTCTTCTTCTGAGCGTGTAACAGCGACCAAATGATGGCAATGTGTAACAACACTACCTTTAGGCCCTTTTACAGTTACACTACCTGGCTCTACGGTCAACTCAACAGTTGAAGGTAAAACCACAGGCTGTTTAGCTATTCTTGACATGTCTATTCTCGCTTGAATTAAGCCACTTCACAGATGACTTCACCACCCATACCATTTTTTCGGGCAACCACGTGACTCATCACGCCTTGTGATGTTGATAATATTGCTACACCAAAGCCAGGAATTGAAGACAGATCTTTTACTGCTTTATATACACGAAGACCAGGACGGCTGACGCGCTTAATGCGTTCAATAACCGGGCGTCCGTGGTAATATTTAAGCTTCAAAGTCAGTGACTTCATGTTACTTTCAGAAGGCTGGACTGCATAGTCGCTAATATAGCCTTCCTCTTTTAACACACGTGCAATTTCTTCTTTAAGGTTAGACGATACCATCACAACGTGTTGATGATTAGCCTGTTGTCCATTACGGATTCTTGTTAACATATCCGCTATGGGATCTTGCATACTCATGGTTATTCTCCAGTCGCTCGTATTACCAGCTTGATTTTCGACCGCCGGTGACATTACCGACCATTAAATTCTCACGCAAACAAATCCTGCACAGACCAAACTTACGATATACCGCATGTTGCCTGCCACACTGTTGGCAGCGTGTTGAAAGCCGAGAAGGACTCGAGTTCAGCGGCAACTTATGCAACGCTTCTTGAGCTGCCCGAACCGCTTCCATATCAGTAGAAGACTTAATTGTCTTTTTTAACGCAATGCGCTCATCTCGGTATTTTTCAACCAAAGCTGCTTTTCCTGCTTCACGCTCAACAATTGCTTTTCTAGCCACAATGACACCTTTTCGTTATTTTTCGTTATCTTTTTTCAATGGTAATTTGAAAGCTTCTAACAAAGCACGCGCTTCTTTATCTGTTTTTGCACTCGTTGTAATGCAAATATCAAGTCCGCGAATGCAATCAATCTTATCAAAATCAATTTCAGGGAACACAATTTGTTCTTTAATACCTAAAGAGTAATTCCCGGTACCATCAAACGAACGATTATTTAAACCTCTAAAATCACGAACACGAGGCAGTGTAATTGAGATCAAGCGGTCAAGAAATTCATACATCTTTTCACCACGCAAGGTCACTTTACAACCTATAGGCCAAGACTCTCTAATCTTGAAGCCTGCTAAAGAACGCTTAGCAAGACATACCACAGGTTTTTGCCCAGCAATACGTGTCATATCGTCTACGGCGTGGCCCATAACTTTTTTATCGTTAACTGCTTCACCAACGCCCATGTTAAGCGTGATTTTTTGAAGCTTAGGCACTTGCATGACGTTACTGTAGCCAAAGGTTTTCATCAATGACGCTACAATTTCGTTTTGATATACTTCTTTTAACCTAACCATTTTCATTACCCCTGGTCGACGACGTCTTGATTAGACTTGAAGTAACGTTCTTTGTGTTGAACGCCATCTTTATCAACAAATCTAAATCCAACCTTGCCTGCTTTTTTTGTGTTCGAATCATACAAAGCGACATTAGATATATGCAACATAGCTTCTTGTGTTCGAATCTCACCTTTTTGTTCTTTCTGAGGATTCGCTTTCACATGCTTCTTAACTAAATTCGCACCTTCAACAATAAGTTTGTCACCAAGAATGCGAAGTACTTTACCGATATGACCTTTACTTTTTCCGGTCGTTACGATGACCGTATCATCTTTTTTAATGCGTTTCATGACATTTCCCTTCTTTACAAGACTTCAGGAGCCAAGGAAATGATTTTCATAAACCGCTCCCTTAATTCACGTGTCACAGGGCCAAAAATACGTGTCCCAACGGGATCATGCTGATTATTCAACAAAACAGCTGCGTTTCCATCAAATCGAATCACCGAACCATCATTACGACGTACTGGTGAGGCTGTACGAACCACAACCGCATTCATGACTACGCCTTTTTTGACCTTACTTCGTGGAATCGCATCTCTCACGCTCACTTTAATTACATCACCTACGCGCGCGTAACGGCGATGTGAACCACCTAATACTTTGATGCACATGACTTTACGTGCGCCACTATTATCGGCGACATCGAGTACTGATTGCATTTGTATCATTTCATTCTCCAGCTCTAACAGTCGTCCAGAAAAGGGCTCGCTATTATACCAGCCCTCTGGGTATTTTGAAAGTCAATTAGTCTTACATTGATAGATTTATGAAATCACTTCAACAAGGACCCACGTTTTAAGCTTAGAAATGGGTCTGGACTCACGTATTTTTACAGTGTTACCCACTTGACAGACTTGCTGTTCATCATGCACATGCAGTTTAGTTTGACGTCGTAGAATTTTTCCGTATTTAGAATGCTTCACAATACGTTCTACCGACACCACCGCGGTCTTATTCATTTTGTTGCTTACTACCTTTCCAATTAAGGTTGGTGTTCTTTTCTCATCAGTTGCCATGGGATTCACCTACATTTTTAGCCATCAGTGTTTTAATCCGAGCAATCTGCTTTCTGATCTCGGTCACATGATGCGTTTGCTCTAAAGCCCCTTCAGTTTTACGCTTCAAACGAAGAATAAACTGTTGTTTTCTGAGAGAAAGAAGCTCTGTGCTTAATTCATCAAGGCTCATTTCTTTTAGCTTTTGTCTGCTTTCGGCTAATTTACTCATTACATTACCCTACGTTCTGCAAAGGTTACTTTAAAAGGAAGCTTCGCTTTCGCAAGTTCAAAAGCTTCAATAGCCAGCTCTCGTGAAACCCCTTCAACTTCAAATAACATTTTGCCTGGTTGAATTTGGGCTACCCAATATTCAACACTACCTTTACCTCCCCCTTGTCTCACTTGGAGTGGTTTTTCAGTAATTGGCTTATCCGGAAATACACGTATCCACACTTTACCGCCACGTTTGATTTGACGGGTGATTGCACGTCGAGCAGATTCAATTTGTCGTGCAGTTATACGACCTCGGCCTACGGCCTTCAGTCCAAACTGTCCGAAACTTACGTCAGAACCTCGTTGGGCTAACCCACGGTTTCGACCTTTCATCTGCTTTCTAAACTTAGTTCTTTTTGGTTGCAACATAGTGGCTCATCCCCATTTACTTACTACCATCGTCTTGACGATTTTTTTGAGGCGAACTCTCACCTTTAAAAATCCAGACTTTGACACCGATGATACCGTAAGCTGTTTTAGACTCAGCGGTTCCGTAATCAATATCGGCACGGAAGGTATGTAAAGGAACACGACCTTCTCGATAGGTTTCACTTCGTGCAATCTCAGCACCGCCTAATCGCCCGCCGACTGTAATCTTAATACCCTTTGCGCCAGATTTCATCGCAGCATTAACTACGCGCTTCATCGCACGTCGGAACATTACACGCTGCTCTAATTGTTGCGCTACACCCTCGGCAACAAGCGTTGCATCAAGCTCAGGCTTACGAACTTCTTGAATATTCAAATGAACTGGAACACCAAGCTTCTTAGCAATTTCCGCACGAAGAGCTTCAATGCCACCGCCTTTTTTTCCGATCAAAACACCAGGTCTTGCGGTATGAATTGTAATAACGGCATTTTTTGCTGGTCGATCAATTTGAATTCGGCTTACAGCGGCTGATGCCAGCTTTCGCTTAAGTTCTTTTCTCAAATTAATATCTTGATTCAAAAATTTCGCATAATCTCGTTTTGTTGCAAACCAGTTAGAATTCCAGGTTTTTACAATACCAAGACGTATACCAATCGGATTTACTTTTTGTCCCATGCTATTCCCCGTCAGATACTTTAAGCGTTATGTGGCAGGTACGCTTGCAAATTCGATTTGCTCGGCCTTTCGCCCGGGCACTAATTCGTTTCAAGGTACGTGCCTCATCAACAAATACAACAGCAACTTTTAAAGCATCAACATCCGCTCCAAAGTTATGCTCAGCATTTGCAATCGCCGACTCGAGGAGCTTAAGCATCATGACAGCTCCTTTTTTTGGCGTAAATCGAAGAACACCCATAGCCGTTGAAACATTGACTTGGCGAATCATGTCTGCAACCAAACGGCCTTTTTGCGCAGACAAAGGCGCATGTCTTAATTTTGCTGTAACTTCCATCAGTTGCCTCTACTTGCCTTTAGTCTTTCTGTCGCCAGAGTGACCTTTAAACGTACGAGTTATAGAGAACTCACCCAATTTATGTCCAACCATATTATCTGTGATATACACAGGCACATGATCTTTTCCGTTATGGACCGCAATCGTCAACCCAATCATATCGGGAATAATAGTTGATCGTCGAGACCATGTTTTTATCGGCTTTTTCGACTTTGATTCAACAACTGCCTCCACTTTTCTTAGGAGGTGTTGATCAATAAAAGGACCTTTTCTTATGGAACGAGCCACGTTAATACCCTCTCAAGTAATTATTTTTTCTTACGTTTTCTGACGATGAAACGATCAGTACGTTTGTTTTTTCTTGTTTTATAACCTTTGGTTGGAACACCCCATGGTGTTACCGGATGACGGCCACCAGAAGTTCGCCCTTCACCACCACCATGTGGATGGTCGACAGGGTTCATTGCAACACCTCGAACTGTAGGACGTACACCGCGCCATCGTTTGGCACCCGCTTTTCCTAAAGACCGCAAGTTATGCTCACTGTTTCCAACTTCACCTATAACTGCGCGACACGATAATAACACTTTTCGCACTTCAGTAGAACGAAGCTTGATCATGGCATAAGAGCCTTCTCGAGCAACAACCTGTCCACTTGCACCTGCGCTTCGTAACATTTGAGCGCCACGGCCAGGCTTGAGTTCCACACAATGGATAGTTGCTCCAAGTGGAATATTTTTTAAAGGCAAGCAATTACCCGAACTAATCGGTGCATCATCACCACTTAGTATCGTGTCACCTACGGATAAACCAGCAGGAGCGATAATGTAACGCCGTTCGCCGTCTTTGTAAAGAATTAATGCAATTAATGCGGAACGATTAGGATCATACTCAAGTCGCTCTACCCGTCCTTCAATGCCATCTTTACGACGCTTAAAGTCAATAATACGGTATTTACTTTGGCTACCACCACCAATGTGGCGGACCGTGATTCGGCCTTGGTTATTACGACCACCGCTTTTACTTTTGACTTCGAGTAAAGGGGCATGTGGTTTGCCTTTGTGGAGGTTCTTATGCACCACACGAATCTCACCACGTTTACCGGGTGATGTTGGTTTTGATTTTAATAATACCATCTCTTTCTGCCTTATTCGGTCACGGTGAAATCAATGTCTTGCCCGGGCTGTAAAGAAACATACGCTTTTTTCCAGTCAGAACGCTTTCCTTCTGTCTGTCTAAAACGTTTATTCTTTCCAACCACGTTCACAACAGAAACTGATTTAACATCAACTTTGAACAATTGTTCAACAGCTAATTTAATTTCTGTTTTTGTTGCAGACTTTAAAACACGAAACGTAAACTGTTTGGCTTTCTCAGCGATTCGTGTCGTTTTCTCAGAGGTAATCGGCTCCAAAAGAACCATCATTAAGCGTTCTGCATTCATTGTAACTGCCCCTCTAACGTTTTAAGTGCTTCTTCTGTAATAATAACTTTTTCAAAGCGAAGCAAGCTTACAGGATCAATTGAAACAACGTCTCGAACATCGTATGAATGCAAATTACGTGACGCCAAATACTCAAACTCACCTAAGTCTTGAACTAAAACAAGTGCATTCGTTAAGTCTAAAGCCTTCATTTTTGCAAGAAAATCTTGCGTTTTAGGTGAACTGCACTGAAAATCACTTAAAACAATCAAATGACCTTCTCGATTTAATTCAGAAACGATACTACGCATAGCACCTTGATACATCTTCCGATTAATTTTTTGTGCATAATCACGTTTCTTAGCTGCAAACGTCACACCACCCGAACGCCAAATAGGACTACGGATTGTTCCTGCACGCGCACGGCCGGTACCTTTTTGAGCCCATGGCTTTTTTCCACCGCCACGAACTTCAGAACGTGTCTTTTGGGCGCTATTTCCACTTCGAGCTTTGTTCATATAAGCTACAACGACTTGATGGATTAAACCTCGGTTATAATCACAAGCAAAAACCGCGTCATTAAGTGTTACAGCCGATTCTGTATCTTTTGTCTTGAGTTCCATTATTTACTCCCTTCGCGCAACTTAATGGTAGGCCGAATTTCAAGCCGAGCACCCGGAGCTCCAGGAATAGCACCTTTAATCAAAAGAAGATGACGTTCGGCATCAACTCGAACAACTTCCAACGATTGCGTAGTGCAGCGTTTATTACCCATATGGCCGGCCATTTTTTTGCCTTTAAAAACCCGTCCTGGCGTTTGGTTTTGACCAATCGATCCAGGCGCACGATGCGATAACGAGTTACCGTGAGTTGCATCTTGCATCGCGAAATTATGACGCTTAATAACACCGGCAAAGCCTTTACCTTTCGATACACCTGCAACATCAACAAGTTGACCGTCTGAAAACACGTCATTAACTGTCAGCTCTTGACCTAATGTGTAATCAGTAACTGAATCAACGTCAAACTCGCATAGCATATCACCGGCGTCGATGTTTGCCTTTGCAAAGTGACCCGCCAAAGGCTTTGTCACTCGATTCGATTTTTTTGTTCCACCGGTAAGCTGTACTGCAGTATAGCCATCTCGCTCGAGATCTTTTAACTGTGAAACACGATTTGGATGCACGTGAACAACAGAAACGGGAATTGCAGCCCCTTCCGGTGTAAATACACGAGTCATACCAATTTTACGGCCTAATAAACCGATCATTATCCTAACCCCTCTTAAGCTTTTATCGCTGGCCTAGTCGTCCAGGCTAATTTGCACATCAACACCGGCTGCCAAGTCTAATTTCATCAATGCATCTACTGTTTTCTCAGTAGGATTAACAATAATGACTAAGCGCAAGTGTGTTCGAAGCTCATATTGATCTTGTGCGTCTTTATTTACATGCGGAGAAATTAATACAGAAAACTTCTCTTTACGGACAGGTAAAGGAATAGGACCACGAATTTGCGCGCCTGTACGTTTCACTGTATCAACAATTTCACGTGTTGATGTATCAATCATCCGGTGGTCAAAAGACTTCAGACGAATTTTAATGTTTTGATTAGTAGTCATATTCATTACTCGATGATTTTAGCCACAACACCCGCACCTACGGTACGACCACCTTCCCGAATTGCAAAACGCAAACCTTCGTGCATAGCAATCGGAGCCTGTAATGATATTTCAGCTTTAACATTATCGCCAGGCATAACCATTTCTACGCCTTCAGGCAACTTACAGTTTCCTGTAACATCGGTTGTTCTGAAATAAAACTGTGGGCGGTAGCCATCAAAAAACGGTGTATGTCGGCCACCTTCGTCTTTAGACAGAACATAAATTTCTGCTTCAAAACGTACGTGTGGTTTAACAGTACCTGGATGCGCTAAGACCTGACCGCGTTCAACATCTTCACGCTTGACACCACGAAGTAAAACACCGACGTTGTCGCCCGCTTGACCTTGATCGAGCAACTTACGGAACATCTCCACACCCGTACACGTTGTTTTAACGGTATCACGAATACCTACGATTTCAACTTCTTCACCAACTTTAATCACACCGCTTTCAACACGACCTGTTACAACCGTTCCACGACCTGAAATAGAAAATACATCTTCAATCGGTAACAAAAATGGCTTATCGGTATCACGAACAGGCTCAGGAATATATTCATCCATCGCTTGAACAAGTTTTTGAACCGATTCAACACCTTTAGCATCACCTTCAAGTGCTTTTAAAGCTGAACCGATAATCACAGGAATATCATCACCTGGAAAATCATACGAGCTCAACAAATCACGAACTTCCATCTCAACTAATTCTAAAAGTTCTTCATCATCAACCATATCGGCTTTGTTTAAGAAAACAACGATACATGGAACACCAACCTGACGTGACAATAAAATATGTTCACGTGTTTGTGGCATAGGACCATCAGCTGCTGAAACAACTAAAATACCGCCGTCCATCTGAGCAGCACCCGTGATCATGTTTTTAACATAATCAGCGTGTCCTGGACAGTCAACATGAGCATAATGACGGCTTGCTGATTCGTATTCAACGTGTGCTGTTGAAATCGTAATACCACGAGCTCGCTCTTCAGGCGCTTTATCAATATTCTCAAAAGCTACAGCTGCACCGCCAGACATTTCTGCCATAACTTTGGTGATTGCTGCAGTCAACGTTGTTTTACCGTGGTCAACGTGACCGATTGTGCCGACGTTTACGTGCGGCTTATTGCGTTCAAATTTTTCCTTTGCCATGCGTGACTACCTCACTCGCTCGTTTGTTTCTTAATAATTTCTTCAGCAATATTTCCTGGGGTCTCTGCGTATTTAGAGAACTCCATGGTATACGTTGCTCGCCCTTGCGTTGCCGACCGTAGATCGGTGGAATAACCAAACATTTCTGCCAACGGTACCTCTGCACGGATTACCCGACCTGCTGGCATGTCATCCATCCCTTGAAGAATACCTCGGCGACGACTGATATCGCCCATAACATCCCCCATATACTCTTCAGGGGTAACTACTTCAACCTTCATTACAGGCTCAAGCAGTACAGGAGATGCCTTAATAGCACCCTGTTTAAAGCCCATAGAACCGGCAATTTTAAACGCCATTTCGTTAGAATCGACATCATGGTATGAACCGTCATATAACGTTACTTTAACATCAACAACAGGATAGCCCGCAATAACACCATTTTGCATTTGCTCTTGGATACCTTTATCAACAGCTGGAATGTATTCACGTGGAACCACACCACCTACAATTTCGTTAATAAATTCATACCCGGTGCCAGCTGGTTGAGGCTCAATACGTAGCCATACATGACCGTATTGTCCACGACCACCTGATTGACGAACAAACTTGCCTTCTTGTTCAACCGTTTGCTTCAAGCTTTCACGGTATGCAACTTGCGGCTTACCGACGTTTGCTTCAACTAAAAATTCACGTCGCATACGGTCTACAATAATTTCAAGGTGCAATTCGCCCATCCCTTGAATAATTGTTTGGCCTGACTCTTCATCTGTGTGAACTCGAAACGAAGGATCTTCTTGTGCAAGCTTGCCAAGTGCTAATGACATTTTTTCTTGGTCAGCTTTGGTTTTGGGTTCAACTGCAACAGCAATAACAGGATCTGGAAAGTCCATACGCTCAAGCGTAATAATTTCTTTCGGATCACAAATTGTATCACCGGTAGTTACCGTCTTCAAACCAACAGCAGCTGCGATATCACCCGCTTGAACTTCTTTAATTTCTTCACGAGAGTTTGCATGCATTTGAAGCAATCGCCCGATACGCTCTTTCTTCCCTTTGACAGGGTTATAAATCGTATCGCCAGTTTTAACCACACCCGAGTACGCTCTAAAATATGTTAAGGCGCCCACGAATGGATCGGTTGCAATCTTAAAAGCCAACGCTGAAAATGGCGCTGTCAACGATGTTTCACGCGTGCCTTCTTTGCCCTCTTCATCAACACCCGTTACCGCTGGAACTTCAAGAGGCGATGGTAAGTAATCAATGACAGCATCTAAAACCGCTTGCACACCTTTGTTTTTAAAGGCAGAACCACAAAACACAGGAACAATTTCATTTCGAAGTGTTCGCAACCTTAAACCTGCACGGATTTCCTCTTCGGTAAGCACTTCACCTTCAAGATATTTATCCATCAACTCTTCAGATGCTTCAGCTGCGGCTTCAACGATTTCAACTCGCAGTGCTTCGCATTGCTCTACCAAATCAGCAGGAATATCTTTATACTCAAACGTCATGCCACGCGTAGCATCATCCCAAAAGATAGCTTTCATTTTAATAAGGTCAATTACACCTTTGAACTCTTCTTCGGCACCAAGATTCAGTTGCACAACGACGGGATTACCACCTAAACGCTGCTTGATTTGCCCAACCACACGCAAGAAATTAGCTCCCATGCGGTCCATTTTATTGACAAAAACAATACGTGGCACACCGTATCTATCAGCTTGCTTCCATACGGTTTCAGACTGAGGCTCAACACCCGACACTGAGTCAAACACAACAACAGCGCCATCCAAAACACGCAATGAACGCTCAACTTCAATCATGAAGTCAACGTGTCCTGGCGTATCAATAATATTAACACGGTGCTGCTTATATTGAGCGTTCATTCCGGACCAGTAACACGTTGTAGCCGCGGATGTAATCGTAATACCGCGCTCTTGCTCTTGAACCATCCAGTCCATCGTAGCTGCGCCATCATGAACTTCACCAATTTTGTGAGAGGTTCCTGTATAGAACAGTACACGTTCTGTGGTTGTTGTTTTTCCCGCGTCAACGTGGGCAACAATACCAATATTTCGGTATAAATCTAATGGAGTAGCTGACACTTCTATTACCTCTCTATTAGTTCCATCTAAAATGTGCAAAAGCTTGGTTAGCTTTGGCCATTCGATGTGTTTCTTCACGTTTTTTAACAGCTGCGCCTTTGTTTTCAAACGCATCCATTAACTCACCAGCTAAGCGTAGCATCATGCCTTTCTCACCACGTGCTCGTGCCGCATTAACCAACCAACGCATGCCTAAGGCTACGCTTCGTTCTGAGCGCACTTCAACAGGAACTTGATAAGTCGCACCACCTACGCGTCGAGAGCGAACCTCAACACTTGGGCGAATATTATCCAGAGCACTCTCAAAGCTTCGCAACACGGATGAAGCGCCAGTGCCAGCACGGCCACTTTCGTCGTCTTCACCTGTTTTTTTGAGTTTACGTAGGCGTTCTTCCATTACGTCTAATGCGCCATACACGACATTTTCCGCAATCGATTTCTTCCCACTAATCATTAATACGTTAATAAACTTCGCCAGCAACTCACTATGGTGCTTAGGATCTGGTAAAATTTCTCGTTTAGGTACTTCTCTTCTTCTTGGCATATCTCGTTCCTACAGTCTCAGATGAATTTTCAGAACTTCTGTTACTTTTTATTTTTCGGTCTCTTTGTACCGTACTTCGAGCGACCTTGTTTACGATCATTTACGCCCGACGTATCCAAGCTTCCGCGAACCACATGGTAGCGAACACCTGGTAAATCTTTTACACGACCACCGCGAACCAAAACCACGGAATGTTCTTGTAAATTATGTCCTTCCCCACCAATGTAAGAAGAGACTTCAAACCCACTAGTCAAACGAACACGAGCAACCTTACGCATAGCCGAGTTCGGCTTCTTTGGAGTCGTTGTATAAACGCGTGTACAAACACCACGACGTTGCGGACAGGCTTTTAAGGCCGGAACCTTACTCTTGTTCTTGACATCCTTGCGAGGCTTTCTCACTAACTGATTAATAGTCGCCATTGTTCTTTTACTCCGAGCGGTAATATTTGATATTTTCAGCTGCATAAGGAGGCCGGATTCTATGCTAGATCATAACCTAATGTCAAGTCTAAATAGAATCCAGTCTGCAGCGCCTTACTATTTTTTTCGTTCTTCAGCATTCAGTGCTTCACTCAATGCATGTTCTACGTCACTTGCTGTTGCTGGTTGTGACGCTAATTCCAGCTGTTTTGCACGTTTTGATTTTCGTGTTTGATGGTAGGCATATCCCGTTCCTGCTGGAATTAAGCGACCCACCATGACATTTTCTTTTAAACCTCGCAAATCATCTTTTTTACCACTGACGGCAGCCTCTGTTAAAACTCGTGTGGTTTCTTGGAATGATGCCGCAGAAACAAATGACTCTGTTGCTAACGAAGCTTTTGTAATACCTAATAAGATAGGCAATCCTCGAGCCGGTTCTTTACCCTCAGCAAGCATGCGGTCATTTTCTTCTAACAACGATGTTTCTTCTACTTGCTCACCCACAAGGAAGGTTGAATCACCGGAGAATGTAATCACCCGCTTACGCAACATCTGCCTTACAATCGTTTCAATATGTTTATCGTTAATTTTAACCCCTTGAAGGCGATAAACATCTTGAACTTCTTTCACAATATAATTTGCCAATGCACCAATACCGAGCAGTCGCAAAATATCATGAGGATTAGGTGGTCCATCTGCAATCACCTCACCTCGAGCCACATTCTCCCCTTCAAACACAGAGATATGTCGCCACTTAGGTATCAACTCTTCATGCCCTTTGTTCTCTGACTCAGAGATAACTAAACGTCGTTTTCCTTTAGTTTCTTTACCAAAGCTAACAACACCGGACACTTCAGCCATAATCGCTGAATCTTTTGGTTTTCTTGCTTCAAACAAGTCGGCTACGCGAGGTAAGCCCCCGGTAATATCACGTGTTTTCGAACGTTCCTGTGGAATACGCGCGATAACATCACCAACCCCAACCGCAGCGCCATCTTCAAAATTAATAATTGCGTCCACAGGTAAGTAATACTGTGCCGGAACGTTTGTTCCTGCAAGGTAAATATCTTTACCATCGTTTGTTATTAATTTAACCATTGGCCGCAAATCACGCCCGGTTGAACTACGTTGATTGGCATCGGTAACAACGATACTACTCAAGCCTGTGAGCTCATCCATTTGACGCTTCATTGTGATATTTTCTTGTAAATCCACAAATTTAAGCTGTCCACTTACTTCAGAAATGACCGGGTGTGTATGAGGATCCCACGTAGCAATCACTTGTCCAGCATCGACAGGCGAGGCATCGTTAACCGTGATTACAGCACCGTACGGCAGCTTATAACGCTCACGCTCACGTCCGTGCTCATCAGCAATCGTCACTTCACCCGAGCGGGATACAGCAACCAAATTACCGTTTGCATGCGTTACTGTTTTAATATTATGTAAGCGTGCACTACCTTTGGTCTTAATCTGAATATTATTTTCTGCGGTTGCTCGAGACGCAGCTCCCCCAATATGGAAGGTCCGCATGGTGAGCTGAGTTCCTGGCTCCCCAATCGATTGCGCTGCAATAATACCGACAGCCTCACCTGTATTCACAAGATGGCCACGCGCTAAATCTCGACCGTAACAATTAGCACATAGGCCAAAGCGTGTATCACACGTAATCGGCGAACGTACTAATACTTGATCAATACCTAAATGCTCCAAATGTTCAACCCAGGTCTCATCCAACAACGTTCCAGCAGTAACCACCGGCTCATCTTGCTTCGGCAAATATACATCCGCTGCAAGGACACGACCTAACACACGCTCATGTAGTGGCTCAACAATATCTCCACCCTCAATTAACGGCTGCATTAAGACACCGTTTTCTGTTCCACAATCACGCTCAGTAATCACCACATCTTGTGCAACATCAACTAAACGACGTGTTAGATACCCGGAGTTTGCAGTTTTAAGCGCGGTATCAGCCAGACCTTTTCGTGCTCCGTGAGTCGAAATAAAGTACTGAATAACGTTCAAACCTTCACGGAAGTTAACCGTAATGGGGGTTTCGATAATGGAGCCATCTGGTGCTGACATCAGTCCACGCATACCCGCTAACTGACGAATCTGAGCCGCAGAACCCCGCGCTCCCGAATCAGCCATCATAAAGATAGGATTAAACGACGGCTGAGTAACCACTTTGCCATTTCTATCCGTGACATCATCGGTTGCAATGGTTGTCATCATTGATTTTGCTACCATTTCACTGGTGCGGGACCAAATATCAATAACTTTGTTATAACGTTCACCGTTCGTAACCAAGCCCGAACGGAACTGAGCTTCAATTTCACGTACTTCATTGTCAGCGCGCTCAATAATAGCAGGTTTATCATCTGGGATTTTCATGTCTTCAATCCCAATGGACGCGCCACCACGTGTTGCATAACGGAAGCCCGTATACATCAGCTGATCTGCAAAAATAACTGCATCTTTCAATCCCAAGGTTCGGTAGCAATGATCCAAAACTTTAGAAATATTTTTCTTGGTCATGATTTTGTTAATCAACGTAAATGCCATGCCGTCCGGAAGAATTTCCGACAAAATTGCACGACCTACCGTTGTTTCAACCAACTCAATCGTTTCAGGGGCATCGTCCGTTGCTCTAATTTTCATGCGTACTTTAACTTTAGCATGCAGATCAACAAGCCCTTCTTCGTAAAAATTCTTAACATCCTGTGGACTTGAGAATACACGCCCTTCACCTTTCGCGTTCACACGCTCACGTGTCAAGTAATACAGACCTAAAACAACGTCCTGACTTGGAACAATAATTGGCTCACCACTTGCGGGTGATAAAATATTATTCGTTGACATCATCAAAGAACGCGCTTCAAGTTGGGCCTCAATCGTCAAAGGCACGTGCACAGCCATTTGGTCACCATCGAAATCGGCGTTATACGCTGTGCAGACCAAGGGATGCAACTGAATAGCTTTACCTTCAATAAGCACCGGCTCAAATGCTTGAATCCCTAAACGGTGAAGCGTAGGAGCACGGTTTAACAGCACAGGATGTTCGCGAATCACGTCTTCCAGAATATCCCAAACAACAGGCTCTTCTCGTTCGACCATTTTCTTAGCGGCTTTAATCGTTGTCGCTAAACCTTTAAATTCAAGTTTACTGAAAATAAACGGTTTAAATAATTCTAGAGCCATTTTTTTAGGTAGCCCGCATTGATGTAAACGCAGCGTTGGGCCTACAACAATAACCGAACGTCCAGAATAATCGACACGCTTACCCAGCAAGTTTTGACGGAATCGACCCTGCTTACCTTTAATCATATCAGCAAGTGACTTCAACGGTCGCTTATTACTACCTGTAATAGCACGTCCTCGACGTCCATTATCAAGCAGCGCATCAACCGCCTCTTGTAGCATACGCTTTTCATTGCGAACAATAATATCCGGTGCATTTAAGTCTAATAAACGCTTTAAACGATTATTCCTATTAATCACACGCCGATACAAATCATTAAGGTCAGATGTAGCAAACCGACCACCATCCAACGGTACAAGCGGACGTAAATCAGGTGGCAAAACTGGCAATACATCAAGCACCATCCACTCGGGCTTGTTACCCGATTGCTGGAAAGCTTCAAGTAATTTTAAACGCTTGGTCACTTTTTTTGATTTTGTTTCAGAATTAATCGTCGGAAGTTCTTCACGAAGCTCTTTGATTTCTTCATCAATATCGATTTCACGTAATAATTCGCGAATAGCTTCTGCACCCATGCGAGCATCAAACTCATCACCATATAACTCCATGGCTTCTAAATAAGCTTCATCACTCAATAACTGACCACGTGTCAACTCCGTCATGCCCGGATCGACCACGACAAACGCTTCAAAATACAAGACGCGCTCAATATCACGAAGCGTCATATCTAATAACAAACCAATACGTGATGGTAAAGATTTAAGAAACCAAATATGCGCAACCGGACTTGCCAATTCAATATGCGCCATACGTTCACGGCGCACTTTAGCTAAAGCAAGCTCCACACCGCACTTTTCACAAATCACACCGCGGTGTTTTAAGCGCTTATATTTACCACATAAGCACTCATAATCTTTAATTGGTCCAAAAACTTTCGCACAAAATAAACCATCTCGCTCGGGCTTAAACGTCCGATAATTAATCGTCTCAGGTTTTTTTACCTCACCATAAGACCAAGAACGAATCAGTTCTGGTGATGCAAGGCAAATTCGAATCACGTCAAATTCTTCTGTGTGACCCTGTTGTTTGAGCATACCCAATAAGTCGCTCATCATAGGTGCTTTTTTCATTGGTTCGATGCTAGCCAAGGTGATGCCTCCAATTAAGCGTGGTCTAATTCAATGTCAATCCCAAGGGCACGAATTTCTTTCAATAATACGTTGAAAGATTCCGGCATACCTGGATCCATACGATGATCACCATCGACAATGTTTTTATATATTTTGGTTCGTCCGGCAACATCATCTGATTTCACCGTCAACATTTCTTGCAAGGTGTACGCTGCGCCATACGCTTCTAAAGCCCAAACCTCCATCTCACCAAAGCGTTGTCCACCAAATTGCGCTTTACCACCCAAAGGTTGCTGTGTAACCAAACTGTACGAGCCTGTTGAACGCGCATGCATTTTATCATCAACCAAATGATTCAATTTGAGAATATACATGTAACCTACGGTCACTGGGTTATCAAACATTCGGCCCGTTTGACCATCAATCAACATGGTTTTACCATCCAGCGGTAAATTAGCAAGCTCAAGCATGGTCTGAATTTCAGTTTCTGAGGCACCATCAAACACAGGTGTTGCCATAGGCACACCACCTCGTAGATTTTCGGCCAAGACCATCAATTCCTGATCAGACAACTTAGCAAGCTCCAAACGTTTTTGCGTATCGTGATTATAAATTTTTTGCAAATACGTTCTGAGCGTTGAAACATCTGATTTTTTATCAAGCATTGCTTTAATTTGATGCCCAAGACCTTTAGCCGCCATACCTAAATGAACTTCTAACACTTGTCCGATATTCATTCGTGATGGAACACCCAAAGGATTCAATACGATATCAACCGGCGTGCCATCTTCCATATGAGGCATGTCTTCCATAGGAACAACCATGGAGATAACACCTTTATTACCATGTCGTCCGGCCATTTTGTCGCCAGGCTGAAGACGTCGTTTAACGGCCAAGTACACTTTGACAATTTTCAAAACACCTGGAGCAAGATCATCGCCCTGGGTTATTTTTTTACGATTGTCATTAAAGCGCTTTTCCATTTCTTTGACTAAATCTTCAAGTTGCTTCGCCGTTTGTTCAAGCTCTTGGCTAGCTGCATCATCATCAAGACGAATTTCAAACCATTTTTCTTGTTCAAGTTTGTCTAGATAAGCCGCTGTAATCTTACTATCAGGTTTTAGATTGCTTGGTCCACCCGTTGCGGTTTTACCTAAAAGAAGTTGACGTAAGCGATGGTATAAATCTTCTTCACGGATACGACGTTCATCTAATAAATCTTTACGTACACGGGCTAATTGCTCGTCTTCAATACTTTTAGCACGTTCATCTTTTTCTAAACCATCACGCGTGAAAACTTGGATATCAATCACGGTTCCATTCATACCTGAAGGTACACGTAACGAAGAATCTTTGACATCAGACGCTTTTTCACCAAAAATTGCGCGTAATAATTTTTCTTCGGGCGTGAGCTGTGTTTCGCCTTTAGGTGTGACTTTACCTACTAAAATTTCACCGGCTGTTACTTCAGCACCAATAAATACCACACCTGACTCATCCAAATTAGCAAGTGCAGACTCACCAACATTTGGAATATCAGAAGAAATTTCTTCAGAACCTAATTTTGTATCCCGTGCAATACACGTCAACTCTTCAATATGCACCGTGGTAAAACGATCATCTTGAACGACGCGCTCAGAAATAAGAATCGAATCCTCATAGTTGTAGCCATTCCACGGCATAAAGGCAACCAATAAATTTTGGCCTAAAGCCAACTCACCCATATCAGTACATGGGCCATCGGCTAAAATATCACCGCGTTGAATTTTGTCACCGCTACTAACAATCGGCATTTGATTAATACACGTATCTTGGTTTGATCGTGAATATTTTGTAAGGGTATAAATATCAACCCCGGTTTCACCTGCGACGGTTTCATCTTGGTTCACACGAACCACAATACGCGATGCATCAACAATATCAATCACACCACCACGTTTCGCAACGACACAAACACCGGAGTCAGAAGCTACCGTACGCTCCATTCCAGTACCTACTAAGGGCTTTTCAGCACGCAGCGTTGGCACCGCCTGACGTTGCATATTCGAGCCCATGAGAGCCCTGTTAGCATCATCATGCTCGAGAAACGGAATCAACGAGGCCGCAACCGATACAATTTGTTTAGGCGAGACATCCATGTAATTTACTTTGTCCGGCGTCGTCAACGAAAATTCATTTTGATGGCGACATGGCACCATATCGGCCATAATTCGTCCATCAGCATCAAGCTCAATGCTTGATTGCGCAATATACTGATCAACTTCAGAAATCGCTGATAAATACTCAACATCTTTTGTAACACGGCCATCAATCACTTTAAGGCACGGCGTTTCAATAAATCCATATGGATTCGTTCGTGCATAAACAGAAAGTGAGTTAATCAATCCAATATTAGGCCCCTCTGGTGTCTCAATAGGACACACACGACCATAATGGGTTGTATGAACGTCACGTACTTCAAAGCCAGCACGCTCACGCGTTAAGCCGCCGGGCCCAAGCGCTGAAACACGACGTTTATGCGTCACACCTGAAAGTGGATTGACTTGGTCCATAAACTGAGATAATTGGCTTGAACCAAAAAACTCTTTAATTGCTGCAGAAACGGGTTTTGCATTGATTAAATCTTGTGGCATCAAATTATCCGATTCCGCTAAACTCAAACGCTCTTTTACAGCTCGCTCAACACGGACCAATCCAACTCTAAATTGATTTTCTGCCATTTCACCGACACTTCGTACGCGTCGATTACCTAAGTGGTCAATATCATCAACCACGCCGATTCCATTACGAATATTAATCAATGTTTTAATCACATCTAAAATATCTTCTTTAGATAAAACACCTTCACCTGTATCTTCTGTACGTCCAACACGTCGATTAAACTTCATACGACCAACGGCTGAAAGATCATAACGCTCATCGGTAAAAAACAGGTTTTTAAATAAAGCTTCGGCAGCATCCTTCGTTGGTGGTTCACCAGGGCGCATCATTCGGTAAATTTCTACAAGCGCCTCAAGCGGTGTTGTGGTTGCATCATCACGTAAGGTATCAGATAAATATGAACCGTGATCAAGATCGTTTGTATAAATTAACTCAAATTGCTCTATACCATGCTGAATCATTTGATCCAGTAACTCATTCGTTACCTCTGTATTAGCAAGTGCTAGTAACTCACCGGTTAATGTATCAATAATATTTTTAGCAAGCACTTTACCGACAAGATAATCGCGAGGAACCACAAGGTCCTTCATGTTTTCTTGTTCCATCACTTTAATGTGACGTGATGTTATGCGGCGTCCGTCTTCAACTAAAACTTCACCCGTGCTTGGAAGCAATATATTAAACGAAGCCATTTCACCACGAAGTCGTGATGGAATAAGGTCGATATGAATATCACCCGATTTAATATGACACACAGTTGATTCAAAAAACTCAGCTAAAATTGACTCGGTATCATAGCCTAAGGCACGGAGTAAAACCGTGGCAGGCAATTTACGACGGCGATCAATACGAACAAATAAACAATCTTTGGGATCAAATTCAAAATCTAGCCATGAACCACGATAAGGAATAATACGTGCGGAATAAAGTAATTTACCGGACGAGTGGGTTTTACCTCGGTCATGCTCAAAAATAACACCAGGCGAACGATGCAGCTGTGAAACGACCACACGCTCAGTGCCGTTAATGACAAACGTACCTACGTCGGTCATTAATGGCATTTCACCCATAAATACCGACTGCTCTCGTATATCTTTGACGGGTTTTGGTTCACCCGACGCTTCTTTATCTAAAATAATTAAGCGGACTTTTACACGAAGCGGCGCAGAATAAGTCAGGCCTCGTGATTTACATTCACGCACATTAAACGCAGGCTCGCCCAGCTGATAGCTCACGTATTCAAGCCGTGCATTGCCAGAAAAACTTTGGATAGGAAAAACAGAACTAAATGCTGCATCTAAACCTTTTTGAGATCGTACGCCCGACGTACTGGACGACTCAATAAATTCAGCATAGGATTTAAGCTGAATTTCGAGAAGATCAGGAATCGCCATCTTCTCGGCATGACTACCAAAGCTCTTGCGGAAACGTTTTTTCTCTGCATATGAATATCGAGGGTTAGCAATTGCTTGGGCCATGGGTGTTCCTCTTCAATATTTGGTATTTTTAAACACGTAAACCCAGCCATAGAAAGCTATAGCTGGGTATAACACAGGGTATAACTGTCTTATTTTACTTCGACAGCGGCGCCTGCTTCTTCAAGTTGCTTTTTCATATCGTCAGCATCAGCTTTAGATAAGCCTTCTTTGATTGTAGAAGGTGCACTTTCAACAAGTTCTTTTGCTTCTTTCAAGCCAAGACCTGTGATAGCCCTAACAACTTTAATAACACTTACTTTGTTGCTACCAAAGCTTGACATAACAACATCAAACTCTGTTTGCTCTTCAGCGGCAGCAGCAGCGGCGGGAGCAGCTACAGCAGCTACAGCAGTTGCTGCAGATACGTTGAACTTCTCTTCCATTGCTTCAATTAAACCAACGACGTCCATCACAGACATATTCGCAATAGTTTCTAAGATTTCATCTTTTGACACAGCCATTACTAGCTCCTCAAGTTAAATAGTACAACCGATTATCAGGTTTATCCTGCTTTTTGATCCTTAATCGCCACAACAGTACGCACAAGTTTAGATTGTGGTGCTGCCAACGTACGAACAAACTTCTCAACAGGTGCTTTCATTACAGCCATTAATTGAGCTATGGCTTCATTACGTGTTGGTAAACTAGCTACAGCGTCTAATTGCTCAACACCGTAAACATGACCATCAAGCGCTAATGCCTTAACTTTTAATTTGTCGCATGTTTTTGAAAAGTCCTTTAACAATCTTGCTGCGTCACCTGGAGAATCCATAGACAAAGCAATAAATAAAGAACCGACTAATGATTCACGCAAACAGGAAAAGGGTGTGTCATCAAATGCACGGCGCGTTAAGGTATTAGGCACAACACGCAGGTATACACCTTTACTACGGGCTTTTGCTCGTAGATCGGTCATTTGATTAACAGGTATCCCCCGATAATCAGCAACAACAGCCGAGATAGCTTGTGAAGCAGCTTGTGCTACTTCTTCAACCACGACCTTTTTTGCACTTAAAGTCAACGTCACGTCACTGACTCCTTGCGTTATTCAAATCACAGGGATTTGATGGTTATGGTGGTCGCCTGAAAACGTTTAAAGTACAACATCTTGCAGTCGCTCCCACCGTCTGCGTAGGGTATTAAGCCCAAGCGTAAACGTTTGGGCACCTACGGTCTTCGACGACATGGAACCGAATTCTATGTCGTAAAATTGTAAAACGGTTCGAGACTCTACACGAAAACAGATGAGAGATCAAGTGCAATACCTGGCCCCATCGTTGTCGATATCGTCAACTTACGAATGTACACGCCTTTAGCAGCCGTGGGTTTAGCTTTTTTCAAATCAGACAAAAGTGCTGAGATATTTTCCGCTAAATCCGCTTCTGAAAATTCAATTTTTCCAACGCTACAATGGATAATTCCGTTTTTATCTGTTCGGTAACGTACCTGACCTGATTTAACATCAGCCACAGCTGCTGCAACATTCATGGTTACGGTACCCACTTTAGGATTAGGCATTAACCCACGTGGACCAAGTATTTGTCCGAGCTGACCCACAATACGCATAGAGTCAGGTGTAGCAATCACAACATCAAAAGGCATATCACCGGCTTTGATTTGCTCAGCTAAATCTTCAAACCCAACAATATCTGCGCCTGCTTCTTTTGCTTTAACGGCATTTTCACCTTGGGCGAACACAGCAACGCGGACCGTTTTCCCTGTGCCTTTGGGCAAGCTTGTCGCACCACGCACCATTTGATCTGATTTACGTGGGTCGAGTCCTAGATTCACAGCAACATCAACCGCTTCGCTAAATTTTTGACTAGCAAAGCTTTTGAGCAACACAACGGCATCAGATAAGCTGTATAATTTTCCGGGTTGTAATTTTGCTTTAATTGCTTTTTTCTTTTTTGTGATCGTCGTCATAATTTACCCCTTAAGCAGCATCAGTTGATGATTGGTTTAAGCCTTCAACATCAATTCCCATGCTACGTGCTGTGCCGGCAATAATGCGAACAGCTGCGTCGAGATCTGAAGCCGTTAAGTCTGGTTCTTTGAGCTTAGCAATATCTTCCAGTTGCGCGCGTTGAAGCACAGCGACTTTATCCGTATTCGGGTTGCTACTACCTTTTGTAATACCTGCCGCTTTTTTCAATAAAATTGAAGCCGGTGGTGTTTTCAAAATAAAGGTAAAGCTACGATCACTATAAACCGTAATCACAACAGGAATCGGCAAGCCTGCTTCCATTTGCTGTGTTGCTGCGTTAAATGCTTTACAAAACTCCATGATATTCACACCGCGTTGTCCTAAAGCAGGACCAACGGGAGGACTTGGGTTTGCTTTACCTGCAGGAATTTGCAGTTTAATATATGCTTCTACTTTTTTAGCCATGATGACTCCTTGTGGGTATAACGCTGGATTTTAACGATAATCCAGCTTCCCGTGTGTTAGATCTTAATACCAATATTAAGATCAGGATTAGGTCTTTTCTACTTGATTGAATTCTAATTCAACCGATGTAGAACGACCAAAAATTAAAACCGAAACGCGTAAACGATTTTTTTCATAATTAACATCTTCGACCACACCGTTAAAATCAACAAACGGTCCTTCTTTCACGCGAATAATTTCACCGGGCTCAAAAAGAATTTTAGGTCGTGGTTTAGTCACACCATCTTCCATGCGCTGCATGATGGTCATGGCTTCTTTATCAGAAATTGGCGAAGGAGCTTGCCCTGTTCCACCAATAAAACCAAGTACGCGAGGAATGGCGCGAATCATGTGCCAAGTTTCATCATCCATGACCATGTGAACAAGTACATACCCCGGAAAAAATTTCCGTGTGCTTTTTCGCTGTTGGCCCGAACGCATTTCAACTACCTCTTCGGCAGGAACGACAACTTCACCTATCTTGTCTTCAAGATGGTGATGGATTGTACGCGCATTAATTTCACGTAACACAAAGTTTTCATACCCTGAGTAAGCGTGAACAACGTACCATTGCATTGTTTTTTGCTCTTCCACCGTCATATCAACCTAAGTGTGTTATTTTACCAATGACCCACATCATCAACGAATCAACGCCCCACAAGACAAACCCTGTTAGGCCGACCATGATCATGACAATTGATGTGGTTTGTACGGTTTCTTGGCGCGTTGGCCAAACCACCTTTTTTAATTCTGTTATTGCATCGTTTGCAAATGCAATCATTTGCTTTCCTTTGTCAGTAAAAAACGCTAATGACAAAGAAATAACAAGCCAAACAAGCCAGACAAGTACTTTAAGAGGACCTGTAATATGGAAAAAATACACCATCATGACTGCTGCAACTGTAGCTAATACAACGGCAGACCAAAGTAGGCCATCACGATTTTTTCTTTTAGGTTCAATTTTTTTCATATCTTATCTAGGTGAATGGCAGGCCAGGAGGGAATCGAACCCCCAACCTGCGGTTTTGGAGACCGCCGCTCTGCCAATTGAGCTACTGGCCTATACTTAAAGGCCCGAAATACATCTCGGACCCACACAACTGCAAAACCATCATACTTACTCGATGATTTTAGCAACAACACCTGCACCTACGGTACGACCACCTTCACGAATTGCAAAACGCAAACCTTCGTGCATAGCAATCGGAGCCTGTAATGATATTTCAGCTTTAACATTATCGCCAGGCATAACCATTTCTACGCCTTCAGGCAACTTACAGTTTCCTGTAACATCGGTTGTTCTGAAATAAAACTGTGGGCGGTAGCCATCAAAAAACGGTGTATGTCGGCCACCTTCGTCTTTAGACAGAACATAAATTTCTGCTTCAAAACGTACGTGTGGTTTAACAGTACCTGGATGCGCTAAGACCTGACCGCGTTCAACATCTTCACGCTTGACACCACGAAGTAAAACACCGACGTTGTCGCCCGCTTGACCTTGATCGAGCAACTTACGGAACATCTCCACACCCGTACACGTTGTTTTAACGGTATCACGAATACCTACGATTTCAACTTCTTCACCAACTTTAATCACACCGCTTTCAACACGACCTGTTACAACCGTTCCACGACCTGAAATAGAAAATACATCTTCAATCGGTAACAAAAATGGCTTATCGGTATCACGAACAGGCTCAGGAATATATTCATCCATCGCTTGAACAAGTTTTTGAACCGATTCAACACCTTTAGCATCACCTTCAAGTGCTTTTAAAGCTGAACCGATAATCACAGGAATATCATCACCTGGAAAATCATACGAGCTCAACAAATCACGAACTTCCATCTCAACTAATTCTAAAAGTTCTTCATCATCAACCATATCGGCTTTGTTTAAGAAAACAACGATACATGGAACACCAACCTGACGTGACAATAAAATATGTTCACGTGTTTGTGGCATAGGACCATCAGCTGCTGAAACAACTAAAATACCGCCGTCCATCTGAGCAGCACCCGTGATCATGTTTTTAACATAATCAGCGTGTCCTGGACAGTCAACATGAGCATAATGACGGCTTGCTGATTCGTATTCAACGTGTGCTGTTGAAATCGTAATACCACGAGCTCGCTCTTCAGGCGCTTTATCAATATTCTCAAAAGCTACAGCTGCACCGCCAGACATTTCTGCCATAACTTTGGTGATTGCTGCAGTCAACGTTGTTTTACCGTGGTCAACGTGACCGATTGTGCCGACGTTAACGTGCGGCTTATTACGTTCAAATTTTTCCTTCGCCATCGGAAAGTCTCCCCATCTAGTTATCTGTCATCATGTGGTGCCCACAACTGGAATCGAACCAGCGACCTCTTCCTTACCAAGGAAGTGCTCTACCGCCTGAGCTATGTGGGCATTGATACGCCCTACGGTTTCTGCCTTAATATTGGAGCGGGTGATGGGAATCGAACCCACACTATCAGCTTGGAAGGCTGAAGTTCTACCATTGAACTACACCCGCTTTTCCATCTTTTACTACTTAACTGGTGGAGGGAGGAGGATTCGAACCTCCGAAGGCTGAGCCGTCAGATTTACAGTCTGATCCCTTTGACCGCTCGGGAATCCCTCCAAAAAGAACGCCATTGTCTTTCATCGCACAACGAAAGTCAATCATTTATAGGCGAGAGAAGTGGTTTTACACAACTTTTTTTATGGTGCTGGCACCAGGAGTCGAACCCGGGACCTACTGATTACAAATCAGTTGCTC
>JARGOS010000016.1 GCA_029212505.1 Legionellaceae bacterium | reverse complement strand
GGCAAATTCTAATGATTTTTACTTATGAGGCAAGGGGCTGTGCGTAAGGTGAGTTTTTTATATACATTCAATTACGCCAGAAGTGATAGATATTGATAGGTAAATACTGTTATGCCAGTAAATCATTAGGGTTTTATGTGGTTCGTAAGAAGAAATTAAGATTAGTAGCTATAAATTACCGCTATAGAGGTAATTTTATATGTTTTTATTGGAAACAAATAAGTTGGCGCTGCATTTTTGTCATTTTTACTGCTATAGTAGTAATATATCGTTAATTTGAGGTGTTATATGCCTTCACACGAAATTGCTCATTTAGTTCGTTATTATCGTAAGCACAGCGGCTTATCACAGCATGAACTGGCCACGTTGGCGGGTGTAGGTAAAACGGTGATATTTGATATTGAGAAAGGTAAAGAATCTGTGAGATTAAACACGTTATTAAAAGTATTAGATGTTTTAAATATTCAAATGAAATTTGAAACACCTTTCCCATTTCCACAAACGCCGCAAAAAACGGATCATGACTTATGAAAAAAACCTATGTGTTTGTGAACGCGATTAAAGCAGGCATATTAGAAGAATTACAGGCGGGTACATATAAGTTCACCTACCTTGATGATTATAACGATGCTCCTGTTTCGCTTACCATGCCTTTGAGCCGTCAAGTTTATGAATTTGATGTATTTCCCCCGTTTTTTGAAGGCTTACTCCCAGAGGGCGTCATGCTAGAAGCGCTTTTGCGTAAATATAAGATTGATAGACATGATTATTTTGGTCAATTGATAACGATTGGACAAGATGTCGTAGGCGCTGTGACGCTTGAGGAAATCAGATGAAGCGTTGCCCTATTACCTATGAAAGCATACGTGACGAAGCAAGCTATTCACGACAGGGTTTACGTTTACTTGCCCCGCAATTAAAAACGCTTGGGCCGTTGGATTTCAGTGCTGATGAGCAACGTCAAAAAGCGATTGATTGTGTTGGAAAAATGTCAATTCAAGGCGTCCAAAAGAAATTAAGCGCAAGATTAAACATTAAAGAGGGTCATTTTGATATTGTTGATACAAACGGTCGCTATATATTAAAACCACCCAGCGACATCTATCCAGAACTACCTGAAAATGAAGCGATCACGATGACCCTTGCAGCAAGCGTTGGGCTCGACGTGCCGGTTCATGGTTTAGTTTATGCCAAAGATAATAGCATGACATATTTTATCAAACGCTTTGATCGCGTAGGCCATAATAAAAAATTAGCGGTTGAAGATTTTGCACAGCTGTCAGGCGAAGATCGTCACACAAAATATAAAAGCTCGATGGAGCAAGTGATTGCAGTTATTGCACAATTTTGTACTTTCCCCAAAATTGAGTACGTTAAATTATTTAAACTCACATTATTTAATTTTCTTGTCGGTAATGAAGATATGCACCTAAAAAATTTTTCGCTGATAACCAAGAATAAGAAAATATGTCTATCGCCGGCCTATGATTTGCTTAACTCAACCATTGCTCAAAAAAACACGAAGGAAGAGCTGGCCTTGCCTCTAGGTGGTAAAAAAAATAACTTAACAAAACGCGATTTTTTTAAATATTTTGCTGTTGAGCGGTTAGCATTAAACCCCAAAATTATTGATGGAGTCGTACAAGATTTTCAGCAAACCATACCTCGATGGCGCGCGCTGATTGGCTTAAGTTATTTATCTCAATCCATGCAGGATAAATACCTTCGATTATTAGACGAAAGGTGCAAGCGGTTAAATTTACTTGATTAAGACATGTTTTGATTAATCATTCGACTTAACCGCTGCCAAGGCAAGATTCAGCGATGAAAACACGTTATCTTGGCCTATGCGGTCAATCATCCCCGCTTTTTTTAGGCGCTCGGTCACGTGCGGATTAGCGCCCGTGAGTAAGACGCGAATCTTACGGTGTTGTAAGTTCTCAATCACTTCTTCCAACGTTTGAATCCCACTGGTGTCGATAAACGGTACCCAACGCAAGCGTATAATCAGCACGCGCGGTTCGGTATGGGTGATTAAGAGGGTTTGTTCAAAATGCTCAGTGGCTGCAAAAAAGAACGGGCCATTGACCGAATAAATTAACACATCGCTCGGAATATTTTGGGGCAGCGCTTCTTCGGCGTGCATTTCGGTGAGCTCAGCATGGGTTTCTTCGCGTACTTCGATACTTTTAGACATACGCATAATAAAGTGTAGCACCGCAAGAATCACCCCGATATTGACCGCCACGATAAGATCAACAAAGACGGTAAGCAAAAATGTCACGAGTAGAATAGCCAAATCAGCCCAAGGCGCTGTTTTAAAGAGTTTGATAATATGTTTAAGCCCACTCATGTTCCACGCGACCATAAATAAAATAGCAGCCAGGGCGGCAAGCGGTACGTCGGCTGCAAGCGGCGCTAACATCAGCAAGACCAAAAGCAAGGTGATGGCATGCACGATGCCTGCGAGTGGACTGTTGCCTCCGCTGCGCACGTTGATGGTTGTACGTGCAATGGCGCCTGAGGCCGCAAAGCCACCAAACAGGGGGGCTGCAATATTGGCAAGGCCTTGACCGATAAGTTCTTGGTTTGAGTTATGACGTGTACCCGCCATGCCGTCGGCAACCACCGCTGACATCAAAGATTCAATGGCACCGAGCATCGCAATCGTAAAGGCTGGTTGAATTAATTCAACAACACGATCAAAGCTCATGGTCGGTACATGAAAACTCGGTAGGCCTTGTGGAATGCCTCCAAATTTGCTGCCCAGTGTGGCCACGCCTTCAAAGTGAAAATAAGCTTGCGCCATGGTCGCAAGTACCAGCACGAGCAACGGCGCAGGCACGCGTTTTACGCCAGGCACGTAACCACTAAAAATAAGTACAAATAACGAACCTAATGCCACGGCAGTCGTGGCTGGATGAAAGTTTGGAAGGTGCTGAATGAGTGAGTAAAATTTTTCATGGAAATGCGTGCCACTCGGAGCCGGGAGCCCAAAAAAATACCCCCATTGTCCAACCCAGATAATAATTGCAATACCGGCCGTAAAACCGACGATGACCGGATCGGGAATAAACTTAATCACACCACCAAAGCGCGCAAGCCCAAAGAGCAATAACATACCGCCGGCAAGCAGGGTCGCGATTTGTAATCCTTCAATGCCATATTTGCTCGTGATGCCGGCAAGAATAATAATAAACGCGCCGGTCGGGCCGGATATTTGCAAGCGACTGCCACCAAAAACTGAGGCCATGAATCCCGCAATCACCGCTGTATAAATCCCTTGAACAGGTTCAGCGCCCGAGGCAATGGCAAAGGCCATCGCAAGTGGCAGAGCAACAAACCCAACAATGACCCCAGAAATAATATTAGGAAGCCAGTGCTTTTTCTGAAGTAGCCCGGCACGATACGACTCGAGTAGGATTTTCATGAACGATGCTCGCGATATAGAGTATTAGGTTGGAGTATAGACGGTTTGCACCTAATTGCCATGAGAAGTTTATGAGCTTATTTTGACCCTCATCCATTCTTGCTATTTTTGGTTTATTTTGATACAGTTCGTAATATTTAAATTCTGCGAGAGCTTATGTTTTTACCACGTACGTTTCTTTTTTGTGTATTATTATTGATGGTTATTTTTGGTATTGGGCATGCGACCAAGACCTATGTGCGGGTTCAATTAAGTGACACCCCTGTGGTGATTGAAAAAATGCAGCTGGGTCAAGGTAAAGCGTTTGTTCATGTTCATCAAAGTGAAACCACTGCTTTGAAAGCCGCACGTGCGGTGGTGCTCAGCCAAGGCGGTAGTTTGGTGACGCTGCATCATCCTGGTGGGCGGAATATTGTGTTTCATGTCGATAAAATACGTTATGAGTTTGATCCCAATCGTATGTTTACAGACGCGGGTATAAAAAAAACGTTGGAGCAATTTGGGCCCTATTCAGCCAAGGCACATGGTTTAGTTAAGTTGTTAGCCGAGCAGGTCACCGCAGCGCTGCCGAGCAACCAAAAGGTGATTGCCGTGCATAATAATCGAGAATATTCACTGAAAGACTACTACCCTGGCGCAAATCTTGAACATGAAGCCGAGGCACTTCATGTACCGCAGCCAAAAGCATACCGTAATTTTTATTTGGTGACTAAAAAAACGGATTACACGCGGCTCAAGCAATCAAAATTTAATAGCGTGTTGCAGGCCGCTACACCTGAAGATGACGGCTCACTGTCGGTGTATTTAACCCGTAAGCCGTATGTGAATGTTGAGGCAGGTTATGATCAGTTAGCCACGCAAATTAACATGCTTCGCGCAGCTTAATTTTAGATTTTTAGTCTTTGGCTCGAGAAACATAATCCCCTGTTCGGGTATCGACTTTAATGAATTCGCCGGTTTGAATAAACAGCGGTACGCGAACCACTGCGCCGGTTTCGAGTGTCGCAGGCTTGCCGCCACCGCCTGAAGTATCGCCACGTAAACCTGGATCGGTTTCGGTAATTTGTAAAACAACAAACGTCGGGGACGCAATGCTGAGTGGCTCGTTATTCCACAGCGTTACGGTGCACATGTCTTCGGGTTTGATCCAATGGATGGCGCCTTCAACGGCTTTATCGCCTGCAACATACTGCTCAAACGTATCAGGCACCATAAAATGCCAGTATTCACCGTCGGTGTATAAATATTGCATATCCATTTCGACCACATCAGCTCCAGGCAGCGACTCGCCTGATTTATAGGTGCGCTCGACCACACGGCCAGTTTTTAGATTTCTGATTTTGACACGTGTAAACGCTTGGCCTTTGCCGGGTTTAACAAACTCACAGTCAATAATACTGCAAGGCGCGTCGTCGACCATCAGTTTGAGGCCGTTTTTAAATTCATTGGTGCTATAGTTTGCCATGGTGGCTCCACGGTTGAGATTGTTCGAATGTTTCGCTACAGTGCGGCGAGTTTACCAAGACTGATGATGAAATGCGAGAAATGAACGCTTCTTGGCAGCGTATTTTGGCGGAAGGCTTTGCTTCTTCGCGTGCGCTGTTGGATTATTTAGAATTACCGAACGCTTTAGGCAGCACGGCTGCTGAGCAGCTATTTAAAACACGTGTGCCACGCGGGTTTGCGGCTTGCATGAAAAAAGGCGATCCCAACGATCCGCTCTTGCGACAAGTGTTGGCTATATCAGATGAACTCATATCGGAGCCAGGATTTGTTCCTGATCCACTTGATGAGGCCGCCTATAATCCCAAACCGGGTTTAATCCATAAATACGCAGGACGTGTGTTACTCACGGTTGCGGGGGCGTGCGCGGTCAATTGTCGGTATTGTTTTCGGCGGCATTTTCCGTACGCTGAGAATAATCCAGGTCGTGCAGGCTGGGCGGACGCACTGGCTTATATTGAGGCGGATGCCAGCATACATGAGGTGATTTTGAGTGGAGGTGATCCGTTACTCGCACCGGATGCAACGCTGCAATTTTTGATTCATGCGTTGGAGGCGATACCGCACGTGCATACGTTGCGTATTCATACACGCTTGCCGGTGGTTTTGCCCGAACGTGTGGATGTAAGTTTATGTGCGTTATTATCTAAGTCGCGTTTTCAGTGCGTGGTGGTGTTGCATGCGAATCACGCGGCTGAACTTAGCGAGGGGGTTCGAAATGCCTGTCGTGCTTTGCGCGAAGCCGGTTGCCATGTGCTCAATCAATCGGTCTTGCTTGCCGGTGTCAATAACTCGGTTGAAGCTTTGGTTGCTTTGAGCAAGCGTTTGTGGGTCTGTGGCGTACTGCCTTATTATTTGCATGTATTAGATAAAGTAGAAGGTGCGGCGCATTTTAGTGTGTCTGATTTAGACATAAAAAAATTACGCATCGCGTTGCCGGCCCATCTTCCAGGTTATTTGGTGCCTCGTTTGGTACAAGAAGTGCCGGGCGCTCAGAGTAAAATCCAGGTTCGATAAACTCCTTGAAAGTATAACTTATGCGGACCATACTCCGTATAAGTCATACTCATATGGAATTGAGTTCATACATCAAAAAAGCGTTTTTGATACCGATGGCAGTAGGGGGTTTGATGATGTTTTTCATAATAATTTTGATGACTTTCTTCGGCCTTCCAAAACACCTCGGCAGGCATCACACGCGTGCTTATTGTAAGCCCCGATTGCTCGAGTTTTTGAATTAAAGATTCGGCCATCTGTTTTTCTTCATGACAGCTATAAAAGATAACCGAGGCGTATTGAGAGCCACGGTCTGGGCCTTGGCCGTCATGTTGTGTCGGATCGTGTATTTCAAAAAAAAGCTTGGCGAGTTGTTCATAGGTAACACAATTTGAGTTGTATAAAACTTCAACTGCTTCCACATGTCCCGTATTTTGTTGGCATACTTGGTTGTAGCTTGGGTTTTCAACGTGCCCACCCATATAGCCTGATACAACCGTTAACACGCCGGGCTGTTGTTGCATCAAATGTTCAACACCCCAAAAGCATCCGCCTGCAAAATACGCTTTTTTTTGCATATTTTTTTGCATAGATGTGAGTTCATAGACCTCATCTCGTGCTTGCGATAAACCTCTGGCTTTGAGGTGTTCGGGAATATTCGTATAAGGTTTGCTGCACTGTTGTTGGATATCAAACTGTGCGCTAAAAAGCTGGGTTACGTCGTGTTCATCTACAGAAAACGGTGGGCCCTGCATGTCTGCTGAGTCATACGCGATCGTAATTAATAATACGCGCGTTTCGGGTGATAATAATTGAGATAAATGTGTAACATAGCGTTGTCTTAAGTCGGCGGGCAAGGCAATCAGCGCCGCGCGATCATAAACTGCATCAAGATGGCCAAGCAGCTCGGGCGTGAGCTGAAAAAAATCACCGCAAAACAGTGTGATGTTATCATGCGAGTACACGCGAAAATGCTCAATATCTTTGATTTTTAGGGGTATTTTATGTTCTTCAAAAAAGGCTTGGCATGCACCTTCGTTCACTTCAACGCCCATGACTTCGTAACCCTGCTCCAAGAGCCAAAGCATATCGATGCTTTTGCCACACAAAGGTACAAAAATACGATCGCCTGGCTTTAAATCTAAGGTTTTGATGTACTGCTGCATCAGGGGATTGGGTTTTTTTTGATTGAAGCCAATTTGATTGGTTTGCCATTTTTTATGCCAAAAATTAGTGTTCATGATGAAATAACCCATACTATCTAAGATGCTAAGATCGTTTAAATTCAAGATACCATATGTGAGGCATCAGAGCATGTTATCCTGGTCTAGGGCTTGATTTTTCCTCTGGCGCACGTTCTTTTTCTTCATGCTCGGGTGTTTTTTTATCCTTGAGGTCATCTAAGGCATTTTCTAGAGCTGTTCGAGCGTTGTGTGTATCGGTTGTTGTTTTATGACTTGTGGGTTCTTTTGTTTTTCCCATAAGCGCTTGTTGAATACGTTCTCGTTTTTCAGATGCCGTTTCTTGTTGTGGAGCTGCAGCACGTGGTTGTTCGGCTTTTTGAACGGATTGCGTTGTCGGTGCTTGAGTTACCGGTGCTTTAGGAGGAGTCTCGACATGTGGTATGTGGTTATCTGGCGTGTTTGGTTGTTTTGTAAATTGTTTTTTTATAAAGCTGCTAGCTTTTTGAAAAATATTTTTTTCGGGAGGAAGGGTGGGTTGAATCATTTGTTGTAGTGATTGCGCAGCAGCATTAAATAAACAGTTACCGTCACCGATCGTTTGTTTACCCTGAGCAGACCAATGTTTGCCATCATGATTGTCAAGATGGATGGTTGGAGCATTTTTACCCGCATCAAAAGCACTATAGGGGGTGCCAATTGCTTTACCCAGTTTATCATAGGGTTGAACTTGAATATTAACACCGAGCGCTTCACCTAAGACTTGTGCTTCTGTGGTACCTCCCCAGGACTTGTCTTTTGCCATATATTGGATGTAATCATTAGCAGTTTGAGACTCGCGAATGGCTTTGATTGGATCGGTTGGGTCGGGCGCATAAAAATCATGAAAGTTTTGTGCAACAGCACCTGTTTTCTGACTCAGCCTATCAACGACAACGGCTCGCAGCTTGCCAGAAAGATCCGTTTGTATTTTTTGCTCGCTCGCACGAAAGGCATTTTTTTTAATACCCGTGAGGTTCTCGATGTTTTTTTTGAGCGCTTTAATGCTTTCCAACGGTGCAGGCATAAGAATGGTTCTCTAAATATCATGTTGTGTATTAAAGTGTAGCCTATGTTTGGATATAATCCATTTGGGTTTAATATTTTTCTTTTTGTATGGCATTTAAAAAAAAGCTGCCCGTAGATCAGTTTAGCGGAGGAAAATGAGCGGCTAGCGTAGGTATCTGACATTTCGAATACGTTAATTATGAAATATTATTTATCAATAAAGTTTTTTTACTCTCAATGGCCAAATATTTTCATCATTATGTTCTATAATAATCAATAAGTGTACTTGTGTCCGTCGATTTATGCTGCGACGCGACCTAACTTTGTTGAGGTTTATTATGTCCGGTGATAAAACAGAAGAAGAATTTGCGCGAATTCGTATTGAAGAGGAGCGACAGCAAAGGGCTGCTGTTTTGGCTGCTGAGCTTCGAGATCTTGATCTTAAGGCTCACGAAAAAGCACAGCTTGTAAACGAGCTTCAAGGCGTGATTAACCTCTTGGCTTTGTTGGCGGCTGTACCTGGTGCAAATCCAAAGTATGCCAAAGCTCAACAAGAATTAACCGAAGCGCTCAATCATCCCGATCTTCAATCGAGTACGCCTCCCGTTTTAGGCGGTCATGGTCCAGCGGCATCTTCACCTGAGGTAACCCCACCTACGCCTACGACAGTTATTGAAACACCAGAACAGCATTTGGCTGCATTGCAAGCACTTGATGAGAAGCTATCAAAGCTTATTGATGATCCGAGGGTGCCCGCTTCCTTGAAGGAGGTCTTTCGAACACTGCAAGAGAATGTTAAAAGATCGATTCCTGTTGTTGAAGAACAGATCAAGGACGCATCTGTTGAATCGGAGTTTACGCCTACTGCTAGTACGACTTCAATTCCTCCTCCACCGCCACCTAGGCACAGGTCTGAAAGTTTAGAGGTTCAATTGGCTGAACAGCGAAGGGTAGCGCACAGTGAAGCAGATCGCGCTGAGGCAGCGGAGCAGGAGGCTGAGGAGTTGAGAAAAGAGCTTCATTTGTCGAGAGAAGCGATGGAGAGGCAGAGGAGAGTGATGGAAGAGATGGAGCGTGAGCGTGATGAGGCTTCTTATCGAGCAAATGAGCTTGAATCTGAAGTGACTGCGGTTGAGGCAGAATCAGCACGTCTTCAAACCGACGTGACGGCCGGAAGTGATCGGATCACTGATCTTGAAGAGCAGTTGAGAGCTTCGCAAGCCCAAGTGGTGAGTTTCGAAGTACAGCTTGCGTCGATTCGGGCAGAGTCTGAGCAACGACAAGGTCAACTTGCGGCCGCAACTACTCGAGCAGACGGTCTTCAAACTCAGCTTACCGAAGCAACGAATCGGGTTGGAGTCCTAGAATCTGAAGTTACTACGGGTCGTCAGCAAATAGAGGAGCTTGAAAGCCAGCTAGAGACTTTGCGAGTCGATGTTCAAGCTCAAATTAAAGCGGCCACAGCAGCAGCGAAGCAAGAAGCAGAGGCCGCAGCTCAAGCACGTATTGCTGTACCGAAAAGTCAACTTGAATCACCTCAAACCAGACCTGATTCAGAACAAGATAAGCGTAAGAAAGCCTTATCTGAAAATGAAAAGCTGAAACAGGAGAACCAGCAGCTTAAAGAAAAGCTTGGTAGATTCGACGAGAACCTTGGGCGCGCTCTCGCCGAACTGGAAACATTTAGAAGATGTAATTCGGCAGGAGTAGAAAGAGCTCAAAAAGCAGAGGCAAAAGCCAAGGAGCTTCAAAAACAGCTCGAACGCTTGCAAAACGAAACTCCGCAACCCGCCTCAGCCGGAAATAGAGAGAATGCAGATGTTGGGCCGATAGATGCTTCACTGCAGGATAAGGTATCACGCCTTAAGCATGAGCTTGGTGCTGCGATATTTGAGCTTCATCAAAGTTCACCAGGTCTGGTCGGTGGAGATGACGGATTTAAAGAAATTATAGAAGGGTTACAGAAAGCGCTGGATATGTTAGCCGCTGAACGGAAAGTGCGCGCTAAGGCACTGAATCGGGGAGAGAATGCAGCATCAATAGAGGGCAAGATGAGAGGTGGTTTTTTTAATTCATCTTCTTCGCAAGGTGCACCAAATTCCTCAGCCCTATCATCAAATCAGCTCGGGCCGGATGCCTCGAATGAAGAAAAAAACGACGGCCCTCCAACACCAGGTCGCCGTTAAATTTCTGAGCTTCAACTAAAATAAACGTCAAGCTTGAAATTTAGGAGGGGAGAAAGCAAAAAGTTAAATAATGGTCTATTTTTAAGTTATGAAGTTTGCTTAATAATCATAATGAAGATTATGTGTGAAGAGAGGTTGAGCTATGCCTGAATCTACTGACGACCAAGAAGCTTATACAAAAAGTCTGAATGATAAATACCAGCAATCTTTGGAATATATCAAAAATAATGTACAAAAATCAGACCAGGAAGCCTGCAAAACGAAGCTAAATGAGCTGTTGAACGAGCTTAAAAAAAAGAATATCTATTCAAATTATGATGGATTTTTGAACGGAATATTTTGGGATTTCGAACAGTACATCGACGATGTAGACACTCTATCGTTTGATGTTCAGCAAGTAATTCTTAATGCCTTTAAAAGTCTTGAAGCTGATGCTGATAGTGAAGCGACTGTGGATGAGTCCTTACAGGGTGGTACTTATCAAAAAGATTCCGTGAGCGCACCAGCACCATACGGGGAAAACATTGCGGAAGAAAGTGAGTTTTTTAATGAGCAACATAAAAACGCTGTTTCAGCCTTCAATTATAAGCTCACTGAGGCTCAAGCAGCACTGCAGAAGGATATTCAAAATATAATCACCGATCCGGATGATTGGGTAGCCTGGAAGGAGCCATTAGAAACTCTGATGAGTGAGCTTCAAATTAGGGGCAAGGAGGTGTTAGATGATGTGTTCCGCAAGAGTGCCAAAACCAAGTTTAATCCTGAACAAGATATTGACACCCTCAATAACAATCTTGCACAAGTCTTGTCAGTTTTCATAAATCATGTCGCTGAACTCAATGATGCCAAAAAGAAGTGCAATGCTGAGATCCAAAGTAAGGATTGCACTTTGGAGTTTTTTTATGAACCTTTAAATGAGCGAATTGAAGAGATTCGTAAAGCTATTGTGGAGCAAGTCCCGGAAGCCTTATATGTCGATAATGGTGATTGCGAATTTTATTGCGAGAAAGATCTTAGCCAGTGTACTCAGGAAGATATTGAAAAAGCTACTGCTGAGAAGATTAAGGATGTTGACGATAAAATTAAAATAGCTCTTACAAACCTTGTAAATAATGTTATCCAAGCGCGTACATTATTCGAAGAATACAGTAAGCATTTGATAAGCTTCAAAACAGGGATCAGTGCCGACGAGAGTCAGCAGGAAGCCTCCGTACCTCTCTTATCTACTAAGCTACACCAAGTCGAAAACTACTTGAGCACGAAATTACAAGAGGCAATTGTTTCCAAAGGGGACAAAGCTGAAAACGTTTTTAAAAAACTCGAAGCTGAAATGAAAAAAGAGATTAAAAATTTAGAAACGCTTCTTAATGGGATTTGCAATCCTTCCTCTTCTGTTACTTATGACGAAACAACGAGTGAAGAGCGTGATGATGCAGCATATGCCAGTGGATCTAGTCAAAGTTTTAATGTCAAGAAAGCCCTTGCTAAACTTCAAGTTGAACTCAATGCTAAAATCGACAAAAACGTCAAGCGATATAAAAATTATTTGCGAAAGGAGTTAAATCAAACGATAGCAAACGCTAAAGATATCCTCGTAGATAGTGAAGATTCACAAACTTCTTTTAATGAATTTGCACTTGAACAGAACGGTTTTTATGAACCAGATGCTCTTGCAAAATATGAAGACAAACTTGCGCAAGATAAAGCTATAATACCTGATTCTGATTCTGTCGAAATAGCGCGTGAAGAATCTAATGATGCTGAACCTGATGATAACTCGGTGCCGGCGCCATCTCAGCTCCTATCTCGTGAAGAATCTACTGATGCTGAAGCTGATGATAACTCGGTGCCGGCGCCATCTCAGTTCCTATCTAAAGGTGAGCGGATAAAAGCAATCGAAGAACGTGCGAAGCTTTCACCAGATTACAATAAAAAACGTTGGTATGATCAATTAAAGTATATTTTGTCTGAGTTGGTTTCGCCTGGTCAGCGAAGTGAGGACAATTCAGAAAATCGGAAAGAGAAGTTAAAGGAATCGGAAGGTCTTGAGCGAACAGCAATAACAGCACCTAGTGTCGCGCAAAAGGCGGCGCGAGAAAGAACTAAAGCACGGTTAGATTTGATGTTAGCTAAGCATTCTAAACTTAAACAGTACGAGCGTAATTTTGATGCGATTAAGAACAGAGTAGGTGCCGTCAGTAGCACTGGTAATCCTGATGGAGATGAAGAAATTGCACGGTTACTTCGTGAGCTTGATGAGGTTGAGCAAGATGTTGCAGCACTCACAGAGTCCCCGCATGGTGACACAGCGAGCAGTGAGGGTAAGCCTCTAACTGAGATGGATAAAAAAACAGCAGAACTCTTAAGAGACATTAGGAACTACAAAGCTGAACTTACCCGCGCGTTACCATCAGATGACTTTTCATCGCAAGTTGATGATGAAACAAAGGGGTTGGAGTTGGGAGGTGAGTCTCTTATGACCCCGTTGGAACCCCCACCCAACCCCCGAGCAGAAGTCCTAACGTTTCTTAAAAGCTATTTGGACACGTTAAAAAAACACGAAGGACCAGAACATCCCGTACGTGCTCAATTGGTTAGAACAATCCAAACGATTGACCGGAAGTTTATTGACAAAGATGAACCACCCGTATCGCCCAGGCGTGTGGCTCAGGGCCCAGGCGCATCGGAACCCGCTGCAGTCGAACAAGACGTCACGCCAGAAAAGCATCTTGCGCTGCTCAAGGAGCTTGATGAAAAACTGGTAAGGTTGCTTCAACAACATAAAACGCAGCTACACCAAGACACGGTGCGTGAGTTAGGAGCACTTCGAGGTATCGTCAAAGATTCGATTAGAGCCGTAAAACAACAAGTGATCAAAGAACAGGCCGGAGCCCTGAGGCAATCATCTGAAGAGCCAGGCCGTGATGAACCAACCCTTGAAAATCGCGGCCCCCAAAATCAACGATAACGGCATTGTTGCATGGCTTAACGCTTTTACCTGATTGTTTTGAATTTTATCATTATGCGGCGCATTATATATATAAGATATACAATATATGATATGAGGCTTGTTATGAGTAAAATTTTAATTTCAGTTCCAGACGATATTGCTGTTCGAATGAGGGCAGCAATTCCTCAACGTCAACGAAGTAAAGTAATGGTACGATTACTTGAAACTGAAATAAAAAAACGTGAAAAAGCCCTTTACGACTGTGCTCTTGCTGTAGAACAAGATGAGTTGCTCAATGACGAGATGGATGAATGGGCCGTCACATCTCAAGATGGATTTAATCATGAATCGTGGTGATGTGTATTGGGTTGACCTTAATCTCACAAAAGATTCTGAGATTAATAAGCAAAGACCGTGTGTTCTGGTCGGAGCAACACCGATTAATCAAGCTCGACATACTGTGGTTGTTGTACCTCTTTCAACCTCGACAAAAGCAAGGCCACCCCTGACGATTTCAGTTTCGTGCCTTGGAAAACAAGTCATAGCCGTGTGTGATCAGATAAGAACCGTTGATAAAAGCCGATTAAAACAATCTGCGGGGTCACTTTCAGAAGATGATTTGAACGCATTGGAATCGGGCTTACGACAGGTTTTGTGTCTTTAGAAATACTCCTGATTAAGGGGGCAAATTTAGGGTGTGTTGACAATTCACATACCGCCTACGTGCCGCGGCTTGTCCGCGGCATCCAGCAAGGTCTAGATCACTGGAAAATTTCGTTATACAAGTCACGCCATTCTGGGTTGCCCTTCTCAATTAAATTTATTTTCCATTGCCTTGGCCAATTTTTGAAACGTTTTTCACGACGAGCTGCTTCAACGTATAATGCGTGTGCTTCGTAATAGACAAGCATATGTACGTTATACTTAGCGGTAAAGCCAGAAATAACTTTGTTTTTGTGTTCCCATGTCCGTTTAATAAGGTCTAACGTAGAACCGACGTAAAGAGTCCCATTGCGCTGACTTGCAAGCATATAAACATAAGCTGGACGCATCATACTTCCTTGTGTGTTGGTCAAACACTGGGATGATATCAGAAAGCGTTACATCGGTAACCACAAAAAAGCGCAGGCCATGGCTACAACAGAGGTGTAATTTTGCTTTAATTTGTCAAATCTTGTGGCCACTGCCCGAAAGTGCTTTATCCTGGCAAACAAATTCTCAACGAGATGTCTGTATTTATAAAGGCCCCAATCCATATCTGCATTGCCAATTTTAGAATTACTCTTTCTTGGAATCACGGGGATAGATGATTTTTTCCGAATAGTATCTCGAAGCTCTTCACTATCATAACCTTTGTCTGCAACAGTGCGCCCTGCATTTGGTAATTTTTCGATAAATTCTAGTGCAATTTTGCAATCATGCACTTCACCACCTGTTATTTCAAAATCAATCGGTAATCCGTGAGCATCAACAGCCATATGAATTTTTGTTGTATTTCCAGCAACTGACTTACCAATGGCTTGTTCTTCTTTATTGGGTAAGCCCGCACTGTGTTGATGGGCCTTGACAATACTGCCATCAATAAATTCCCATTCTAAGTCGGGCTCTTGAACAAGCGCTTTAAAAATTTGCATCAATTTATTTTGAGATGACCATCGGTTAAATTGTTGATAAATTGAATTCCAGCATCCAAAACTTGCCGGTAAGTCTCGTCAAGGGCAACCAACGCGCATACGGTATAACATCGCTTCTACGACTAGACGTAAATTAGGCTTGTCATAAATCCTTTGCTGTAGCATGCTCTCCCTCAGCTTCGACCAAAGCTCATCATTGAGCATAAGTCTAGCCATTGCAAACCCGTTTTATACTTGGTGTTAGAACCGTTATCTTATGGGTTTGCTCTTATTATTCAATGAATTGAGATAGAGTCGATTTTAATTTCGACATCTACTGGATGCCGCGGACAAGCCGCGGCACGTAGGCGGTATGTGAATTGTCAACACACCCTAATATCAAATGTTAAATTTTCATGAAATGCGGGTTGGTGTTAATGTTAATGCGCGATGTAAGTGGCATACTTAACTTATCTTGCATGATTAAACACCACCACGGTATGTGATATTTCCATCTTGTTAAGTCAAATGGGAGTATTAATTATTTTTTTTGTTCCCGGTGCGCTCTCCGTCGTGCAGGGGAGACGTAAACTGCTCACCGGATAAATACTTGTCTAAACCGCCGTCTACCTGACTTGCGATAGCATGCAAACGTCCCTCGCGTAGTGCTCCCATTTCTGCAGGCGTTAGGACAGGAACGTTTGTATTATGATCTTCTTTTATAATATCCGCGAGCTTTGTTGCTGCGCTCACTTTGGTTTCTCGATGCTTAATATGTAAATAATCAGTAGGGTGTTCAATCATGCCTATATTTGCAGCAAGCGAAGTCACACAATCACTCAGCCAAAACGAAAACGTTTTTAAATAGAGCACGTCCCAAGAAAAGCCCCATTCATCGCTTCTTTGGTTTGCATACTTACGCAATTGGCCTGCAATATCCTGCGGTTCAGATGAGCCCCCAAGCAGAGGTGTTTCTTCTGTGATGTTGAATTCAAAAGCTGTGTTGTTTCTTGTGTTTAATAGCCGGTTTAAGTCTTTCGCATAGTCTTCGATACATATTTTAACCTCATCGATGCCTAGAGCACGTTTGGCTTTTAAAGTGTTACGTACAAAGAAACCAAGCTCCTGACTAGGCGTCTCTGAAGGCTTAAATTGCGCTATAATGTCTTGATGCGTTATGGTAGGGTTTTGTTTTAATTGCTGTGTTAGCGTATCAATCGCGTGTGTGACATTGGTTTCACCACCCAAATTTAAAAGCGAATTTTTTCTTCGTTTTAAAAAGCTTAACGTGATGGCCATGTCGGTACTGATGATGCTTTGAGGACCGCTAGCTGTAAAGGTATTGTGGGGTTCTTTCATCTCTTCGAAGTCAGTCACTAAATTAATTTTTCCTTCCCTGAGTTTTTCTTTTTGCTTGTCAGTAAGCTTTTCGAAGTCGGGCTTTAATTGATTGAATAATGTCTTCTGTTCAGAGGTTCTATCGCTTTTAAGTATCGCTCCGATGGCCTTGTAATCATGGTAAGCTTTGCTCTCTTGAGTTGCGTAATAATAACCCGTCACTTGACCAACTTTTCCGACTTTTCCGCCGTCTGCTGTTCCAGGACGAGTTGTGACTTCGACGCCACCGCCTATTAGCGGGCCTTCAGGGTGTGCTACCGCATGAATCTTGATATTACTAAAACCTTTTTTCATCATGGCTCTTGCAAATTTCTGGGCAAGCGAGGGTGAACCCATACCTGCTTCACACGAAATAAGATAAATATCCGTGACGTTTGTTCTATCTTGTTTATTAGAAAACATCACAGAAAAAGCATCAGCGAGTTTTTCGGGCGTGCGTTCGCCAATGGTTTCGGGTGGTCTTTTGTTGTCAGTATGCGCCAGCAAGATGATTTCGTTTGATTCGTTGGGTATAATTTCTGGGGATTTTGTCATATTATGGATTGGACATCCAAGTATAGATGAGGTTGTCCACAACGGTTGTGCCGTAACATCATGCAAGCCTGCCATGGCATTTGCTGATGTTGCTTCTTCACTATTAGCATGATTTTCATCATCAGTGATGTAGTAAATAGATTTAGGCATGCGTGCTCTCCAAAAGCATTCGTATATGATTTAATTATAGACATACAATCTGAGTTTGCATGTGCTACAACAGTGCTACAAAAGCGTCAGATATAAATAATGCCGAAAAACATTGAAATTTCTTGATTAACACAGAGAATTCATTGATAATCCGGTTTATGAAGAACTTTATTCCACGATTACTTAAAAGCAATATTACGCAAGCACTCAAGCGAGGCAAAAGTGTTTTGCTGCTTGGTCCACGGCAAACAGGAAAAACCACCTTAATACAAGAGCAAATTAAGCCTGATATTCAGTATACGTTTGCGCGTATTACAACGCGTCAACGTTACGAAAAAGATCCGGCGTTATTAGAAAAAGAGCTTGAAGAAAAAATTAAGCAATTTAAAAAATCGCCGTTAATTTTTATTGATGAAGTACAAAAAATTCCCGCTGTCATGGATATCGCGCAGCATTTAATCGATAGTCAAAAAGCTCAGTTTATTTTATCAGGTTCATCGGCTCGAAAATTAAAAACGGGGAGTAACTTGAATTTGCTTCCAGGGCGTGTTGTTTCTCTTCATATGACGCCTTTGCTTTATCAGGAATTTTCCTCGTTTGATTTGAATTTAGAGCATATTTTATTATACGGTACGTTGCCGGGCATTATGAATGATGCTGACGCGCAATCACAAGAAATTGATTTATATTCTTATGTGAGTACTTATTTAGAAGATGAAATTCGGGCAGAAGCTTTGGTTCGCAATATCGGTAGTTTTTCACGTTTTCTTGAAATTGCAGCAGGTGAGGCAGGTAAACAACTCAATTTCACACGTCTTTCACAAGATCTTGGGGTTGCCGATACGACCATAGCAAATTACTATCAAATTCTTGAAGACTGCATGCTTATCTTAAGAATCGATCCTATTTCAGACAGTTATACAAAACGGCGTTTGGTCAAATCGCCCAAGTATTTATTTTTTGATTTAGGGGTTCGTCGGGTATGTGCAAATGAAGGCACGGGCTTGCCTAAAAAAATTATGGCCGATTTATTTGAGCATTATGTTGGCAATGAACTGGTGTATCAAAGTCAATTACGCTCACCACAAATCAAAGTAAGATACTGGCGTGATACAGCGGGCCCAGAAATTGATTATGTACTTGATATTGCCCATCGTTACACACCGATTGAAGTAAAATGGAATGATAAACCCGATATAAATGATGCGCGTCATTTAAAAAAATTTATGGAAGAATATGAAACAGATTTGGCGTACATCGTTTGCCAAACACCCCATCGTTATCATTTAGCTGAAAATATCGTCGTGTTGCCCTGGCAAGAAATACATACTCTGTTCGAATAGCCAGAGGCAGGGTTTAGAGCAGGAGCGTCAATTATTTTTTTGTTCCCGGCGCGCGCTCCGTCGTGCATGAGTGAGGTATAACCTATTCAAGATTATCCCTTATAATTAGAATAGGTCGAAGCTTGGTCACGTCTTTAAGACGAAAAGTTGAGTAGAAGGCACCTTCCCCCGCCCGCGGGAGAAGGGCTTTCTAATCAAGCTTCAAGTTGATTTACAACGAAGAATTTTTAATGAACGTGAGATGCGAGTCAAGCGTCAGTGCTTAAGGTGAGTTCGTTTGTTAAAAAAACACCAAAAAATCTTATTGATTTGATTTTACCCACATCGCTTCTATACTTTACTTACATAATATATTAAAACCCTTATGATGTGGTGGAGTGAGTGATATGGCTAAGAAGAGACAATTAAATGACGCGATTATCAGCCAAATAGAAGCAGAGAAAAGAGAGGTGATGGAGGCTGCCAGAGCTTTTCGTGCGGCTAAAGTAAAGCTAGATTCCGAATGGCCCAATACAAGCAAAGGAAAAAACTTCGACAAATCAATGGCGTTGGCACAGTCCGATGATCTCCTTAAAAATGCAGGAAAAGGCAAAAACCATAAAGATCAATCGATGTATGGCCGGTTGATTCAAGGTAAAAAATATGGTGTTGAAGATACGCTGAGTCGTCGTTTTCGGCTTGAGTTCCTGGGTGGTTATAGCGCAGATGAACGTGCGGTCATAGCAGCCCAAGAAAGACTTGAAGCCGCACAAAATAAACTTCATGAAACCATGGATACACATTTGGGAACGCGTACAAAACAGGTCGATGAAGACAGAAGCCTTTTGGAGGCTGTGGAATATTTCACTGAAAAAAAACCGATGCTGATTGGTAAAGATAAAAATATTGGTGATATGTGGAAGGATACCGGGAAGAGCGTTGCTTCAGCAGTAGGGCATTTGGGCAGTATATTAGCGGGCCCAGGGGACAGAAGAAATCTTCTAGCAAGAAAAAAAGGGAAATATACACCCGACTTTGTTCATAATTTAATGACAAAACGTGAGGGGCTTGGCGGAGTTATCAAGTCATTTCCAAATCCTATTACAATGCTTGGTAATCTACTCGGTATGGTTTATGATTTTGCAGCAATTTTTGTGAGAGCCGCCCAATCGATCGTTCTTGCAGGACGAGCGGTGCTAAATACGGCGGTTGCGGCGGTCAAGGGTGCCGCCCGTGTTTTATATAAAGGTCTGCGGGGTGTTATTTTGGGTGCCCGGGACGCAGCTCAGTTTGTAGTTGATCGGCTTGGATTAACGTCCTCCACCTCCGACTCAGATTTTACTTTAGGCTCCCATGTGGAAGAAGAGAGTTTGGCCGCCGGGACAGAACTTAAAGCAAATAATGAGCTACATGCTGATATTGATAGCGCAATTAGGGAAAACGAAAAAGCCCAAGAGGCAAGTACAGCAGCCATGGAGGCTAAAGCCAAAGAGATAGATGAGGCCAGGGCGCGTGCTCATATTGAATCTGGTGTTGATCCTGAGCGTACGGCTCAAGAACAAATAGAAATTAATGCCGCAGGGCGAGAAGCTGGGCGAGAAGTTTTAAAAGAGCAAGTGAACATGCAGGCAATTAATGCTGATCCTGATGCAAAAGCAGCTTATCACCAGGTGATGGCAAAATCTAAGGGACTTTTCGGTCGGAAATTATACAAAGATACTGAAACCCAGGAAGCTGTTGCGATGGAAGCCGGGTTGGATAAGCTTGGTAGTAAAGCACCAACACTGTCTGACGGTGCCCTTGTGCGTTCTGAAACTCAACGAAAGTCTGGCCCTAATAATGAGATTGAGAATAATCCTGATCAACCGATGACAGCTCAAGAAAAGCTTGATCGAAAATTTGAGTTACATGAAGAGAAGATGGAAAAACTGAATGAAGCGATCAAGACAAATCCTCACTGGGGTACCCCTGAAAAAAATTATTTAGCTCAAGAGTACGCTGGTCTATTGAAAGAGCAAGAAATGCTTAATCAAGCAGTGCACGACGACTTTCCCGAGGATTTAAGTGAGATGACGACTGAAGACAGAGAAAATTATGATGGTGCGGGTGAAGATTTAGGTGAGGTCTACAAGGAGATGATAGAAACAAGGGACCGCCAAGATGGTTATACGAAAGTATTAAATGAAATAAAGAGTAATTCTCAAGCTCATGAGGCAGGGTTACAAGCATTTGCGGAAGCTATCGGACAAGATTTTAATTCGCTCTACACGCCAGAACGACTGGATCGTATAGAAAGCGCGCGTTATGCATACATAGGCGCTGGGAATAAGGTCTTAGAAAATCAAGCAACCGTTCCCACTACGTCTATGTCCGATTCTCCAATCTCCGCAAGAGATGCTTTTAGCGGTACACCCGATCTAGATGCCTTGGAAGAGCACGCACAACAGGAAAGAAAAGGACAAGCAGCGCATAAAAATCAAGAGAGAGAAGATCATTCGCGTGACAACACCACACCGAAAGTGTAGGAGCAGAACGCCGTAACCTATAATTCTTTGTCTTAGACCATTGGTCTTCTGATTTATCCCAGTATATACTCGAAGGTTAGTGCCCCTGGGCTAATCGTCGAGTATTGACTGCGAATGGATGAAGGATAAATGGATATGGCAATGATATTATTTCTTATATATATAGCGTTCACGTTGGTTATTTTAGCGCGTGGTGAGAAAGCCGTGGTGTGGGAAATAGGGAGTGCGGTTTATTTGCTCTTAGCGACCGTGGTCGGTTTGTCGTGGATACCGGGTATCTTGCTCTGGCTTGTGATTCCTGGGGTGATTGCACTGCAACGTTTGCCTTTGGCTCAAAATATGCTGGGCAATTTTATTTTTAAACGTGCTAAAAAAGCTATTCCTAAATTATCTAAAACCGAAGAAGAAGCGTTAAATGCCGGCGATACTTGGATAGAGGAATCTATTTTTCGAGGTGAGCCGGATTGGAAGGCTTTATCCAAAATCAAGACTTTATTGACCGATGAAGAGCAAGCGTTTTTAGACAACGAAACCGAAACCCTGTGCAGCATGGTGGATGACTGGGAAATTACCCAAGCGCAAGATTTGCCCGAAAATGTCTGGAACTTTATGAAAGCCAAAGGCTTTTTTGGCTTAGTGATTGATAAAAAATACGGCGGTAAAGGCTTTTCAGGGCGTGGGCATTCGGATGTTGTCATGAAACTTGCGAGTCGTTCGGGTGTGGCGGCGGTGAGTGTGATGGTACCTAACTCGCTCGGGCCAGGAGAATTGCTCCAGCATTACGGTACACAAGAGCAAAAAGATTATTATTTACCGCGTTTGGCCGCAGGTGAAGAAATCCCATGTTTTGCTTTAACCGAGCCTGAGGCAGGCAGCGATGCAACGTCGATTCAATCCGAAGCGGTGGTGGTTGAACGTGACGTGGATGGAAAAAAAGTGCTGGGCGTGCGTTTAACGTTGAATAAGCGTTGGATTACCTTGGCGCCCATCGCGACGTTGATTGGGCTCGCGGTTGATTTAAAAGATCCGGACGGCTTGCTTAAAGGCAAAGGCAGTGAAGGGATTACGTGCTTGCTGATCCCTCGTGATTCTGAAAATTTAGAGATTGGAAACCGGCATTTGCCAGCAGAGCAGCCGTTTATGAACGGTACGATTCGTGGTGAGCATGTTTTTGCGCCGATCACCAGTATTATTGGTGGCCAAAAAGAAGCCGGACGTGGTTGGCAAATGTTGGTCGAGTGTTTGTCGATTGGGCGCTCAATTTCGTTACCGGCGCTGGGGGCGGCGTCATCTTCGGTCGCTTATTTGACCACAGGGGCTTTTTCACGTTTACGTCGTCAGTTTGCGGTAGAGCTTGCGCAATTTGAAGGCATTGAAGAAAAACTGGCTGAAATTGCCGGTTTAAATTACGTGGTGATGGCGACGCGTTTACTTACGGTTGCCGCAGTCAATGAAGGCAAAAAACCTTCGGTTGCGTCAGCGATTACTAAATATTTTAATACCGAGCTGCCACGTAAAATTTTAAATTCAGCGATGGATGTGCACGGCGGGCGGGCCGTTGTGGTGGGGCCGCGTAATTACCTCAGTAATTTTTATCAAGGGATCCCCATTTCTGTCACGGTTGAGGGGGCGAATATTATGACCCGCAATTTGTTGATCTTTGGGCAAGGGTCCATGGCGTGTCATCCGTATTTGCGCGATGAGTTTTATGCGATTGCCAATGATAATCAAGCCGCGTTTCAAAAATTATTGGGTCAACATGTGCAATATTTTGCGCGTAACATGGCGAAATCGGTGTGTGCGGCCTGGACCGGTGGGCACTTGATTAGCGTACCTAAAAAACATCCGATGAAACGTGAATGTCAGCGCTTGGCGCGCTTGAGTTATGCCCTGTCATGGCTTGCGGATTGCTCGTTGATTGTTTTAGGCGGTGATTTAAAACGAAAAGAGCGGTTGTCAGCACGTTTAGGCGATGGTTTGTCGTATTTGTATTTAGCCATGGCGGTGTTGCGGCAAGTGGAGGAGCGGGGTGCCGATAAAGCCGAACAAATGCACGCACGTTGGGCGCTTGCGTATTGTTTTCATCATGCGTCGGAGGCGTTACTCGGTTTGTGCCGAAACTTTCCGTCAAAATTACTCGGTGGTATCATGCGGTTGGTGGCGTTTCCGTTGGGCGGCGGTATGCCGTACCCCAGCGATAAACTCGATCATGATGTCACCAAGCTGATGACACAAAATAATGCGTACCGTGACAGCTTAAAAGCGGGAATTTATATGAGCGGTGATGCAAATCAACCGGTGGACCGTGTCGAAGAAGCCTTCCAAGCGTTTGTCGAAGCTGCACCGTTGTATCAAAAGCTTGATGGAGCTAAGCGCATGAAGTCGGGTAATCTCAAAGAAAAATTGGCCGAACATGTCGAGCAAGGTAAAATTACAGAAGACGAGATGAAGAAGCTTCTTGAGGTTGAGCGTGCACGTTGGGATGCAATCCAAGTGGATGAATTTACGCTAGACTCGATGAAAAAGAAAAGCTTTTCTTCCGTGATTGGGAAGTATAAAAACCCATTGGATTAATTTAAAACTAGATGACGCGTAGGAGCTGAACATGGCAGCATTATTACCCTCGAAAGAAACGATGATTGAGTGTATGGATTTGGCGAGTACGCCAGAAGCTGCCGCTTATTTCTATCAGCAATTTAAAGCGTTACTCGTCGAACGTCGGCTTGATAAGCGGTTTGAAGGTTTGCTTAAAAAGTGTGAGAATTTTGCGGAAGAAGTTCAAGCAACGGCCGAGTCTGCAACCAACCCTTGGCGTGGCGAGCTTCCGTTGCCTGATTATGCGAATGCAAGTGTGCAGCGTGCGCAAGCCACAGAAAAAGACAAACCAACCACACCGGTCGATAAGGTCTTGATGGGTATTGAGTTTGCTGAAGGCGGTGAACTCAATCGTGGCTATATGCTGAATGATAAGCCGGCCGATGCCGAGGCTATCGCGCGCTTGGATGTTTCGTTTCATGCCTGGTTTGCACGTAACGGGATGTTATTTCGTGCGCCTTATCTTTATGAAGCCTCAGAAAACGGTGAAATTAAAACCGGTGAAAATGGCCAACCGCTCCGTGTTGAGTTAAATGATTTTCAGCAGGCGGTTGAGGCCAAAAACGATGGATTAAAAGCTTATTTTAATCAGCATGTAAAAGGCGTTGCCGTAGATCTTGTTCAAGTGAAGTTGCCTGCGCAATACAAACCTGCACCCGAGGGTGATATCGCGCCTGCGGCGTGATCTGACTGCCCAGCCGCAGCCCGTGCACGTTCAAGCCGGGCTGCGCTTCCGGTATCAAACCACATGCCAGAATGCACTTCAGCGGTGGTAAGGCCTGCGTTGGTTGCGTCACGTAGCCAGGGTGCAAGGGTCGCACGGCCCAGCGGTTGGTGCTCAAATAATTGGGGGTGATAACACGCAATACCAGAAAATGTATAGTGTTTATCTAGGTTAGATAGGTGCTGCGTGTCGGTGATGCCAAAATCACAGGGCATATGGTCTTCAGGTGTTTTGATTAAAACAAGATGCGCTAAGCTGGTTTCTGGTAAGTTGATAGGTGAAAAATCATAATCGGTGAACACGTCGGCATTAATAGCTAGAAACGGTTCGTTTCCTATTTTACTACGAGCATATACAAGGCTACCGCCGGTACGAAGACCGCCAGGTGGTTCGGCAATGAAAATGATGTCCAAGTTGGTGTAGTTTGTTTTTAGAACATGTCGGCGAATTTGATCGCCCAAATAGGCATGATTAATCAAAACGCGTGTGATGGTTGGGTGTTGATTGAGTTTTTCTAAGTGATAATCGATGAGCGCACGTTCGCCCACGGTGCAAAGCGCTTTTGGAATACGGTCGGTTAAAGGCCGAAGGCGCGTGCCGCGACCGGCGGCAAAAATAAAGGCCGTGTTCATGCTTTCATTTTCTCCTCAAACACCGGGCATACCCGTGTTTTCATAAAGTCATATAAAGGACGCAATGTCTCATATTGTTCCATACATGTTAAAGCATAGTTCAAGGTCAGCGGTAAATCACGTAAATATCCTGATTTGCCGTCACGTTGGTCGAGTCGGCAGAAAATGCCGAGAATTTTTAAATGCCGTTGCAGGCCGCACACCTCAAAGCCTTGTATGAATTCAGCGCGAGACCAGCCGTGCGTCTCGGGTAATTTGTCATAAAAAGCATTGAGCCATTGCAATTGTGTGGCTCGAGGCCATTGAATATACGCGTCTTTTAAAAGCGAAACCAAATCATAGGTAAACGGACCACGCACGGCATCTTGAAAATCGAGCACACTCATGCTGAGCGGAGCGTCGGGTGTTGCTTGCGTCAGCATAAGATTACGTGAATGATAATCACTGTGCATGAAGCATTGCGGTTGCTGCATAATCTGGTCGGTTATGATGCTAAGCGCATGATTGAGTAAGTTTTCTTCGATATCGGTGAGGGTGATGCCAAGCCAGCGCTCTAAAAACCAGGTACGGAATAATTGTAATTCGCGCTCCATCGCCGGAATATCGAACGTGCTGAGTTCGGGTGAATGCGTACGACAGGTTTGTATTTTGATAAGGCTGTCGAGGGCAAGCATATAATCTGGGGTGGCTTGTTCGGGTGATGCGTTTAACACACGATTTAAAAGCACGGTGTCGCCTAAATCTTGAAGCAAAGCAAAGCCTTGCTCGAGATCAAAGGCAATGATTTTGGGTGTTTGAACACCCGCATCGTTCAGTGCTTTTGTAATTTGAGTAAAGGCTAAAAGACCTTCTTGGCCGGGTGGGGCATCCATGACCACATAGCTTGCGCTTTCGTGTTGCATACGAAAGTAACGTCGAAAGCTCGCATCACCGGCGAGTGGTGCTAAATGAAACGGTGAATCTCCAAGTACGCTGCCCAGCCATGTGTGCAGTGTGTTCTGTCGTGTAAGCATGGTATACTTTTCCGCCTTCTGGAAAGAATGGTTTTTTTTGTGCATCATAAGGTATTTTTGTGACGCTGAACATGGGATGCTATACGATATTTCGCATGGGGCAAAAGCTTCTGTTTGCCGTTGTCTGCGTTAGTTTGCTTTTTATTCAAACGAGCGTGTGTGCTTTCGCAATGGATTCGCGCAGGGCAAAAGAGCCGGTGCAGGCTTGTGTATTGGCGTCTCGTGCGCAGCTTGCTTGGCGCTTGGGCTGGCAGCCGGATGCAAGCAATCGCATGTGTTATGGTGCTTACAGCAAAAAGCCTTATTTTTCTGAGGTCCGTGATCCAAGCTTGATTCAGCTGCGTGCCGATGATGTTTCGTTTGCGCCTGCTGGGGGCTCAAAACTCCAAGGGCATGTCGAAGTTCAGTATGATAATCGGGCGGTTTCTGCGAATACGGCGTATATTTATCGCGATCCGAAGACAGCGCATGTGACCAATATCGAGCTTGTGGGGGATGTGGTTTATGCTGAGCCCGGTCGGTTCATGCGCGCCCATCGTGTGCAGCTCAATCCAGACAATAAAACCGGTGAGCTCAATCAAGTACTGTATCGTTTGGATACTAAAAATGCAGGGGCAAGTTTGCCCGCGTGGGGGAAGGCAAGTTTAATTCAGCGGTTTGCAAATCGAAATTTATTGTTGCGTGATGCAACGTACACCACGTGTGCGCCCCAAGATAACGCTTGGATGATCAAAGCGCGCGAGCTCAATATCGATGATGTTAAAGGGCGAGGTATCGCCCGGGATGCCGCACTGGTGTTCAATGACACGCCGGTGTTATACATGCCTTATCTCACATTCCCGACATCCAAGGCTCGTAAGTCGGGATTTTTGATGCCAACCAATGGGTTTTCTAATATTGGGGGTGTGGATTTATCGGTGCCGTATTATTGGAATATTGCCCCTAATTATGACGCGACGATTGTACCGCATGTGTATGCCCGGCGCGGGGTGATGATAGGTGGCGACACGCGTTTTTTGACGGAACATAGTTCAGGTGTGCTTGGCGGTCATTTTTTACCGAGCGATCGCGCCTTTCGTGAATACCTCAAAGTACATCAACCGAGTTATCCCGAGCTGCAAGGGGTTTCGGATAATCGCTGGTCGCTGTACTTACGTGAAAACACGGCATTTACGGATAGGCTAAAATTAAAACTTAATTATCAGCAAATCTCCGATGATTATTATCTGCAAGATTTTACTAATAACATGACGATGATGACGCAAAGTCAATTATTGCGTGATGGTTCGTTGACCTACACCGATGAGCATTGGTTCGCACATGTGTTGGTGCAGTCGTTTCAAACGATTAATCCAATTAATCAAGATAGCGTGGATTATATTTACGAGCGCCTACCTCAACTGCGTTTAGATGGAAAGTACGATGAATTACCTTGGAACGGCTCGGTGCATCTGAATGCGCAGTATGATGTGTTTCATTGGCCGGTGAATGATCCAACGCAATTGGAGGGGCCACGTGCTCATGTGATGCCGGATGTGTCGTTTGCGTGGGTCAAGCCGTGGGGGTATGTCAAGCCTGAGGTGCAACTGGTCGAAAATTATTATCGTCTGCATAACCAAGGGAGCGAGTACGCGCCCGAGTTTAATCGCTTGATCCCACGGTATATTGGCGATGCGGGCCTTGTGTTTGAGCGTGATGTTCACGGAATAGGACGTTCGTATACGCAGACGTTTGAGCCCCGGCTGTATTATTTATATGTGCCGTATCGAGACCAATCGCAAATTCCAGCGTTTGAGTCAGCTTATATGATGTTTCGTTATGATCAATTGATGCGGAATAATCGTTTTTCAGGTTTTGATCGCATTTCGAATGCCAATCAACTGACGTATGCGTTTCAATCGCGTTTTTTATCTCAAAAAACCGGCGAGGAGAAAGCGGTACTTGCGGTGGGGCAACAAGCCTATTTTACGCCACGGCGTGTGAATTTATGTTATGCCGCTGATGGTGTTTGTGAAGATAATGCCTTGATGCTCGGGTATACCGCGCCGGATGCTAAATTTTCACCCATCACAACGCATCTTGATCTGAATCTCAGCCGAGATTGGTCTTTTAACGGAGGCTTTGTCTGGGATGTTGACCAAAAATCGACGAATAATGCCGAAGCGAATTTTCATTATGAGCCGGAAAAAAATCATATTGTTCGGTTAGGGTATGCTTATTTGGTTGCCGGAAATTTATTAACGCACGAAGACGGCACGATAACGCGCGGTGCGCTCCATCAAGCAACGGGGGCTTATGCGTGGCCTTTGAATGAAAACTGGAGTAGTCTCGGCGTGTACAGTTATAATATCAGCCAAGGTTATCAAATGGTGGGATTTTTAGGCGTTCAATACGAGACCTGTTGCTGGGCTGTTCGGGCTTATGCGGGGCGCTCGTTTAATAGTTTAACGCTTGATAAAACGCAGCCTACGTATAATAACAGTGCGTATCTGCAAGTTTTACTTAAAGGTTTGGGTGCGGTTTCAACCAATGATCCAGCCAGTACGATTAAAACCTATTTACCCGGGTATGTTGATGTGTTTCATCGGTAGATTAAATTAGATTGAATTAGATTAAATATAGGATATGAATCATGAAAAAATTACTTGGAATGTTGCTCGGCGTGTGCTCAATATTAATGTCCGTGTCGGTGTGGGCTGAGGCGCTCGATAAAGTGGTGGCCGTGGTCAACGATGGGGTTATTACACAAAGTGAATTGAGCGCGCAAGTTGATATGTGGCGTCAACAATTGCGAGCACGTAAAACAGAATTGCCTCCCGAGAGTGCCCTGCAAAAACAAGTGTTGAATCGTTTGATTGATGAAGCGCTTCAGCTGCAATTAGCCAAAGCGAATGGCGTGGTGATTGATAATGCTGAATTGGACGAGACGATTAATAAAATAGCCGCCGATAATCATTTGACGCTACCGATGTTACGTGAAGCGCTCCAGAAAGAAGGCATGACGTTTGATGGGTATCGTGAAAATTTACGTAAAGAGATGTTGATTGCACGTATGCAGCAGCAGGCGGTAGGGCGAGATATTGTGATTTCGACACAGCAAGTGGAAGATTATTTAAAAACGTCGCTTGAAGCGGATAAAGCCGAGCATTTGTTTCATGTGCAAAACATTGTGATTCCCTTGTCAGAAGAACCCACGCCAGGTGAGTTGAAAAAAGCAGAAGCCAAAGCACAGTATTTGCTAAATAAAATTAAAGACGGTGATGATTTTTCGCGGCTGGCGATTGCCGAGTCACAAGGTGAATATGCGCTTGAAGGGGGCGATTTAGGGGAGCGGCATTTGGCGGAGCTTCCTTCGGTGTTTGCAAAAAAAGTCATTCATATGAAGGCGGGGGAGGTGGTTGGTCCTGTGCGAACGGGGAATGGTTTTCAATTGATCAAGCTTGTCTCCACTAATCACGCGAATGCACATCATGCGGTAGAAAAAACGCATGTCCGTCATATTTTGGTGAAGCAAGACGCGAGTTTGACGGAAGAGCAAGCCAAAAAACAAATTGAAAATTTATATCAGCAATTAAAATCAGGTAAATCTTTTGCCGAAGTGGCTAAGCAGAACTCAATGGATGTCGGCAGTGCTTCTAAAGGGGGTGATTTAGGTTGGGTCACACCGGATGAGTTATTGCCTGCGTTTTCAGCTGAAATGAAAGAGCTGGCTTTAAATACGATCAGTAAACCGGTTAAAACAGGGTTTGGTTGGCATTTAATTGAAGTGCTGGAGCGCAAAGCCATCGATGATTCAGAAGCTTTTCAACGACAACAAGTCCGCCAATATTTGCATCAGCGTAAATTTGGTGAGGCGATTGAGAGTTGGCAGCAGCATGTACGTGGCACCTCGTATATTAATATTCTTGATAAAGATCTCGCATGAGGAAGCCGCTTTTAGTGAGTAGTGGTGAGCCTGCAGGCATTGGGCCGGATGTGTGCTTGAGTCTTGTGGGGCATCCTGAGCCGTTGGTTGTTTTGTGTGATAAAGAGCTTCTGGCCAAGCGAAGCAAGCAGCTGGGGCTTACGATAGATTTGGTTGATTATGTGCCAGGTGTGTGTGTAAAACCTAAAGAGGGGCAGCTTACCGTGTTGCCATCACCAGGATTAGTCAGTGATGCGGCGGGCGAATTAAATGCTAAAAATGCGCCGTATGTGATGGGCCTATTGGCCGATGGTGTACAACGATGTCTCGATGGTGAATTTTCGGGGCTTGTGACCGCGCCGGTTCATAAAGGTATTTTGAACGAAGGCGGTTATGCTTTTACGGGGCACACGGAGTTTTTAGCAGAAGCTTGCGGTGGGTGTGATGTGGTGATGTTGCTTGCATGCAAGGCGATGCGCATGGCGCTTGTGACCACCCATCTTGCGTTGCGAGAGGTACCCGATGCCATTACTGTTCCGCGTATACAGGCGATTGTTCGTGTCTTGCATGAAGCGCTTAAGCATGATTTTGGTGTAGTTAAGCCGTGCATTGGTGTGGCGGGCTTAAATCCTCATGCCGGTGAGTCGGGCCATCTTGGACGAGAAGAGTTAGATGTGATTATTCCAGCACTCGAGTTGTTGCGTGATGAAGGGATGCATGTGCTTGGGCCCAAGCCTGCCGATACGCTGTTTACAGAACAAGGTATCAAAGGCTGCGATGCTTTGCTTGCGATGTATCATGATCAAGGCTTGCCGGTTTTAAAATATGCTGGATTTGGTGAGGCGGTAAATATCACGCTGGGGTTGCCTATGGTGAGAACCTCCGTGGATCATGGTACAGCACTTGATTTAGCTGGCACGGGGCGAGCGAATGCTGAGAGTTTAAAAGCCGCGGTCAATACCGCGGCAAATATCGTCAAACAACGGGAGTGTACAGATGTCAGTGGTTAGTTTGATCGTCGCGGTCGATGAAGAAGGCGGTATGGGCAAGAATAATCGCTTGCCATGGCACTTGCCTGCAGATTTGGCGCATTTTAAAGCCATCACGCTCGGCAAGCCGGTGATCATGGGGCGTAAAACGTATGATTCGATAGGTAGGCCTTTACCGGGAAGACTTAATCTTGTGTTAAGCCGACAAGCAATCACTATTCCAGGGGTCACGGTGGTCTCGAGTTTTGAGAAGGCTTTGGAGCTTACGCAAGATGCAGCCGAAGTGATGGTGCTCGGTGGTGCTAAAGTATTTGAGCTTGCGTTTGACTATGCGACCAAGCTTTATTTAACGCAGGTGTATTGTGTATGCAACGCGGATGTATTTTTTCCTGAATTTGATGAATCGCTTTGGGAGCTACAAGATTCTAAGTTGCGACCAGCGGATGAAAAGAATAAATATGACATGCGTTTTTGTTGGTATGAGAAGGCTAATGCAGTCTAACCATCGGTGGTTGATGCCTGGATTGTGTGGCTAAAGATCAAAATGGACTGGAAATATATTGTTTTTAAATTAATTTGAATAAAGTCCAAAAAAAATGAAAAAAGGCGTTGACTCTCGGGAAAGATCGGGTAGAATGCACATCTCGCTTTGAGGCGAAGTTCATTAACAACTTAAGAAGACAAACTGAGTGGGCAC
>JARGOS010000015.1 GCA_029212505.1 Legionellaceae bacterium | reverse complement strand
AGGCAACGAATCTAAAATTTCCTACTTTCGGTAACATTTTTTATGAGGCAACTCGAGGAGCCATCGGCAGTGAGTAGTGCTGCTTCGAGTTCACTATAATCGGTTATGTCGCAAAAAACTTCAAATGCAATGAACAGCATTTTTGAGGCGTAGTTAAGACAAGTCTAAGAACAAATATCGGCTTAAAAAATATTTATTATGCTGAATTATTGAAGTTTAATTTTACTGAGATGTGTTTTGATGTTTTTTTTAATGATAAGTCGCTCCTGTGAATCATCACCTTAATGGCGCCACCAAAAACGACAACAGTTAGCCCCATATTTAGCTGGTTTATTTCATCCTCCACAGCACACCACCACCCCATTGGTGAAGACCGCTTCTGAATGAAATTTAAATAGTGAAGATGGCTACTGAAATCCAGGCAGTCAGAAGTGGAGTTCACAGGTCAGGTTTCACCTTAGATAACAGCGAAAGACACTCCTAAATTTGACATTTTGTTGATTGAAAACCTAGCCCATCCAAACCCTCGTTTTTTGAACCACGATGACGATTTAAAAAAATGAAATCTGATGAACTTGTTATCTATGATAATTTTTGCTATAGTAAAATCAACTACGGCAAGGCTGTTTATGAGAACAATAAAAACGAAAGTATTTGCAAAATGGGCCGGTAAAAATAAAGTGAGTGATGAATCATTGTTATGTGCAGCTCAAGAAATAGCGGCGGATAACTATGAAGCCAATTATGGTGGTGGCGTTATCAAAAAACGCATTGCTAATAAAGGAAGAGGCAAGAGTGGTAGTGTGAGATCAATCGTGGCATTCAAAAGCGGAAAAAATTGCTTTTTTGTTTACGGATTTGAAAAGAACGCGAAAAGCAATATCGCTACGAATGAAGAAAAAGCAATTAAGATATTAGCGAAAGAATTATTTGCTTATTCAGATGAAGATCTCAGGATTTTAATTCAAAAAGGTAGCTTGATTGAGGTGAGTAATGACTAAGAATAATATCATTGATGCAATGCTCGAAACGGCTCATAACCTTGGTTTGAGTCAGATTACTATCAAAGAAATTGAAGAATTAGGCTTGAGTGAAGTTGTTGATCTTGAACCGTCTGACATTAAGGCGATGCGATCCAAGGAAAAACTCAGTCAATCTGTTATGGCTAAAATATTAAATGTTACACCTTCTACCTACCAGAAATGGGAAAGAGGAGCAGTGCATCCAAGAGGTGCAAATTTAAAGCTTTTAAGGTTAGCCTATGATCATGGTATTGGTTATATCATGCATTAGATGTCTCCTAAATCGATTAATAAACACCGGTGTCTATTAAGTCACAAATAGCGATTTTTTGGGATGGTTCAAATCAACTGAACACTCACCTTGTTTTTAGTAGTCATTTTTGAGAGCAGTTATCGACCAATAAATTGATCTATGATACAAATGTTGTCGTCAAAACTTCACAAGGATCATGATGATAACTGCTCACAAAAAGAACCACCTCACACGTATTCCATTACCAATAAAAAAGGCAATTGCGCTGGAAGCCATTCAAAAAGAGAACACGATTGTCGACATTTCACGTCGTTATAACTGCAGTCGAAATACCGTGTACGCGCAGCAAGAAGTAGCATTGTCAGCGGCAAATAACGCGTTTAAAAAAGATGATGGCGTACTCTACTATCTTCCCATCACCAAGGAGTTTATCCATGGAACTTATATGGACGCGACCGGTATTGTAAAGGATTTTTTAATAGTTTTTGTTAAAAAGGGTTAGATTGCGGTCTTATATTCGGCATCTGGTAAGGCCTAATTCCAATTTAATAATTGGGTTTGACGCCTCCCGTGCCCTGATGAAATTCGCACGCTTGTTCCTTATCTGTTGTACGGCATAATAGTTCGCCTTAGTTCTCGTCAGGTTTTTCAAGCGTTGGTCTTACCTGTTTAACATCACTATGATTATCCTTCGCAATTCGTTTGTTGTCTCATACCTCATCTTTGTTGCTATTTGACCAATATTTATTGGGAGATTAAGGCTTTGCTCTTAGTAACACTTAACCTGTAGGATTTAGGGTGTCAATGAGGAGTCTCGAGGTACGAGAGAAGCTCATTGATAGCCTAAAGCCGGAAGGTATGCTTGCGACCAAGAAGTAAAGCCAGTTTCATTGACTCTATCAATGATAGATGGCAAAGCTTTTAATAAATTATGGTAACCAGAAGCTACAAATACCCCATATTCTTTCATTAACCCACGTACTTGATTGCTGATAGTGGTGCGTATATCGATATAATTTGTTCTAATGCGCAATAAACTTTGGATATCTTGTTGTTCAACCGTTTTTGGTGTGACATAAGGTGTGCCAGACCAAAATGATGCTTTCATAATACCCTGCGCATCTCGAAAATCATTTTTGTTGCGCTGAATATATGGCTTCACATATTGCGGTGAGATTAACTTAACAGTATGGCCAAATTCTGTAAATTTACAGTCGCACTCAGTGAATGCACGCGCCTAGAGGAAGTTCACAGTATATTCAAAACACTTTCCAGTTGGTTGCAATACGATGTGCTTCAACTTGCCGGACATCCACCCATTGAGCGTGCAATGTTGTACGATTTTATCGTATCAGAAATGACGATTTTAGCCTCGAGACACGCTCACCGAATAAAAGACATCTTAATAACACTCAACGCACAGCGTGGCGCTCTGCTTGATGTGGCCAGCACCTTAAATGAAAAATTTTCTGTACTTGAAACGCAATATGATTTGTCCATCGATATAATCTGGGACATTTGTTATCTGGCCAGATAGTCGATTGATGGGGTTAAATACTGCGAAAAGCAGTTGGAACTTGAGGCGATTATCGGATCAAAATATGATGAAATTGAAGATGCTGTACTTTTAATTTTGGAAACAACACACCGTTGCAGTTCTATGGTCGAAAATTTTCATAGCCGATTAAGGCCTTACCTGGATAAGCGTAAATTTCTCTCCCAGAAAAGACTCGCATTAATTCAATTCCGTCTTAATCACAAGCCGTTCATGCGGAGCAAGCATGAGCGTTTAAAAAATAAATCACCTGCAGAATCCCTAACAGGAAAACCACATAAACCATGGCTTGAGATGCTTGGGTTTAAGTGTTTTAAACATCAAGCAGCTTAAGTTACCAATTTTTTAAAGAGCAACTGAATCATAATATTCATGCCCAAATCATAACACAGTCGGGTAGAATTTCGCACGCTCAGTGTTCACTAAAACAGGGGTTATTTGAACCATGCCGCGATTCACACAGCAATCGGCGCCTTAATGGTTGGGTATGGGTCGTAATTTAAAAACGAGAAATCATCAAAAACATAATCAAACACGGAATCAGGCTTGCGATGAATGTCGAGTGTGGGTAACGCACGCGGTGTGCGCTCGAGCTGTATACGGGCTTGTTCTAGATGATTTTGATACAAGTGACAGTCGCCACCGGTCCAAATAAATTCCCCTACATCTAAATCACATTGCTGTGCAATCATATGCGTGAGTAAGGCGTAAGAAGCAATATTAAACGGCACACCTAAAAACACATCGGCCGAGCGCTGATAAAGTTGGCATGAAAGCTTGCCATCGGCAACATAAAATTGGAACAACAGGTGGCATGGGGGAAGCTTCATCTCGTCAAGCTCACCCACGTTCCATGCCGATACGATGAGGCGGCGCGATAAAGGGTTCGTTTTTATTTGCTCGACAACTTCGGTGATTTGGTCAATCACTTGCCCGTCTTTTTTGCCCCAGCTTCGCCATTGGTGCCCATAAACAGGCCCAAGATTACCGGCGTCATCGGCCCATGCATTCCAAATAGATACCCCATTATCTTTGAGGTATTTAATATTGGTGTCGCCTTGCAAAAACCAAAGCAGCTCATGAATAATACTTTTAAGATGTAATTTTTTGGTGGTCAGCAGTGGAAAACCTTGGGCTAAATCAAAGCGCATTTGATAACCAAAAACCGATAACACGCCGGTGCCGGTACGGTCTGGTTTGATGGTGCCGTGATTAAGAACGTGCTCAACGAGTTTTAGGTATGTTTTCATAACGTTTTGTCCACCATAAATAAAAACCAAAAAGAAACATGGGTATGGATAATAATTGCCCCATGGTCAGCCATTGGCCTGCAACAAACCCCAATTGTACATCAGGCTCGCGGCAGAATTCTATCATAAAGCGGCACACAGCATAACTCATGAGAAAAACAGCCGATATCGTGCCCGCAGGCCGAGGCTTTCGACTGTACCACGCCAAAAGCAGTAAAAGCAGCAAGCCCTCTAATGCCATTTCGTAAAGTTGTGAGGGGTGCCGAGGTTCGGAGCCTGCCAAAGGAAAAACCATACCCCAAGGAACATCGGTAACACGCCCCCAAAGTTCACCATTAATAAAATTGCCCGCGCGTCCGGCACCCAGACCAAACGGTACCAGCGGGGCTGTAAAATCAGCAACATCCCAAAAGGATTTATGTTGTTTGTGAGCAAATATAGCGAGTGCTGCCATCACGCCCAGTAAGCCGCCATGAAACGACATACCACCTTCCCATATTCGAAAAACAATCCATGGCGCATGGATAAACGCCGCGGTTTGATAAAACACAAGGTAGCCTAACCGTCCGCCAATAATAACGCCTAACGCTAAAAAAAAGATGAGATCGCCGATTTGCTCCGAAGTCCAGCAGAGTTTCTGTTGTTTAACACGCCAGTGCGCAAGCCCGTAGGCCCCAGCAAAGCCCAGTAAGTACATGAGCCCGTACCAATGAACACGTAATGGCCCAAGCGAGAAAGCAACAGGATCGATGGCGGGATAGGTTAGCATGGCTCGTGACGTCCTTATATTCTAAATATTCTAAAAAAGTTAGGATTTTCCTGCGCGAATCAAGCCACCTAAGCCTTCGTGCTCAAGCGCTTTTTGCAAGTGTAGTCGAACATCAGAGGCGTGTTCAAGCTTGAGCACATCGGCCAAAATTTTACGTGCATTTGCAATCGAAAAGCTTCGAATAATCCATTTGATACGCGGTAGACTTGCTGAGTTCATGCTCAGAGAATCAAACCCCATCGCCAGCAATAAAATAACAGCGTAGGGATCGCTCGCCATCTCGCCACACAAGCTGACATGTACGCCCGCTGCGTGCCCGCCTTCAATCACTTTGAGAAGCATTTGAAGTATGGCGGGATGCAGCGCATCGTAGAGATTGGAAACGCGTGCATTGTTGCGATCAACGGCCAATAAATATTGTGTTAAATCATTGGTGCCAACCGAAAGAAAATCGACACGTCGTGCAATCGCTTCGGCTAAATAGACGGCAGCAGGGACTTCAATCATCACGCCTAACTCAGGTTTTTCAATGAGACAGGCTTCTTCAATCAGCTCGGCATAAGCTTGGTTAATCAGTTCAAGGGCCTCGTCCACTTCGTTTAATGTGGTGATCATCGGCAGCAAAATGCGTAAATTATTAAGCCCCTGGCTTGCACGCATCATTGCGCGTACTTGCAGTAAAAATAAATCGGGATGATCGAGTGTTACACGAATACCACGCCACCCAAGCGAAGGGTTTTCTTCTTCAATAGGAAAATAAGGCAGCGGTTTATCGCCACCAATATCCAGCGTTCGCATCGTGACACTGCGGGGAGCAAAGGCGGTGAGAATTTGTCGATAAATCACGTATTGCTCGTCTTCTGACGGAAAACGATCGCGCGTCATAAACGGAACTTCAGAACGATAGAGGCCAACACCCTCGGCGCCAACACTCATCGATAGTCCCGTATCCAGCGCGAGACCCGTGTTAACATGGAGTTTAATACGGTGTGCATCGGTTGTTTCAGCAGGCTTATCACGAAGTTTAACCAAGCTTTGATTCAGCTCGGCTTCTTCTTGCGCTAACAGCTTGTATTCGGCGACCAATGATTTAGATGGGGAGATAAAAACATGCCCATAATAACCATCGACCACAATTGCGCGCTTAGCGACCTCATCTAATTTAAAGCCACGCACCCCCATCACCGTCGGAATGCCAAGCGCACGCGCCAAAATTGCGACATGAGAGTTGTTACTGCCTTTACTTGAAACAACACCCACCAATTGGCCTTCAGGTACCTCGGCAAGCGCTGCCGCTGATACTTCTTCACCAATGAGAATCGTACGTTTAGGGTAAATGATGTCGAGATCTTCTGACGATTGTAACTCAGCCAGAACGCGTCGCCCAAGATCGCGAAAATCACTGGCGCGCTCACGAAGGTAGTCATCTTTCATTTCTTCGAAGGCAAAAATATGTCGCTTAATCACGGTAGCTAGGGCGCTTTGGGCGCAAAGTTTTTCATCGTGGATACAGCGTTCAACTTCGGCGCCTAAATTTTCTTTATCAAGAATACGCAAATACACATCAAAAAGAGAGTGATCATGCTCAGACACACTGGCGTGCATGCGTCGGCTGAGTTGGTGCATGGTTTCTCGAGCCGCGTCGAGCGCCTGATGAAACAGTTCGATTTCATGTTCAACATCGTCGATGAATTGGCGAGGCACGGCGTCAATATCTGCCGGTGGAGCAATCACAACCGCGCTTCCTATTGCAACACCTGGAACGGATGCAATACCGCTTAAAGTTAAATGGGTTACTTCATGCTTTTTTGCTTTGGATGTTTTCGGCTTGGTGAGTTTGGCAAGCTCGCCGGTTGCATCGGCATGGGCAATAATACCCCCTAGTTGCGCTGCTAACGTGATAAGAAATGCTTCTTCAGCATCATCAAATTCACGCTTTTCCACTTGTTGTACAATCAGCACACCGTACAATTTTCGGTGCTGCAAAATAGGTACGCCCAGAAAGGCATGCAGCGCTTCTTCACCAAAGAGGGGTTCTGTAATAAAGGCTTTATGCTCGCGTGCATTGTTCATGTTGAGCGGCTCTTCCCGTTGCCCGACTAACCCAATCAAGCCTTTATTCAGAGGAACACGCACTTTGAATTCAGATTTTTTATCTAATCCCTCGGTTGCGATCAATACATATTCGCCACGCTTATCATCAATAAGAAAGGCCGACACCGCGTCGACATGAATGGCTTCACGAATACGTTGAACTAAGGTAGAAAGCGCACCTGTGAGATCGTTAGCTGTGGTAACATCTTGGACGATGCGTTTGAGCAATTTCAGCATAGGCTATTGACGCGCATGGTGACCTCGGATGTGTCGCGTTAGGTGTCGTGGACGTTTCTTCATGAAAGGTGCCAGTTCCTTGAGGGCTTGAACGTACACGTGACGTTTAAAAAAGATCACATGATCTTGCGGCTCATAGTAGTCTATCCAGCGCCAACTGTCGAATTCAGGTGAGTCAAATAGATCTAAGCGTATTTTTTGTTCGTTCGCTTCGAGCTTTAAAAGAAACCATTTTTGCTTTTGTCCAATCACAAGCGGTGTGCTACCGTGACGCAAGTATTGTTTTGGTAGGCGATATTTTAACCATCGTCGGGTCACGCCTAAAATACTGACATCTTCGGGCGCAAGGCCAACTTCTTCGCGAAGTTCACGAAACATGGCTTCTTCAGCGGTTTCACCGGTGGCAAGACCCCCTTGTGGAAATTGCCATGAATCATGCCCTTGGCGTTTGCCCCAAAAAGCGCGTCCTGACTCATTGATTAAAATAATTCCTACGTTGAGTCTGTATCCAGCGCGGTCGACGACCATAATCGTATTAATCCAAGTTAATAACACACATGTTGTAAGATAGTTAGAGATTTTTTCATAAAAGACAAGGGCTTGGCAAATTAAGTGGAATAAATCGTCTTTGTTGATTATAATTAAAACATAAAGGCAGTTAAAATGCGTGATTTAGGGGCGGGCGTTGAAAAAAAATATTTTGATATTAAATACCGGGGGCACCATCAGCTCGGTTAAAACGCGCGAAGGGTATCAACCAAAAGCGAATCATGTTGAGCAAGCACTGCGTGCGATACCGGCTTTTTCACATGCCGACATGCCTGATTATGAAGTGTTGGAATATCAGCCTTTGCTCGATTCCTCTAACATAACTCATGAAGACTGGAATCAACTTGCTGCAGATATTAGCCATTATTATGATAAATTTGATGGATTTGTCATTTTTCATGGCACCGATACCATGGCTTATACCGCTTCGGCGCTGTCGTTTATGCTGGAGAATTTAAGTAAGCCGGTGATTCTTACCGGCTCTCAAATTCCGCTGTCCGAAGTGCGTAACGATGCGCTTGATAATGCACTCACATCACTTTGGTTGTGTGCTCACCGGCCTATTCATGAGGTTTGTGTCTATTTTAATCAAAGCTTGTTGCGTGGTAATCGCACCCAAAAAATAAGTTCCACACGGTTTGATGCGTTTGATTCACCTAACTTTCCGCATTTGGCCGAAATCGAACAAAGCATCAATATGGCCAGTGGTTTGTTATTACCTGCGCCCCAAGCGCCGTTTCATTGGCAACCCCTTCGCCCGCAGTGCATTGCAAATTTTAGGCTCTGTCCTGGCATTGCGATGGAAGTTTTAGAAACGTTGCTTCAGATGCCATTGCAAGCTCTTGTACTCGAAACGTATGGCTCTGGTAATGCACCAAACAATTCACCGCGTTTTTTAGCGATGCTAGCGGAAGCATCTGCGCGTGGCGTCATTCTTGTGAATAGCAGTCAATGCCCACATGGGTATGTTAAAATGGAGCAATATGCCACGGGACATGCCCTGATAGGCGCGGGCCTTGTGAGCGGTCACGATATGACACCGGAGGCTATTTATTGCAAGCTTCTATATTTACTCAGCAAGCATAGCGACTTAACCCAAGTTAAAGCTGAGATGGGCCGAAATCTTGTGGGTGAGTTGAGTTTGAGCTAGTTAATTTTTAAAACTTGAAAAGGTACGAAGCTACGCATGAAATTTTTCCGTTATATTATGATTCAAATTTTAGCCTATGTGATTGATATGGGAAGTTTTTTGTTGATGCTTGGTTTTTTTATACTCAATCCAATTGCTGCCAATATTATGGGAAAATTAGCCGGCGGTGTTTTTGCTTTTGTGGCGCATCGAAATATTACGTTTAAATCTAATCATAAAAAAGATCGAGCGGCTCAAGCGCGTCGCTTTTTTATGTTAAGCATGCTTAATATTCCGTTATCATCGATAGCCCTGATGGTGCTGTTACAAGGTGTGCCCTATGCCGTATTAGCAAAATTTATGGCGGATGTATCCTGTGTTTTTTTAAATTATTGGATCAATAAGACCTTTGTGTTTGTCGCACAGAAATAATCCGTTATCATACCGCCACATACTAAATTATAAATCATAAGGAAATAAAGAATATGTCACTGCACTTAGTTATTCTAGCCGCAGGAAACGGCACGCGCATGCGTTCAAAGACACCTAAAGTTCTGCATAAACTGGCAGGGAAAAGCATGCTTGAGCGTGTGCTCGATACGGCGGAAGCGCTTAAGCCGGATGGCATTCACGTGATTATTGGTTATGAAAGCGAGCGTATAAAGCAAGCATTTCAAGACAGGCCCGTTAACTGGGTATGGCAACAAGAGCAACTGGGTACAGGGCATGCTGTGATGCAAGCTTTACCGCATATTCCCGAAGATGCCCGCGTTTTGGTGTTGTCGGCAGATGTGCCGTTGATTCAGCTGGATTTATTGCAAGCCATGGTGGCGCAAGCAAAACCAGCTTCGCCATCAAGGCAAGCGCCGTTAGCACTCTTACTCGCATTTTTACCCAATCCGACGGGGCTTGGACGCATCATTCGAGATGTGAATGGACGTATTTGTCGGGTTATTGAAGAAAAAGACGCGACAGAAGCCCAGCGTGCAATCAAAGAGGTGTATAGCGGGACCTGTTGTGCAGCTGCGTCGGATTTAGCCGTGTGGCTTCCTAAATTAAGCGATAGCAATGTCCAAAAAGAGTATTATTTAACGGATATTATGGGGATGGCCGCAGATGAAAACTGTCCTATTACGTGTGTGCACGCACCTGAGTCGTGGATGATTCAAGGGGTCAACGATCGTTCGCAACTCGAAGGCCTTGAGCGTGTTTGGCAAGAACAGCGCGCACGTGAACTGATGATGTCAGGTGTCACCTTAGCCGATAGAAAGCGTATTGATATTCGTGGCGAATTAACCTGCGGACAGGATGTTTATCTAGACCCCAATATTATTTTTGAAGGCAACGTTCAGATTGGTCAAAATTGCCGGATTGGAGCCCATTGTGTTTTAACCAACGTGACGCTGGGTGATAATACAGTGATTGAAGCACACTCGGTGCTAGATGACTGTGTGATTGGGGAATTTTGCAAAATTGGACCTTTTGCACGTATTCGACCGGGTACAGTATTAGGTGATCGTTGTAAAATCGGCAATTTTGTTGAAACAAAAAAAGCTGTATTTGACACCGATAGTCAGGCGAGTCATTTGAGCTATTTAGGTGATGTCACAATAGGCCAAAAGGTCAATATAGGTGCCGGTACGATTACGTGTAATTATGATGGGGTCAATAAGCACCAAACCGTGATTGAAGATGGCGCGTTTATTGGTTCGGATACACAGCTTGTCGCACCGGTTACGGTTGGGAAAAATGCAACCATAGGGGCAGGGAGCAGCATTCGAAAATCGGTGCCGGCCGGCGGTTTAACGCTTACGATATCCAAACAGCAAACCTTGTCGGATTGGATGCGGCCAGTAAAAAACGTGGAATAATAGTACTTAGCAATATAAAGCGCGTTTATTTTTTACGCGCTTTCGCTCGAGCCATGGCCTCTAAAATATACGCGCGTTTGGCGTTCGCGTCTTTTTGTTCAGGATCGTTTTGAGCTTGTTTTATTTGACGTTTTTCACGATATAACCGTTCTTTTTCTTGCTGTTCACGGAGCAGGCGAATATTTTTTGCCTGAAAGCGCGTGCGTGCAAGGTCACGGTCATAAGTTTCAGTCGGCTGTTCAATGAGATCGATGCAATCAACTGGGCATGGGTCAACACATAAGCCGCAGCCTGTGCATTCATGCGCTAAGACCGTGTGCATTTGTTTCGCACTGCCAATAATCACATCCACCGGGCACGCAGGAATGCACTTGGTGCAGCCAATGCACTCATCTTCACGAATCACGGCGCGTTGGGGTGGGCGTGTTGCTTGTTCAACCGTTTGCACATAAGGCTCTGGATCAACATTAAGCAGTTTGCCTAGGGCTTTGAGCGTGGTAACGCCGCCCGGTGGGCACCGGTCGATGGTTGCTTGCCCGTGGACCAGTGCTTCGGCATACGGAAGGCAGCCTGGGTAGCTGCACTCGCCGCATTGGGTTTGTGGGAGTACGGCATCCAGGTCTTGTACTGTGGGTTTCGACATGATGCTAGCCTGCCTTGGGTGCTATCAGCGCGTCTAAGCTTGCTTGCTCGATGCGTGTCATCAGTGGCTTAAATTTTTTGATGCTGTGATTGAGCAAGGGCGTTTCTATCGTTTGCCACGTCAGCGCTTCACAGTTTAAAAATTCTTCGGAGTCATGCGCCATGGTCGGTAGTACCGGTTTCAAATACGTGATGAGCAGCCTAAATAAATTCAGGCCTTGGCTGCAAATCGATTGCACACGCTCAAGCTGTTCGGGATCTTTAGCAAGTACCCAAGGTTTTTCAGCATCGATGTACTGATTAATATGTGCCGCAGCTTCTAAAATTTGTCGAATAGCGTGTGCATAATCGCGTTTAATATAGGCCTCTATAATGCCTTCACGTGCAGCAAGTACGGTGTTAAATAGCTCAGGATTGTCCAGTGTATCTGAAAGTTGGTTATCAAAGCGTTTGTTAATAAAGCCCGCACATCGGCTAGCAATATTCACAATTTTTCCGATTAAATCTGAATTAATACGTTGCATAAATTCTTCGAGATTTAGGTCCAAATCATCTGCTCGTCCGTTGAGTTTTGCGGCAAAAAAGTAGCGTAAATACTCAGGATTTAAATGCTCCAAATATTTTCGTGCTTCAATAAACGTGCCACGTGATTTTGACATTTTTTGGCCATTTACTGTCAAGAAGCCATGGGTATAAATCGCGGTAGGTAGACGTCGTTCGCTGCCTTGGAGCATGGCTGGCCAAAACAGGGTATGAAAATACATAATATCTTTACCAATAAAATGATAAAGTTCAGCGGTACTGTTTTTGTCCCAGAAGGCATCAAACGAGATATTTTGTTCATCACAGTATTTTTTGAAACTTGCCATGTAGCCAATCGGCGCATCTAGCCATACATAAAAGTATTTATCGGTCGTGCCTGGAATGGTAAAACCAAAATAAGGCGCGTCGCGTGAAATATCCCAGGCTCTGAGACCTGTTTCGAACCACTCGCTTAATTTATTAGCGACTTCGCTTTGTAAGCTGCCGCTGCGCGTCCATGTTTTAAGAAACGCTTCGTAACGTGGTAAATCAAAAAAGTAATGCTCTGATTCTTTTTCGATCGGTGTTGCGCCGGATAAGCTCGAAATAGGATTTTTTAAATCCGTTGGATCATACGTTGCGCCACAGGCTTCGCAATTATCACCGTATTGATCGGCTGCGTCACAGCGCGGGCAATGGCCTTTGATGTAACGATCGGCTAAAAACATGTTTTTAATGGGATCATACGCTTGGAGAATCGTTTTTTTGATAATATCGCCGTTGGCTTCGAGGCGCCTGTAGGTTTCTTCGGCAAGCGTTTTGTTTTCTTCTGAATGCGTGGTGTGATAGCCATCATAATGCACGCCAAATGCATTAAAATCATGTTCGTGGCTGGCCTTAATTTGGGTGGTCAGCTCTTCCGGTGTGATGCCAAGTTGTTCAGCTTTGAGCATAATCGGTGTGCCATGCGCGTCATCACCGCATACGCTGATGCAGTTATGTCCAAGCATGTTATGCGTATGCACCCAAATGTTGGTTTGGATGTGCTCAAGTAAGTGCCCCAGATGTAGGGGGCCGTTGGCATAAGGGAGCGCGCTGGTTACGAGCATCTGACGAGGGATTTGGCGAGGTGTTGTCATGAGCAAATAAATCCACAAAATTAATTTAAAAGGAAAATTATACCCTATTCTTATACAATAAACTTAACTTGAATAAAAAAGAGAGCATGAATTTTATGACAACGTCGCGGTTAATTGTTGGTATTACCGGTGCCTCAGGCATTATTTATGGTATTCGGTTATTAGAAATTCTAAAAGCTTTGCCGATAGAAACCCATTTGGTCGTGACCAAAGCCGGGCAGTTAACGCGTAGCTATGAAAGCGATGTGAGCCTGACGCAACTCAAAGATTTAGCAGATGTTTATCATGCCAATACGAATATTGCGGCGAGTATTGCAAGCGGCTCGTTTAAAACTATGGGGATGATTATCGCGCCGTGCTCGATGAACAGCTTGGCTGAAATTGCCCATGGCGTATCCAGTCAATTATTAACACGTGCGGCGGATGTGGTCCTTAAAGAGCGTCGTCGTTTGGTGCTTGTTCCACGTGAAACGCCGCTGCATTTGGGGCACCTAAAAAACATGACGGCAGTCACCGAGATGGGCGGCATTATTTATCCACCCGTGCCTGCGTTTTATCAAAAGCCAGAAAGCCTTGACGATATGATTAATGAAACGATCGGGCGTGTTTTAGACTTATTTGATGTGGACCATGGTTTGTCTAAGCCTTGGGGCTAGATATTTTAGGGTATCAAGATCATGCGTGCAATTTTCATCGCTAATGTACAATTTGCTAGGACTTTTTTACAATCATGATAAAATATGCTATTATTTTGTGAGTCGTCCATGAGAGGTGAGGTAAGCGTGAGTATGTTTCAAAGAGGCTTAAAGTTTGATAGAAGCTCACATGAGAGCATGATTTTATTTGGTCCTCGAGGTACAGGAAAAACGTGTTGGGTGAGGGAGCACTTTCCTGATGCCCTTTATTTAGATCTACTTGACACGGCCCTCTACAAAACATTGATCGCTAATCCTGGTCGATTATGCAATTTAATTCCTCCAGATCATCATGATTGGATTATTATTGATGAAGTTCAAAAAATTCCTGAGCTCATGAATGAAGTGCATCGCCTTATTGAGCATCATCGACATAAATTTATCTTGACAGGCTCTAACGCACGAAATTTAAAAAAGCGGGGTGTTAATTTACTCGCAGGCAGGGCGTTAAATTATCGTATGCATCCACTTACAGCCGGTGAACTGGGTCGTGAATTTAATTTTTTACACGCACTGCATTATGGATTGCTTCCAAAAACGATACAAGCAAGCGATCCTAAGCACTATCTAGAAACATATGTTGTTACTTACCTTCGTGAAGAAGTGTTGCAAGAAGGATTAACACGTAATCTAGGAGATTTTACACGTTTTATGGAGGTTGCTAGCTTTTCTCAAGGTAATACACTTAATTTATCTGCTATTGCACGAGACGTAGGTATCGATCGCCGAACGATTGAAAGTTATTTCAGCATTTTAGAAGATTTACTCATTGCGAATACTTTACCTGTATTCACCAAACGTGCCCAAAGGCAATTGGTATCTTCTCCTAAATTTTATTATTTTGATGTGGGTGTTTATCGTAGCATACGACCGCGAGGGCCACTGGATACCATCGAGGAAATAGATGGAGCCGGTCTTGAAACAATTTTTTTACAACATTTGCGGGCTTACAATGATTACGGACGACTAGGGTATCAATTTTTTTATTGGCGCACACGTGCTGGCTTAGAAGTTGATTTTATTGCTTATGGCGAAAAAGGGTTGTTAGCGTTTGAAATTAAGCGAAAAAATAATTATCAAAAATCAGATCTTTCAGGTTTAAACGAGTTCCAGAAGGACTACCCTATGGCAAAATGTTACCTGATTTATGGTGGAGATCGTAAAGAATTTATGGAGCATATCACCATAATTCCTATGGCAGAAGCATTACATGAATTAGTTGATATTCTTGGGGCGTGTTAAAATTGTTCAGAGAAACGCGGCCTAGGCCGCGTTTTTTGTGTGATGCTGATATTACTTAGAGGTTCATAGAAATAGAAGATTCAGATTTATTAGTATCCTGAGCCTGCGGTTCTACAGAAGCTGGAACATCTCTTTTTTCTTCTGGTGTGACTGTGACTGTGGGTGTTTCATCATGTTGAGAAGCGATTGCTTCGTTTTCACCTTTGGTTTCTTCTTCGGTGTTTTCTTCGACAGGTAATAATTTAACTATGTTGCTGTGGCTGTTTGTGGGTTTGATTTCGTCACTAGCGTTAGTATCAGCTGTGTCTGTTGCTTGAGCGCCTGTTTGCGCTGTGCTGTCTGCAGGTGAAGTAAAATATTGTACTGCGCCGTAGGCGAGACCGGCGATGCCAAGTGCACATGTTGCGGCGATGGCGATAGGCGCTGAGTAATACGCGGTCACGGTAAGTGCAGCACCGACAACGGCGAGCGCGACGGTCGTGAATGAAAAGAACGATGAACGATTAACTGGTGTGGTTTCCGTTTTTTTTTCAGAACCCATTTCTGTTGGGATGGCGCTGTATGTTTTTTCTTCAGCAGGTGCTTCTTTTTTTGTTTTTTCAATCGTAGGGCTAATTGATGGCATGAGATACGTACTCCTATAAAACTTGTTAAAAAAAAACTAAATCGCGCCAAATAATATCAGATGTAAGGTGCGAAGAGAAGAAAAATAATCAGATAAGTGTTATGAAGCTGCAAATATCTGGATAAATGATGGATGTGTGCTCAAAACTAGCGATGCGCTATAAAAGTACTATTATTTATAGTAAGTCGTTTTCATCTTTAAGATAACCGCACGTTTTTTTATGCGCACACGAGGTTAAGCATGGGAATAGATAACGCAGATCAGGCGAATTTATGCCCTCCGGAGGTGTCAGGAATTCTGGAGTCGCCTTCTTATTTTTTATTGGATGACAAAGCACGTGCGCTTGTTGATCGTTGTGCTGATCTAGTTGATATAGACCCCGAGCAATCGCTTCAATTTCCGGTTGATCTACGTAGTGCCATACTGAACCGGCGTTCGTTAATTCAAGCTTTAGATGAAGGTCAAGATTTTTTAAAAAGTCTTAATCCTGCAGCGTTTGAGATTCAAGCCAACGCACACGAACCACGTTATGACGCAGAGCTTGATGTGATTGAGCATAAATTAAAATTATTAAGTTATCTGATTTTGATGTCTGCCGAGCGCGCGAAAGAAACCCGAAATTTACCCTTGCTACCAGAACATCGCGCTTATCTTGAACGCGTGACCCGTATGTTGATTGTTTTACGACGGGCAAGACGCGGCGAAAAGAGTAAAGAAGAGCTTACACCGCAGCTTGACAGCCCAAACACAGCGGGCGACCAAGATAACCCCATGCGTTATTTTGGCATGCTCTACATTGTGCCAGCTATTGAGCGAGCGGTAACAGATATGACGTTAAATTTAAATCAGGTGGAAAAAACGCACGATATTATAGCGTCGTTCAACGATTTACGTCTTTATCTTGTTTGGGCTAATGCGTTGTCACAATCGATTTGTAATGTGATTGTCCGCTCCGTGCAGCAAACGCTGACCGTAACCCAAGCGGTTTTAAATGACTTAGCGCTGGCGACAGGATCGCTGGGTTTTATTTTATATTTTACAACGTTTGGTATTGCATCTTCGATTGTTCTACAGAATACACTCGAGTGTGGGCTTACACCCAACGTACGAGCGCTGGAGCTTGGTTGGTATGAGCGATTTAAAACCCAATGGGACGAGCGAAAATTTTTGCTGCTTAATAATGCGGTGTGGGGCCTCGTAAACTTTGTTTGCTTTTTCTGGTTAGTCGGACAAAATGTTTTAGGTTTTTGGGGGAATGTTTTAACCGGCGTGCTTTTTATTGCCGATATGTTTTTGGTGTGGTGGCAGTTGGAAGAAGCGCAAACTAAGCATCAGGCAAGGCTTGGGTTTTATGACAAAGGGATTAAGGATCTGTCGGTGAAGATAACCGATCTATCAAAAGAAGATCCAAATAATCCGTACATTGCTCGATTAAAACTTGAGCAAGTCAAAATGCAGGATACTCAAAAAAGACTTGAGCAAGCTTGGTGTTATCAAAAAAAACAATATGAGCTTGATCTGATGTACGGTGCGAGTATTATTCTTGGGTTTACGGTGCTATGTGGCTTTTTCTTTCCACCAGCCTTGATTGTGCCATGTGCAGCGATGATACTTGCATTGACAGGGGCTGCCATGTGTTTTGCTTTTGGCGTGGCACATAAAGCATTCAGCGGCCAGCTGGTGCTCCAAAAAGAAGTTGAATCACGCAGTTTAACTCGAGGTGATTTTCATGATGATTGGGATTTATTCCAAGAAATTGCAAGCGAGCTTAAAAAATCTCCCGAAGACACCAAGCTTCAAACCGAATCAAAATTATTATATTTAAGCTTAAAAAAAGCGGTGGCTACGCAAGCGTATCAAACGCAAGTGATTGATTATCAAAAAGCGCAAATTATTTGTAATCTTTTAACGGATATTATTTTGCCTACGCTATTTTTACTGGCATTTGTTTTTATGCCGCTGGGTGTTGGGATGCCTATATTTGCAATAGGTTTAGTCACGCTTTTTTATGCGCATTGGCAGGTAGCCGAAATGGCGCCGGAAGATAAAAAGCCTGAATTATTTAAAGCCCTGGATTCATTTGGCGACTGGATTTTTTCAAAAACAGAGCCTGAAGATGAAGCGTTTGAACCATTTGATGAAAAAGCCTATCAGCATTTTAATACGATGGCGGTTGAATATAAAGCAGATCCTGTGCTTGTTTTAGAAAGGCAATTGACATCTAAACCCCCTCCAAAATTACCCGACGGAAATATATGCCCTGAATGAGCATAATTGTGTATAATATGCATCCATGATAGTCAGGGTGCTTTGGTTATGAATGCTTTAGAACATTATGATGTAATTGTAGTCGGTGGTGGTCACGCGGGGACCGAGGCGGCATTAGCCTCGGCCAGGCTTGGCGTAAAAACGTTGTTATTAACGCATAATCTCGATTTGTTGGGCCAAATGTCGTGTAATCCGGCTGTGGGCGGAATTGGTAAAGGGCATTTGGTGAAAGAGATTGATGCCTTAGGTGGGGTGATGGCGGCGGCTGCTGATGAAGCCGGTATTCAATTTAGAACACTGAATGCATCCAAAGGCCCGGCGGTACGTGCAACGCGTGTTCAGGCCGACCGTGTGTTATATCGTGGAGCCATTCGGCGCCGTCTTGAATCTCAACCGAACTTAACGTTATTTCAACAAGCGGTGGATGATGTTTTAGTTGAAGGTGGGCGTGTCACGGGTGTGGTTACTCAAATGGGGCTGTGTTTTAGCGCGCGCGCGGTGGTGCTTACGGTCGGAACGTTTTTAGGTGGCAAAATTCATGTCGGTAAGACGCAGTCGTCGGGCGGGCGTGCCGGCGATCCACCAGCGATTACACTGGCTGCGCGTTTGCGTGAGATGGATTTCCCTGTGGGTCGACTCAAAACCGGGACCCCGCCACGTATTGATGGTCGTAGTTTGAATTATGAGGTGATGACGCCACAACCGGGTGATACACCACGTCCTGTTTTTTCTTATATGGGTTCGGTGGACGATCATCCGCGCCAAGTTGCGTGTCATATTACGCACACAACCGAGGCTACCCATGAAATTATTCGTCAAAATTTAGGTGAGTCGGCGATGTATTCGGGGCAGATTGACGGCGTGGGCCCACGTTATTGTCCGTCGATTGAAGATAAAATCGTTCGTTTTGCCGAAAAAAATTCACATCAGCTGTTTGTTGAGCCGGAAGGTTTAACCACGCATGAAGTTTATCCAAATGGGATATCAACCAGTTTGTCGTTTGAAGTTCAGCGTCAGTTTGTTCGCACGATCAGAGGGTTTGAAAACGCACATATTACGCGTCCGGGTTATGCGATTGAATACGATTATTTTGATCCACGAGGATTAACCGCATTTTTGCAAACCAAAGGCATAGCTAACTTATTTTTTGCCGGACAAATTAACGGGACCACCGGGTATGAAGAAGCCGCGGCACAAGGGCTGATTGCGGGCTTAAACGCGGCACGTCTCACGCAAGAGCGTGAATTATGGTGTCCACGTCGAGATGAAGCTTATATTGGTGTACTCATCGATGATTTAATCACCTGCGGGACGCTTGAGCCGTATCGTATGTTTACGTCGCGTGCTGAATATCGTTTGTTACTACGAGAAGATAATGCTGATTTACGCCTAACAGAGCAAGGCCGAGCATTGGGTCTGGTGGATGATGCACGTTGGCGCGTATTTTGTGACAAGCGTGAAGCGTTAGCCACGATGCATACACAGCTCCAGCAAACCTGGGTTCGGACCAAACATCAAACCGTACTTAATGATGTACTCGAAGGCCCACTGGTCCATGATGTGCGTGCGTCCGAGTTTTTAAAACGTCCCGAAGTGCGCTATGCACATCTTCAGATGCTGGATGATTTAAATTTACCTGAAATTGCAGGTGATGTGGCCGAGCAGCTTGAAATTCAAATTAAATATGCCGGCTATATTGATAGGCAGCGTGCTGATATTGAACGCTTAAAAAAGCATGAAGCCACACGTTTGCCGGATGATTTAGATTATCCATCGATTTCGGGCTTATCTGCTGAAGTGGTTCAAAAGTTGATGACGATTAAGCCTGCTTCACTTGCGCAGGCGGGTCGTATTTCGGGGGTGACGCCGGCGGCGTTATCGCTTTTATTGGTGCATCTTAAAAAACAACGGTTGCTTGCCTAATGGTTAAATTTACACTGAGTGAACAACTTAAAGCGGGTTTTGAGGCTTTAGGTTTGTCGCATTTAGACCCTGAGCCTTTTGTGCAGTATTTGGCGCTGCTTCAGCAATGGAATCGAGCTTATAATTTAACCGCTGTTCGTGATGTGGAGGCGATGGTCAGTCGGCATATTTTAGATAGCCTTGCCATTGTGCCGTTTATGCGTGGTCAGCGTTGGTTAGACGTGGGCACAGGACCGGGCTTGCCGGGCATTCCTTTGGCCTTGGCGCATCCAGAAGCGCGGCTTGTTTTGCTCGACAGCAACGGTAAGAAAACACGATTTTTACGCGAAGTGGTTCGTAATCTATCGATTGAGCATGTTGAAGTGATTGAATCACGTGTTGAAAGCTACCACCCTCCACGTGCATTTGATACAGTAGTGAGTCGGGCTTTTAGTGCGCTCGAACCGATGGTCGAAAAGACGCGACATCTGATTGATTCGCGTGGGCTTTGGTTGGCCATGAAAGGGCGGGTTCCGGAAGATGAACTCATCCAACTTGGTAAGTCTTATGATACGCGGACATATACCGTTCCGGGTGTTGTGGGCGAGCGCTGTTGTATTCTTATTGAACCATCATCTTGAGGAGCACGCATGGGCAAAGTGATTGCCATTGCCAATCAGAAAGGGGGCGTTGGTAAAACCACCACAGCGGTTAACTTAGCGGCTTCACTCGCGGCGGCACATCAAAACGTTTTGTTAATTGATCTTGATCCGCAGGGCAATGCGACCATGGGGTCGGGCATCGATAAGCATAGTTTATTGCATTCAAGCAATGATGTTTTGCTGGGTGACTGCATGGCAGAGCAAGCGATTTTAAAAACAGCCTGTGGGTTTGACATGTTGCCAGGTAGTGCAGATTTGACGGTGGCAGAAGTGAGCCTGATGGCACACGCACATCGTGAAGCGATGCTATCTAAAGCACTCAAACCGATTGAGTCGCGTTACGATTATATTTTAATTGATTGCCCGCCTGCGCTTAACACGCTGACGTTGAACGCGTTGGTGGCTGCAGCGTCGGTGCTTATACCGATGCAGTGTGAATATTATGCCTTAGAAGGGCTTGCGGATTTACTTTCTACGATTAAGCAAGTGACGGCTTCGGTTAATCCTAAGTTGACGATCGAAGGCTTGGTGCGCACACTTTATGACGGACGAAATCGTTTATCGCGTGAAGTATCCAAAGAGCTTTTGGAGCATTTTGGAACCAAAGTCTACCGTACGGTCGTGCCACGCAATGTAAAATTAGCTGAAGCGCCAAGCCATGGGCAAGCGGTGCTTCAATATGCGAGGTCATCTGCGGGCTCAGCCGCTTATCAAGTGCTTGCGTCTGAGTTAATGGGGCGTCATCAATCCAGACGAAAATCGACACCTATGACGGCGGAGGTTGCATGAGTGCAAAGCGTGGTGGGTTAGGGCGTAGTTTGTCCGCATTGCTTGCTAATATGGACGAGCCGGTTGCGGTTGAAGATACGCCGCATGTGAATGAGTCGATGCTCATGACGTTGCCGGTTCTGGCCTTGCAGCCGGGGCAATATCAACCGCGGGGCGCGATGGATGAAACCGGTTTGCAGGAGCTTGCCGCGTCCGTTAAACAGCAAGGTTTGTTGCAACCGATTGTCGCGCGTGAGCTTTCGCCGGGGCATTATGAAATTATTGCCGGTGAACGTCGCTGGCGTGCCTGTCAGTTAGCGGGTATTACGGATGTACCGGTGTTGGTGCGTCAAGTCAATGACGAAACGGCGATGGCGCTGGCACTGATTGAAAATCTACAGCGTGAAGCGCTGAGCGTGATGGATGAAGCGCGTGCTATGCAGCGTTTGAGTCAAGAATTTTCGCTTACGCATGTTGATATTGCGCGTTTATTGTCAAAATCACGTGCTGCGGTGAGTAATTGTTTGAGGCTGTTAAATTTAAGTGACGTGGTCAAAGCCATGCTCGATGATGGCAAGCTTGATATGGGGCACGCACGTTGCTTGTTACGGCTCAACGAAGCAGAGCAAGCACACGTTGCAGAATGGGTGGTGAACCGGCGTTTATCCGTGCGTGAAACAGAAGCTTTGGTTGCGCGCGTTAAAGCCAATCAAAGCAATGTGTCTTCGCCTAAGCCTGCGCAGGTACCAAAAGTCGAATTTCATGATGAATTAAAACAATTATCGGCGTATTTAGGTGCGAAGGTTAAGCTAAAGCCGGGCGCTTCTGGGCAAGGTAATTTATTGATTCAATTTAAAAATGCTGAGCATTTAGAACAGATGTTGGCGGCATTGCGTGCTGCACAATCGTCTGAAGCGGAAGCCATCGCGTGACAACAACTCAAGCGAAGCTAACCCTGGGTGAGCAAGCGGAGGTGTATGCACGCAAATATTTAGAAAAGCAGGGCTTGATTTGGCTTACCAGCAATTTTCGTTGTCGCGCAGGCGAAATTGATTTGATCATGAAAACATGTGAAGGTGAACTTGTTTTTATTGAAGTCAGGCGGCGTTCTTCAATAAAATTTGGTGGAGCCGCAGCAAGCGTGACGGCGAGTAAGCAGAAAAAAATTATTAAGACAGCGGCGCTCTATTTATTAAAATACCCTCATCAAGGTCAGCATGGTGTGCGTTTTGATGTGCTGGCTTTTGATGGCAAACCGGCACGTTTAACGTGGATAAAACGTGCGTTTGACGCAGATTATTGTTGATGCAAATGATTAAGGAATGAAAACATGAGTTTAGACTCACACGTGCAGCAGTTGTTTCATGCCAGCATTGAGGCAAAAATTGCGGCAGCTGATGCATTACCTGAAATGATAACAGAAGCGGGCACGCGCTTAACGGATAGTTTACTCAATAACGGGAAAATTTTTGTGTGTGGTAACGGCGGATCGCTGGCCAATGCACTGCATTTTTCGACGGCATTATTGAATCATTTTGAAGTGGAGCGCCCCGCATTGCCGGTGATTACATTAGGTATGGATACGGCGCTTACAACGTCGTTATTACAAGATGGACATACTGAGCACGTGTTCTCGCGTCCTTTGCAAGCACTAGGACACGCGGGTGATCTTTTATTGCTGCTGAGTACATCCAATCAGACCATGAATTTAGTGCACGCCGTTGATGCAGCACATGAACGTGGGATGGATGTGATTGTACTCGGCGGACCCAAACCGGGTGTGCTTAGCAATCATCTAGGTCCGCAAGATATGGAGATTGCCGTACCAGCAGAATCGCCAGCATGCATTCGGGAGATTCATTTGTTTGTGTTACATTGTTTTTGTGATTTAATTGATCGGGCGTTGTTTGGTCAAACTATGGGGTAAATGATGATGAAATTAGGGCGATGGAGTGCCGTACTTGTCTTAAGCTCAAGCATGTTGCTGGGTGGTTGTGTTTTGGGCGTGATGGCCGGCGCTGCGGCGGGTCTTGTGGTGTACGACAAGCGTAGTGTGGTGATGATCGAACGTGATGCGCGTATTTTTCATCTGGTGCATACAGAAATTGTTTCTGATCCTAAATTTAGACATTCACATGTTGGTGTGACCAGCTTTAATCAAGTCGTGCTTTTGGTGGGGCAAACACCGACGGCTTCATCGCGTGAACTTGCTGAAAAAATTGCTAAAAGAACACCGAATGTCAGGCGTGTTTATAACGAAATTACCATCGGTACGCCGATTACGCTCACAGAACAAAGTCGTGATACCTGGATCACGGGTGAAGTTCGCGCAAAATTATTGAAAAAGAAAGGGCTTGAATCCGGTTCGATTCGCGTGGTGACCGATAACGCCGTTGTCTACCTTATGGGGATTGCAACGCCGGAACAAGCTGGGCTTGCCGTTGATGTTGCACGACAGGTAAAAGGTGTTCGCAAAGTGGTTAAAGCGTTTCAGTACGTGCGTTGATGATGCAGCAACACAAGCTTAAATGGGTACTTCTTGGCTGGATAATTATTTTATTATCCAGCTGTACAGATTTAGGCAGCGGCGTATGGACCGGCGCAATGTTGATTTATGATCGACATAATATTTATAAAAAACTTACCGATTATCAATTGGGCGCAGACGCCAATCGCGCGTTGTTTCATGACAAGCGTTTGAAATGTGATGGTTGTGCGATTGATTTGGCCGTGTTTCATCAAGATGTGTTACTCACCGGGCATGTACCCAGTCGAGCGCTTCGTAAAGAGGCCAAAGCGCGGGTTGCCGGCATCCCAGGCATTCGCAAACAATATACGCAATTAGCGATTAGTTCTGGGTTTGATAATACGGTACAAGATGCATGGATTACAGCAAAAATTCGAAGCCAGGTGATTGCCGATGCTAAAATAGAGCCACGTCAATTTAAAGTGGTGACGGCTGATAGAATTGTCTATTTAATGGGTGACGTGATGCCGGAACAGGGCGCACGGGTGATACACGTAGCAAGACAAACCGAAGGTGTACGTCGCGTTGTAAAATTATTTAATTATTATCGGTTAAGCGCAGAATAGCCGGTTAAATTGTAGTAAAAAATAGAAATAAAATAGATATAAAAAAGCCCAAGGGTGACTCGGGCTTTTTTGAACTCTTTCCCGATCAGGAAGTGGCAAACCCGATCAAGATAATAATACTCTATCAGTGAATAGAGGTGTTCGCCAAGCGTTTACATGTTTTTTTTATTTTAAATGTACGTAATAAATCCGGTTGGAATTTTATTATTTCAGGCTGTTCTTGCTTATGAAGGTTTGTGACTGGATGTGACCGCCAATGAAGCCTATATTTAAGATGACGTTTGTCATGTTTGTGGTGAAATTCATCGCCGTAGCGTTGGCCCATATTTTCGTGCATGCACGCACTTGTGTGTTGTTTTCGTTCAGACATGATAGCAACCTCGCATGTGATAGAAAATTTTTAAACAGCATTTTTGTAATCTTAATTCAAGTATAGCCCAGTTGTTCTTAATTTGCACAATTTAAAAGTGCTCGATGTGATGTGTTGACGGCGGCGTTAGATTTGTTAATGTTATAAACTCAATGTTTGATAACGTTTGATAACGGATTATTTTATCATGAAGTTATTCATGGGATGAAATATGCTATTGACCCAGTTGTTGATGCAGTATCGGCCTTATTCAGTGATCATAATCTTGTGTGTCACTATGGTTTGTTTTATCTGGAGAAAGTGGCCTTTTCATATCACCGCCATTTTAGCTTTAGCCGTTGCAACGATGCTCGGTATTGTGCCGTTTAATCAAGTTTTTTCAGGAATATATAACCCGGCTGTGATCACGGTTGCCAGTATTATGATCATCGCTAGTGTTATCTCGGATTCTAAAGTATTAGACGCATGGGTAAGTCATTTTGAAAATCTGATGCCGTCTCGATCGTTGCACGTGTTTTTGTTTAGTATGTTTACTGCGTTTTTATCATCGTTTATGAATAATATTGGGGCGCTTGGGCTGATGATGCCCGTGAGTATATCAATCGCCCTTAAAAATAATCGTTCGCCTTCTTATCTTCTAATGCCTATTGCCATGGCCTCGGCGCTGGGGGGAATGATCACGTTAATTGGTACACCTTCGAATTTAATTATTGCTAATTTTCGAGCCCAAGCCAGTGGCGAGCCTTTTGGGATGTTTGATTTTAGCTATGTGGGTTTACCGACGGCGTTAATCGGCGTGATTTTTATTGGTCTTTTGGGATGGCGTTTACTGCCAAAGCAAAAAAATACAAATGACACCACAAAAATTTTGTATGCGTTTGAAATTCTGATACATTCTAAATCAACCTGGATTGGTGATGTGTATAAAAACTTTAAGGCAAGTGTTGCTCCGACGGTTCAAATCAAAGGACTTTTACGAAAAAACAAAAAAACAGATTTATTAGCGGGATTAAAATTAAAATCGGGCGATCATTTTATTATTGAAGCGACACTCGATGATTTACGTGTGTTATTTGATAATCCTGATGTAACCATTGTGAACTCGTTAGGTAATCGGGGGCGGCGTAAGGCCGGTTTAAATCGAGAATATTTAATTGAAGCCGTTGTACCCACGCAGTCAAGCATCCAAGGAAAAACGTTTGAAAAAACCAATTTTAAGAAACTTTATAAATTTACACGCGTCGCTTTGTCAAAAACAAGAAAAACAGCCATCAAACATATCAAACAAAGTAAGTTGGAGCCGGGTGATCTCGTTGTTTTGCAGTACAAAGACCCGAAGATCATCGATAAATTAGATGATCTTGGTTTTATTCCCCTTAAACATACGGCGATGCAAGTTAGGGCTGGCTTGAGTGTATACTTTCCGTTAATTATTTTTGCGGCCATGATTTTATTAGTGACGTTTTCAATTGTTCCGGTTGAAATTGGTTTTACCGCTGCGGCTATTCTTATGATTCTTCTTGATGGGAGTGTGGTCAGAAATATTCATGAGCGTTTTGATTGGCCGATGATTATTTTTTTATCAGCCATGATTCCTATTGGTCAGGCATTCACAGAAACCGGTGGCGCGTCGTTGATTACAGGTATGATTTTAAACATGTCCGAAGATCTTGCTGTACCTGTCATGATAGGCGTGCTGATGCTTATAACGATGTTCTTATCTGATTTTATTAACAATGCAGCCACGGCGATTATTATGGCGCCTATTGCAATAAGCCTTGCGCATTCGATGCATATGTCCGTTGATCCACTGCTGATGGCTGTGGCGTTAGGATCGTCATGCGCATTCTTGACGCCCATTGGGCATCAAAATAATTTACTGGTGATGGGGCCAGGTAAATATAAATTTTTTGATTATGGTCGTCTAGGATTGCCGCTGGAATTGATTGTTTTGATCGTAGGAACGCCGCTGATTTATTGGGTTTGGGCTTAATCAGCGTATAGTCGGATGGATTGAACACACCTGTTGCGCCATGCCGATGATTAATTTATAATTTGGCGCAATGAATGAAGGTGGCATGTGAATAATCAGCAAGGTTTACAAGGCGCGAAACGTCTTTTTATGATGCAGTTGCGTCTTAGCGCATGTATGTCGTTAATGATTTGGGCTCTGTGTGGTTTAAGCTCAGCTCGCTCGATATTGTTAGGTGGCCTTGTATGCCTACTTCCTCAGGCTTGGTTTGCGCGCGCATTATTTCGAGAGCAGCGAGCACGTTTTTCACAACAGATTTTAAAAAGCGCTTATCGAGGCGAAGCGATGAAGTTGCTGATATCAGCATCGTTATTTGCCGTGGTGTTTCGATGGGTGGATGTGGTGCCTGTGATGTTTTTTGCAGGTTATTTTTTGGTACACGTCACGTTTTGGTTTGCACCTCGATTTTTTCGAGGGGATCAGAGCAGCATATGTAATATAAGTGTTGAGTAATTATGATATCAAGTACGGACTATATTAAGCACCATCTTACGTATTTAACGTATAATTTAAAAACCATGAGTCTGGGTTCTGACGGTGGTTTTTGGACGTTAAATCTCGACACAATTTTTTTCTCGGTGTTATCCGGTGTGGTTGCTCTCGGATTATTAATTTTTGGTGCGCGACGTGTTTCTGCGGGTCTTCCTGGTAAATGGCAGAACTTTGCAGAAATGATGCTTGAATTTGCAGATACGCAGGTTCGTGATTGTTTTCATGGCCGAAATGCTTTAATCGGTCCGCTTGCGCTCACGATTTTTGTGTGGGTGTTTGTGATGAACTTTATGGATATCGTGCCGGTCGATGTGTTGCCGTTGCTTGCAAGCTCAGCAGGTGTGCATCATTTGAAAGTGGTGCCTACCAATGACCTCAACATGACGTTTGCCATGTCGCTCTCGGTCTTTTTTATGATTATTTTTTACAGTCTTAAAATTAAAGGCCCTAAAGGCTTTATCAAAGAGTTGACGCTGCAGCCGTTTAACCACCCAGCGTTTATACCGTTTAATTTACTTCTAGAATTGGTTGGATTGATCGCTAAGCCTATTTCATTAGCACTGCGACTCTTTGGTAATCTTTATGCTGGAGAATTAATTTTTATTCTGATAGCCTTGCTCACGCTTGATACGGCTTCATCGTCGTTAATTTCGACTACGGCACAAGGTATTGCTCAGTTTTTCTTATCATTGGGATGGTCGATCTTTCATATCCTGGTGATCACGCTGCAAGCGTTCATCTTCATGGTTCTTACGATTGTTTATCTCAGTCTGGCCCACGAAGAGCATTAAAGCAGTTGTTTGTTTTTAATTTGGTTTTTATATCGTTAGCGTAAGTAAAAGGGGAAGTTTGATGGAAATGGCAAGTTTAGTAGCTCAAGTACAGGGCATGACCGTTGTTGCTGTAGCACTGTTGATTGGTCTTGGTGCATTAGGAACAGCAATCGGCTTTGGTTTATTGGGTGGTAAGTTTTTAGAAGGTGCTGCACGTCAACCTGAAATGGTTCCAATGCTGCAGGTTAAAATGTTTATTGTTGCAGGTCTGTTAGATGCTGTAACCATGATTGGTGTAGGTATTGCATTATTCTTTACCTTTGCGAATCCGTTCCTTAGTGCACTTGGATCTTAAAGCATGGATATTAATGCAACACTCATCATTCAAATGCTGGTTTTTGCAGCATTTGTTTGGTTTACGATGACATTTGTTTGGCCTCCTTTGACGAAAGCTTTAGAAGAGCGCCGTAATAAAGTTGCTGAAGGTTTGGCTGCTGCTGAGCGTGGTCAACGCGAGCTTGAATTAGCACAAGAACGCGTTAAAGAAGAGCTCAAGCAAGTGAAGGTTGATGCCGCTGATATTATCGAGAAAGCAGGACGCCGTGCGTCATTGCTGGTTGATGAAGCGAAGACTCAAGCACGCGCTGAAGCTGAACGTATTGCCAAGACGCATGCTGAGCAACTTGCTCAGGAAGTGAATCGAGCAAAAGAAGCGTTGCGTGAGCAAGTCAGTGTTTTAGCGTTAGCAGCTGCTGAGAAAATTTTAATGAATGAAGTGGATGCGGAAAAAAATAAAGCTATCCTCGATCATTTAATTGAAGAGCTTTGATATGTCAGATAACACAAGTATAGCAAGACCTTATGCAAAAGCTGTTTTTGAGCATGCCCTAGAAAGTCAGGCGTTGTCTGATTGGTCTGCTTGGCTTGCAAAGCTTGATAATGTGGCATCAAGCCCTGATTTTCAGGGTTTTGTTCAGAATCCCAAAACAACCGTTGCGCAGCATGCTGAAGCGTTGATCGCCATCATGAAGGCTTTGCTCAATATAGACCAAGCATTGCCCGATGTGTTGGGAGCGTTTATTCATGTCTTGGCGGATAACAAGCGCATTTTAGTGCTGCCAGAGCTTCACGCACAATTCGAAGCGTTGCGTGCCGACGAAGAAAATCGAATATGTGTTCGTGTGAGCAGTTTTTCTCCGCTGGATGAAGCGCAACAAGCACGTTTAGCCGTGCGTTTAAGTGAGCGGCTCAAGCGTGAGGTCACACTGGATTTAACCGTTGAGCCGGCGCTCTTAGGTGGAGCGGTTATCTGTGCCAACGATTGGGTTATTGATGCCTCAGTAAAAGGTCAGTTAGACAAATTAGGCGCCGACTTGGTCGGGTCATTGAGAGGGTAGGTTTCATGTCACAACAAATCACATTAAGTCCATCGGAAATTAGCGAACTCATCCGACAAAAAATTGAAACATTCAAAGTTACCTCCGATACACGTAACGAAGGTACGATTGTTAGTATTAAAGACGGTATTGTTCGTCTGCAAGGGCTTGAAGAAGCCATGCAAGGGGAAATGATTGAGTTTGAAGGCGGCATATTTGGCTTGGCTTTAAACTTAGAGCGTGACTCGGTGGGTGTCGCCCTGTTGGGTAGTCCCGAAGGTTTATCTGAAGGTCAAAAAGGTAAATGCACCGGCCGTATTTTGGAAGTGCCTGTTGGCCCCGAGCTTTTAGGCCGTGTGGTTGATGCCCTGGGTAATCCGATTGATGGTAAAGGCCCTCTCAACGCGAAAGCTTCGTTGCCGATTGAACGTGTTGCACCGGGTGTGATTGAGCGTAAATCAGTTGATCAGCCGTTACAAACCGGATTAAAGGCAATTGATGCCATGATTCCTGTTGGCCGTGGTCAGCGAGAGCTGATTATTGGTGACCGTCAAACAGGTAAAACAGCCATCGCTATTGACGCGATTATTAATCAAAAAGGCACCGGTGTTACCTGTGTTTACGTTGCTGTTGGTCAAAAGGCTTCTTCTGTTGCCACGTTGGTACGTAAATTAGAAGAACATGATGCTTTGGCTCACACGATTGTTGTCGTCGCCGGTGCTGCCGATCCTGCAGCGCTTCAATTTATTGCGCCTTATGCGGGTTGTGCAATGGGTGAGTTTTTCATGGAGCAAGGTGAAGATGCCTTAATCGTTTATGATGACTTAACCAAGCAAGCTTGGGCTTACCGTCAAATTTCGTTGTTATTGCGTCGTCCACCGGGTCGAGAAGCTTATCCTGGTGATATCTTCTATTTGCACTCTCGCTTACTTGAGCGTGCGGCACGTATCAATGCAGACGAGGTTGAGCGTTTGACAGAAGGGCGTGTAAAAGGCAAAACCGGATCGCTGACTGCTTTACCGATTATTGAAACGCAAGCCGGTGATGTATCGGCGTTTGTACCAACCAACGTTATTTCGATTACCGATGGCCAGATTTTCTTGGACGTTGATTTGTTTAACTCCGGTGTGCGTCCTGCGATTAACTCAGGCTTGTCGGTATCGCGTGTAGGTGGAGCGGCACAAACAAAAGTGATGAAAAAACTTGGTGGTGGAACACGTTTAGCCTTGGCTCAGTTCCGTGAGTTGGAAGCGTTTGCGCAGTTTGCTTCGGATTTAGATGAAATTACCCGTAAGCAGTTGGAGCGTGGTCAGCGTATTACAGAAATCATGAAGCAACCGCAATATTCGCCGCTTACCGTCGCGGATATGGCGATTTCGATGTTTGCTGTGGAAAAAGGCTATCTCGATGATTTATCAACCCATGAAATCGGTCCTTTTGAAGCCGCACTTCGTGGATACATGCATGCTTCACATGCAGCTTTACTTCAAACCATCAATGAGAGCGGTGGCTTTGATGATGCCATTCAGGCTCAATTGACGGCGGCTGTAGATGAGTTCAAACGGACTGGAAGCTGGTAAATAACCGGGGTCTCCCCAAACAGGTAGAAGATTGATGGCTGGAGCAAAAGAAATCCGCTCTAAGATTGGGAGCATTAAAAATACGCAAAAAATCACGCGTGCCATGGAAATGGTCGCGGCGAGTAAAATGCGTAAAACCCAAGATCGCATGCGCGCTTCTAAACCGTACGCAACCAAATTGTATGATGTCGTTAGGCATCTTGCACGTGCGACGGCAGAGTATCGACACACCTTCATGGATGTGCGTGAACAGAAGCGTGTGGGTTTGATTGTTGTCACATCCGATCGTGGTTTGTGCGGTGGTTTAAATGCAAATTTATTGCGTGAGACCATTCATAAGATGCGCGACTGGCGTGATGCCGGAAAAGAAATTCGTTTATGCGTGGTGGGTCGTAAAGGTCAGGCTTTTTTTAAACGTGTCGGTGGCCAGGTTTTAGCCTCGGTTGTTCAGCTCGGTGATACACCGAACGTGAGCGATATGATCGGTGGTGTTAAAGTCATGCTGGATGCGTTTGAACAAGGTGAAATTGATGCCTTACATGTTATTTCCAATGAGTTTGTAAATACCATGACGCAAAAGCCGGTGATGAAATCACTGCTTCCTCTACCTGTTTCAGAGGAAGATAGTGAGTCGCTCGGGCATCATTGGGACTATATTTATGAGCCTGAAGCAAAAACATTGTTGGATGACTTGCTCACTCGTTTTATTGAGTTACAAGTGTACCAAGCTGTGGTTGAGAATATTGCCTGTGAGCAAGCAGCCAAAATGATGGCGATGAAGAGTGCGACAGACAATGCAGGTGATTTGATTAAAACATTTCAATTGGCATATAACAAAGCCCGACAAGCCGCGATTACCCAAGAATTGGCGGAAATTGTCGGTGGTGCAGACGCGTTATAAGAGGGCAAATGATGAGCGTAGGAACAGTAGTTCAAGTAATTGGTGCGGTAGTAGACGTTGAATTTCCTCGTGAAAACGTGCCTAAAATCAATGATGCATTAAAGCTTGTAGACAGCGATTTAGTGTTTGAGGTCCAGCAACAGCTGGGTGATGGTGTGGTACGTACGATTGCGATGGGAACAACCGACGGTTTAAAGCGTGGGCTTGCCGTTCATAATACCCATGAACCAATTCAAGTGCCTGTGGGTAAAAAAACCCTGGGCCGAATTATGAATGTGTTGGGCCGCCCGATTGATAATGCAGGCCCTATTGGTGCTGAAGAAGAAGCGCCCATTCATCGTGCACCGCCAAGTTATGATGAGCAAGCCAACAGCCAAGAGCTGCTTGAAACCGGTATTAAAGTGATTGACTTGCTTTGCCCGTTTGCCAAAGGTGGTAAAGTTGGTCTTTTCGGTGGTGCAGGTGTAGGTAAAACCGTTAACATGATGGAGCTCATCCGAAACATCGCGATTGAGCACAGCGGTTATTCGGTGTTTGCCGGTGTGGGTGAGCGTACACGTGAAGGTAATGATTTCTATCATGAAATGAAAGACTCAAACGTACTTGATAAAGTATCGTTGGTGTATGGACAGATGAACGAGCCTCCAGGTAACCGTTTGCGCGTAGCGTTAACTGGCTTAACCATGGCTGAAAAATTCCGTGATGAAGGGCGTGATGTTCTCTTGTTCGTTGATAATATCTATCGTTATACACTTGCTGGGGTTGAGGTTTCTGCGTTGCTTGGACGTATGCCATCGGCGGTAGGTTATCAGCCTACGTTAGCGGAAGAAATGGGTCTGCTTCAAGAGCGTATCACATCCACCAAATCGGGTTCGATTACATCGATTCAAGCCGTTTATGTACCTGCTGATGACTTGACCGATCCATCGCCTGCGACGACTTTTGCGCATTTGGATGCAACGGTTGTATTATCGCGACAAATTGCTGAGCTGGGAATTTATCCTGCGGTCGATCCACTGGATTCAACATCGCGTCAGCTTGATCCATTAGTTGTGGGCCAAGCGCATTATGATACAGCTCGTGGTGTACAACAAACCTTGCAACGTTATAAAGAATTGAAAGATATTATTGCAATTCTTGGTATGGATGAGTTATCAGAAGAAGATAAACGTACGGTGACACGCGCGCGTAAAATCCAGCGTTTCTTGTCACAACCGTTTTTTGTGGCTGAAGTCTTCACAGGCTCACCAGGAAAATATGTACCGTTATCTGATACCATTCAAGCGTTCCAGGGCATTTTGGCCGGTGAATACGATGACTTACCAGAGCAAGCGTTCTACATGGTCGGTTCCATCGAAGAAGCTGTCGCTAAAGCGAAAACGTTATAAGGTTGGATGTTATGGCGATGACGATGCATCTAGATATAGTGAGTGCAGAACGAGCTATTTTTTCGGGTCCTGTTGAGATGGTGATTGCGACAGGTGAGCTCGGTGAGCTCGGCGTAGTTCCTGGGCACGCACCGCTTTTAACGGTGCTCAAGCCTGGTGAAATTCGTGTGACTCAATTGGGTGGTCTTGAAGAGATCTTTTATGTCTCTGGTGGAATTCTAGAAGTTCAGCCTAACTGTGTTAGCGTATTAGCTGACACCGTTGAGCGTGCGGACTCGTTAGACGAGGCTGTTGCTCTTGAAGCAAAAGCACGCGCCGAAGAAGCGATGGCAGACAAGAACTCTGAGATTGACTACTCACGGGCTTCTATCGAGCTTGCTCGTGCAATTGCTCAAATTCGAGCAATACAGAAGGTCCGAAATAAACTCAAATAACCTTTAAAATAATGCAACAGGACTTAAGCTTGTCAGCTTGAGTCTTGTTTTGCACACAACGTTATCCACAGACCAAAACAAAACCATCTTGCCGTATAATAAAAAAAACGAATAAAATCAACAAGTTAAGCGTGATCATAAAAAAAGCATTGCGATTGTGTAAACTTACCCACAACTTAGTCCTACCCTGTTGCCTCAAAAGTAAATGTTACCGAAGAAATGATCCGTTGCCTCATAAGTG
>JARGOS010000014.1 GCA_029212505.1 Legionellaceae bacterium | reverse complement strand
GCAAATTCTAATGATTTTTACTTATGAGGCAAGGGGCTGTGCGTAAGGTGAGTAACCTTTATGAATACTCAGCACGATGTTAACTTCACCGTAGGACAGGCGTTGATTACATCACGTGATTTTATGAATGTGGTACTCGAATCGTTAACCACAGAACAGAAAATCATATTTGCTGATCACGTGCTAACCCGTGGTCATTCGTGTGAATTTGCTTCTGCAGAAGATGAGCGATATTGTGTTGCACATTTAAAAGCGATTTTAAAAATTAAGCCTGACTGGATTATGTCGCTTCAACCATGGCCTCTGGAGCCTGAGTTATCGACGACGATGACGTTTGTAGAATTACAACATGAATATGAAATAAAAAAAGAACGTGATCTTTGGGTAGATGGTTGGATAAAATATGTATTAGAGCTTCCATTTATGCCTATCCCTCAAATGGTAGGTCTCGCCTTAGGTCTTGTCATTCTTTTAAACTGTAGTGCGGTTAGCATGGTAGCCTTGGGTGCTGGGTTAACATTCTTTAGTGCCGCAGGTCTTGTTATGCATGCGTGTGACCATGAAAATTACTCAAGGGATGGGATGTTATTTTCGTAAATATATCAACAAACGAGAATAGTTTTGTTTGAACTATCATCTACACTAGGTATTAACCGATTATGTACGATCAAATTCGTGATTTACTCCAGCGTATTTCTGTTAAACCTCGTGATGATGAAGAGCGCATTCAACAAGAGCGCGAAATTACAGCGTTGCTTGATGCTAATCCTCATGTACTCCAAGAGAAGGATTCGTATAAACAAACGCTGCTTATATGGGCTTCCGCTTGTGGAAATTTGAGTATTGTACAATATTTAATTTCAAAAAATGCTGATTTGCATGTTGATTTGAATGTCGCAACGTATGGGCCCGGTAGTCCAGAACATGGAAAAACAGCGCTACATTGGGCTTATGGACGTGGCTATTATGATATCGTGCATGCATTAATCGCAGCTAAGCACGCATTTAAGCAAGGTCTAGCCTATTATATTGCTCAAGGTGCAGATGTGAATGCATCAGCATTTAAATTAGGTCAGATGAGTCATAAAACGGCTCTGCATTGGGCGTATGAAGTCGGCATGTACACAAGCTTAAACCGGTTGGTAGAACATGGGGCTGTGGACACGCGTGTGCATGGTGAGTATGTATTTGAAAAGGCCATTCACGATGGTCGCTTGGATGTGATTAAGCTCTTGTCTGAAAGCCAACCTCATTTTTGGAAGAAGCATAAACAGCTTCTCAATACATGGATCGGTTTAGCCGCGGGTCGTATGAGCACAAATCGTTTTGATGGTCATTGCTTGTGGGAACCAGGTTGGCCTGATGTAATTGAATATTTAGTGCTTATAGCCAAATCACAAGATGTTAAGCTTGCGCCGCGTGCTATAAAGCATGTTGAAGAATCTAAAGCATTAACAACCAATGTTGATCGAGCGCGGTCTGTTTTTGAGCTTATTTCAAGCGGTGCGGATTTAGATGAACTTATTGATGGAAAAACAGCGGTGGAATGCGCCCATGCTCGTGGATGTTATATTGAAATGGGGCTGTTACTCGATGCTGGTGCACGCGTTGATTATGCTTTGGGGGCGCTTATCCACGGATTTGACGGAATCTGACGAGTCTAATGATTCTCATTCAGGACTTGTGTGTCGTAAGCGTTCAATCGGTTCTATCTAATTTATTTTAAGCATTATTTTCAGCAAAAACTTAAATCATCTTCTAGACTTTAGATTGACAATATAATCATTGGATTTTAATATGTTATATAGTACGTGTATTGCTATATTAGAATAACTAAATATTGGAATTAAGATGCCTTCTAGAATTTTAATTGCGGAAAAAATGGCTGAATTTTTGGGCGCTATGTCTCATCCGAATCGAATCAGAATTATTGAAGATTTATATGCCGGAGAACAGGACGTGAATGGCCTACAGGCAATCTTAGGGACCAGTCATTCAACCGTATCTCAGCATTTATCTGTTTTAAAAGCTAAAAAAATTGTTAAGTATCGTAAAGAAGGGAACCGTGTTTTTTATCGGCTATCTCAGCCTGAGTTAGCTCGATGGTTGCTTCAAGGGCTTACTTACATCGAAGGAGGGTTGCAGTCAGAAGCACAGCTTCGGTCGGCTGTAGATGATGTAAAGAGCCATTGGGGTCATATGCCACGTCATGTTCATAAAAACTAAACCAGGAGAACAAAGCTCATGAAGACCTTAACAAAAGAAATGCAAGAGGCGATGACACCGGCCATCGCATTAGATTTATTAAAAAAAGGAAATCAACGGTTTATTAATAATTTAAAAATTAATCGAAATTTATTGCAACAAGCCAATGAAACATCCGATGGTCAACATCCATGCGCTGTGATTTTAAGCTGCATCGATTCTCGAACATCGGCAGAATTGATTTTTGACCAAGGTTTGGGTGATATTTTTAGTGTGCGCATTGCAGGCACGGTAATTAACGATGATATTTTAGGCAGCATGGAATTTGGTTGTAAAGTAGCTGGCGCAAAACTTATTGTGGTATTGGGGCATACGCAATGCGGTGCAATCAAAGGTGCGTGTGATCACGTAGAGATGGGGCATTTGACTGGGTTATTAGAAAAAATACAACCGGCAGTTCGTGAAGAAAAAACTATGACAGAAAATCGTACCTCAAGTAACGATGCATTTGTCGAAAAAGTGACAGAACTCAGCGTGAAAAACACAGTGCAAGCTATTGTGGATCGCAGTTCAATTCTAAAAACCATGATTGAGGCTGGCGAGTGTGACATTGTGGGCGGAATTCATAATATAGCGACCGGTGAAGTCACGTTTTATTCTCGTTAGGAGAGCATGCGTGTATTATAAAAACCAACGCGTTTTATTGGCTTCAAAGCATGAAAAAGAAAAAGCAATCGCTGATGTTTTTCTTAATCAACTCGAATGCCATGTATGTGTTGAGGATTTTGATACGGATCAATTTGGAACGTTTACTGGCGAAGTCGAACGACCGCTCACGCCGTATGAGACCTGCTTATTAAAAGCGAAACATGCGGGTGAGCAGTTTGGTTATCATTTGAGTGTAGCCAGTGAGGGAAGTTTTGGCCCTCATCCCTCGGCGCCGTTTGTTCCGAGCGCTCATGAAATTATGGTGTTTATAGATAAACGGCATGGCTGGGTGATTGCAGAGCAATTAGTTACTCAAAAAACAAATTATGCGATGACGGCGATCGATGCATCGACGCAATTTGATGGTTTTTTGAAGCGTGTTGATTTTCCACGCCATGCGCTAGTGCTTCAAACGAAGTCAAATAATGCTATAATTGCCAAAGGTATCCAAACGTCATCGCATTTATCCGATGCGTTAAAACAAGGATTTCAAGTCGAATCAGATTTGCTGCTTTCAACCGATATGCGCGCTATGATGAATCCAACACGAATGAGCGTTTTAAGTGAGCTTGCGGATAAATTAGCTGCTAGAATAGGGCATCTTTGCCCTCAGTGTAAAACACCAGGATTCGGTTTTAAATCGACAAAAGGTAAACTTCCGTGCACTATATGTGGCCTGTTAAGCGCTTTGCATGAAAAAGAGGTGTGGGGTTGTATACAATGTGAGTATAACGAAGCACGACCTAGACACGATGGGTTAACGCGTGCAGACCCGGGTTATTGTGATAATTGTAACCCCTAATTCATTTTATTTATTATATTTATTAATACCACCGAGGTAGATTTTTTTATGAGTATGTCTGATATTTTACAAAATGCTTTTAAACTGGCCGAAACGTCATTAGGGGCAAATTTAGAAAAAATTAATCGTATTAATGTCTTCCCTGTTGCCGATAATGATACAGGTTCTAATTTATTCCGTACCGTCAAAGGTGTTGCAGATGGTTTAGACACGCTTGATTCAAGCAGTGATTTACTTGAAGCTTACACCCAGGGTGTTTTTTTGAAAGCTAGCGGCAATTCAGGCATGATGTTTTCGATGTTTTTGTCGCATTTTACAGCGTGCTTATCGTGTGATTCGGCCTTAACACTACCTCAACTTGCACAGGCTTTGTTGACAGCTAGTCAAAAATCAAAAGCTCAAATTGATGATTTTGTGCCCGGTACGATAATTTCTTATCTCGAAAGCGTTGCTTTGGGTATGCAAGAACTCACCACACGATCATTGTCTGAGCAAGATTTTGGTCATTTTACCGCATTGCTTACAGCACAGTTAAATCAAACATCGAGCGATAATCCCTTTTTAAACGATGCGACACTTGTCGATGCAGGCGCGATGGGCGTACATTATTGGCTGACTGGCTTTTTAGCCGGCTTGTGTGAAGTACAAAAAGAGCGCGTTATTTCAGATGAAGCGACCGATGCTCCCGTCGTTACCCAGTGTGAATCGGTTCATTGGGAAACCAAGCCCAATTACAATTATTGTGTTCAGATGACGCTCAATATTTCTGAGCAAATGCAAACACAGCTATCAGAAGATTTAGCGGCTGATGGAGATTGTAATTTAAATCTTTACCGTCATGGCCAAAGTCGGGTTCATGTTCATACGGATGATTCTAAAACGTTGTTTAAAAAAATCATGACGTACGCTGATGTAACAGAAGTTAAGATAGAAAATATGATGATGCAATATCAGGCGAATCAATCCAAAGGTGGTATTGCGATTGTTACTGATTCTTCTGCGGATATTCCTCAAGCTATTTTGGATGAACATGCGATTCACCGCATTCCTATTACCATCACACACGGTCAACAAGTGATGCTCGATAGGTTGACGATTGATGAAACAGACTTAGCCTCTAGAATGAAGTCTGATTCGGAGTATCCAAAAACAGCGAGCCCTTCGCTAGGCATGATTAAAGATACGTTCTCCTGGCTTTCTAAAACGCATGAGCACGTTATCGTTGTCGCAATTAGCTCAAAAATGAGTGTGACATACCAAGCATTTAAAACCCTAGCCAATGAATTTCGTAATATTTCGGTGGTTGATAGTCGCACAACGTCGGGTGCGCAGGGCTGGCTTGTTGCTTCGGTTGCGGATCTTGCTAAAAAAGGCTTAGGTGTTGATCATATCTTAGCAAAAACACAAAAACTGATTGAAAACATCAAAGTTTTTGTTTTGTTAGATGATTGTGATGCTATGGCTAAAAGCGGTCGATTTGGTCGAGCAAAAGCTTGGGTTGCCCACACCATGAAATTAAAACCCATTATTGGTATTAATCCTGATGGGGCCGGTGTTTTGCTTGGCAATGCCATGAGTTTACCCAAGCAATTAGAAAAGTTGTTTAAAATGATTCAGAAAAAGCATGAGCAAAATCCGATTCGTCGCTTTAGTATTTTGCATGCGAATAACCCAGTGCATGCACGGGAGTTAGAATCTGAACTTGAACAAAAGCTTGCATTAAAGTCTTCAGGTATTATGCCTGTCTCGGCCGTTATTCAGCTTCATGCAGGCATGGGTGCATTAGCGGTTGCTATAGAACAAGGGAGTGTTCATGATTGTGTTGAATAATTTGTTGTTTAGTTTGTGCCTCATGCTGGTTGCTTGGGGCATTTATTTAAAAACAAAAAATCCAGCCTTGATTGATATCTTTTGGGGGCTCAATATTTGTGCTATGGGCCTTATTTACTTGTTTTCACGTGATGTAAACGCGCTCACGTGGATCGCGGGTGCGCTGCTTGTGTTGTGGGCTGCGCGCTTATCTCTTTTCTTATTGTTCACGCGAGGCTTTAAAGGTCATCGTGATCCACGCTATGAAGCGTTAGCAAGCGATTGGAAGCAGAAAGCCTTGGGTTATTTGGGGCAGTATATGCTACAAGGTCTGTTGGCTTGGGTGATAGCCTTACCTTTTTTCACACTTCAATATGTACAAAATCTTAATGTTATCGCCTATTTAAGCGTTATTTTGATTTTGATTGGAATTCTGGGTGAATCTTTGGCAGATTATCAGCTTCATATGCATAAGCAGCGTGGAAAAAAAGAAGTTTTAAAGCAGGGCTTATGGCATTACTCACGTCATCCCAATTATTTTTTTGAATGCATGATCTGGCTTGGGTTCTCGCTGATGGGTGCAAGCTTGGGTCTTGGTTTGATATCGCTACTTTCGATTACAACGCTTTTTTGTATTATGTGGTTTGGGACGATCCCAATGACGGAAGCCCAATCGCTTAAACGACGAAAGGATTTTCCAGCCTACATGGAATCGACCTCATGTTTTATTCCTTGGCCTGCTAAATCAAAAAATAAAATTAAAACTAAGCCATAATTTTATTTAAAAAAGCACAAAATCCGCTGGTCATCGAACATATGAACATACCCCATAGCGAATCGATTAGCGCAATTTTAGTGGTCCATGCTTGCAGTGTCGCAAGATTGGTTAAATCATAGATGCCGTAAACGACCAAACCCACCATAGCGCCATAGGCGAAAGATAAGGCTATATTTTGCTGGGCCAGCGGTAAGACAATAAACCATATCATAATTGCAAATAAGATATACACGCCTAAGGCTGGAAGCAGTCTGGGTGTGATGGTTTGCCCGTTCATTAAAAGCAGGGAGCCAATATTATCGAGATACAGATTTTTTCCCACAAAGCCTAACCAGATAAAATCTAGACATGTGAATAACAACAAGGTGGGTAATAAACATTTTATCGCGTGCATGTAACCTCCAATCGATGATTATTTAATGATTATTTATAAATACAGCAGGTTTAGTAGATTAACATCGTCGTTGAATAATTTACCAGAATTTATTTACAGGAAAATAAAAAGCCATGTTGGTTTCTATATTTACTTAGTGTATTATATGTTTCTTTAAATAGGTTTTTGAGAAAATAATCCATGCCTTTGTTTTTATATTCGCAAATAGATCGTGATGTTTCTGTTCAAAAAGATGAGGATAGAGCTGCCATCATCACTGCTTCCCAGGATGCCAATCTGTCTACTATTAATAAACAGAAACTTGATGCTTTTCTTAAGGCGGTCGAGGAGCTCTATCATTTATGTAATCGGAAACATGGCGAACCTGCAGACGTTTTGAATCTAAGGTTACATAACTTATCGATTGAAGCGAAAAACAGCATAGAATTAAACTTAGAACAAAATTTCGCAAGTAGTGAGGTCATTGGCGAGCTTAATTTTCTTGAAACTTATTTAAATCATCATAAAAATCATCATGATCTAGAGTACGAGTATATTAAAGACGGCATTATTACGGCGATTGCACTGATCGGTTGTGTTGCTTCTGTAGTTTTACTACCCAGTACATTAAGTTTATTTTTAGTGTTAGATGTGTTGCTTTTGGCTGTATCAAGTTTTACAGCTTTATTCTTTGGCGAGAAGAGTATTGATACCTACAAACTTGCACATCATGACCAACTTAGCCATATCCAACGTTTTTTTGGACCGGCACCCTCACTCAATGAGCTCGATACTATTTATCTAGGTCCTACGGATGATGCTGTAGAATTCGAAATTTAGTTAACAGCGCACGGTTCTTCGTTAATCTGTGATGTATTTATAAGTTTTGATTAAAAAGTGGGGTTTTTAGCTTGATTTCCTCCAAAGCTGTTCTATAGTGTAAGAAAGTGGTTTAATATAGCAAAAAAGTGGAGGATTGTGGGGCGATACCTCACAAGGGGCAAGCTTATGTTCCGTGGAATTAATGCAATCAATCTGGATAGCAAAGGTCGACTCGCTATTCCTGCGCGCTACCGCGACGGGTTAGGTGAGCAGGTCGTTGTGACGATTGATACGGAAGAAGCCTGTTTATTGCTCTACCCTGTGTTGCAATGGCAAAAAATTGAAGACAGCCTGCAACGTTTGCCAAGCTTTAATGCTGCGGCGCGACGCATTCAGCGTTTGTTAATTGGGCATGCCACAGATATTACGTTAGATGGAAATGGACGGACGTTACTTCCACCGCTTTTAAGGGATTATGCCAATTTAGATAAAAAGGTTGTGATGATAGGGCAAGGTAATAAATTTGAGATTTGGGATGAGGCAAGTTGGCAAGCCAAACGTGAAATTTGGCTTAAAGAAGAAGCATCAAGCGATGGGTTGCCTGATGAACTACAAACGCTTTTCCTGTGATGAGGCCGTGACATGATGGGAACACACCAACCTGTTTTTTTTAAAGAAGCGCTCCAAGCGTTAAATATTGTGCCGAACGGTATTTATATTGACGGTACGTTTGGTCGCGGCGGCCACGCACGTGCAATGCTTGATGCTTTAGGGCCTGAGGGTCGCTTAATTGCTTTTGATAAAGATGAAGACGCCATCAAACATGCAAACGAAAATTTTGCTGATGATCCACGCTTTACGATTGTTCATGATTCGTTTGCCCATATGAACGACGTCACACAAAAGTTGGGTGTTTACGGTCAAGTTTCAGGTATTTTATTGGATTTAGGCGTTTCTTCACCGCAACTGGATGAAGCTGAGCGCGGGTTTAGTTTTATGCGCGCAGGGCCGCTCGATATGCGTATGGATGTAACGCAAAATATGAGCGCTGAAGTTTTTGTCAACCAAACGTCTGAAGCAGCCATGGCAGATGTATTTAAAGAATACGGTGAAGAGCGTTATGCGCGACGTATTGCACGTGCGATTGGCACGGCTCGAGCCGAAGAGCGAATTACCACCACCACAGCGCTCGCAGAAATTGTGAAATTAGCGCACCCATCTTGGCCTAAAAACAAGCACCCTGCAACGCGTGTTTTTCAGGCGATTCGAATATATGTGAACGAAGAACTCACGGATTTAACGCAAGGCTTAAAACGATGCCTTGAAGTGCTTGCCCCAGGCGGGCGCTTGGCTGTGATTAGTTTTCATTCGTTAGAAGATAGGTTGGTCAAACGTTTTATGCGTAAAGAGTCTGAAGGGCCACGTTTTCCAAAAGGCGTTCCTGTGATGCATGAAATGCTGAAAACAAATTTTAAATGTGTGGGTAAAGCAATCAAACCCAGCGATGAAGAAATTCAACAAAATATTCGTTCTCGAAGCGCAATACTCAGGGTAGGGGAGAAAACATCATGAATGCGGCAGCGAAAGTGATGAATCAAAGTCATTTGTTTCAAGGGGGATGGTCGAAACTTCATGTTTCTAAAGCCTTGGGGTTTCAAACCGCGTTGCTCTTCATGGTTTTATTGAGCGCACTGTCTGTGGTTTATGTGATTAACTTGCATCGCGTGACGTGTAGCCAAATGCAAATGGAAGAGCAGCAAACCCATCAACTGCAATTACAGTGGGGGCAATTATTACTTGAGCAGGCAAGCTTGGCAACACCTGCCCGAGTCGAAGCACTTGCTACCCATAAATTACATATGGTGTCGCCATCACAGAGGCGAACCATTGCTTTGCGTGCCGAGTGAATCGCCGCGCCCATAAAACGTTTAATCATCGGGCGCGGTTCTTCACGCTCGGATTTTTTTTAAGTTTACTGTTACTCGTTTTAATTTGGCGCATGGTTGATCTCATGGTTTTAGATCGCCAATTTTTACAAGGCCAAGGGGATGCACGCAGTGTTCGGGTGGTTAATACCCCGGCTTTTCGCGGCATGATTCTTGATAGACAAGGAGCTGCATTGGCGGCCAGTACGCCAGTTCAATCACTTTGGCTTAATCCTAAAAAATTTGCTCCCACGCCTACACAGCAAAAGCAATTAGCGCACTTGCTCGGCATAACATCAAAAGAAATTTCAGAACGACTTACGGGGGTTGAGCGTCGAGGTTTTATTTATTTAAAGCGTCAGTTAACGCCTGCAGTAGCGCAACAAATTGAAGCTTTAGCTATTCCAGGCGTTAATTTTCAACAAGAGTTCAAGCGTTATTATCCCGACGCCGAAAGCACATCGCAATTATTGGGTTTTACAAATATTGATGATGATGGTTTAGAAGGGCTTGAACTTGCCTATCAAAACTGGCTCAAAGGTGTGCCAGGTAAACGACGTGTTCTTAAAGACCGAACAGGTCGCGTGATTGATGAACTTGAGGTGATTCAAGAGCCTAAACCCGGCCAACCGCTTCAGCTGAGCATTGATCGCCGTATTCAATTTTTCGCCTATCATGAATTAAAAAAAACGGTGACAAAATTTGGAGCTAAATCAGGCTCAATCGTTGTGCTTGATACGTCGGATGGCGAAGTGCTTGCTGTTGCCAATTGGCCTTCGTTTAACCCGAATGCTCGTGGGCGCTATGATCGCGATTCTTATCGTAATCGTGCCATCACCGATTTATTTGAACCAGGCTCGGTAACTAAGCCGTTTAGTATTGCGAGCGCTTTAGAAAGCGGAAAATTCAAACCGGATAGCATTATTGATACGCGGCCCAGTTGGATGATGGTCGAAGGGCATGCAATTCGTGATACACGAAGTTACGGCGTTTTAGATGTAGAAGGAGTGCTTCAGCATTCAAGCAATGTCGGGGTAAGTAAAATGGCGCTGGCAAGCCCACCTGAACAGCTGATTAACTTTTTGAGACGTTGTGGTGTGGCTAACCGAACAGCCAGTGGCTACCCTGGTGAAAGCGATGGCTCGATTGTGAGTGCGTTTGAGGCCGGCCCGTTTGTACTCGCAACGCTGAGTTTTGGTTATGGGTTTTCGATGACGACGTTACAGTTGGCTAAAATGTACGCTATTTTTGCTAACGAGGGGCGCTTATTGCCTGTGCATTTATTGCATGCCGAAACATCTGAACCCGGGGAGCGCGTTATCTCTCCTGAAATTTCAAAACAAGTGTTACATATGATGGAAGCCGTGGTAAAACCAGGTGGAACAGGAACACAAGCCGCGATTCCAGGTTATCATGTTGCAGGAAAAACCGGCACGGCTCGTATTGCAGGAAAAGATGGTTATAAAATCAAACGTTATGTGGCAAGCTTTGCAGGCATTGCCCCTGCTTCAAAACCACGCTTGGTCGTAGCCGTGGTAATTCATGAGCCAAGCAAAGTGTCTTATTACGGTGGTCGCGTGGCAGCACCGTTGTTTGCCAAGGTGATGGAGGCTGCTTTACGTATTTTAGATATTGAGCCGGATGATGTGAGTGAGGCACGAACTTGATGAAATTAAACATACTTCCTGATATTAAAATAAAAAACCTTCAAAATAACAGCCAAAAAGTATCTCCAGGTGATGTGTTTTTAGCTTACCCTGGAGCGGCTTCAGACGGAAGAAATTATGTTCCACAAGCCATCACAGCCGGTGCGATTGCTGTTATCTATGATCCTAAAGATTATTCACCACCGAGCTGCAACATACCTTGCGTGGCCTATCCCAATTTATCAGATGGCTTGAATAATTTAGCGTGTGAATTTTATCAAAACCCCACACGCGAGCTGGATGTGTTTGGGGTGACGGGTACAAACGGTAAAACAACGATTGCTTATCAATTAGCGCAAGCGCACGCCTTATTAAACACCGAAGCTGCCTATATGGGTACGATTGGAGAAGGGCGGGTGGATGCGCTGAAGCCGCTGTTGAATACCACGCCGGATGCGTTACAAATTCAACAGCTTTGTTATCGATATGTTAAAAATAAAATTAAAACGGTATGTATGGAAGTCTCATCGCATGCATTATGTATGGGGCGTGTCGATGGCGTTAAGTTCAATCAAGCTATTTATACAAATTTAAGTCATGAGCATTTAGATTATCATAAAACGTTTGACGCTTATGCCGCTGCAAAAGCAAAATTATTTGTATATCCTGAGTTAAAATTCGCCATCATCAATCAGGATGATGCTCATGCAGCCTTGATGCAAGTTCAAATTCCCGTTGGATGCAAAGCACTTACGTATGGCATAGATACAGCATGTGATGTACGGGGTCAGAATATACGTCTTGATATGAGGGGCTCGGTGTTAGATGTGAGCTCATGCTTTGGAAATTTTGAATTGCGTTTAGGGGTGCTTGGGCGCTTTAATATTTATAACAGCTTAGCCGTGCTCACAAGCTTGCTCGCCTACGGTTATGCTTTGCCTGATGTTTTAGCGATTATGCCAAAGCTTGTGCCATCCCCTGGGCGTATGGAACAGGTGGCAAATTCCCCGGTTGTTCTGGTAGATTATGCGCACACACCGGATGCGTTAGAAAACGCGCTATCAACACTGGCTGAATTAAAACAAGCACGTTTGTTTGTGGTGTTTGGATGCGGTGGTGATCGAGATACGTCGAAACGTGCGGTGATGGGGCGTATCGCAAGTCAATATGCCGATCATGTAATTTTAACCAGTGATAACCCACGAACAGAAAATCCTGAAAAAATTCTTGATGACATACAAGCGGGATTAAATACAGGCTCAAAGGTGTCACGTATTGAAGATCGCAAGCAAGCGATTGAGCACGCAATTCAGTTAGCCGAACCAGATGATATAATTTTAATTGCAGGCAAAGGTCATGAGGCCTATCAAGAAATAGGCCACGAACGTTTTGCGTTTTCTGATCAAGCGGTTGTTCGCGATTTAATTAGACGCGAGTTCCGTGACTTGAACAAAACGAATATTTAATTGAGGCTTTTTGCCTTTGACCCGCGGTAAGCTGTTATGTAGTTGCTTAACTTGCGATGCTTTTAATACTTCAGGGGCTCGTATCACGGCAATGATGCGATGATTTTTTTGAAAGCGTAGATCGGCTAAATCTGCACCGGGTATTTGGGCAAGGCCATGACGCATTTCACGTTTAACATCTTGTTCAAAGCGAAGCTTATGTAACACGTGGCTTAAATTGATTGTTAATATCGTAGCTAGCAAGAGTATCACCATGATGCTCAGTTTGTTTTTTTCTAAGATGCGAGCCAGGCTTTTCTTATCCGTCACGTCACGTTGAAAACCATAAACGCTAAATACAATGGAAGATGTAAGCTGTATTGCAACAAAATTAAGCGCAAACGATAAAAATGAACTACTTGCCAGCGCTAAACTTCCGTGGGTTAGAAAGATACCGCATGCAGCAAGGGGAGGTAAAAGCGTGATGGATAATGCTGCGCCAATCAAACCGACCCGTAATTGCCGTGACAGTGTGGAATAAGCGCCTGCAGCGCCACTGATGATGGCAATCACTAAATCCAGTAAATTCGGTGTTGCGTATTGCATGAGGTTACTTTCGGGGAGATCGGTGACGTGATAGCGATACAACATAGAAAAAAGAATTGATCCGATGAGTACCGTTAACGCTCCAGATACTTCGGCAAATAGTGCACGTGCCAGTAATTTTTTATCACCTTCGACAATGGCCAGCGATATCCCCATGATGGGGTCTAGCAGCATCGCAATGGTGATGGCCGCAATCATGGCGAGTGTGTTATTGGTGGCGAGTCCACAACAGGCTATAATCGTTGCAAAGGCATTCATGGCTAAAAATTCATAGCTGATTAAAGCGTTGGAGCGAATGCGTGCACTTATTTTAGCGTTAGATTGCTCTCGCACCGGATCGATGTGCTTTTGTTTAAGTCTTAGCGTGTCTCCGTTTGACATAAAACGGTACGTTTTTTTTGACGCGCGATAGATTTTGTTGATGAACGGCCGCACACGGCGTAATTTGATTGGTTTGCTTTTTATTACAGACTCATCAATCGTAGCCATAGTCATCACCTGATGGGATAAATTGAATAAAATTAGATTATACAATAGCTGAATTACAACGAATAGTCATATTTAATATTAACAATATGTTTTTATTTTATTCTTTTTGTGATATAGCTGGTTAAAATAAATCATGTAATGAGGTGTATTCATGAAAGATATTATCAAGTTTCCCTTGGGTCAACATCAAGCGTGTTTAAATACTCCTGGTTTTTCTCGTTTTAAGAAGATTTTAATCCGGATCAATGGAAAAGGTAGTTTTAAAGAAGATAAAGAAGATCATGAAGAAAACCTATTTTTTTATTTAAATCCAAAGATGAATAAGATGACACCACATCTTTATACAGAAACTGAAGGGCAAGATACGTACCTTAAGTACGGTATGCCAGATCAATTGGATTCAGTAACGCTCGCAACCTATAATCCAAGCGTATTAGTTGACCAGCATTTAATATTGGATTTGAGAGCATTAGAGGATGTGCGGCAGCGTGTAGCAGTGCAGCAGCTCAATACTGATAGGACTAATATGACGGATCCTGTTTCTGAGCAAGAGCATGGGGTTAATGTTCATTTTGATTTTAACTTTTTCGTTATGTGCGGGGCAGTGGGTGGCGTGCTTCTTCTTGCTGGAGCGCTTGCATTAAACCCTGTGGTTGCTATAGTCGGCACGTGCGCGCTTGCTGTGGGTGTTATCGGCATGGGATACCATCGCTTTTTTAGTGATGATTTGCCTGAGCCAGATGAATCTTCATGCAATCTAACGCATACGTAAAAGCACTAGATTGTATTCGTAGGATTCATGCTTGATGGATTCGATGGCTGGATTTTTTCAGGTTGACAGTGTGATACAACCTGAAGTGATTGGGCTTTATTAGGCTCAGTAAAACGAAGCATGCTGAGTTTGAATTGCTCGATGTAGGGTTTATTGTGTTGATGAAGATGCGTGGGCAGTTGGTTTAAACAATCCAAAAGACGATCGCGAGGTTGGTTTGCTGCAATCAGCAAATTACAACCCGCTTCAAGGGCTTGTATGCTGCGTTCAAGCAAGCTTCCAATATCGGCTCCGGTCATACCCAGGCAGTCACTGATAATCATGCCTTCAAATTTAAATTGCTCGCGTAATAATGTTTTAAGCCAATAGGATGAAAAGCCTGTAGCATGATTAGGGTCGATTGCAGGAAAGGTAATATGGGCCGGCATGACGCCGTCTAAGTGCTTAGATTTTATGAGTGATATAAAAGGCTTAAGATCATGCGCCATGAGTTCATCACGTGTGCGTGTGTCGGTTGGCATGGTAAGGTGTGAATCGGCAACACAGGTACCATGTCCAGGAAAGTGTTTACCAACCGCTGGCATCCCAGCTGCGTGCATGCCGCGGATAAACGCCCCACCTAGGGCTGTAACAAGGTCAGGATTAGCATGAAAGGCGCGATCGAGCCCCCCAATAATTGTACTGGGCCCATGCACGTCAAGGACCGGTGCAAGGCTTACATCAATACCACACGTGAGTAAATCATGCGCCATAATCTCGCCGTATTTTTGCGCTAATTGAAGGCCTGTATCAGGATGAATATCATAGGTATCACCGTACACATGTGCAGCAGGAACGGCGCGAAAGCCACGACGTGATATACGTACAACGTTTCCGCCTTCTTGATCGATAAATATAATTAATTCTGGGCGTATGGCATGAATATTATCTACGAGTGAGCGGATGGCTTCGCGTGTCGGTCCTATATTACGAGCAAAAAGTAAAACGCCTGAGGTGTTAGGATGGTTTAAAATAGCGTGCTCTTCGGGTAATATTTCAAGACCGAGTAAATCAATGATGACCGACATGATGTGCTCTTAATGTTTATTTTGATCGCCTAAGTATAGTATAGTCTTGGCATTTAAATCATAGCAATCTTAAATAACGGATCATTATTATGGAAAACGCATCACATCCCGATACACTTGCACGAAAAATTCGAGAACGCGCGCCTAATATTCGCCCACGTATAGGCATTGTTTTAGGCTCTGGGCTTGGTCAATTTGCAGAGCGCTTAGATAACGCGGTTTATGTGCCGTACACTGATTTACCGGGCTTTCCTAACGTGACCGTTCATGGTCATGAGGGAACCATGGTGCTGGGGGAGTTGTTTGGTGTCGGTGTGGTATGCCTACAAGGGCGTAAACATGCTTACGAAGGCGCAAGCCATGATATCGTTAAAACCTATATTCGAACGTTAAAACGTCTTGGTTGCGAATACTTTTTTGCTATCAGTGCTTCCGGTTCGTTAGCTGAAGACGTGGGACCAGGTGAATTAATGTTAATTAAAGACCATATTAATTTTCAAGGCACGAATCCTTTGGTCGGTCCTAATGATGATGAATTTGGCCCACGCTTTTTTCCATTAGATGATGCTTATGATCGTGAAACACGCGAAACTTTGACAGGTTTAGCTGATAATTTGAATATTTCACTTCATGAAGGTGTGTATGGCGCGGTGATGGGACCTAATTATGAAACAGCTGCCGAAATTAAAGCGTTTCGTATGTTAGGGGTTGATGCAGTGGGTATGTCGACGGTACCCGAAGTTTTAGTTGCGGTGCATTGTGGCATGAAAGTAGCCGTGATAGCGATGATTACGAATTATGCTACAGGACTTGCAACAACCAGTCACTCGCATAAAGCTGTTGTTGAAATGGCATCTAAGTCAAGCGAGAAAGTGTGTGTTTTACTCAAGCAGTTTATACAAACGCTGGCGTAAGAAAATAGCGTAACATAAAAAACCCGCGTAACGCGGGTTTTTTAAACCGAATACTTTTAGGTTGTACATGACAATCATTCCTTGATTTTTGGTTTTGCTTATACGGATGATTGTTGTTTTTTCAACTTAACACTGTGGATTTTTTGCAAAAATCGACAGTGAACATCGGAGTTGACTTAATGATTGCACTGAAGGAGTTAAATGCCAAGCCAATTGCACAAACGACCGTTTCCGCAACAAATTTAGATGTACCACAGCTAAAGGGCTTGCTTGTCTGTGGCGAAACCTTAATTTCAAAATTAAAACGAAAAATATTCGATGTTTTTGATGCGGTTGTAGTATAATAACCATTATGATGAAATTAATAGCACTCATTTTAAGTTACATGGCTGTATGGTTACGATTGTTGGCCCCTGGCGGCGTGCGCGCAATAGCCTCAGAAAATATGCTTTTACGCCAACAACTCCTGACAATATCTCATCATCGCAAGCGAGCACCCAAGCTAACGTTTTTTGAAAAAATTTCATTTGGTTTCTTAACGTCAATGCTGAGCACGCGTAGATTGTTTCGTATTGCCATTATTTTAAAACCCGCAACATTGTTGAAATTTCATAAGGCCTTGGTCACACGAAAATACCATGTATTATTTTCAAATAAATCATGTAGAAAACCAGGACCCAAGGGACCTGAACAAGCCATCATTGATGTCATCATTGAAATGAAGCAACGTAATCCTAGGTATGGTTATAGACGCATTGCGATGCAAGTATCCCATGCTTTTGGTGTTAGCATCGATAAGGATGTTGTCCGGCGTGTGCTAAATAAATATTATAAAACTAATCCATCAAACACCGGACCATCCTGGTTAACCTTCATTGGCCACATGAAAGACAGTCTTTGGTCCGTTGATTTGTTTTGTTGTGAGTCCATCCACTTAAAAACGCACTGGGTAATGGCTGTTATGGACCAATATACACGGCGTGTGATTGGTTTTTCTTGTCATCAAGGCAACATAACGGGCATCGATTTATGCTACATGTTCAATAACATTATTTCAAAACAGACGTTACCCCGCTATTTGAGCTCAGATAACGATCCATTGTTTCAATTTCACCGATGGAAGGCTAATTTGCGTGTTCTTGATGTCAAAGAAATCAAATCAGTACCACATGTTCCAACCTCTCACCCATTTATTGAGCGATTAATCGGAACGGTCCGGCGCGAACTCTTGGATAAAACACTGTTTTGGAATGCCAATGACTTGCAAAACAAGTTAAACTCATTTCAATGCTACTATAACGAAGAGCGCTGTCATCACGGTATTAGTCAAGTTACGCCTCGACGACAAGAAAATGAACAACCCAGCAATGTAATTTCAATTGAACACCATCGCTGGAAAAAACATTGCCATGGTTTATTCCAATTACCTATGGCCGCGTAAACCCATTAAAAGAGATAAACACTTATGTCACGATATCTTGACCCAAAAGCCGATGTGGTCTTTAAAAAAATCTTTGGCGACCACCCAAAGCTTTTAATTAGTTTTTTAAATGCATTGCTTCCTTTGCCTTCGAATAGCCCGATTGTATCGTTAACGTACCTTCAAAATGAACAGGTTCCAGTTATTCCTGAATTTAAACGAACCATTGCTGATGTGAAGTGCACAGATGCCAAGGGTCGAGTCTTTATTGTTGAGATGCAAATGAATTGGACCGATCATTTTAAACAACGTTTACTCTTTGGGACCAGCCAAGCATTCGTGAAGCAACTAGAGTCGGGCGAAGATTATAACTTTCTTCAGCCGGTATATGGTTTAGGTATCGTTGCTGAAGCGTATGAAAAAAATAATGATGATTGGTATCACCATTATCAATTGGTTAAAAAAGATGATGCAACGCACGATGTGATTGAGCACTTACAACTTGTTTTTATTGAATTACCTAAATTCCCTATTCAATCACCCGAAGAAAAGCAACTTCGCTTGTTGTGGTTACGGTTCTTGCGCGAAGTTGATGAAAAAACAACCGTCGTTTCACAAGAGCTTCTTGATGTGCCGGAAATAGCGCAAGCCGTAGAACTGACCGAAGAATCTGCGTATACCCCAGGAGAGCTTAGCCTTTATGAAAGTTATTGGGATCAAGTGAGTCGAGAAAAAACCTTGATCTCGGGTAACTATGCCAAAGGTAAGGCCGAAGGTAAGGCCGAAGAAAAACATGAAATTGCCAGAAATCTTCTTAGTCAAGACGTTTCAATAGAAATAGTAGTAGCAAGCACCGGCCTAACGCGCGAAGACGTAGAAAAATTAAAGAGAGCACATAAGTAGCTATTGAAAATAGCCCGCGAAACTTAATTGTTGGGCTATTTTTGTGAAAATTTAGCAATTAGCTACAGACAGGCTGGTGTTATATAGACGTCTAGTTGAGACACAACGTTTAATCCATATTTTTGTGTACTTCCATAATATTATTTTCGATGGTTTCGCAAATATTATCTAAAGGTAAATGACTTAATTTTTGTTTAGAAAAGGGATTTTGTAATTCGACACCGATCTGGTCAAGCGAAAAGAAAGCGTAAGACACAAGGGCTGTGACGAGCGGGTTAATATAAATCGAATAATCGACTAGAGCGAAAGGTAAAAACAGTAAAAACAATAAAATAAAGCGCCTTGATTTAACCGCCATAACAAAAGGCATGGGTGTTTTTAAAATACGTTCACTGGCTCCTTGGCAATCAATAATAATTTCACGGCATTTTTCAGCTTGAAGAAAAGCAAACGTATTGAGTGATTTTGATTCGACAAGATTATTGAACATCACTGCTATCTTAGCAGAAAGAAAATTAGGTTTATGCTTAATGCTCTTTAAGGCTTGATAGCTCGCATCATCAAAAAGATGCTTGACTTCATTAATTGAATCGTCGCCTCGCAAATGATTTTTCATCAAGTAAGGCATCGCGGCCAGATAATTCATGAGTAGTTTTTTTTCTTGAGGTTTATTTTTATCCACATAAGCTGCAACAAGCGTTGCTGAGCTACGGCTATTATTAACTAAGCTTCCCCAGATCTTTCGTGCTTCCCACCAACGGTCGTAGCCTGCATTCACTCTAAAAACTAAAATAAGCCCCATAACAAACCCGGCATATTCGAACGGGCTAACTGAAATTGAGATCCAATGATGAAACTGAGACAAAATAGAGATACACATAGCATATAACGTAACAACTAAAACTTGCTTTAATACTTTGGGCGTAACTGAGCCATTGACGGCAAAGGCTGATTTTAAGAAATCAGCATATTCATTTTTATTTTCAAGCTTATCTGTATTCTTCATAAAAATGACACGTCCTATAAATTATAAATAAAGATGATGAATTACTGTAACATAATTGCAACCCAGAAAAGCAAGCCGTAGGTGCTATTACTTGTAAATATTTCCAAGTAATTTGGAGCTTGGCTTCGCATGCGCACTTGTTGAAGTATTAAAATGCCGGAAGATACCCCCCAAGCTATGTAAAATAGATGATTAAGATTTAAATGTAATGCTACAACAAGCCAACACACCTGCGCTAAGCTTTGAAATAATAAAACCATATTTTTATCGTGGGCGCCAAATAATATGGCGGTTGAGCGCACACCAATGTTTAAATCATCGGGTTTATCTGCCATGGCATAAATCGTATCGTAAGCAACAATCCAGAAAAAGTTAATTAAAACCAGCAAGCCCGTGGTTGTGTTAAGTGGGGTATTTGATGCTGCATAGGCCATGGGTATACCCATCGAGAACGTAAGTCCTAAGACAAGTTGAGGTGCATCAAAAAAACGTTTACAAAAAGGATAAACAGCAGTGAGTATCACGCCTATGACCGCATATTTAAAGCATGCTATCGGTAATTGAAGCAAAATCACCAAGGCGATAAACAGAAGCGCAGCGAGAAGAATCAACGCGCTTTTTACGCTCACGGAGTGATTCGCTAAAGGGCGATTTTTTGTGCGTGCAACATGTGGATCGACATGCCTGTCTGCTAAATCGTTCAGTAAGCAGCCTGCTGAACGCATAATAAACGTTCCAAAGAAAAAATAAATCATGAGCGATACAGGAGGCATGCCTCCGTTAGCAAACCACAAGGCCCAAGCGGTTGGAAACCAGAGTAATAGTGTACCAATGGGTTTGTGTATACGAAGCAGATGGATATAAGCGCGTAAGTTTGAGTTCATGTGTATTGCCTTAATAATGGAGGAAGAAATATTTCCAAAAGATAAAACTCATGTTGGTGATGTAGCGTGAACGTTGAGCATCGACCCCAAAGCGGTGTGATGGCATGTTCAAGGGCGTGAGTAAGGTAAGCTTGCTCCATACTGTTAGCTAAAATAGGATAGGGGTATATATGCGTTCGTTGTATCGCTGGATGGTGATGAATAAGCTCGCCAAGCGGGGTTGTTTCTAAGCGATCAAATAAAGCCTTTTCTCGCGTATACGTTGTTTTGGGTAGCACGGTACGAGCAAACCAACAAGGTTCATGATGTGCCCACATAATAATTTCACGATGCAGCACACAACGTTTAGGTTCGAGTTGGAGCGTGCCCTGATCCCAAGTATCCGTAAGTTCCCAAGCATGCTTAAGCAGTTGAAGCTTGGCTTCGCCAGCTAAGTCTTTGAGTTTATCGGTAATCGAGCCTTGATGCCAAAGCCAAGGCTTTAATTTTTCAGGTGGATTATTATGAGTCATGTTCATGTTGTTGTATATAACGTGTCTCATCATGTAAATTAATATCGTGAAAGCCTTTTTTACGCAATGCGCAACTATCACATCGGCCGCATGCTTCGCCTTCTGAGTTTGCTTGATAACACGATACGGTCTTACTGTAGTCAACGCCAAGTTCATGACCGCGTTGGATGGTTTCCGCTTTGCTTAGGTTGATCAGAGGCGCCTTAATTTCGGGAGCATGCTGCTCAACACCGCTTTTGGTCGCTAAATGCGCCAGTGTTTGAAAAGCGTTGATATATTCAGGCCGACAATCAGGATAGCCTGAATAGTCGACAGAACTCACGCCAATAAATATAGCATCAGCAGCAACAACCTCAGCATAAGCCAGCGCATACGAAAGAAAAATAGTGTTTCTTGCGGGCACGTAGGTGACGGGGATTTGCTGAGCGCCGTTCTCTTCTTGATAATCAGGAACGTTGATCTGCTCATCGGTGAGAGCTGAACCACCGACGTTGGGTAGGGTTAATATCGTATGGTGCACGCCAAGATGTTTTGTGATGGCTTTGGCGGCGTTTAACTCAGGGAGGTGGCGTTGTTCGTAATTAAAGCTCAGCGCATAGCATTCGTAGCCTTCTGATTGAGCTATGGCGAGGCATGTGGTGGAATCAAGTCCACCGGAGAATAAAATAACAGCTTTTTTCATGGTTGTTTAGTCTTTATGTTGGGGGTTAATTGCATTGAATAAATAGCCAAAACCTCGGACGGTTTTAATCCAAGGCTTTCCGTTCGGATTGTTACCTAATTTTTGACGTAAGTTACTGATGTGCACGTCGATGCTTCGATCGTACGCGGTAAATTCTCGGCCTAGGGCATACTCGGTGAGTTCTTTTTTAGAAAAAGCTTGCCCAGGTGATTTAATCAATGTTTCGAGAATATTAAATTCAGTGTTGGTTAAATCAAGTCGCTCGCCACATAAGCTTGCTTGATGTTGCCCACAATCAACCGTAATATCTGTATGTTGAATACATGGGCGATCGTGCGACGGTAACGCTTGCGTACGTCGTAATACAGCTTGAAGTCTTGCCAATAATTCCTGAGGATCACAAGGCTTATTTAAATAATCATCACCACCAAGCTGAAGTCCAAGTAAACGGTCAATATCATCCTCGCGTGAGGTAAGAAAAATGACGGGTGTTTGTTTATATTTCCGAAGTGTTTGCAGAAGTTCCAGGCCGTTGATATTCGGCAGCATGATTTCTAATATAATCGCATCAAAGGCTTGGTTTAAAGCAATTTTTAAGCCCGTTTCGCCGTCGTCTATGGATTGAACGTCAAAGCCTGCATCGATGAGTAGGTGGCCTAATGGCTCTGTTAACATCACATCAGGATCAATGAGTAAAATTTTACCCGTCATATTTAGACGTCCTTCAGGTTATCATGGATGCGCTTGTCAATGCATTCGAGTAGTTTGATGTTGCGTGCATCCGCGTTAATCACCACAAATTCAAAATCTTGAATAGAAATGTGTTCGCCGCGCTCAGGAACATGCCCAAATTCATGAATCACAATGCCACCAATTGTATCATAGACGTGATCACTAAAGTTAGTTTGAAGGGTTAGGTTAAAATCCTCGATGGGTGTGTTGGCTTTTAGCATATAGCGTGCATCACCATGCGATTTAATGTGTGATTTTTCATCGATATCAAACTCGTCTGAAATATCACCGATAATTTGTTCAATTACATCTTCAAACGTCACAAAGCCGGATACAGCGCCATATTCATCCACGACAATGGCCATATGGTTACGATTGATACGAAAGTCTCGGAGTAAAGTATCCAGTCGCTTACTTTCTGGAATAACCGTGGCTTGTCGAATCACATCACTCAGATCAAACGTGTGCGCTTCGGGACCTTGATAACGCAATAAATCTTTGGCGTGTAATATACCTAACACTTCATCAGAATTTTGTTTGAAAACAGGAAATCGTGTATGTTCTGATTGAGCAACTTTTTGAGTAATTTCTTGAAGATCGGTATGTTCTAAGACATAAACCATCTTATTTTTAGGCAGCATGATGTCTCGAACACGCATTTGAGAAAATAAAAGAATGCCTTCGATCATGCTTAAACTTTCGGCATCAATCAGTGAGCGATGTTGTGCGTCACGTAATAGATGGAGTAGATCGTTTTGATCTTGAGGTTCATTTTGCAGTAAATATTTAACGCGTGAAAGCCATGAATTAGGATTGTTGTTTTTATCTTTGTCACTGTCGTTAGTCAAGCAAATCATCCTCATGATAGGGGTTATCAAACCCGAGCGTGGTTAAAAGTTTTGTTTCGAGCGCTTGCATGATGGTCGCATCATGATCTTCAATATGATCATAGCCTAAAAGATGCAATACGCCATGAATCACAATATGTGCCCAATGAGCAATGAGGGGTGTTTTGAGGTGAATACTTTCTTTTTCGAGTACGGATGGGCAAATAATCACGTCGCCTAAAAGCGGACATTCAAGCATAATTTCTTTGGGTATATTCGACGGAAAAGCCAGGACGTTGGTCGGTTTATCTTGTTTTCTATAGGTTTTATTCAGCATCTGCATTTCATCTGCATCAACCAAACGTAAGGTCAGCTCGGCATGATCTCGGCGTGAAGTGAGTGCATGTTCGACCCATTGCTTTAAAATATCATCAGAAACCGGGGGAACAGGTTCTGTGATTTTGCATGCATGTTGAATATCAATATCTATGTTCATGAGAGGTGCGTTAAGGTTTGTTGCGACACAGGCATTTTAAAATAACCAAGTAAGCATTGTCTATGATTTTTGATGATAGCATGCATGCGCTCGATATTATAATGGCCTAAGGTGAATATGCAGAAGCTTGATGTTTCTTGATGCTTAAAGACACATCGATAGAAAACATGTTAGAATAAGCGCCTATTTTGAGGTGGGACTATCTGAGCCTATGTGGACTTTTCTAGCGCCGTTTGCGTCATCTAAATTATTTTATCAACGTGCGGGAACCTATGCACCGTGGTTAGGTCGCTTTGCGTTGCTTTTTCTTGTGGTCGGGTGTGTCTGGGGGCTTGTGTTTGCTCCAGCTGATTATCAACAGGGCGAAGCGTTTCGCATGATTTACGTGCATGTTCCGACTGCATTTATGTCGATGGCACTGTACGCGACCATGGGGGCATTGAGTATAAGCCTACTCGTGTGGCGCATTAAACTTGCCGGTGTTTTGCTAGCCGCCATCGCACCCGTGGGTGCAAGTATGGCTTTTCTTGCATTAATCACCGGAAGTTTGTGGGGCAAACCCATGTGGGGCACTTGGTGGATATGGGATGCGCGCTTAACTTCGGAATTAATTTTGCTTTTACTGTATTTAGCGATTTTGGCTACACAGCAAGCCTATCAAAATCAAGCCCAAGGCGATAAGCTGGTTGCGATGTTAAGTCTTGTGGGCTTGGTTGATTTGCCCATTATTCATTATTCAGTGTATTGGTGGAATACGTTACATCAGGGCTCGACTCTATCTGTCTTTTCAAAACCTAAAATTGAGGCCAGCATGCTTTACCCATTACTGATGATGCTCGTGGGCTTTGCTTTGTTTTCGAGCTTTATTATTGTATCGAAAGCGCGTGTGATGATTTTAAAACGTGAGCGAAGGCAAGCATGGGTGCGTAAGCTGTTTGAGGAATTATCGTTATGATCGCTATGATACACGCCTTGATCACATGGTTGGGTATGGGAGGTTATGCAGCCTATGTTTGGCCGGCTTATGGTACGGTCTTGATGGTGTTGCTGGTGCATGTGTTTCAAACGCGAGGCGAGCAAAAACGAACTTTACGCATGTTACGCCGCTGGATGGAGGTATCATCGTGATCATGCATCCTGTGCGTCGAAAAAAACTTATGAAGCTTATCGCGCCTGTGATTGTTTTAGGTCTCGTGGTGAGTTTGGTGTTATATGCATTAAGGCAAAATATTAGTTTATTTTATACCCCAACACAGATTTTTGCTGGAGAAGCACCCAAAGCACGCCTCATTCACGTAGGAGGCCGTGTGGTGCCCGGCAGTGTGATACGTGGTGAAGATTTTAATATCCAATTTAAATTAACCGATACCAATCAAGAGGTTATGGTTGAATATAAAGGCTTTTTACCTGATTTGTTTCGTGAAGGCCAAGGGATTGTGACGGAAGGTGAGCTTTTAAACAACGGGCGGTTTAAGGCTTCGCAAGTATTGGCAAAACATGATGAAAATTATATGTCGCCTGAAGTCAAAGAAGCGCTAGAAAAAGGCAAAGCCGCACGTAAGAAGGCTGTATCATGATCGGTGAAATCGGGACTTTTGCTTTAATCTTAGCATTATTGTTTGCAATCTTATTAGTTGTGGTTCCCACGCTCGGATTACGTCGTCATGAAGTAGCTTGGCAAGCGAGTGCACCGTATTATGTATGGGCTCAGGCTGTTTGTGTTGCCCTGGCCTATGTTTGTTTAAGTATTTGCTTTTTACGCGATGATTTTTCGGTACGTTATGTACTGGCTAACAGCAGTATCTCGCTACCATGGTTCTATAAACTCTGTGCAGTTTGGGGCGGGCATGAAGGATCGATGCTGCTTTGGGTTGTGATCTTAAGCGCATGGATGCTTGCGATTGCATGTTTAAGTAAGCGTTTAGAACAAGCATTTTATACACGCGTACTGGTTGTTTTAGGTTTACTGAGCATCGGCTTTTTACTTTTTCTTTTATCAACTTCGAACCCATTTTTAAGACAATTTGACTTGCTGAATACAACCGGGCGAGATTTAAATCCGCTGTTACAGGATTTAGGGTTTTTGTTTCATCCACCCATGCTTTATATGGGCTATGTTGGCTTTTCTGTTGCTTTTTCGCTTGCGATTGCGGCACTGTGGATGGGGCGCGTCGAGTCTGTTTGGGCCGGGTGGGCGAGGCCATGGACGCTAGCTGCATGGTGCTGTTTAACCTTAGGCATCACGCTCGGAAGCTGGTGGGCTTACCGTGAACTTGGCTGGGGCGGTTGGTGGTTTTGGGACCCTGTCGAAAATGCTTCGTTTATGCCTTGGCTTGCTGGAACAGCTTTGTTGCACTCGCTTGTTGTCAATGAAAAACGGGGGCATTTAAAAGCCTGGACGGTATTACTCGCAATTTCTGCCTTTTCTTTAAGCCTTATTGGGACGTTTTTAGTGCGCTCCGGTGTATTAACATCGGTGCATGCGTTTGCGGTTGATCCCGCGCGCGGACTGTATATTCTTGTATTTTTATTGCTTGTGATTGGTGGGTCGTTGTTACTCTTTGCATGCCGTGCCGAAAGTTTGAAAGCTGAAGATTCGCCGTATCCTATATCACGAGAAGGCGGATTATTGCTGAATAACGTATTTTTAAGTGTGGCGATGCTCACGGTGTTGCTCGGAACGGTTTATCCTTTGTTGATTGATGCGCTAGGGCTTGGAAAACTCTCGGTGGGGGCTCCTTATTTTAATGCGGTGTTTGTGCCGTTGATGATGCCGGTGCTATTTTTGATGGCGTTAGGCGTCAACAGCCGTTGGGGTCGTGATGATTGGACGCGACTCTCATGGTCACTTAAATATGCTTTTGTATTGAGCTTAATCTCACCTGTTTTAATTTTATTATGGATGAAGCAGCCGATACAGCCGCTTATTTTTCTTGGTCTTGGGCTCGCATTCTGGGTCATATTAGGTACGTTTCAAAGCCTTTATTTACGTATAAAACAGGTTGGGCGTAGAGGCGTGGGCCTGCGCTTTTGGGGTATGGTATTTGCGCACTTAGGAATTGCTGTCACCGTGCTTGGTATAACGATATCCTCAGGTTTTGGTACAGAGCTAGATTTAAAGCTTGCCCCAGGTGAAACGGTGAATTGGTCTGGTTATCAAGTTCAATTGGCCGAGATGTCAGAAACACGAGGAGCAAATTATAACGGCACCCGCGTGTGTTTTAAATTAATTCGCGGAGATTGGCATACGATGATTTGCCCTGAAAAGCGTATTTATAGTGTAAGTCGCATGGTGATGAGTGAATCTGGGATACACGCTAATATTTTTCGAGATATTTATGCAGCACTGGGGGAGCCACTGGAGCATAACGCATGGTCGTTACGTTTGTCGTTTAAGCCGGGTGTGCGGTGGATCTGGGCCGGTGGGTTTTTAATAGCATTCGGTGGATTTTTGAGTTTAATTCATCGGCGTGCGCGCGTATGAAAACCTATTTGACGTGGGGTATTTTGCCCGTTGTTTTGTTTGGTGTTCTAGCCGTATTTTTATGGCGTGGTTTGTCGCTTGATCCTCAAAATTTACCTTCGGCTAAGCTTGGTCAAGCCTTACCAAATTTTAATTTAAGCGTGTTAGATACACCACAATCAAACCAAAACTTTTCGCCTGAAACCATGCGAGGTAAGCCTGCAATGTTACATGTATGGGCGAGCTGGTGCGCAACCTGTACCGAAGAGCAGGTTTTTTTGTTAAATCTCGCACAGTCAGGCGTGCCTATGTATGGGCTGAATTATAAAGATAGTGAAAAAGATGCGCGACAGTGGCTTAAAACTTGGGGTAATCCGTATCAAATCAGTGGACGTGATGTGGACGGTCATGTGGCGATTGACTTGGGTGTGTACGGCACACCCGAGACGTTTTTGATTGACGCAGATGGCGTGATTCGTTATCGGCATGTGGGTGCGTTAAATCAAGCGGTTTGGGATCGTGTTGTAGGACCTAAGTGGCGAATGCTAACAGGAGAGGGAGGTACCGCATGAGGCGTATGTTTTTAAGTAGCTTGTGTATCATCTTATGTGTTTCTTTCTCGCAAGCTTTATGTGCTGATGCAATCTATCCATTCGATACGCCAAAAAAACACGCGCAGTTTCGTGGTTTATTACGCGACTTACGTTGCTTGGTGTGCCAAAACCAAGATTTGGCCGATTCTAATGCAGGTCTTGCTAAAGATTTACGTGATGAAGTGTATGCACATGTTCAGGCAGGTGAGAGCGATGATGAGATCATACGTTATTTAACCATGCGATATGGGGACTTTATATTATTTAAGCCACCGGTTAAGGCAGTTACTTCGATGCTTTGGTTTGGACCTGCTTTGTTTTTAGCGATAGGGATTTTTTTGTTTTTGAGGAAAACGCGTCATGCATGAATGGGTGTTGGTTAGTGTGTTGATTGCGTTAGGCTTATTAGGAATGGTTGTTGCACTTAGGCCATTTTGGCAAGCTAAGCGCTTTGTTCTCATACTTGCGCCCGTGCTGTGTGTGGGTGTGGTGCTTGGATATGGTGTATGGGGTGGTTTTTTTGAGTGGCGTGCGTTTTATTTGGCCGAAGCTAAGCAAAAACAAGCAGAAGCTGTTGTGCAGTCGCTCGGAAGCACGCAAGCAATTATTGAACGTTTTCAAGGTTACTTGAAGCAATCACCAAATGATGCAAAAGCATGGTTTCTACTGGGGCGTGTTTATGTTGCCGAAGCTGATTGGCTGCACGCCAATCAAGCGTTTACCACAGCCCATCATCTTGCACCTGAGGTTGATGAATACACCTTGCATTATGTGCAAAGTGTGTGGGAGTTGAGTGATCAGAGTTTTGATGAAAATGCTCGAGCATTGTTATTAAATATTCTTAAACAGAATCCTGAGCAGCCTGATGCACTTGCGATGCTTGCGCTGGATGCTTATAAACGAAATAACAACCAATTAGCTGTTATATACTGGGAGCGGTTATTGAAGCTTGCGCCCCAAGGCTCAGAGGAGGCAAACAAGCTGCGTCAAGCCATCGCTCAGGCTCGAATGAAAATTCAGTAACGGTATTTTTTAATTAACGCTAATACGTGTGTCATGTGTGTCATGTGTGTCATGTGTGTCGTGATGTGTTTGATTAGTTTCTTCTTGCTTATATTTTTTACCAGGAGGAAACATGCTACATGCTTGATGTGCATTCATGGTTTCGTGCGTGGTCGTTACCTCGTGAGGAAAATGCGCTTGAATGGCTAACGTAAGCTTGTCAAGAAAGGGCGTTAATTTTTCTTGGCTAGGGTTTCTGGTGCAGAACGTATACAGGCGATCGTATATGAGTTTAAAAAGCTCTGTTTTTTCATGGATGGTTAATGAACGAATTTGATCGATAAAATCTCTTACAGATTCACTCGCTAAAATAAATTGTTTTTCGAGACGTTGTTTTGCTTCGTCCATGGTTGCAGAGTCTACATCTATATCTACGTTAACGTCTGTTTCTAGATCAATGCCTGCACCAATAAAATAACCATCAGACGAATCATCAGGTGATATTTGGTGCATCTGCATGAATATCTCATCATAAACTGTTAAGTAAGTTTGACAATTTTCTGTAACTGTAGCCATGAGTTTTGCGTAGGTTCTTGCAGAAATCTTTTTCATATCTGAATACAATCCGAAAAAATAAGATAAATTAAATTGATGATACTTTGCTTTACTAAACAGGTAATTTTATCACAAATTTACTGGGAACGTCCACGAAAACATTGTTTTTTGGGGGGTATGTGCTTAGAATGCGAGGGTCTTATTTATGTGTTATTTAACTTGGGTGGTGCATGTCAGATTTTTACAGTGATTTTAAGAAACGGCGTACTTTTGCCATTATTTCTCATCCAGACGCAGGTAAAACGACGCTGACAGAAAAGCTCCTTCTTTTTGGAGGTGCTATTCAATTAGCCGGTACGGTTAAAGGTCGGAAAGCATCACGTCATGCGACTTCCGATTGGATGGAAATGGAAAAAGAGCGAGGCATTTCTGTTACCACGTCGGTCATGCAGTTTTTGCATTTAGATCATGTCATGAACTTGCTCGATACACCCGGTCACGAAGATTTTTCAGAAGACACCTATCGAACGCTTACAGCCGTTGATTCCGCGCTTATGGTTATCGATGTTGCTAAAGGGGTTGAAAACCGTACTGTAAAGTTGATGGAAGTGTGTCGCCTACGTGATACCCCCATCATGACGTTTATCAATAAATTAGACCGTGAAGGGCGAGAGCCGATCGAGTTATTAGATGAAATTGAAACCATTTTAAAGATTCAGTGCGCGCCGGTTACTTGGCCTGTGGGAATGGGCAAGCGTTTTAAAGGCATATATCATCTGTACCAAGACTGTATTTATTTGTATCAGCAGGGTAAAAATAAAGAACGCCAAGATGCTGTGGTCATACAAGGCCTTGATAACCCAGAATTAGATACACTGCTCGGACAGGCTGATGCAGGCGACTTACGTGATGAGATCGATCTTGTCAAAGGCGCGTCACATACTTTTGACATGAATGATTATTTATTAGGAAAATTGACGCCGGTTTATTTTGGCTCAGCAATTAATAACTTTGGTATTAAAGAATTATTGGATGATTTTGTGGCGTTTGCACCGCAACCTCAAGCCCGAGAGGCTAAGGAGCGTCTGGTTCAGCCGGATGAGGACAAACTTACGGGGTTTGTTTTTAAAATTCAAGCCAATATGGATCCTAAGCATCGCGATCGTATTGCTTTCATGCGCGTCTGCTCCGGTCAGTTTAAAAAAGGCATGAAAGTCAAACACCTGCGATTAGGTAAAGATGTATTACTAAGCAATGCTCTCACGTTTATGGCGAGCGATCGTGTAAATGCTGCTGAAGCGTTTTCAGGTGATATCATTGGCTTGCACAATCATGGGACTATCCGTATTGGAGATACGTTTACGGAAGGTGAAAGCTTGAAGTTTACAGGTATTCCTAATTTTGCACCTGAGCTATTCCGGGTTGTACGCTTAAAAGATCCGCTTAAAAGTAAAGCGTTGCTTAAAGGCTTGATTGAGCTATCTGAAGAAGGGGCCACACAGATATTTCGCCCCTTGGGTCGAAGTGATTTGATTTTGGGAGCTGTAGGGGTGCTGCAGTTTGATGTGGTGGCTCATCGACTCCTTCATGAATACAAAGTACATTGCGTTTATGAAGCAGCAAATGTTTCTTGTGCGCGCTGGGTGTATTCTGATGATGATAAAGCTTTTGCGGAATTTAAGCGTAAAGCTGAAGATTATTTGGCGCTCGATGGTGGCGAAGCACTGATGTACCTCGCGCCGACTCGCGTTAATTTAACATTGGCTGAAGAGCGTTACCCAAAAATTCGTTTTGTTGCAACGCGAGAGCATTAAAAGTTAGGGGTTTCTTCTGGCATAAACGATGCATTATTGTGCTTAGATTGCTTAGGGGTAAAGCTGGCATAACAGCGAGCTGTTATCTCTTCGCTTCCTTCGTTGGTGAGTTCTACGCGTGCGCCTGATTCTGCTTCAAGACGTAGTACTTCACCTGCATCCACGCTTACCTTCAAAATGTCGCCACGTTTTAATTTAACATCGTTGACGGAACCTTTTTTATATAGGGCTTTAACAGCAATTAAATTATCTTGTACATCGCTTAGAATGGTACATTCCGCTGAAACTGACCACATGGATAAATTAGGAATCATCAGGGGTTCGTTGACAGGTAATATATAGTCATAAGGGCCATATTGACCGCTCGTAGCAAAGGTCGGTGCTGCAAGCAGCGTAGTTAAGCATAATAATGCTGTTTTTAACGTTTTTTTCATTAAATTTATACCCAAATTCAAATGGTGGGATAAAAATACCACAAGGATTTAATCCATGTCCAGTGATTTTTTTGTTTTTTTTATGATCAGAAAATATTATTAACGGTTAGATTGAAGATGTTTAGCGAATATAATACCTCTTTTTTAGTTGATTGATCCTAAAAAAGAGGTAACAAAAATTGATTTACGCTTCTTCTGTATCGATAAAGCTACGTAATTTTTCAGAGCGTGAAGGATGTCGAAGTTTGCGAAGCGCTTTCGCTTCAATTTGACGTATTCTTTCACGCGTTACGTCAAATTGTTTGCCCACTTCTTCAAGTGTATGGTCCGTATTCATCTCAATTCCAAAACGCATACGTAGCACTTTGGCCTCACGTGGTGTTAGTGTTTCAAGAATCTCAAGCGTCGCTTCACGCAGTCCTTCATCGGTTGCTGAATCAATCGGGGACGATAAATTATCATCATGAATAAAGTCACCTAAGCGGGATTCGTCATCATCACCGACAGGCGTTTCCATCGAGATGGGCTCTTTTGCTATTTTGAGCACCTTGCGAATTTTATCTTCACTCAGTTCCATTTTCTCAGCAAGCTCTTCAGGCGTTGCTTCACGTCCGGTTTCTTGTAAAATTTGACGTGAAATTCGATTGAGTTTATTAATCGTTTCAATCATATGGACCGGAATACGTATGGTACGTGCCTGATCGGCAATCGAGCGGGTAATGGCTTGTCGAATCCACCATGTCGCATAGGTAGAAAATTTATAACCACGACGATACTCAAATTTATCAACGGCTTTCATTAAGCCAATATTACCTTCTTGAATCAGATCAAGAAACTGAAGTCCGCGGTTGGTGTATTTTTTTGCTATTGATATCACCAGCCTTAAGTTAGCCTCAACCATCTCTTTTTTTGCTCGACGTGCTTTAGCTTCGCCAAGCGACATTTTACGATTAACGTCTTTCGTTTCAATAATCGTTAAACCACATGCTTGTTCGAGCCTTAGTAACTTGACTTGCTGTTGCTTAATATCCGAAGCTACCATCTGAATACGGTCAAGATCCAAAACCTCAGCATGGTTTTCAATGAGGTTATCAAGCCAGTTGGTATCTGTTTCTTTACCTGGGAATGTATCGATAAACAGTTTTCGTGGAATACGTCCTTTTTCAAGACAAAGACGCATAATTTGCCGCTCAAGTTCTCGCACTTCATTACGTAATTGGCGGAAATGGCGTGTTAATTTATCCACTTGTTTTGCGGTGAGTTTTAATTTTAAAAATGATTCAGACATTAACGCGATATGGTCTAAAGTTTGCTGTGCAGTTCGTCCATATTTTTCAAGTGAAGAAGATGCATGAGTAAAATTTTCACGAAGTTCATCAAAGTAAATTTTAGCTTGCTCAGGGTTTGGACCTGTATCAAGATCGCCTTCACCCGCAGCACCGTCTTCATCATCATCTTCCGTATCATCGACGGAATCATCTTGTGCTTCATCAAGCATCGAGCCAATTGAAGAAGGAGCTGCTTCTTCCTCACCATCTGAAAATCCGCTGATGATATCATGCAAACGCATTTCTTCAGCTTCAACTAGCGTGTAATTATGAAGAAGTAGTTCAACAATTTCAGGGTATTGCGATATTGTTTTTAATACTTGGAGAATACCTTCTTCAATACGCTTGGCAATTCGAATTTCACCTTCGCGCGTAAGCAGTTCAACGGTACCCATTTCACGCATATACATACGTACTGGATCGCTGGTTCGCCCTGTTTCTTTGGCGACCGATGCAAGTACGGCGGCAGCTTCTTCGACATCCTCAGGAGCTTCTTCCGTATTTCCTAATAAAAGCAGTTCATCGGAGCTTGGTGCTCTTTCGAATACTTTAATATTCATACCTTCGAGCATATTAATAATCACATCAAAGTGCTCTGTATCAACGATACTGGGCATTAAGTCGTTGATTTGAAGGTAGGTGAGGTAACCCTGTTCTTTACCTAAGCTAATAACTTTGGCAATTTGGGAGCGTTGCTGTTCTTGATCATTTAGGGACATATAATTTCAGTCTTAAATGTTGAATGCGTTTGCACGCGGTTAAAATAGCTTCAATTATAAACTGGCTTGGCCAAAGATGCTAGGTTATCTGAGCATCTTCTTACTAAAATATAGATGGATGATTTTTTTTGAAACAAAGTATTTTGGTTTAATACGATCCCGCGCTCACGCGATCAAGGCCAGCAGCGTCTTGCCAACATTGCACCTGATGATATTTTTCACCTAACAGACATGCTTTTATTGCTTGGGCTTGGTTATACCCGTGCTCAAGTAAGAGTAAACCACCAGGCATTAGATAATGACGGCTTGTTTTAATAATATGTTTTATGTCGTCTAAACCATCATCACCACTGACAAGCGCTTGTTTTGGTTCATAACGTAAGTCACCTTGATGTTGATGAGGATCGTGCTTAGCCAGGTAGGGTGGGTTAGATATAATCAAATCAAACGGTTGGTTTGGAATCGATTGAAACCAATTAGACGCCATCAGCGTGATGTTGTGAAGTTGATGCCGCTCAATATTTTTTTGTGCCACACAAAGTGCTGGCTTACTGATATCAGCTGCCAAAATGGTCCACTGAGGTTTTTCTGATGCTAAGGCAATAGAAATTGCACCGGTTCCTGTACCTAATTCAAGCACCGAACAATGTGAGCGTTGACCTAATAAAGATAACGTTTGTTCAATTAATAATTCTGTTTCGGGCCTGGGTATCAAGGTATCTGATGTCACATAAAGAGGTAATGACCAGAATTCACGCTCGTGTGTTAAATACGCAACCGGCATGCCTTCCGTGCGTTTTTTAATGAAAGATTCAAATAATTGATGCAACGCGTTATCAAGCACATGCTCGCTATAGGCATATAAATAAGCTCGGTTTTTTTTAAGCACGTGACATAGCAAAATTTCAGCATCTAGTTGAGGCGTTGGGCTTGTTTTAGCCAGATTTTCGACAGCTTGCCTTAGTGCGTGTTTAATATCAGTCATGCTGACCTAAATGAGCAAGTTGATCTGCTTGATGCTCGCGCTTCAAAGGCTCAATCACTAAAGCAAGCTGGCCTGCGAGCACATCAGATAGCTGATAGAGTGTCAAATTAATACGATGATCGGTTAAACGACCTTGGGGATAATTATAGGTTCGAATACGTTCAGAACGATCGCCACTTCCTACAAGCGAACGACGCGCTTCTGCTTGTTCGTCGCGTTGTTTTTGCTGCTGCGAGTTAAGAATGCGTGTTTTTAATAAATTCATGGCGCGTGCTTTATTCTTATGCTGAGAACGCTCATCCTGACATTCAACCACGGTCCCTGTCGGAATATGGGTAATACGCACAGCCGAATCCGTTTTATTGACATGCTGACCCCCCGCACCAGATGAACGGTAAGTATCAATACGCAAATCGTCAGATTTGATTTCGATATCATGAATTTCATCAACTTCAGGCATAACAGCCACTGTACATGCCGAGGTATGTACACGTCCTTGAGATTCTGTTTCGGGTACACGCTGCACGCGATGTGCACCGGACTCAAACTTTAGTTTTGAATAAACATTTTTGCCAATAATTCGAGCAATAATTTCTTTAAAGCCACCGTGCTCACTATGATTCGTACTAATAATTTCGAGTTGCCAGCCTTCAGTTTCAGCAAATCTAGAGTACATTTTAAATAAATCACCCGCAAAGATAGCGGCCTCATCACCACCTGTGCCTGCGCGCACTTCAAGGTAGACGTTTCCTTCATCATGAGGATCTTTAGGAATCAGATGCATCTGCAATGTTTCTTGAAGCATTTCAATTTTTTCTTTTATTGCGGGCAGTTCATCTGCTGCCATGGCAGCCATTTCAGCGTCATCTGAATCCATGAGCTCTTGTAATGAAACAAGCTCCGACTCAGCCGTCGAACATGCGTCAAATGTTGCGGCTACAGGCTCAAGTTGCGCGTATTCTTTTGAAAGTGCTTTAAATTGTTCGTTATTTGCAATCACGGATGGATCGGAAAGCAAATGGCTGACTTCTTCAAATCGCTCAACCAATTGTTCAAGCTTAAATTTAAGTGACTTTTTCATGATCCAATGCCGAGTTTGTGGTATTTAAAAGATAAGATGTCAATGTCAGTAACTCAGGATGATCATCTGCTGCAGCTTGACGAAGACCCACGGTGGTTTCATGTGTTAATTTATTAGTCAGTCGATCGGAAAACTCACGTAGCACTGCATGTTCACATTGCCCTGTTGTCATTTTTTGCGTTGCCCTTTGTAACTCTTGCTCTGCTAACTGCTGCATTTTTTCGCGATAGTCACAAATTGCATGTTGAGCGCGTCGTGTACGATGTGAACGCATGTAGTGTTCTAACTCGGGTTCTATAAGAGCTTCTGCACGTATAGCTGCTGCGCGCCTTTCGTTGAGTCCGTTTTCAATCGTCATGTGTAAATCATCGATATTATATAAAAAAACGTTTTTAAGTTCAGCGACATCTGGGGTTATATCACGTGGAATGGCTAAATCTAAGAAGCACATGGTTTTTTCTGGTACTGATGCTGATGCCATGGCTTGCTCAACCATTGATTTGTCGATAAAAGGCAAAGGGCAGGCTGTGGCTGAAATAACCACGTCAGCTTTAGGGAGCTGCGTCGGAATATCCGTTATATTTAACGATTCGGCATGCCATTGTAGCGCTAATTTATCAGCGTTTTCTCGTGTGCGACTCGCAATGGTAAACTTACGTGCACCGTGTTGATATAAATATTTTGCAACCAAAGCCGCTGTTTCACCTGAGCCAATAATAAATATTTCAAGTGATTCATAATGTGAAAATAATTGGCCGATAAGCCGTGCCGCAGCTGAGGCAATCGAAATTGGATTGCTACCAATGCCGCTTTTTGTTCGAATGCGTTTGCTTGCATTAAATACAAAAGGAAAAATTTGATGAAGTTGAGATTTTACGCCGTTTCGTTCATCTGCTTGACGGAATGCTTGCTTGAGCTGACCAAGAATTTGAGGCTCACCCAGCATCATGGAATCAAGCCCACTCGCTACACGAAGCAAGTGCTGTAGCGCTTCATAGCCTTGGTACTGGTACATATAGGGAGCCAGCGAATCAAGCTCTAAGTTAATTTCTTCAGCAAGCCAGGAAATTAAAAGCGAGGGTTTATCCGTTTTGCAATAGAGTTCAGTACGATTACAGGTTGATAAAATCACAGCTTCGCTTACAAATGGCAGGTGAAGTAAACGCTCCAGTGAAGTATGGTCTGGTGACGAAAGCTGTGCCATTTTCTCGCGTAGAGCAAGTGGGGCTGTTTTGTAATTAAGGCCGGAGGCGACGAACACCATATGATTTATAAAGCCTGTATGCTGGTTATTTAAAATATGTCAAGCATGAATTATAAACGATTATGTGGCTGAATAAAACTCCAGGGTTATATCATGCGTGCTAATGTGACATGTTTTTACCTGAGTTTTTTTTAGTTTTTGTTGGATCTTGATGTTGAAGATGGGCCAATACGTTATCAACGGCGGCAAGAAAATCATGGGCAAGGGTTACACTCATGTTTTCTTTTACCACCACACGCATCACTTCAATATGTTCGGCGTTTGGAGGCATGGTATAAGCAGGTACAATCCAGCCATAGGCACGCAGTTCTCTTGATATATCAAATACAGAAAAATGCTGGTTCTGTTTAAGCTTAATACTGACCACAGGTTCCATGCGACGTGTTCCCAGCAAGCTGAACATACCGGTTTTTATCATGCCCTCCGCAATAACTTGGCTTACTTGCATCATATTCGTCACAATTTTTTGATAGCCGGCATAACCTAACCGAAGAAAGTTATAATATTGGGCTACAATCATGGCGCTGCCACGTGAAAAGTTAAGTGTATAGGTTGGCATATTGCCGCCTAAATAATTAACATTAAATACCAAATCATCAGGAACAACCGACGCATCTTTGAATAATAGCCAACCAATGCCTGGATAAACTAAGCCATATTTATGCCCTGATAAATTAATGGATTTAACCTGTTCGAGCTGGAAATCCCAGCTAATTCCATCATCTAAAAACATCGAAATAAAACCACCACTTGCTCCATCGACGTGAATGGGGATATCCCAATTTTTTTCTTGCTTTATATTAATCAAAAGCTGATTCATTTCTTCAATTTCGTCATATTCACCCGTAAACGTTGTGCCTAGTATTGTTGCAATACAGATCGTGTTTTCATCAATAAGAGGCTTAACATCTTCGGCTGTAATGATATATTTATTGTCTTGAATAGGAATAATTTTAGCTTCTACATCAAAATAGCGAGCAAATTTATCCCAGCAAATTTGAACGTTTGATCCCATAATAATATTGGGCTTTGTTGCATCAAGACCTGCTTTTTTCCGTTTGTTTCGCCAATTGAATTTATGCGCCAAACCAGCCAGCATGATGGCTTCCGACGATCCGACGGTTGCCGTACCGACATAATTATGTTGCTCGGGCGCATGGAGTAAATCGGCTAAGATATGAATGCATCGCGCGTGAATTTTTTCAACCTCGGGATATTCATCATGATCAATAAAGTTTTTATTGATGCACTGCATAATCAGTTCATCGGCTTCCGGTTCCATCCATGTTGTCACAAAACTCGCAAGATTTAAGATAGGAATACCTTCAAGGTTTAACTCATCTTGAATCAGTTGCTTGACAATAGGCGCGGGAATGCCTTCTTGGTTAAATTCGCTTAACGTAAAATTTTCTAAGTCATAACGACTGGCGTAGGTGGACGTAGCGTTAAGGCGAGTTTGATTCTTATTTTTTTTGCTGATCACACGTGAGCCTTTAGATATTCTTAATTAAATATATATTAAGTGTAGACTATTTTTTCAGATTCACGTTTTTGCGTTAATAACAGCGAGTTGCCTCATAAAAAATGTTACCGAAAGTAGGAAATTTTAGATTCGTTGC